>NC_020911.1:1633957-2269685 GCF_000155675.2 Octadecabacter antarcticus 307
TTTCTTGATCCGGTTGCGGATCTGGCGTTCGCGTGGCGGCATGTCGTTTTGATCAAACAGCGCCCGCACTTTCTCGCCGCGCCCCTGGTAGATCATCCGTTTGAACGGGTCATATTGCTTGAGCCATTTTTTGACCTTGTTAGGGGCCGTGACCGCGTCCAGCGCCGCAACAACTGCGTCGTTTTCGCGTGCGTATAGCAGTGGCAACATGCGGTAGTGGCAGGTCAAATCACCGTCCAACCCCGCGAGGTCACTGCCGGGGCGCCCGCCGCCAAAGCTGTGGATCACCAGCGGCAATGTCACTTGGTCGAGCCACGGGTCCAGCGATTGCAGCACCAATTCTTCGGGGCGGTTGTCGCGCACATCCAGCGCCCAGTCTTTCCAGCGCGCCCCGAACGTCGGCGCGTCATGGCCGGTGATCCAGCCCGCGTTAAAATACAGATAACGTTGCCAATATTCATCCGGCTGATCGGTATCCAGCGTACCTTCAAAGTCCAGCCCGTAGCGATCATAAAGGGATTTCCATATGGCACCATAGCCTGGCCAATATAGTTCTTCTTCTGGCCACGTCCCCGTGCGTCGCATGGATGCGCTTGGTTGGGTGAAATCGGTGGTCAGCGTGGCAATATCCCCGACAATTAGGGTATCGGTGTCCAGAAATAAGAAATTCCGACCAGAAGGCATGGCGCAAAGCGCTTCGATTTTATTGCCATAGGGGTAGGTTGCGCCGAAGACCTCGTTGACAAAGGGCAAGATTACCGCGCCGGCGTCTTCCAGCGCACCTTTGATGTCGCCGGGCATTGTTGGATCCTTTGACCACAGCGGTCCGGCCTGTGGTTCAGCGACGTAAAGGGTACCTGCAAAGGTTGGCGCGTTGGCCTTTAGGGAGGCCGCCAGCAACAGGGCCTCATATTGCAGCCGCCCCCCTTGGCCAACGACCATGATATCAAAATCGGACGACGGGGGTGACGACGGGGTCGATCTGGCCGTTTGCTCGCGCGAGGTGGTCTTTTTCGCCATTTTATTGCCTGCTTACTCAATGTGGCCACTATAGGGGCGCTGCGGGCGCCAAGGGAAGGCCCGTTTGCTGGATATGGTTTGCTGCATAAGGAGAGAGCGATGATTGATTTATTCTTACCACTCATTATTGGCATTGGTATTGGGATCGAACCGACCTGGCGCGGCGGACCTATAGACGACGTGGCGATGGTCGAACTGCAGGACACGCCGGCGGTTCTCGCCCCACTTGATCTTGGGTCGGGTGATGATCTGAGTGCTGCACGCGAACCAGAACCGCAAATCCCGACCGGCAAATACACCACCGCGATGGAAGTTCGCCCGATCCTTGGGATGACCAAGAACAGCTGGATCGGCGTGCGCGAATTTGACGGTCAAGACTTTTTGTATTTTTCACATTTGATGGCGTGGCGTTGTGGGCTTTGGGACATCCGCTATGGCATCAACGGCGAGCCTGCGACCAACGTAATGCCGATGGAGCCGTGCAACGAGGAATTCGCTCAGCCTAATGTTATGATCGATATGGATAACTATCTGCCATTTGTGGTGTTTCCGCTGGGGTCGATAGAAAGCGTCTACGTCGAGATTGTGTTTGACGACGGTGGGACGGATTTCGGGCAGTTTGAGCGGGCTGAAGTGCGGATTCCTTAAAGCGCTGATGCTGCGTTTGTGAACGCTTTTCTGATTGATGCAACGTTTTTTTGATTTATTATCAATAGCAAAGAAGTCGTGGCGAAGGGTATGCCTATGACGGTGGATTTCGGTATCACCGCTCAATTTAAATCAATCTTTGCCCGCCGTTTGGCGCGAAAAATCCAAAACTTGTGTTTTTTGGCGCGATGTACTTAGGCGAAGCTCAAAGCTTTTGGAAAGGCCTGCTCATAACACTTTTTAATTTTGATGAGGGTGTTCAAACTTTTTCGACTGGCGATATCATTGCCTACACCGAGCAAACGTTGACCTTTTCAATTAGTGTCAATCATACTGGCTATGGAGAAGTCGGGGGGCTTGCTCAGAGTTCTTCTGCTCTGGGGATAGCTTAACACTGTACCCGAGCGGGACTTGATTTACCAAATTCACCGGCAATGTCACCTTGAACGTCAATGGTGAAATTGGCAGCTAGTTTGCGAACGGCATTGCCCTAAATTGCTGGCGCAAATGTGCTGTCAGGAATGGGCGGGGCGACTGTCTTTCCTTTATTAGCGGTGGAGCCCTAGACATCGGCTCAATGGCAGCCAGTGAACTGTTTCTGCGCCGACACAATGATCGCGACGCCAGACGGCAAACGCGCCATTGAGACGCTGCAACACGGCGTCGAAACCTTGACAGCATACGGTGCGACCCCACTCGCAAACTGCCGTTCATCGGCATGAATCATATTGAGGCAGATGCATTTCTCCTGATCGGACAGGATGCGTTTTCAAACATGAAGAGCGCGGGAAGTTACTTCTGCGACGGCGACGTTCTCTATGGCTGTCTTAGGCAATACCTGAACAAGGTGCATATGCTCGTGACGGACAAACTGCGTTCCTATGGCGCGGCGCGGAAGATCATCGGGAATGCTAACAAACTGGAAACTGGCCGCTGGCTCAACAATCGGGTGGAGAACTCACACCAGCCATTTCGAAAGCGGGAACGGACCATGCTGCGCTTTAGGCGCATGCGAAGTCTGCAGAAGTTCGTTTCTGTCGAGGCCTCGGTTCACAACCCCTTCAACCAGGAGCGCCACCTCTCTTCACGCGACAACTTCAAGCTCAGCCGTGATGCGACTCTTTCCGAGTGGCGCCAGCTTTGTTCGGCATAGGTTCCGACGTTTGGCAGTCAACTGAGGGGGGGGAGGATTTGTCTGACAGCACCTTGGGGATGTCTTGAAGTAGCGAAAGGTGCTGTATTTTGTCATCCTCAAACGCTACGAGACCGCCCCGTCCGGCTCAAGCAGGTTTCTTCTGACAGTACCGTTCCGGAGCTCTTGTAAATAAAAGAGTTTCGGAATTGGTTGGTTGAGACTGGACTGCGCAAGTAGGAGTCGTGTGCGGACACGCCGGTCGGCCTCTGTCTGCGGCTCAGGTAAAAAACCGACCTATCTCAACAGGTTCTGCGGCAGAAGTCGCAATGGGCCTTTGTTGTAGGCCGCAACCGACCCTAGGTGTTCGGTCCCGGCATCTGTTGGATCGGATTAACGATGAATCTTTCTGGTTCTGAAGTCCCTATCTTGCAGATGTATTCGTACGGCGTCAGGCCGTTGAGCGTCTTCAGCCTTCGAGCGAAATTGTAGGCCGCTATGAAGTCTGCGAGATGGGTGTGCAGCTGATCATTCTTGTCGTAGTGATGCCGCCTGACTGTTGCGTCCTTGATCGTGCGGTTCATCCGCTCAACCTGGCCATTGGTCCATGGATGGTTGGGCTTGGTCAGCCGGTGCTCAATCCTGTTGGCATCGCAGATCATGTCGAACCGCATAGGCCGTGAATATGGTGTGTTCCGGTTACGTGGTTGCTCACAAAATTGAATGCCCTTGTCCGTCAGAATTGTGTGGATCTTGTATGGCACCGCTTTCAGCACAGCCTCCAGGAACTCCCAGGCCGTCTTGCGATTTGCTTTTTCTACAAGCCGTGCCACGGCAAACTTGCTGGTTCGGTCCCTCTCGTGACATCGCTTTGCGATTCACTGCCGGGCAATGAATGGCAACAAAGAGATAAAGTTTTCCTTCGTTGGTGCGCAACTCTGCAATGTCGATATGAAAATATCCGATCGGATAGCGTTTGAACTTTTGTCGTTTCGGCTTGTCACCCTCCATATCTGGCAGTCGGGATATCCCATGCCGTTGCAAACAACGATGCAGGGAAGATCGCGTCCCCCTCTCATTGCTTGCTCCGCAAGCAACTGCCGGGCAATGGATGTGGGATAGTTGGCTGCAAGGCATAAAGACAATCATCCAGCGGTAGGAGCGTATGACGTCGAAAAGAGACGATCATCGCCTCTTCCCCGCGCTGAGAACGGTCGAACTGGGGTCCGTGGGGCCAGTCTTGCGGTCTTCTACAGTTTTGCGCTTGCGCCATTTGGAGACCGTTTTGACATTTATACCAAGTTCTCGACTCAAAGCTGCGGTCGTAGCTTGCGATCGCTGTATTGTTGCTCTGATGGCGTGCGTAGTCGTGGCGCAGCCATGACGTATTTGTCCCACATAATGCTTCCTTCCATTCCAAAGAATAGATCGCGCCATCAAACCATGGGATCAAAAACCTAGGGGAGGCTTTTGCTCGCCGGGTTGCACCGCACCCGCAAGTACTTTTGCGCCTAGCCGCTGGCATCGAGGGGGGCGTGTAGGGGTTCGTTCGGCCTGCGGGCCTCAGCAGGAATGGTCCCACTTCGGTCAGTCGGTGATGTAACTAAGTTATCATTCTGATGGCCTTCCGTATTTGCCTCGGCGAGGTCTTGATGGAACTGTTGCGTTAATTTTGGCTGAGCGAGTGCGATTGTTTTCATACTCCGGAGGCAAAAAGATTCCTGACACTGACGGTTTTCCCGTCAACGCCCGCCTGTCTACTCGCCTGGATGACAGCTTGTATCATCGGCGTCGTCGCGACTTGGCTAGGGAGACGAATAAGCATCAGAGCCTCCCGTTTGGATTTTTCTTAAAATGAATAATTTTCATAAGCAGCGCAGAATGGCTTTGTTGCACAAATAGTCTCGTATCAGGGATTCATGTTGTAAATCCAGCATGGTAGCTGGCGTCATGAGTAAACCTATCGCCCCGATTTACCGCACGAGGAACTGGCCTGAGTATAACAAGGCCCTGAAGCGACGCGGGTCACTGACCATTTGGTTTAACCCAGAGGTCACTTGGAAAGCTGCGCCTACCGTTGCCCGGCAGTGGTTTGTTTGCAAACCATGAGAGGGGGGCAAACGGGGCCGCCAGCCACGCTATAGCGACGCGGCGATCCAAGCCTGTCTCACGTTGAAAGTGCTGTTCGGAATGCCTTTGAGGCAGGCGACGGGCTTTGTGGAAAGCCTGTTGAAATTGATCGACCTTGACTGGGAGGTCCCAGACTTCAGCACGTTATGTCGGCGTCAGAAAAGGCTATCGGTTACCATCCCGTATCAGGGCTCAAAGGGCCCGCTAAACCTCCTTATCGACAGTACCGGCATCAAAGTTGAGGGCGAAGGTGAGTGGAACGCTCGCAAGCATGGCGGGCCGAAACGTCGGGTGTGGCGCAAGATACATATAGGGATTGATGAAGAAACGTTGGAGATACGCGCGGTCGAAGTGACGAGTAGCAGCATTGGAGACCCACCCATGTTGCCCAACCTTCTCGGTCAGATCACACCAGATCAGAAGATTGGCAGTGTCACAGCAGATGGGGCATATGACACCCGCAAATGCCATGATGCGATTGCGGCCCGCAATGCCCGTGCTGTCATCCCGCCACGCAAGAATGCCAAGCTATGGAAGCCGGATACGCTGGGGGCCAGAGCCCGAAACGAAGCGGTACAGTCCTCAAAGGATCTCGGCCGCGCTCAATGGCGTCGCTTGAGCGGATACCACCGCAGGAGTCGTGTTGAGACAAAGATGCATTGTTTGAAACTACTCGGGCAGCGCCTGGCCGCACGAGACTTTGACCGGCAAGTTGCGGAAGTCCAAATCCGTGCCGCGATACTCAACGGCTTCACCGCCCTTGGCATCCCAAACACCGTTACTGTAGGCTGAATCCGTCAGGGGTCAGGGGAAGCACGCCATAAGGGCGATTTGTGCAACAAAGCCCCGAGAGGGGGCTAACCAAGGGCAGTATGAACACAAAGCTACATGCAGTTACAGATACTAGTGGACGTCCCGTCCGCTTCTTTATCACGGCGGGTCAAGTCAGCGATTATACCGGCGCAGCTGCCTTGATGAACGGCCTACCAGAGGCGGATTGGTTGCTTGCCCCTCTCATCGAAACTGCGTTTCGACTGCCGGGCAGTGGACAGGGGATATGACGCTGACTGGTTCCGAGAAGGCCTGATCGACAAGGGAACTCGCCCCTGTATTCCTGGGCGCAAATCACGCAAGACGACCATCAAATACCCCTTTCGTGACATTGCTTTGCAATGCACTGCCGGGCAATGGATAAGAGACGCGACAAACGACGCAACCACATCGAGCGCATGTTCGGCAGGATCAAAGACTGGAGACGCGTCGCAACACGCTACGACAGAAGCCCAACAGTCTTCCTCTCCGCCATTATGCTCGCCGCAACCGTTATATTTTGGTTATGAGTCCTGAGCCTATTTTAGCAACGGGGGCGTTTTCGATGTTGGGGCCAAAGTAAGAGGCGCAGGGCGCGTTGTTTTATGCTTTCTGAACCGCCCCGGCTTTACCGGAGGGTGATTTATTCAATGACTAGGCGAGCATATCGAGTTTGTTCAGGTTTGCATAGAACGCCTCCTCTGCTTCTGCGGGTGTGATGTATCCGATGGGGCCGAGCAGGCGGCGGTTGTTATACCAATCGACCCATTTCAGCGTTTCCCACTCAACCTCACGCATCGATTTCCATGGACCGATTTGGTTGATGACTTCGGTTTTGAAGAGGCCGATGACGCACTCGGCCAGCGCATTGTCGTAGGCATCACCGACGGTTCCGACCGAGAGATCGATTTCGGCCTCGGCCAGGCGCTCGGTATACTTGATCGACAGGTATTGTGATCCGCGGTCCGAGTGGTGGACCAAAGCCTTGTTATCTGGTGTTTTTCTTTGCCAGATTGCTTGCTCCAACGCGTCGAGCACGAATTGGGTCTTCATTGATGTCGATGTGCGCCAGCCTACGATCCGCCTTGCAAAGACATCAATCACGAACGCGACGTAGACTGTCCCTGACCATGTGGGCACGTAAGTGAAGTCTGAAACCCACAGCTTGTTTGGCCGATCCGCCTTGAACAGGCGGTTCACCTTGTCGTCCATTGCCTGGCAGGCGATTTGCAAAGCAAATCTGCCGAGAGGGGGGGGCATGGCAAAGACGTGTCCGGGTTCGTGGTAATGACCTTCTTGCCACGAACGACGCCTTTGATGCCCAAGGCGCGCATCAACCGCTCCACAGTGCAGCGGGCAACATCCTCACCCTCCCGTCGCAGAACATGCCAAATCTTTCGGGCCCCGTAGAGTTTGCAGTTGTCCGCCCAGGCCCCGTCGATCTTGACGCTCAGAGCGGCATCAGACTTGGCACGAGCTGACGCCCGCTCAGGATCACGCGCGATGGCGCGCCGGTCATAATAAGTGGAAGGGGCAAACTGCAGCGCCCTGCAGATTGGCTCGACCCCAAGTGTCTCTCGGCTTTCCGCAATGAAATCCATCATTTGCGAAACGGGCGGTCGAGCTCCGCCTGTGCAAAATACGCCGACGCCTTACGCAAAATCTCATTGGCTTGACGCAGTTCGCGGTTCTCACGCTCAAGTTCCTTGATCCGCGCCTTCTCAGCGCTGGTAGGCTCTGGCCGTTCGCCGCCATCGCGCTGGACCTGACGGGCCCAAACGCGAAGGCTGTCCGGTGAACAACCCAATTTACCCGCGATCGCCGTCAGCGCCGCAGCTTCGCTCTGATATTCATCGCGGTGTTCCATAAGCAGCCGAACCGCACGCTCGCGGAACTCAGGTGAATACGGCTTCGAGGTCTTCTTCTTTTGTGTCTGTTCCATAACGGGCAATTCTCCGAGAGTTTTGCCCTCCGGTAAAGCCGGGCCGGTTCATTCTCGATAGATAATCACGTTCCTCGGGATCATCTGCTGCGATCCATTGAGCGGTTTGTCGACCTGTCTGGCATCCGTCAATATTTCGCCGTTTGTTACAGCCATACTGGTCGCTGTCCTTTGATCCAGAACTGCTGATCCGAATGCTGCTGGTTGGCTGCTGCCTCGGCATTCGGTCCGAACATCGCCTCTGCGAAGAGGTGCATCTGAACCTTGCTTACCGCTGGTTCTGCGGACTGGATCTGAGCGACAATGTGCCCAACCACTCAACCTTTTCCAAAAGCCGCCCCTCTCATGGCGCAAGCGCAAACGACTGCCGGGCAATGGATGTTGAGGCCACGCGGTCGATCCGTCAGGCCGAAGTCGGGTCCGTGCGCACGATGCAGGGATGGTTAGTGGATCGTGGCATCGCGCCGCACATCCCGGTCATTCACTGCCTAGGATGTGCAGGTTCACATGCACGAGAGGGGATAAGGCTGGCCGCACCGATGGCACCCTGAGCCGCGCTAATTTTGAGTGGGACCCGTAGGGCGACAAGTACATCTGCCCAGAAAGTCAGTCGCTCAAGCAGTTCCGCCGCAACTATTCCGATCCCAGTCGAGGCCCAACCACGACGGGCAGGACAAAATATCGTGGGCCTAAACTGATCTGTCAGGCCTGCCCATCCAAAGCCAAATGCTGCCCGAATACCGATGTTCGCAAGATCACCCGCGACGAACACGAAGACGCACGTCAAGTTGCCCGCGACACCGACTGCCCAGCGGTGCATGTTTACATGCATGAGAGGGGCCAAAATCAAACAATATGCCGTTTCAATGCGACTGCGAAAGAAGGTCGAAATGCTCTTCGTAAACCTCAAACGCATTCTTGGGTGGGGACGGCAGGTTGAGATAGCGAGGACCATGCGGCGCAAATGACGAATTCCTCCTCGCCACAACCGCCCAAAACCTCCGCAAACTAGCCAAGAAATTCCCTGCACCGCAGCAAGTGCAAAAAGCGTGAAAAGAAAAGCGCTCACGCCCTGTTCGACGCCCAACTTTCTGCACCAGCAACACCGTATTTTTCCACAGAAGCAGCCCAGAGCGACGCGTTAAGAAAACTGTATTAAGGGCGGCAAGAGATCCGCAGTAAGGGTGTTTTTTTGTATCAAGGAGTGCAAGAGACCTGCACAATGTCGGTGAAAATAATGCACTGATTTTGGTACAGCTTCTTCAGTCAATGGAGCAATTCGCAGCGATGAGTTTCCTCAGGTCGTATCTAATTTGGCGTTTAGCATGAATTGTGAACCGATGGGGCGGGCCGCAGCGCCAATTGCGCGGGCCTTGCCGCCGATGCTGCCGGCCTCAATGCGCGGTTGTATCAAGCCGCGTGTGTCTTGCGTCACCACGTAGCGACGCACGCGGTTGACGAGGTCGATCCGAACGCTGGCGGGGAATGCGCCGTCTATCAGGATCGCCTCGAAGTCGATAACCGAACATGTCGACAGGGCGGCCTTCGCCAATTCCTGCGCCGTCTGGCCAAGCCATGGATCGACATATCGCGACAGTGAATGCCAGCTCTCGGGATCAGTCCACAACTGGTGGGGGTCTAGATCGACCTCGCGTAGACGCAATTCGAGTTGGTGGATCGATGCCATATCGACCAACTGCATGCTTTCGCCGTTCGGACCGATACTGCGCAAAGATCCAAGAGCGCCCGCGTTGCCTTGGCGCCCCTCAAAGACGGAATTGTTCAGCACGACGCCACCGCCGATGTACGCCCCGATGAAGAAATAGGCGTAATCGCGAAATTCGCGGCCGCGTCCGTATGTGTGTTCTGCTTGGCAGGCGGCTGTGGCATCGTTCATCAGGGACACCGCAAGTCCTGTTCGATCTTGCACGACTAATTTGATGTCTATGTCGACCCACGGCATGAACGCCTCGGTCAGGGTAGGGGGTGCATCAGGTCGGTTCCACATCTCGAACGGGGCGGCGATGCCAATGCCGCAAATCCGCGCACGCTGTTGCGTCGTCATGTCGAGTGTAATGCTCTGAACCGCATCGTCCAAAAAACTAAAAATATCGTCAGGGATAGGGCTGGCGTAGGTCAGTTGTCGTTCTTGGCGTGGTTCGCCATTGAAATCCGTCAAAACCAAACCCGCCGATCTGCGCCCGATTTTAAGACCGAATGAAAATGCCCCGTCTGACGCCAACCGCATGGGAATTGACGGTTTGCCAACTTTGCCGCGCACAGGGTCGCCACGCTCAAGCAGGCCCTCGGCCTCAAGTCGGCGTAAAATTCCTGACACGGTGGGCGGGGACAATGCGGCAAGCCGCGACAGATCGCTTCCGGGCATCGGGCCATTGCGTTGCAACAACGACAACAGCAGGCGTTCGTTGTGATCACGAACACCTTTCTGGCTAAGTCCAGTACTGATTGATCTGACTAACCCATCATCCATGCGCGCAACCTAATCGCCTCCTATACGAGAAGATATAGCGCATTCCCATTAATAAAGAAAGTTAACTAATTAATTGACAGGAGCCGCCGAATCGCGCTTCTTGGGCGCAAGCGACGAGTGAGGACTAGTCGTCAAACGTGCAGGGTAGGGCCCCCGCCACAGATTGTTCTGGGAGGACATTATGAAGAAACTGCTTATAGGTACTGCGCTTGCAGCTATCACAACCGCCGGTTCCGTGATGGCTGACGGTCATGCCGTCTCCGCGTGCTTGATCACCAAAACGGACACGAATCCGTTTTTCGTCAAAATGCGCGAAGGCGCGGAAGCCGCCGCAGCTGAGGCTGGCATCACACTTCGTTCTTACGCAGGACAGGTTGACGGCGACCACGAAACACAGGTTGCCGCGATCGAAACATGTATCCTGGATGGTGCATCCGGTATTTTGCTGACCGCGTCCGACACATCGTCGATTGTGGGCGCTGTGACACAAGCCCGCGACGCTGGTCTTCTGGTTATCGCGCTGGACACACCGCTTGATCCAATCGACGCGGCAGACGCCACATTCGCAACTGACAATTTTCTTGCCGGTGAATTGATCGGCCAATGGGCTGCGGCGCAGCTTGGCGATGATGCGGCAAACGCGCGTATCGCGTTGCTCGACCTTGCCGTATCCCAACCAACGGTTGGCGTCTTGCGCGACCAAGGGTTCTTGCAGGGCTTCGGCATCGACCTCGCTGATCCAAATGTGAACGGTGACGAAGATGATCCGCGCATCGTTGGCAACGACGTGACTGCCGGCAACGAAGAAGGTGGCCGCAAGGCAATGGAAAACCTTCTCGCGGTCGATCCATCCACCAATGTGGTCTACACCATTAACGAACCTGCAGCGGCTGGCGCATACGAAGCGTTAAAATCTATCGGTCGTGAAAATGACGTTCTGATTGTTTCTGTCGATGGTGGTTGCCCCGGTGTTCAAAACATCGCTGACGGTGTGATTGGTGCGACAGCCCAGCAGTATCCGTTGCAGATGGCGGCCCTTGGCATCCAAGCGATTGCGTCTTTCGCTGCTGACGGCACATTGCCCGAGAACACGGAAGGCAAAGATTTCTTTGACACAGGCGTGGCCTTGGTCACAGACCAACCAGCCGATGGAGTTGAGAGTATTTCAGTCGCTGAAGGCATGGCACTTTGCTGGGGCTAAGGTCCCGCAAATGAGCTATGAGATAACGGGGCGGGTTTTTTCCGCCCCGTTTTTTAATGCAGTTTCCTGAAATTGGGATACGCTTTCCCAAACCGCAATTCACTTATCAACAGGGGTAGTGACATGTCTGGCAATTCAGATGATTATGAAGCCGCGCAAAAATCACCCGCGTCCGAAACGGTTGCCGCGTTTTCTGAACGCAAAGGTGCGCTGGCGCGGCTCCAACATGCGCTTCATGTGAACCCCGCCCTGATACCGCTATTTGTATTGGTGACGTCGATCGTGTTGTTCGGATTGCTGCTGGGGACCAAATTCTTCTCGCCCTTTGCGCTGACGTTGATCCTGCAACAGGTGCAGATTGTCGGCATTGTGGCAGCGGCCCAAAGCCTTGTGATCCTGACCGCGGGCATCGACCTGAGCGTTGGGGCCATCGCCGTGTTGTCCAGCGTCGTCATGGGGCAATTTACATTCCGCTACGGGTTGCCTGTTGAAGTCGCCGTTACTGCGGGCCTGATCTTTGGCACGCTGATCGGGTCGATGAACGGCTGGCTGATCGCGGTCATGAAACTGCCGCCGTTTATCGTGACGCTGGGGATGTGGCAGATCGTTCTGGCGGCAAATTTCCTGTATTCAAAGAACGCGACTATCCGCAGCCAAGATATTGAACAGCAGGCACCTTTGCTTCAGTTCCTTGGTACGACGTTCAAAATAGGTGCTGACGTAGACGGGCGCGGCGGGGCCACGTTCACCTTCGGTGTCATCGCCATGGTGCTGATTTTCGCAGTGTTGTCTTATATTCTGAGCCAGACTGCATGGGGCCGCCATATCTACGCCGTGGGCGATGACCCTGAAGCCGCGCAGCTATCCGGCGTCAACGTCAAACGTACGCTTATTTCTGTCTACGCCGTCACAGGTTTCATCTGTGCCATCGCAGGATGGGCTTTGATTGGGCGGATTGGGTCCGTCAGCCCGACGTCGGGGCAATTGTTAAATATCGAAAGCATCACGGCTGTGGTGATCGGTGGCATTTCGTTGTTCGGCGGGCGCGGATCGATCATGGGGCCGCTGTTTGGTGCCCTTATCGTTGGTGTGTTCACCCTTGGTCTGCGCCTTGCGGGGGCGGACGCACAGTGGACGTTCCTGCTGATCGGCGCGCTCATCATTGGCGCTGTCGCAGTGGATCAATGGATCAGAAAGGTTTCGGCATGACCCTTATGGAAAATATCGCGAACGGGTCGATTGAACCCATCCTAAAAGGCCGCGGGCTGGTCAAACGTTATGGACGTGTCACCGCCCTCGATCAATGCGATTTTGATCTGTACCCCGGTGAGATTTTGGCGGTGATCGGGGATAACGGCGCGGGTAAATCATCACTGATCAAGGCCGTGTCAGGTGCGATAGTGCCCGATGCTGGTGATGTCTTTCTTGAGGGTAAGAAGGTCAATTTTACCTCCCCCACGGATGCGCGAAAGGAGGGGATTGAGACGGTTTATCAGACCCTTGCGATGTCGCCAGCGCTTTCGATTACCGACAATATGTTCATGGGACGTGAATTGCGTAAACCTGGATTTCGCGGCAAGTTCCTGCGCCAGTTGGACCGCGCTAGAATGGAAAAAATTGCCCGTGACAAGCTAACAGAATTGGGGCTGATGACGATCCAGAACATCAACCAAGCGGTTGAAACCCTGTCAGGTGGTCAGCGCCAAGGCGTTGCCGTCGCGCGTGCCGCCGCGTTTGGATCAAAAGTGATTATTCTAGATGAACCGACAGCCGCCCTCGGCGTCAAAGAATCCCGCCGTGTTTTGGAAATGATCCTTGACGTGCGCTCACGCGGTATTCCGATCATTCTGATCAGCCACAATATGCCTCACGTGTTTGAGGTCGCAGACCGCATCCACGTCCACCGCCTTGGTAAAAGACTCTGTGTGATCGATCCTAAGGATTACACAATGTCGGACGCGGTCGCCTTCATGACGGGTGCTAAAGAGGCACCAGCGTAGCAGCTGTTCAATGTAACGGCACGTCGCACTGCGTATTGATGGTGTTTCGCGACCACGTGTTTTAAGTAGCTTGCCTGACCCCGAATGCACACCCGTTTTGGGCAGCGCACGGGCGGCAAGAAGGCCGATGAAATGGCAAGCTGGACGATAACCATCACCGCGTCAACGGGGCGCATTTTATGCAACGCTACGTGTGAGCGAAGACGGCGATGGTCCAACGGGTGAAATGGTCGGAAAGAATTGCACAGGTCTTATGCAAGACCTCAAGCTGAATGCGACTGCCATCGCTTGCAGAAGCAAGCGGAAAACCCCATCCAGCAGGGCGTATTGCGGATGTCGTCCCAAAAATAGATGGGTCATCGCTTCCTTTGCGATTGAAACGGCGAGCACGGCTGCCAAGGCGTCAATCACTGCGTCGCGCTTAGTCGCGCGATCCCGTGCTTGGATGATACCTGCCACAAAATCTTGTTTGTAGATGCGCACGCAGCAGATGATCCAGATCGCTGCGATCGTCAAAGTAGTCGCGCAAAATACTGATGGACATGTCGCTTTTGGCAGACATGCTGCGCAGACTGGCGTTGGTAAAGCCCAATTCCTGCAACCCCTTGATCACGCTGTTGGCAATTTGGCGTTTCTTTTCGTCGCATTTGGTGGATTGCGATCCGCGCAGGCTTTGAATTTGGCTGGCATTTCGTCCGTGGAATAGAACCTATCCTAACAAGGCATTCAGGAAGATGCGGGGGATTTTGAACCAGCTGGGTTTGTACTGGAATTCAGTCAGTAGGCGGCCAACCTTGTCCTGCTTTTTGTTGGTGATGAACCATGGCGGACGCGGCAACAGCGTGAACTGACCCGACAACAGCCCGCGCGGAAAGGGCCGCCATGGTGCTTGGATCACAACGCGTTCCGTGTCTTCCAGCATGAACGTATTGTGCACGGTGCCGATGCCTGATTGCACATCCTGCGGCGTATGCCCGGGGAACGCGCCCCACGGGCAGGCCGGTAACAAAAACGCCAGACCTGTCCACGCATTGATCGCAATCGTTCCATATTGCAGGTCGGCAATGATGCCTTCAAATTTTTCTTTGCCGATCTCACGGATGGTATTGGGGTGGATCAGGATATTCGCGCCGAGCGTTCCGTGCAGCGTATCATTGGCATAAGCAATGGCGCTGCGCAGATAGGTTTCCGCGTCAGGTGCATCAATTTCGCACGTGGACATCGCGGGGGCGAAGACCTCGTTTTTGGTAAACCAGTCATTGTCGCTGGTCTTATTGATGACCATTGACGGGGCTGGCCCGCGTGCGACGGATTTCGGATTTCTGGCTTTGTCTTTAAACGCATTGAGCCGATCGGTCGCGCCGGGATAATACGCCCCACGGGTGGATTTCTGTGCCTCTGCGTCGACGTTGTTGAGCAGCGTTTCGGCCTTGTCCCAGCCTTTGGGCATGATCAGCACTTGGCAAGCGACGCAGTTAAAACCGGAATTGTGCAGCTTATGGGTGGCGATGTGTTCGGCCTGAAATTTCAGATCGGCGGTTGACCACGGACCGGGCACAACGATGGTCGGGCAAACGGCGCCCAGCTCGGACGTAAATCTTCGATCGTTCTTTGGCGTGTTCGCCGTGCGGTTCTTTTCACCCATCGGGCCAGTGCCCCAGACAATCGCGTCATGGGTCGAACCGGCACCAGTGATATGCAACTCTTCGATGATCGCATGGGTCGTCAGATACGCCCCCGCAGCACCATCACCTTTGACAATGCGCAGGGCATCCAGATCAATAAGTGGCTTGAGTGCGACCTGTAGATATTCCGCCAGATAGTCGTTCACCGGATTCATCTTCAGGATCACCACCTGATTTTCCAAAAACAGCTTTTGAAACACATCCAGCGGCGCGATGGAGGCTATGTTGCCCGCACCCAAGATCAGCGCGACCTTACCTTTGCGTTGCGCTGGTGGGATATCATAGGCAAGGGCCGTGTGATCAGGCAGGTTCGCCGCGTTCACACTCTTTTGCATCCAGACTTCTGCTGTCACACCCGACAGCAACAGATGATCCCAAATCGCATGCGGCATCACCTTCACGGCAATCTGACCAGTGGTCAGCGCGCGGACCGGCAGGTGTTTCAAAAACGCGTTGCCCTCCATTTGGCTTAGCGTCAGCATCAATCCGTTGCACGCAGACATCAACGCGTAGGGGCCTGATAACCATTCTTCGCCTGACACTGGCGACCCGTCGGGGATCTGCTTTTTGCGAGCCGCAGTTTCGGCCCAGTCTGCGGCGACGTCCATCACGTTGTCTTTGACCTGCCGCAAAAGCGCGATGCGATCCGCAATGCTGGTCTGGGCCCACGTGCCTTTGGCAGCATTAAGCGCGTCCAGTGCGACGTCGTATTCTTCAAGGTGGGAAGGCATCACTGCTCCGTCCATAACAAGCTCCTTTTAGTGTTCAGCGCCCAGCGGCATTACGGCGCGTAGTCGGCCTTGATCATGTAGGCGCATTTTTCAGCGATCATTATTGTTGGTGCATTGGTGTTGCCCCCTATCAGTGTCGGCATGATCGACGCATCGACGACACGCAGCCCTTGCAGGCCATGAACCTTTAGCTGAGGATCGACGACCGCCATGTCGTCTGTGCCCATTTTGCAGGTGCCGACGGGGTGGTAAATCGTGTCGGCGCGGGCGCGGATGTGCTGTTCCCATTGTGCGTCCGTCATGTTGTCCGTGACGTCAAAAAGCTCGCGTTTGGCGTAGCTTGCCAGCGGTTCGGTTTGCAAAATCTCGCGGGATAATTTCGCGCCCTTGATCGTGGTTTCCAGATCGCGGCGATCGGACAGGAAATTCGGATCAATGCCGGGATCAGCCAAGGGATCGCCGCTTTGCAAGAACACTGTGCCACGGCTGTGTGGGCGCAACGCGCACACATGGCAGCTGTAGCCATAGCCCAGATGCAAGCGCCGCGCGTGATCATCCAAGATGGAAATAACGAAATGCAGCTGGATGTCGGGGCGATCCAGTGCCGGGTCAGTTTTCAGAAACGCCCCACCTTCTGCAAACGGCGTGGCGATCATGCCCGTGCCTGTGCGCCACCATTTGAACATCGCCGCCGTTAACCGCACCGCACCTGCAAGTCCGATCCCAAGATTATCGGTGTCGTTGGTCTTATAGGTCAGCGTGAAATCCAGATGGTCTTGCAGGTTTTGCCCGACGCCGCGCAGTTCATGCACCATATTGATACCATGCGGGGTGATATCCTGCGACCGTCCAACGCCGGACAGCTGTAACAATTGCGGCGATTGCAGCGCGCCGGTTGCAAGGATCACCTCTTTGCTGGCGCGCACTTCTTTATCCGTGCGGCCCTGACAATAGGCCACGCCGACGGCTCGCTTATCGTCAAACAGGATCTTAGTTGCGCGGGCTTTTGTGATGACCGTCAGGTTCGCGCGGTCCATCACCGGATGCAGATACCCCGTAGCGGCCGAGCAGCGCTCGCCGTTCTTGGCCCCGCCGCGAAATTGTGTCACTTGATAAAGGCCTACCCCTTCGGTGTCGCCCTTGTTGAAATCCTCGCGGTGGCGGACCTGTCTGTTGGCGGCTGCTTGCACAAAGGCATGCGTAATCGGGCGTGGGCTTTTCTGATTGGACACTTGTAGCGGACCGGACGCGCCATGAAAATCGTCGCCGCCGCGTTCATTGTTTTCGGATTTCTTGAAATACGGCAGGCAGTCGTTCCATGACCAACCGTCACACCCAAGGGCGGCCCAGTCGTCGTAATCTGATTTATGGCCGCGCACATACAGCATGGCGTTGATTGCAGATGACCCGCCAAGTACGCGACCGCGCGGTTGGTACCCGCGACGCCCGTTCAGGCCCGATTGTGGTACGGTTTTGAACGCCCAGTTGAACAGCTTTCCATATCCGGGCACTGCCGCGACCGCCCCGGCTGGTGCACGCAACAGAATGCTGGTGCCTTTGCCGCCCGCCTCAAGCAGGCAAACGCTGACGTTTGGGTCCTCAGACAGGCGTGTAGCCAAGGTCGATCCAGCCGACCCGCCACCCACGATCACAAAATCGAATGTCATTGCGCTGCTCCCTGAATGTTCGTCAGTCGTTGGGCAACAAACGAACAAATTTATGATACACGTGTCCAGAAAATATGTTCGGTATTATGTGGATTATGACGCAGCGTTCCTTTCGAAGCGAAACGCAAATCGTCTAATTTTCGGGAAACGGATAACGCGAGTTGACGGCGGTCAATGATTGTTTTCACGGCACCTGACGTCGTTGCCAACTGGATTTTGGCCCAAGACAGATAGCGCTGAAGAGCGTGGCTAATCTTCCGCCGCAACTTGATCGCGCAGCAGCCGCCGCAGGATTTTACCGGACGCTGATTTCTGAATCTCATCCACAAATCTGATCTGGTGTAGCTGCTTATACGTCGCGAGGTTCGCTTGAAAATGGGCATGAATAGTTGCCTCATCCGGCCCACCGTCGGCACCGATCACAAATGCAATCGGCAATTCGCCTGCCTCATCATTCGGTAGTCCGATAATGGCGGCGTCCGTTACGCCGTCCATTGCGATCAGCGTGGCCTCCAGTTCCGCAGGGGCGACTTGGAAGCCTTTGTATTTAATTAACTCTTTCAGGCGATCGACGATGAACATGTAGCCATCGCTGTCAATGCGCGCGATATCACCGGTGCGCAGCCAACCGTCATCGGTGATCGTTTCGACAGTCGCGTTGGCGTTATTAAGGTAGCCCTGCATAACTTGTGGGCCTTTGACCCAAAGTTCGCCTTCGCCGTCAACTCCCAACACCTCACCGCTGTCAGGATCGAAAATTTTGCTTCTCGTGTTTGGAATAGCAACGCCAACTGCTCCGGAGCGTGGTGCGTTACTAGGCACAAGGTGGGACACGGGGCTGAGTTCGGTCATGCCGAACCCTTGCAATACGGTGCAGCCCAGCCGTGCTGCCAGAGTGTCCGTCAACTCCACGCCAGAAGGGGCCGCAGCGATAAACACCTGATCAAGTGCGCTAAGGTCATAATCGTCCACCAGCGGATGTTTGGCCAATGCGATGGCAACAGGTGGTACGACCCACATGCGCCGCGCGCTGTGATCCTGACTGATCTGCAAGAACGTCGCCAGATCGAAACGCGGCATTGTCACCAACGCGCCGCCCCCAGCCAGATGCACGTTCATTAGAACGGTCATGCCGTAGATAGGAAAGAACGGTAGGAACGCCGCTGTGATCTCACCGCGTTGAAAATCTGCGGCAACGATAGATTGATCCACATTGACCACCAGATTGCGGTGCGACAGCATCACGCCTTTGGGCAACCCCGTGGTGCCCGATGAATAAGGCAAAACCAGTGTATGACCGTTAATATCGACGGGGACCTGCGCGGCCATCGGATCACCGAACAGACCCATCACATTGGCGACAAGCCCCAAAATCGGCAACATGAGCACCAGCGCGAGAATGCGCGGCACGAACAATATGGTCGCTGGATCAAGACCAAGACTGCGCATTGCGTCAATTTCTTCACGCATCTTCATCGACCCAATGGCGGCGGTGAACGCAGACGCTGTGCGACCCGCAACAATAATCGACGTGAGCAAAATACCTAACTCACGCAAAATATAAACCGCGATAAGATCAACAACGAACACTTCTGCGCCAAATTGTTTCAGCTGCGTTGACCCCTGAAAGGCCAACACGACGCCAATCAAGAACGCCATCAACGCAACGATTGGCACGGCCTTTAGCCCGACTTCCTGGCAGTGGTGCACCAATGCGGTCAGGCGGAATTCCTTTGGATGGCGAATAGAGCGGGCGAGCCGCGACAAGAACAGCCCGAAGTAGCCGATCAGTTTGAGGACGAATTTGACGGCGTTCGTCGTGGAACTGCCGATATCGGCCACCCATTCGATCAGGCCACCCGCGACGACCGGGGCAGGGGTTACGACAGGCATCGCATCTGTCACGGTTATCAGCAGGCTTTCAGGGCCGATCCCCGCGCCGCTTATCTCAAGACGCTGACCTGCGGTTTCAAGGCGCGCGCGCAGCGACGCAAAGGCTCACGCCGCACTGGTGTCAAACCGTGTGACGCCGGACAAATCGGCATGCACTGTACGGTCCATCGGCAATGTTGCAAAATCAGCTACAAGTTGGGTGACATAGGGCAACGTTATCGCGCCGCGCAGGGTCATCGTGACGGCGGCGTTGGTTGATGTAATGTTTATATCTGGTTGAATTTCGTCGGTCATAATCGAGACAATATGCAGTTAATCAGGGCGCGAAAAGCGGCAATTGATTGGTTTAGGGTTCATATCGCGGCCTGTTGGTCGCGGTTTACTGATCTTTCGGGTGACGTGCGTCGTTAAATAATCTGATCCTCGTCAATCAGCGGATCGGACATCAATTGCCCGCTCATCTCATCCATCATGTCTTCAGCTTGGGTGAGCGATCTCACCCGCGCAAGATGGAACAACGCGTCGCCTTCATTGATGATTGGCATCAACGCACGTCCGACGATTATCCCACCAAAAGGCGCTAGTATCTCAATCTCCTCGCCGCCAAACGGGTCGGCGACAGCTGCCAAAAGATCTCCTTTGGCAACTACATCGCCCTCGGCACGAAAGATACGCAGCAGACCACCAGCCGGTGCACGCACCCAGCTTGAAGACTCGCAAAGCTGTGATAGCATCTTGGTTTTCGCAATGCCTTTGGACGAAATCATGCCGATGTGGTGCATCACCCGCAACACGCCAGCGACGCCGGCGCGAATGGACATTTCATCGAACCGCAAGGCTTCGCCAGCCTCAAACAGCAGCACATCTTTGCCAAGGGCGTCGGCAGCGGCGCGCAGTGATCCGTCGCGCAGGTTTGATTGCAGAATGACTGGCGCACCGAAAACGCCAGCCAGTTTTGCCGTTCGCGCGTTGTCGGCTGATATCCGGATTTGGGGCAGGTTCGTGCGATGGATGGCGGCCGAATGCAGATCAATGCCAAGATCGCAGCGCGCCACAACTTCGGTCAGAAAGATATGCGCTAATCGACAGGCGAGCGATCCCGCCGTGCTTCCGGGGAAGGATCGGTTCAAATCACGCCGGTCCGGAAGATAGCGTGACCGATTGATGAACCCGAAGGTGTTCACAATTGGGACCACAATCAACGTACCACGTAGCGTCCGCAGGTTGGGCGCGCGCATCAAGCGGCGCACAATTTCAACGCCAATAATTTCGTCGCCGTGAACGCCCGCGCTGACAAATATAATTGGCCCGTCATTCTTGCCATGCATGACATGGGCCGACATGGTAACCGGGGTGTGGTCCGACAGAACGCTGACCGGAAGATGGACAGTTTGGCTGGTCCCAGCTTGGATCGTGACGTCACCAATTGTGAATGGCTGGCGGGTTGTCATTGCGGGGCGTCCTCTATCAACTTGGTTTTTGGGCGACGTTGTTTGTTGGAAAACGACGCCAAATGCGCTTTGCGCGTGTGGACGGCGATGTTTTGCCCCTTAAGCGCTGTGCGCCCGACGATCATCGCGAATGTCATACTTGCGCGGTCTGTCAATGACACGGTGATGGGCCAGCTGCGACCACCAAGCTGGAAGGTCGTGCGGATTACAACGCGTTCTTCCGGCACACCGCCGGTGTTTTTAATGTGGCGAATGTCATAGATTGGTGCCTCAATATCTACGCCGTCTTCGGTTTCTGTGATCTTCACGTGGAATCGCACCCACGGTGTGTCATCACGACTAAACTGTTCAATCTGCGTTGCATGCAGCGCGGATGTCCGCGCGCCAGTGTCGATTTTTGTGCGGATATTCATCAGGCCAATATTAGGCAAATCGATATGTTCGATCCATCCGATCACCACCAATTCTGGCTTTGGCGCCTTCGGTTTGAGTTTTTTAATCATCTTGGACGTTGCTACTTTATTCAATCGGCACACCACCGTTTTACATGGTTTAACGGCGTGAACCATCATAGATTCACCCCGATTGTTTTTTCAATACGTAGTGCAGATCGCTAAATTAAACTTTGCTTTTGGTCTTTGTCGCACCGAGTGTAACGGTATTTTCAAGGTGCTCGATCATCAGTCCAGCAACATCTAGACCTGTTGCCTTTTCGATGTCTTCCAGACCGAAGGATGGGCTCAACTCATGACGACGCCACTGTGGTTGGCGCGCAACATATCAACACCGCAAACCGCAAGCCCCATCGACTTGACCTTATCGACTTGGCCGCACGTATCGCAGTTGATCGTTCTTCTGGTGATATCGTGATCAATTGCGCAGAACCACCACGATGCGGGTTTGAGCGGAATTCACCTTCCCCGCCTGTGCGTTTCATAACCGCGACGATCTTGCCACCAACGACAATCGCGCGGATGTCGGTCCCAGCGAATTCCTTAATGAATTCTTGCGCCAGAATGTTTACGGTTGTGCCGCGGAACGCCTCAATTACCGACTTTGCGGATCGTTCAATGTCGGCAAGGACCGCACCGGTACTTTTTGTGTGCCCTCAAGCAGTTTAATGATCACTGGCGCGCCTCCCGCAAGTTTCGCAACCTCGCCTGGCTTGACTGGCATTGTGTGCGAACTCAGTGACCGGCAGGCCGAGACCATTACGCGCCAGCAGCTGCATGGACCGAAGTTTGTCGCGTGAACGGCCGATGCGCAGAATGACGGCATCGTAGCCTTTCAAAGACTCGCCGTTGAAATAGATTTTAGGACGGCGCTATGCGATGTTCATGTAGCAACTCTGCGTCTTGATCACGTCAATCGTGTGACCGCCTGCTTCGGCAGTTTCAATCAGCCGCTGGTGCAAATAAAGTTTCGCATTCTTGCACATAAGTGCGATTTTCACCGGTCTTTCTTTTCACAGTCTATGAGTATTCAGTTGTGAATTTTTATGGTTTTGGCGTCCAGACTGGCTAGGTCACGACGCCTCAGTTTTGGATCATGCCAAGGTGGGTAAACTGACGCAGCACTGTCCAATAGGCCGCGTCTGGATCGTCGTCGCGTTCTTGATCTGCCCCTAGGTTGATCGTGGTATCATCAAAAATTATAGATGGGATACAGCTTGCGACGTTAACCTGCTGTTCAGCAGGTATCCGGTCCAATGCATTGAGATATAGATAGCCCTAGATCCACGGCAATGTCAGCAGTTAGATCAAACGTCGCTACAAAGCGTCAATGATTATTGACGGGGCGGCAAACATTGCGCTTGGCTGGGTCTGTCGCCGCCAAAGTGAACACCGTAGGCTACGTTGCTTTGCGGTCGACTTTAGTGTGCACTTCGCTTTGGCGTTGTAGGCCAAATCCACAGCCTTGGAGTGCATTTCTTTTTGAAAAGGTTTTTCAGGTGTCTTTGGTCGGTTCATTCCGTCTCCACAAAATTGCATTGGGAGTTTCGCTTCGCGGGGTGCTCGAGCAGCAAACCAAGACCGATAGCACCCGTGGTGGGGAAGGCAGGATTGCGGCGCACTAATCGCTGCTTGGTCTGCAACTTGATTCAGTTGATCTTAAGCAGTGTTGGCGATCTCATTGCCGCGTTTGGCGGTACGGGCGGCGGCTTTCGGACATTTGGGCATTGGCCCTTGCGCGTCACGGGTGTCTGGCACTGGTTGAGGCGCAGTTGCAGGAGCCGTAATAACGGAACGAACAGACCTTGCGGCGCGTCGCGCGGCGGGGTTTGATAGGACATTCCAATCGAAAGCCGCCCCCATGATCGACAAACTTGAAATGTTCATTGCTCTCGCGCGCGAGGAACACTTTGGCCGCGCCGCACTCGCACAGGGGGTCGCGCAACCGACGCTGTCTGCAGCGATCAAACAGCTTGAAGACCAGCTTGGCGTGATGCTGGTCTGGCGCGGGTCGCGCTACCGCGGCCTCACGCCCGAGGGGCAACGCGCCTTGGTCTGGGCGCGCCAGATCGTTGGTGATGCGCGCACTTTAAGGCAAGAAATGCGCGTTGCACGGATGGGTCTGTCAGGTGATTTGCGGCTGGCCGTCATCCCGACCGCGTTGACCGTCGTGGCCGAACTGACGGCAGAGTTTGGCGATGCACATCCGAATGTGCGATTTTCTGTGCAATCCAAGACGTCTGCGCAAATCCTGTCTATGCTCGACAACCTCGAAATTGATGCGGGGCTGACATATCTGGACAATGAACCACTTGGCCGCGTGACGACTGTGCCGTTGTATGCCGAACGTTATGTATTGGTCGCCAAGGCAGGTCATCCGCTGTTGGCGGGACCGGTTAAATGGGGCGATTTGGGCGGGGTGCCGCTGTGTCTGCTGACGCCGGATATGCAGAACCGCCGCATCATCACGCAGCATTTGTTGCAAGCCGGGGTCGAGGTCACGCCGCAAATCGAAGCATCGTCAATCGTTGTCCTCGTGAGCCACGTTGTGCGCAGCAATCTGGCAACGATTCTCCCGATCCGCGCAGCTGAGATTTTTCTGAAGGGTGACGATCTGGGTGCAGTACCGCTGATTGATCCCGACGCCAGCCATGTCGTCGGCCTCGTGGCACCGCACCGCGAACCCTTTACCCCTGTTCTCGCGGCTCTTTTGGGCCATGCGAGGTCGCTTTCGGAACTTGACCACAGTTGATAGGTTTTGCCTATCAATAAACGGAATAACGATATTGATTACCCGCGCGAAAAGCATGACAAGGGCGTTACCAAGGGGAGACGCCACATGGCCGACGCAGCGACCACCGAAATTATGCAAGACATTCTTGCCCGCCACAGCGTGCAAGAAGGCCCGCTTTTGCCAATTTTGCATAGCGTTCAGGCAGAATTCGGGTTCATCCCAAGCGACGTGGTGCAGATCATTGCAGACCACCAAAATATCACCCGGGCCGAAGTGCACGGTGTGATTTCGTTTTATCATGATTTCCGTGATGCCCCGGCGGGCAAACATACCATCAAGATTTGTCGCGCTGAGGCGTGTCAGGCGGTTGGGTCCAATGCGTTGTCCAAGCGTGTCTTGGAAAAGCTCGGCGTCGACTGGGGTGGCACCACAGCGAACGGGGCTGTCACAATCGAAGCGGTCTACTGTCTTGGTCTATGCGCCTGTGGGCCTGCGGCGATGGTTGACAATAAGGTCGTCGGACGGGTCGATGCTGCCAAGCTGGACAAGCTTTTAGCTGAGGCAGGCGCATGAAGATTTACGTTCCTCTTGATAGTGCCGCCAAGGCGCTGGGTGCAGACGACGTGGCGGCCACGATCCGCAGCCAAGCTGCGATCCGTGGCCTTGATGTCAACCTCATCCGCACCGGCAGCCGCGGCATGATCTGGCGTGAGCCATTGGTTGAAATTGAAACTGATCAGGGACGCGTTGGCTACGTCGCCGTGGACATCGCCGATGTGCCTGCGTTGCTGGACGGTACGCTCGAAAGCATTGGGCTGGTCGACGAATTGGACTGGATGAAGGGCCAAACGCGTCTGACGTTCCAACGCTGTGGTGTCATTGACCCTTTGTCGTTGCCCGATTACGAAGCGCACGGGGGGCTTGTTGGTTTGCGCCGCGCAATTGCGATGACGCCAGCGGATATTGTCGGTGAAGTCACGACATCCGGTCTGCGCGGACGCGGCGGAGCCGGGTTCCCGACGGGCATCAAGTGGAACACGGTTCTGGGGGCGAAAGCCGATCAGAAATACATCGTGTGCAACGCTGATGAAGGTGACAGCGGCACGTTTGCCGATCGCATGATCATGGAAGGCGACCCATTCACCTTGATTGAGGGTATGATTATTGCGGGCCTCGCGGTTGAGGCGACGAAGGGCTACGTCTACCTGCGCTCCGAATATCCTGACGCCATTGATATCATGGACAAAGCAGTGGTTCTGGCGCGGCATGCGGGCCTCTTGGGTGCTGACGTCCTCGGCTCTGGACGTAGCTTTGACATGGAAATTCGCGTTGGCGCGGGGGCCTATGTTTGCGGTGAAGAAACCTCACTGTTGAATTCCCTCGAAGGCAAGCGCGGTGTGGTTCGTGCCAAGCCACCGCTGCCCGCGCTTGAAGGGTTTCTTGGTAAACCAACGGTCGTGAACAACGTCATTTCGCTGGCGACAGTGCCAGTGGTGATGGAAAAAGGTGCGCAACATTACGCGGACTTCGGCCTTGGCCGATCCAAGGGCACGATCCCGATCCAGATCGCGGGCAACGTTAAGTTTGGTGGCTTGTATGAGACAGCGTTTGGCATGCCGCTGGGCGATTTGGTCGACAAAGTCGCGGGTGGGTCGTTGTCTGGCCGCCCTGTGAAAGCCGTGCAAGTCGGCGGGCCACTTGGCGCGTATATGCCACGTTCAAAGTTTGAAACACCGTTCGGCTATGAAGAATTCGATGGGCAGGGCGGGCTGATCGGCCACGCCGGAATGGTTGTTTTTGATGACAGTATCGACATGCTGGGAATGGCGCGTTTCGCAATGGAATTCTGCGCCGTCGAAAGCTGTGGTAAGTGTACGCCGTGCCGCATTGGTGCAGTGCGCGGCGTCGAAACAATTGACCGCATTGGCAAGGGCGACACGGCGGCGATCGAGCTGTTGGAAGACCTATGTGAGACCATGAAAGACGGCTCACTTTGCGCGCTTGGGGGCTTCACGCCATTTCCCGTCCTCAGTGCATTGCACAATTTCCCAGACGACTTTGCGGCCAAAAAGGAAGCAGCCGAATGAAAGATTTTATCATCCCAACCCGCTCGGACATGGATATGGGTACGCCCCGTTCCAAGTCAACAGACATGGTCACGTTGACGATTGATGGTTTTGACGTGACGGTGCCGGAAGGCACATCCGTCATGCGAGCCTCCGCTGAGGCAGGCATCGCGGTTCCAAAACTTTGCGCCACCGACAGTGTTGAGGCGTTCGGGTCGTGCCGTTTGTGTGTGGTCGAAATCGAAGGTCGCCGTGGCACGCCGGCGTCCTGTACCACGCCTGTTAGCGCGGGAATGGTGGTAAAAACCCAGTCCCCCAAGGTCAAAAAGATCCGTAAAGGCGTGATGGAATTGTACATTTCAGATCATCCACTGGATTGTCTGACCTGTGCCGCAAATGGCGATTGTGAATTGCAAGACATGGCTGGAATGGTCGGTTTGCGCGACGTCCGCTACGAGGCGGTTGCCAACCACTTTGAGGCGCGTGACAGCTCGGGTGATATCAACAGCCAGTTTATCCCCAAAGACGATTCCAACCCGTATTTCACCTATGATCCGGCCAAATGCATCGTCTGTTCGCGTTGCGTGCGCGCCTGCGAAGAGGTGCAGGGCACGTTCGCACTGACCATCGAAGGCATGGGGTTCAATTCTCGCGTGTCCGCTGGTGCTGGCGGTGACGATTTTATGTCATCTGATTGCGTATCCTGTGGTGCCTGCGTGCAGGCCTGCCCGACGGCGACGTTACAAGAAAAATCTGTGATCGAAATGGGCACGCCCGAACGCTCTGTTGTGACGACCTGCGCGTATTGCGGCGTTGGTTGTTCGTTCAAAGCGGAACTGAACGGTGACGAACTGGTGCGCATGACGCCATATAAACATGGCGAAGCCAATCGTGGGCATTCCTGCGTCAAGGGACGTTTCGCATGGGGCTACGCCAACCATTCAGACCGTATTTTGAATCCAATGATTCGCGACAAGATCACCGATCCGTGGCGCGAAGTCAGCTGGGACGAAGCGATCGGTTTCAGCGCGACCAAGCTGCGCGATTTGCAGGCCAAGCACGGCGTCAAATCTATCGGTGGCATCACGTCCAGCCGTTGCACGAACGAGGAAACGTACCTTGTTCAGAAAATGATCCGATCAACCTTTGGCAACAACAACACCGACACTTGTGCGCGGGTTTGTCATTCGCCAACTGGTTATGGGCTGAAGACAACGTTTGGCACATCCGCTGGCACGCAAAACTTTGATTCCGTCGAGGAAACTGACGTAATTATTCTGATCGGTTCCAACCCGACCGATGGCCATCCGGTGTTCGCAAGCCGTATGAAAAAGCGGATGCGCCAAGGCGCCAAGCTGATCGTAATAGACCCGCGTCGTACCGACATTGTGCGCTCTGCCCACATCGAAGCATCCCATCACTTGCCGCTGCTTCCGGGGACGAACGTGGCCGTGTTGTCATCGATTGCGCATGTCATCGTCACCGAGGGCCTGATGGATGAGGATTTCATCCGTACCCGTTGCGACTGGGATGAATTTGCGCATTACGCAGAATTTATCTCCGATCCGCGCCATTCCCCAGAAGCGACCGCAATGCTGACAGGCGTCGATGCAAATGAACTCCGTGCGGCGGCCATTTTGTTCGCCACCGGCGGCAACGGGTCGATCTATTACGGCCTTGGCGTGACTGAACATTCGCAAGGGTCCACAACCGTCATGGCCATCGCCAACCTCGCGATGATGACGGGCAACTTGGGTAAAAACGGCGTTGGTGTTAACCCGCTGCGTGGCCAAAATAACGTGCAGGGAGCCTGCGATATGGGGTCATTCCCCCACGAATTGCCGGGCTATCGCCACGTATCCGACGACGCGACCCGCGAAGTGTTCGAAAAAATCTGGGGCACCACGATTGACCCCGAACCCGGCCTGCGCATTCCCAATATGTTGGACGCTGCCGTCGATGGTACGTTCAAAGGCATCTACATTCAGGGCGAAGACATTCTGCAATCAGACCCGGACACAAAACACGTTCAAGCGGGTCTTGCGGCGATGGAATGTGTCATCGTTCACGACCTGTTTTTGAACGAAACGGCGAACTATGCGCACGTCTTCTTACCTGGCTCCACGTTCTTGGAAAAAGACGGCACATTCACCAATGCCGAACGCCGCATCAACCGCGTGCGCAAGGTCATGGCCCCGAAAAACGGCTATGGCGACTGGGAAGTCACGATGTTGCTGGCCAACGCCATGGACAGTGGCTGGACCTACACGCACCCCGCCCAGATCATGGACGAAATCGCAGCGACGACACCAAGTTTCGCTGGCGTAAACTATGAAATGCTAGAAACTCGAGGATCAGTTCAGTGGCCTTGCAACGAGAAATTTCCGAACGGTGCGCCGATCATGCACGTTGACGGGTTCGCGCGTGGCAAAGGCCAGTTCATCATCACCGAATACGTTGCAACGGATGAAAAAACCGGCCCGCGTTTCCCGCTGTTGCTGACCACGGGGCGTATTCTGTCGCAATACAACGTTGGCGCGCAGACGCGGCGCACAGAAAACAGCGTTTGGCACGAGGAAGACCTTCTTGAAATCCACCCGCATGACGCCGAGGTACGCGGCATTCGCGACGGTCAATATGTGCGCCTGGCGTCGCGTGCAGGTGAAACTCAGCTTAAGGCGCAGATCACAGATCGTGTGTCCACTGGGGTTGTCTACACGACCTTCCACCATCCTGACACGCAGGCCAACGTCATCACCACCGATTATTCGGACTGGGCGACGAACTGCCCTGAATACAAAGTGACTGCAGTGCAGGTCGCGCTTTCCAACGGCCCGTCGGATTGGCAGGAAGATTACAACGCACAGGCTGCCAATTCGCGGCGCATTCTTCCGGCCGCTGAATGACAGGTGCGCGCTCCATTAATGCTCATGTCGTGAGCAATGGCCGCGCTATTACGGCCACCCGGGCGCTGCCCGAAGAAGTGCCGGTGGCGCTTGTGTACAACGGCACAACGCAAGCAGTGATGATGGCCACGCCGAGTGATCTCGAAGACTTTGGGCGTGGGTTCACGCGTACTGAAGGTTGGGGCGAAATCGACAGTGTCGAAGTCGTTGCGCACCCTAACGGCTTTGAGCTACAGATGTGGCTGCCCGAAACGCAAGCGGAAACACTGAGCCTGCGCCGCCGCGCCATGGCGGGTCCGGTGGGCTGTGGGTTGTGCGGCATCGACAGCTTGGATCAAGCGGTACGCGCTGTGGCGCCGGTGACGTCCGATCTGGCACTTTCACCCAGCGACGTGGCGCGCGCCATGCGCGATCTGCGGGCAGGGCAAACGCTGCATGACAAAACACGCGCGGTCCATGGCGCTGGATTTTTTGTTCCAAATCGTGGTCTTATGACGGTTCGCGAAGACGTGGGTCGCCACAATGCCCTTGATAAACTTATCGGCGCGACCCCTGACTGCTCACATGGTGCGCTCGTTTTGACGTCACGCGTCTCGGTCGACATGGTGCAGAAATCTGCCATGGTGGGCGCATCTGTGGTCCTCGCCGTGTCCGCCCCCACAACCCTTGCTGTCGCAACTGCGCAAGCGGCCAACATCACGCTCGTGGCCCTCGCTTGCGACGACACGTTTGAAATTTTCACCCATTTCCACCGCATCCATCTGCCCCCCTTCCAAACCAAAGAGGCCTCCGATGTCGCCTGACAAAATCAACCGGATGATCAATCAAATCGCGACCTTCTTTGAAAGCCAACCCGACGCCGACAAAGCGGGCCGCGTCGCCGATCACCTAAAAGAATTCTGGGAACCACGCATGCTCGACTTCCTTGCAACCCATATCAAAAATGGTGGCGATGGCCTCAGCCCGCTCGCGCTCGAAGGCTCCAAACGCGTGCTAGGTCGATCCGCTTAAGTTTGTCTTTGTCTCGAATATACCCTGGGGGGTGAATTGGCGCAGACAAGAGGGGGCAATGCCCCCTGCGCCCCGCCCACCGCAGGTGCCCCACCAAAAGTGCGCGCAGGTCACGATCATCCCACCTTCAATGAAAATCCCGACTTTTTGGAATAATCCGCACGTCTCGCGGATGCCGCCCTGACGAGGCTGGCAGGGGGTGTGCCACACGATTGGCATGCGCCACTGTTGTTGCCATGCCTTCGGGTGAAAGGCGCAACAACGCGTCGGATCGATCCTCCAAAGTTTCAGCCACCACGTGAATGACGTCCACATCGCGCTGCACATACCCATGGATGACCAGCAATCGTGATTGCATGACCACGCGGCGAAACTGTTGCATCACCGATGGCCAGACGACCAAATTAGCGACGCCAAATTCATCCTCAATCGTGATGAAACACACGCCCTTGGCCGAGCCGGGGCGCTGGCGGATCAACACCAGCCCCGCCATAGATATCTTCTGCCACGCACGACTGGTCTTCAGTTGCGTGCAGTCGGTGTAACCCTGTGTTGCCAGTGACCTGCGTAAAAACGCCATTGGGTGCTTTTTCAGGCTCAGCCGCAATGTCTGATAGTCTGCGACTACCTGTTCACATACGGGCATCGCGGGCAGGGCGACGGGGGCTTCCTTGCCTTCATCCCGCGTGCCTTGAAACAGCGGCAAATCGGGCGCATCGCGTAGTGCCGATGCATCCCACAGTGCTTGGCGGCGATCCAGAAACATCGACCGCAACGCATCGGCCTGTGCAAGTCGGCGCACATGCGGTGCTGTCAGGCTTGCGCGGTCTTGCAGCGCCTTTAAATCGCGAAACGGCGCGTCGCGCGCGTTTACCAAACGCGTTGCAGCATCGATCTGGAATCCGGTGATTTGACGTAGGCCCAATCGCAGCGCAAACCCGTCTTGTGATGGTTCAAGCGTGCTGTCCCAATGGGAATAATTCACATCTGGCGGGCGAATTTCGACGCCGTGATCCTTGGCATCTCGCACCAGTTGTGCGGGCGCATAAAACCCCATGGGTTGCGAATTCAGCAGCGCTGCGCAGAACGCATCTGGGTAGTGACACTTGAGCCAGCTTGACACGTAAACCAATTGCGCAAAGCTCGCCGCGTGGCTTTCTGGGAAGCCATATTCGCCAAAGCCCTTGATTTGATCAAAACAGCGCTGTGCGAAATCTTCGTCGTAGCCGCGCCGCACCATGCGCCCGACCATCTTGTCTTGCAGCAGTTCAATCGTACCGCGCGAGCGGAATGTTGCCATCGCCTTGCGCAGTTCATTGGCCTCGGCAGGGGAAAATTCCGCCGCCTCAATCGCGACCTTCATCGCCTGTTCTTGAAAGATAGGGACGCCCAGCGTGCGCCCCAAGATGTTTTTCAACTCCGCTGGATCATGGGGCGGGCCGGGGGACGAATATGTGATGACTTCCTCGCCGTTGCGACGCCGCAAATACGGGTGCACCATGTCGCCTTGAATAGGACCAGGGCGCACGATCGCAACCTCGATCACCAGATCATAAAACGTGCGTGGCCGCAGGCGCGGCAGCATGTTGATCTGGGCGCGGCTTTCCACCTGAAATACCCCGATACTGTCGCCTTTGCACAACATTCCATAGACGCGAGGGTCTTCTTGCGGGACAGTCGCAAGGGTGAATTTCGTTCCATAATGTGCGGATATAAAATCAAAAGACTTTCTGATGCAGGTCAGCATCCCCAGCGCCAGTATATCCACTTTCAAAATACCAAGCGCGTCGATGTCATCTTTATCCCATTCAATAAACGTACGCTCCGGCATCGCGCCATTGCCAATCGGCACCGTTTCAGTGAGTGCGCGTTCCGTCAGGATAAACCCGCCCACGTGTTGTCCCAAATGGCGTGGCATGCCGATCAATTGCCCCGCCAATAAAACAGTGCGCCGCAGCACTGGATCGCTCATATCCAAACCCGCTTCGCGCGCGTGCTCGCCGTCCACATCCCTACCCCATGACCCCCAGATTGTTTTGGCCATGGCGCCTGTGACGTCCTCGGATAGCCCCATGGATTTGCCGACCTCGCGGATCGCTGAACGCGGACGATAATGGATCACCGTGGCGCACAGGCCGGCCCGCTCGCGGCCGTATTTGGTGTAGATATGCTGAATGACTTCTTCGCGCCGCTCATGCTCGAAATCGACATCAATGTCGGGCGGTTCGCGGCGTTCCTCACTGATAAACCGCTCAAACAGCAGGCTGTGCTGCGTCGGGTCCACAGCCGTGATCCCCAAAACATAACAGACCGCGGAATTGGCGGCTGATCCACGCCCTTGGCATAGAATTTCCGGCTGTGCGACGTTGCGTGCAAAGTCGATAATATCGTGAATGGTCAAGAAATACCGCGCGATATCAAGCTTTTCAATCATCGCCAGCTCTTTGCGCAGCACCGCTTTAATGGCATCGGCTACCCCGTCTGGATACCGCCATGCGGCGCCCTTCCATATCAACTTCTCCAGATACTCTTGTGGCGTCATATCCTGCGGGATCACTTCGCTTGGGTATTCATAAGACAACTCGCCCAGATCAAACGCAATCGCATCGGCGACGTCACGCGTGGCACGGATCGCGTGGGGCCACTGGGTGAACAGGCGTTGCATTTCGGCTGGTGATTTCAGATGCCGTTCGGCGTTGGGCTGCAGCCGTGACCCTGCATCCACCAGCGTGCAGTGTTCACGAATACAGGTCATAATATCCTGCAACGGGCGGCGATCGGGCGCGTGATACAGCACTTCATTGCTCGCCAGCAGGCGCAGCCCGTGCTGGCCTGCCAAGGCGTCCAACCTGTTGATGCGTGCGTGATCGTCGCCGCGATATAGATAGGACGCCGCCAAATAACGCATTTGTGGCAAGGCCTTACAGAGCCGCTTTAACCCGCGCCCATAGGCTTCCACATCGTCACTTGGAACGGCAATCAGGATTAACCCATCGGCGTGGGTCGCCAAATCTGACAACGTCAGATCGCAGGCACCCTTGGTTTGCCAATTGCCATCCACATCCGCCATCCGCCCCTTGGAAATCAGCCGCGACAGCCGCCCATAGGCTTGCCGATCAGTCGGATACACCAGAAACGCCTCACCACTCACAAGCTCAACGCGCGCCCCGATTAGGGGCCGCAATGCCGCCTTTCGCCCCTGCGACCAAATACGCACAACCCCCGCCAAAGTGTTGATGTCTGCCACAGCCAAACAATCATACCCCAGCGCCCACGCCGCCTGTGCCAGATCAACCGCATCCGATGCCCCACGCAAAAACGAAAAACACGTGCACAGCCCCAACTCGACATAGCGCGCGCGTGCATTGGGCGTAAAATCGCCGTCCTCGGGTAGTGTGTGGCGCGGATGAGAATGATCATTCTCGGGCATGGCCATATACGCCATTCACAGCTTCTTTGGTTCTCAAATACCGTTTTTCTTGCGCACCTGTTGAATTTTGCGCAGCAAAGTTCAACGAGGTGCGCCCCCGCCCACCACAGGCGTCACACCCATGGTGTGCGTAAAGCCAAACGCCCCTCATGCAAAAATCCCCTGCACACACCAACGCGGCGCACCGCCACGACCATCGCCCGCAATCCCTTCGCGAAACAGCCAGTAGCGGCAACCATTTTGGTCCTCGATGCGGTAATAATCACGCAACCGCGTGCCGGGGCGATCCGCCCACCATTCCGGCGCGATCCGTTCGGGGCCTTCAAAGCGCACGACTTTATGGGTCAGACGCCGCCACATGAACTGTGCAGGCGGGCCTTCGGGCACGGCGTAAAGCACGCGGATGTCTTCGGGTGGCTGCAACAGCCGCAACGGTCGGGGCCGCTGGTGCGCGGGCAGGGACGCGCCGTCCGGTGCCATTGCCGCTTGCCAGCCTTCGCGACGTTCGGGCACGTGGCTGTCGCGCGGCGCGGGGCGACGAATGTTGTCCGCGCCAAACTTGGCCGACAGCCGGTCAATCAGGCGCGCCAGTTCTGTGCCGCCATCCGCATTTTGTCTGGCCCCCCCCTCAATGCGGGTTTGCACCAGTTGCACATGTTCCACAACGCTGGCGTCCAGTGTGATCAGATCAAAGCCAAAGCCGGGGTTCAGCCGCTCAAGCTTGCCGTCAAATAGCCGCAGGATATGCGCGGGATCGCGGCTCGCTTGGCTGGTCGCCACACTGATCCGGTCCACATCCCCATCCGTGCGATAGATCGTCAGCGTCACCCGCCGCGCGCCACAACCCTGCGCATGCAGACCCGCGCATAACTCCTGCGCCATATCAGGCATATAGGGTTCAGGGTCTAGAACAGGCTCCGCCAAGTTCGATTGTACGCTAAAGCGTGGCGGGTCGTCGGGGCTTTGCAGCGGTTCAGCCGTCCGCCCCATCATCTGATCCAGACGCAGCAGTGGATTTTGCACCAACACTGCCTTTTGGAACCGCCGTGCCAGTGACAATCGCGGCACATTCGCCAGCGCACCGACGGTTTTTAGCCCAAACCGTTTGAGCAACAGCACCGTATCCCCCTGTAGCCGCAATGCAGCCGTGGGCATGGGCGCTGTGCGCTGTGCCAACTCGTGCGCCAAGCAGACTTCGCGCACGCCGCCAAACCGCGACAGAGCCCATGCCGCCCCGTGGGTTGGTGCTGTGGCCAGATCGGTCTCCAGCCCTATCGTGGATAGTTTACCTTCAATCTCGCGCAGCATCGCCGCTTCGCCACCCCACAGATGGTCCGATCCCGTGGTGTCTAAAATCAACCCATTTGGCCCATCCAAAGCCGACCAAGGACACCAGCGCCGCACCCAAAGCATCAACTGTTTGAGCGCCGCTTGATCACCCCCCACATCGGCAAATTCAACACGTAATTCAGGACACAGCGCGCGCATATCCACGACGCGGGCCCCGATATGGATGCTGGTCTGATCTGCCGCACGGTTGGTGGCGTGCACCACAGGGCCGTGCGGCCCCTCAACAGCCAGTGCCACGGGAATTTCAGGCGGCGGGGCCTGCCCGGTGCTATCCATATGCCGTTGCCAGCGATTGATCGTCAGACGCGGAAAATGCAGCGCAGTGATCCGGCGCGCGAGCGGGTCTTTGTCATTGGACGGAGTGAGCGCACAAGATGCGACGCCCACCCGCCCACCCTTTTGGGTGTCGGTAAGTCTACTGGATATTGCCCCCCGCAAGCGGGGCTCGCCCACGAACGTGAAACTTTCTTCCACAACACGGTCTTGCGCAGGCAGGTCGCCCGTCCGTGGATCAGCAGGTTTTGGTGTCATCGCCCGTTGCAAAGCCTCGATCGCATGCGCCAGCATGTCGGCGGTGTCATTTGCCTTTATAGGCGGGTCCGCCGGTGGGATGTCTGCCGATGGTGTGTGCGAAGCAGGCGTTGGAAAGGGCAGGACGGGCAGCTTGTCCTCCCGCCTCATCGTGCTGCGGGCCTTGGCCGTTGCGTGCTTGGTTTAGGCATTGCGTGCCTCGTGCATGGGGCGGCCTTCGACGCGGTAATCAAGGTATAGACCATTTTGATCTCTTGCGACCCAATCCCCCGGCGTGCCCCAGCGTGAGCGGAACAAGTGCGCGCGCCATAGCGGTTGACCGGGGGCGTGCATGTTATCTGCGTTGGGCAGGGACGCCAGTGACGACAGCCGCCAGCGAGCGCGGGCTGCACTTAGATTGGCATGTGCTGCGCGCCGGATCAGCCACGCGGGGACCGAATAGGCTTCTGACCTGAGTGCGAGCCGTTTGGATGCGGTAAAATCAAGCGCAGGCGGATCACCCCAAACCTCGCCCACCACAGCGCCCAGTGTGGCGCAGCCCAGCCCCTGTTCCATCGCCCAAAGCACATCAATGGGTTTGGACACATCGACCCGCAAAATATCTATGCCATGCGGTAGTCCAGCCATGCAAATCACCCCTGCTTCGCGCCGCGACAGATGATCAGACACCCACAAAACGGGCCCCTTTGTGGTGTTCAATTGTGCCAGCATAAACGCCAATGCCGCACCATCGGTTACAGTTTCGCTGAACACCTCACGCAGGGTCGGTTGCGCGTCAGCCTCCCCCTTACGGCCAGCCGTTTCCGCCCGCTGCATCAGCAGGTCGGTCGCGGATTTGAGGGTGGGGGCCGTTTTTAACAGATTTGGGGCTCTGCGCATCTGAGTCTCCAGTAATAATGTTCTTGTTATGTTCTAGATTTAAGACCTGCTTTGGTCAAGTGTGATTGCCGCAAAAAGGTCAGGCTTTCCACGCTTGCCTGCCATCACGCGCAGCCATATCCTAGGGTTAATCCAGTCTATCGTTACCCCAACGGATAAACGCGGCAGGCCCAGTATGATCGGACCCATATGATCGGACCCATCCTCAAATTGCTCCGCCGAGAGCACATGGACGTTAGCCTGCGCAACGGACGTGACCGCGTGGTGCGCATTATGGAACGCCCGGGTCGCTGGATGTCGCAGGCTGATTTGCAGGCACTGACACAAGATTTGCGCACTATTGCGGCGAAAACGCTGGATACAAGTAGCCTGACCTATGGTGTGTTCGCGGGGGGGGGCGCGACCGCATGCGTGACACCATCATCACGCTGGTAACTCTGCGCGACGGTACGCCAATTGCTTTTAACCCGCTGGTGATTATGACGCTTGATACCCAGCCTGAGCCCACCGATGTGCTGCATCTTGGTTTGGTCATGGTGGATCCTGATCAGCGATCCAGCGGGCTTGCTTGGGTGCTCTATGGCCTAACGTGTTTTCTGCTGTTTGTGCGCAACCAATTCCGCCTGCTCTGGATTTCCAACGTTACACAGGTTCCCGCCGTTGTTGGCATGGTGTCAGAGATGTTTTCCGACATTTGGCCACGGCCTGACGCAGATCGGCGCACGTTGAACCATGTGTTGATGGCGCGCCGCATCATGACGTGGCATCGCCATGTGTTCGGGGTGGGCGATGACGCCGAATTCGACGAGACGCAATTTGTGATTACCAATGCTTATACCGGCGGGTCAGATGACCTCAATAAGACATGGGATCAGGCACCCAAGCACCGTGACGCGATTTTTAACGACTTCTGTGCCGCCGAACTGGATTACACCCGCGGCGATGATGTGCTGCAACTGGGGCGCATGGATTTGCCTGCGATCCGGCGCTATCTGTCGCGTGACGTCCCCAAAACTGCGATGTTTGGCGTACTGTCCACGGGCATTTACGTGGCTCTTCGACGGTTGATCCTGCCCATGTTCTACTGGTCTGACAGCACACGACACTTCTCGATTCTGCGGCCTGCCAAAGACACATATTCCTCGCGCCATTCAGGGGACGACCATGATGTTTGATTACGCCGAATTCACCTCGCGAAACATTGGCTTTGTGACGCTAGATGAGCAAGCCAAACTGCGCGGCGCGTGTATCATGTGGCTGGTGCTGGCAGGGATCGGCGAGCTGATCATTATCGTTCTGGACGAATTTGAGATCAGTAACCTGAACCGTCAAGTCTTTGCATTTGATCACACAATGAACCAGCACAAGGCCGAGGCGACCCCACAAATAGTGGGCCAAATCAATCCTAAAATTGAAATTGAGGTCCATCATGGCGATTGGACGGACACTATTGATGCAGGGGTCGAACGGCCCGTGATTGTGGTGAATAGCACCGATGATCTCAGCGCGCGCGGGCTGGAGAAGTCGGTGATAAACGCCGATACATCGCCGCCGCCATCGGTCTATGTGACGGGGCCTAACGATCAAAAATACAAGGACCGTTTTGGCAACCCAACTGTCGAAACGGATTGGGACAAAATTACTGACGATCAGCGATCAAAAGCATTTAAAAAGGAATCTGAATGGGTTGTTACCCATTCCTCATACAGAAATTACATCGATCCGAATATTGTCGGCGACGCTGTGGCGGGCAAACGGCCCCGCATGTCATTCGCGCCAATGGTCATCACCACGTGTCAGTTGATGTGCTACGAAGTGGTGAACGCAATCCTTGGTCGCGGGTATTTCTTCAACCCTTACATGGCACGAATTGAACGTTCCAAACCGGAAATTATGCGCCTGATGGGGCGTAAGGTCTTGATCGGATTGATGCAATGACGCTGGTGGCATCTGACACAGGCAATCTTTTCTTGTCGCTGGCGGCCCTCGCAGGGTTGTTGATCTTGCAAAGTGTGATCTGCGCGCGCGATCCGTGGGAGCCGCTGAACAGGCGCTTCCTGTTTGGCCTTCGCGTCATGGCGATGTTGTTCGTAGGACGCGCATTTCTCATTCTGACTGGCGCAGACTTCTTTCGATTTTTCATTCTGTTAGGGGCCGCTCTTATACCAATTTCCGTGCTGGTTTTGGCCGAAGGATTGCTGCGCCGCCATGCACCACAATGGGCCAAGGTTTGGGTTGGTTGCGGCACAATTGTCTTTTTTATCTTGTCATTCTGGTGGTCTGACAGCATTGATCCACCGCGCCTGATGGGACTTCTCGCCTTTCAACTCAGCGGGGTTTTCATTGGGGCATGGCTGGTTTTGACCCGCAACAGGTCCAGCCTGACAGTCGCTGAAAACCAAACGGTCGAACGGTTGGCGCTGTCGTTGTTTCTGCTTGTTCCTTTGGCTGCTGCTGACTTTTTTATGATTCATCTGGCCCCCCCGGCACAAATATCAGCCTTGGGGCTGCTGTTCTTTTGCTGGCTTACTGTCAGCATTGGCCGCTCTCAGGCGCACCACCGCGCGCCACTGTTATCGTTTCTCGCAATCGTCATAGGTGCAGGTCTGTCGGGATTTGTGGTGGCTGATATGGTCGGCATGGACAAAGACGCAACGATCCTGACGCTGGTCGTCATCCTTGCAGCTGTGCCGGTTGCGGTGCTGTTTATTGAGGCGCAAACCCTGCGGTCCGAAGAACAATCGCAAACCCTGCTACATCACCTCGCCGAAGACCGATCCTGCGATGCATTGGGGTTCCTGCGAGGGTTGCAAGCGCACCCTTTGGTTGAGGGGGCCGCGCTGATTGACAACGCGCAACTGGCAGACCTCGAGGCAGCTGTTTTGCGCCACATCTTTACCATCTGCCCCGTGCTGCGCCGCGCTGATCCGCCCTTCAGTGATGGCGCGCAAGGCGATCGCATCACCCACCTGTTTAATCTGTTCAACGCCAGCCACATCCTGTTGGCTGATAACGCGCCAATGACCCTTGTGGCGCTATCGACGCCGTCATTGGCAACATCGCCACGGGCGGAACTTGAACTTGTGGCAGTGCAACGCATGGCGCGGCTGATCTCACGGTCAACCCCATGATATCGCAAGAGGTATTTGAGGGCTGCGTGACGCGCGCTGCCCTTGCGCCGACCGTCCACAACACCCAACCCGCCCGCTGGGTCCGTGACGGGGACGCGCTGTCGTTGTTTTGCGATACCAGCGTCGGCCTACTGGTTGGCGACCCCAAAGGGCGCGACGCGGCCCTGTCGTGCGGCGCTGTACTGGAGGCAATGGTGCTGGCGCTGTCCGCCCACGGCATCGCAGCCCACGCAACCTTGACCGACAAAGAGACAGCACCTGGTCAGGGCCTTGTTGCGGTCGCGCATTTGACCATGTCACACGGGTCCGACGACGGGCTGCACGCCCAACTTGAACGCCGTTTCACGTGGCGCGGTCCATTCGTACCGCAGCCTGCGGAACTGTACGGCTGGACCCGCGCAGATGCCCGGATGATCATGGACCTGACAGGTCGTGAATGGATCGCTGAGCGCAACGATTGGGCAAGCTTTGAGATTATGCAGAACCCTGATTTTCGCCGCGAACTGGTCAGCTGGATGCGGTTTAGCGACAGGCACCCGCGCGCCGGACTTGACGGGATGAACTGTGCGTCAATGCGAATGAGCCGTGGCGAGGCCCGCGCAGCACCCTTGGTTCTGATCAAATTTTGGTGGTTTTTGAACGCGATTGGTTTCACCAAAGGCCTTACATCTGAACACGAGGTGACATTGACTGCACCGGTTATAGCATTGTTTCACAGAGATATTATGGAAAACCCTGTTGCAAGCGGTCGGGCCTATCTTCGCATGTGCCTTGAGGCGGCATCCTTGGGGTTTGCGGGTTGGCCGATGGCCGCAGTGTCGGACCACCCAAGCACACATACACAGGTCTGTGACAGGTTCGGCATCGCGTCTGACCGCCGTCTCGTTCAGGTCATCCGCTTTGGCAGTCCCAAAGGAGATACGCCGCCGCGTTCAAGACGCCCCTTGAGCGAGGTTTTGCGCTAGTCGAAGTTTAAATTAGTTGACGTTTTAAACTAGTCGACTGGCAAACCGCTGGGCACTGTCGCGGGTCGCCCAAGCGGGCGTTCCTGCGCGGTGTCACCAGTTAAAGCATGAAGAAACGCTTCTATATCAGCGACTTCCGCCGCAGTCATGGCCACAGGATTGATGTCCAAAACCGCCTGCTGACGTGCCATTTCACGGCTGTCCTGCTGGATTGCGAAGTCAACACCATCCATCCACGGTGCGACGGGCAACGCTGCCATGTCGGTTGTCCAAGCGGCGCGGGCGGCAACTGGGTCGCCGTGGTGGCGTATCATGTCGCCCAAAGTCGGATATGCACCGTTATGACCATAGGGCGCCGTCAGCGCGACGTTGCGCAAGGACGGTGTGCGAAATCTGTAAGCATCTGATAATAAATCCGTTTCCCCCATTCGCCCGACATCGCGTGGCATTTTATCAAAGAGGCGTGTGCGCCCTGGTCCAAAGGCTGGCAGGCCGAGGGCGTGAAAGGTCTGGTCGGTGAAAAGTGGCCCACTGTGACAGCCCGCGCAACCAACTGCGCCAAAGAACAAGTGTCGGCCACGTTCAGCGCTGGCGGGCAGGGCCGTACCGGTCAGCCACGCATCATAGGGGCTGTCAAAACTGCGCCATTCAGTCGTGATAAACGCCGCCATCGCATTGCCAATTTCAACAATTGTTATGTCGGGTATTTCGGTAACATTATCAAAGGCTTCAATGAATAACCTGACGTATTCAGGCTCTGCGTGGATCCGCGCTTGGATGATGGGCCACGCGGCATCAATTCTATCGTGGGTGGCGCCTGCGATGGCGTTTTCACCGGGGTTTCCGGCCATTTCGAATTGTGAGGTAAGGGGGAACAGGGATTGCGCGGCGACGATGTTGTCCAGACCCATCGGGAGCCATTCTTCGGCAGGGGAATCAAAGCCGTTGCCGAACTGATCGGACACCTCAAGCCGGCCATCCCAAAAGAGCACGTCGATAGAATTATGCCCTATATTCCAAAGGCTTGGTGCGTTTCTTGGGATGCGCTTGCGGATGTCTTCGGCGGTGCGGTCCGGCCCGACACCGATGCCGCCTTCGCCAATGCCCAGTGACAGCCCGTCGCCACCCGCTTGGTCATGATGATGACAGGTACCACAGGATATGTTCCTGTTTCCACTCAATATTTTGTCGTAGAATAACAATTGTCCAATGCGGGCTTGCGCTTGGTCGGCGTCCACGAAATCATCCATCGAAATCGGGTCCGCCACAGCCGCGCCAGCCCCCCAAATAAGGAGGCACATCGCGTGCACCACTTGTACACAACTTGTATGACTCTGCGACGTACATTTCATGGATTCATTTTGGCAGGTTTGATGGCGACCTCAAGCCCTGTCTTTGCCGCTGATCTGGAAGACGCCCGCGATCTGATGGAAGCGGGGGAGTTCGTTGCGGCGCGCGCGCAGTTCGAGGTTCTGGCGCGATCCGGCAATGCTGACGCCGAAGAATGGATCGGAGTGATGTACGCGCTGGGGCTTGGCGTGGCGCGCGACGATGAACGCGCGTTTGAGTGGTACCTGCGCGCGTCGATGAAGGGGCATCCGGGGGCGCAATCCGGGATCGGCTGGTATTATGAGTTGGGCCGCGGAATGCCTGCGCCCGATCTGGTGCGGGCGTATCTGTGGTATGCGCTGTCCGCGATTGGCGGCGACATCGATGCGCCAGACAGTCTTGAGGCGTTGACGCCGAGAATGAGCGCCGAGCAGCGGGCGCGGGCGCAGGTGTTGGTGGATGATTACAAGGTGTGGATGTATCCGTTTCGGTAGAGGGAGATGAAAAAGTGGATTGTTGGAATTCAGTTACTTTTGACGATGAACTTAAGTCAATCCTAGACGCTAATGCGGAAGTGATCTTTAGCTACTGGGACGAAGACAAGCGTCTCATGGAGCGGCATCTTACAAGTGAACCTTATGAAAGCCTCTTATCCAATCCTTATAGCCAGCGGTACAATCAAGTTCTTGAAAATCAATTATTGAAAGCACTGGCACGCCGCAAGATAAGAGTTTGGCACTATGCCAGAATGACGGATAATGAAGTCGAGTTGATAAAACAGCGTGTTATGCTCTCAACTTTGCCGGGACTTCGAGCCCGCTTGGACAAGCTTGTTTCGGATGGGCTGCTGACCGATGTGCAGGCCAACGAAATCTTCCAGACAAGTCCATTTCAGAACCAATCAGATATCAGAGCAGGCAAATTCTACGCAGTAACGATCCCTGTTCCTGCGAGAACGGCAGGAACCGAAGATTTGCTGAAGTTTTGGGGTGGGGAGTCGGCATATTTCCGTTTCTGTGATGGACCAATCTTAAAATCACTTGCAAAGATTGGTAATCCTCGGATTTTCGAGGTTGAAATTAATCTCCGAGACAGCGTGAATGCCTACGCAGTCGCAGAAACCGTTTTAAGGGCAGAAGCAGTGCGCCTAGGTGTGAACTTAATAATAGACGGTTCAGACATTGCTGTACGTAACCAATGCAATGATATTAGAGTAATTCGTGCGCATACCTGCGGTGATGAACTGTTTGAATGTGTTGGCAATTCATACCCTGATGGTTGCGCAGTGCTGCCAAGACGATGAACCGAGCAAGCGGCGGGCCGTGGGGTGGCGCTGGAAGGTCTTTTGCGGCCACTTTATGGTGGCGGTCGTCGTTTTACACCAGTGTTTCGCGCGGCATTAGCCATAGCGCCAGCCCGTCGGGACGGACCGGCGCTTGCTCGGCGCCTGCGGCTTGACTCCGAGCGGGGGCAGGACACAAAAAAGGCCGCCCCAACCGGAGCGGCCTTTTCGATTTCAGGTGTTAACCTTTAGTTCAGGTCGGCGGCGTAGTCTGCGGCCAGATCGGCCTCAACCTCTGCGACGGCGGCCAGAAGCGCGTCGAGCATGTCGCTACCCCCGTCTACGTTTTCACGAAACCATGCCTGCACAGGTTCGGCGGCCTGCGCGAACATGGCCTTTTCTTCGGGTGTTGGCACATAGACCTCACCGCCACCGTCTACGAAGTCGGTGTAGGCTTGGATCGAGTTGCGCTTGGGTGCAGCGAATGTCGCCTGCTGCAGCGCGTAGAAGCCATCCACGATGACGCGGCGCTGTGCCTCGTCCATGCTGGTGAAGCGTTCGTTGTTCATCCACCACAGCGCGCCCATATAGCTGTGCCCGTCAAGGGTCAGGTATTGCAGGCCCGCATCGGGGAACTTCATGCCCATGATGTCCGTGATGCCGTTGGCTGTGCCTTGGACAACGCCGGTTTGCAGGGATGTGAACAGTTCCGGCCACGGGATCGGGGTGGCCGAGGCGCCCATAGCTTCGACCAGCTGCACGGGCAGATCTGCAACAACAGAACGCAGTTTCAGACCGTCCATATCCGCAGGGGTCTGGATGCGGCGTTCGGTGTTGGCAAAGTTGCGCCATCCGCCGGTGTTGCCGATCGTCATCAGGCGGATCGTGTCTTCGCTGTCTGCCAATGCCTGATCGCGCAGGGTGCGCACGAAATCACTGGAAAGCACCGCTTCTGCGACGCGGTCGGACGACATCAGATAGGGCAGGTCAAGCACCTGAATATACGGGAAGATGCCCGCCGCGCCGCCTGAGGTGGAGATATAGATGTCGATTGAGCCTTCGGCGACGCCTTCAAGGCATTCTGCGCCGGTTGAACACAGCTGCGTGCCGATGAACAATTCGACGGTGATTGCACCGTTTGACGCGGCTTCTACGTAATCCTTGAAGACGATCAGACCGTCATAGTCTTCGTCGTTTTCGTTGGAGTTTGCGGTTGCGCGCAGGGTGATGGAATGGCCGTCCGCATAAACAGGCGTGGCGGCGATGGTGTAGGCGGCGATGGTCGCGGCCATGGCCAAGGGTCGAGCAAGGTACGTCTTCATTTGTGTAATCCTCCCAGATTTATGAAGTTGGTTAGGCGTTGGTTTTTAGTTTGGTGGCGGCCCAGGGCTAATGCAAGCCATGTAACCGATGTCTGGTGAGCAGCCCAAGAAGTCCGCCAGATATGGAACTGTCATTGAGATTTGTGGGATGAAGGTGATCAGGAAAATCACGACGACTTCGACTGCTAAGAAAGGCAGAATGGCCCATGCGATGGTTTCGACCTTTTCACGACTGACCGTCGAGGCCACGAACAGCACCAGACCCATCGGGGGTGTCGCAAGGCCAACCGTCAGGTTCACCGACATGATGATCGCGAAATGCACAGGGTGCACGCCGATGTCCACAAAGATTGGGCCAAGGATCGGGCCAAGAATGATGATCGCGGGGCCCGCGTCCAAGAACATGCCGACGATGAACAGCAGGATGTTGATCAAGAACAGCAAGATCAGCGGGTTTTCGGACAGGCCCAGAATGATGTCGGCCATGGTTGTGGCCGCGCCGGATGTGGCGACGATGGTCTTGAACGCCACAGCCGCGCCAACCAGCAACAGCACCGAGGCAGAGGCGAGGGCGGAGCGTTGCAACACGTCAAAGAAATCCGCCCATGTCAGGGATCGCAGCACAAAGACGCTGACCAGCAGGGCGTAGGCCACAGCGACGGTGGAGGCTTCGGTCGGGGTCATGACGCCCACAAGGATACCGCCAAGGATGATGATCGGCGTTTGCAGTGGCACGACGCCCTTTTTGCACACGATGCGGAAGTCAGGGCTGACAACGGTGCGCAACCACACAAAGAAGAAATGCGCGAACACCAGCAGCACAGCCAAGGTCCCCACAAGCATCCAGCCTTGCGGTTTAGCAACGCCTGCAAACAAGGACCCAAGCCGGAACACCGCCCAAAGCAAGCCCATGAAGTTGATGCGCACAAGTATCAGCGACAACCAGTGTTCGATTGGCGCGATGGTCTGGTTTTTGTGAACGATGCGTTCAGCTTTTGGCAAATCGTAGCGATCGGCCATAAGACGCACCATCACCATCAGGCCGATGCCGACCAATATGCCCGGAACGATGCCCGCCATGAACAGCGCGGCGACGCTTTCGCCCATGACATAGGCATAGATGATCATGATGCCGCTAGGTGGAATGATCGGGCCAATGACGGATGACGCCGCGGTAATCGCGGCGGCGAATTTGCGGGTATAGCCGTTCTTTTCCATCGCAGGAATAAGCGTGGAGCCAAGCGCGGATGTATCTGCCACCGCCGACCCCGAAAGGCCCGCGAACAGGATGGACGACAGAATATTCACTTGCGCCAGACCACCGCGCATATGGCCCATGAAGGCTTGTGAAAATTCCACAAGGCGGGTGGTGATGCCACCGCGGTTCATCACCTCACCTGCCAACATAAAGAACGGCAGTGCCATCAGTGGAAAGCTGTCTATGCCGTTGTAAACATTGCGGTACAGGATCGAGAGATCCCTTTCATTGCCGGTCACCCAGACCATGAAGCCGGGGGCGAACAGCAGTGCAAAGACGACAGGCGTGCCGATCATCAAAATGGCAAGAAACAGCGGAAGGAACCAAATCAGCATTATGATACGCTCGCGATGTCTTGATCGCCCAGCGGGGCAAGGCCAGCGTCGCGCCCGAACAGTTTCAACCCTTGGCGCAGGATCAGTTCGACACAGACAATGATCAAAAGGTTAATCCCGACCCAAAGGGCTGAATATTGGTAATAATTTGAGAACCGTGGGCCACATTTGCCAATTTCAAAGCCGAACGGCCAGCGCAGGGTGGATGAACAGCCGCGTCCTGTCAGGCTGTCGACGTGATTGTTCAGGCCCTTGTCCCACATCACCAACAGCACCGCGAAAGACATCGCGAACAACACCAGCGTCAAGACCGTGGACAGGCGTTCAGACAGCGCACGTTCAAGCATATCAATGGCGACAAACCCGCCATGACGGTACGCAATCGGCGCCATCAGGCCAGTCATCCAGAGCATGCCAAATCGCGCCGCTTCTTCGGTCCAGTTCGGCGCATCGTTCAAGGCGTAGCGCATGAAGACTTGCAGCAAAATACAGGACACCATGAAAATCAGGGCGCCGGCGGCGACGTATTTACCAACCTTATGGATGATTTCGTTGATGGCGGCGTGGGCTTGGGCCGCAGGGATCGGTCGCACCGCGCAGGCCAGCCAAAACGCCGCCGCCATAAGCCCAACAAGGGCCATGTCGCCAACACCAATAATGTCAGCCACGGCCTCTCGTCGGTCCTCAAAGGCACCGATGAACAGGATCGCCGCATAAGCTGCGGCGACCACTCCGATTGCAAAACGTCCTCCCAAAGTATGCCCTCCCTAGGCCGCAGTGGTATGTCCCATTCTTGTCGTCATGCGAGGGCTTTACGCCCTGTTCTTTAGTTTAACCCTTAATTGATACGAACCGTCCGCCTTGGAACAGTAGCGGTAGCCCTTCGCGGGCGGATGCACCTGTGACGCGGCCGACGATGATCGTGTGATCGCCCGCATCGTGTTCCGCGTCGAGTGTACATTCAAACCGCGCAAGGCAGCCATTGATCAGTGGAACACCATCGTCGTTCGCCGCCCAATCAAGCCCGTCAAACGCTGATTTATCACGGGTAAACCCGTTACAAAGCTGCTGTTGATGCCCGTCAAGAATGTGGACCGCGAAGTGCTTTGCGCCCGTGAAGTATTTGAAACGCTTGGATGATTTTGCAGGCGACCACAGCACCAGTGGTGGGTTGAGGGACACCGAGGCAAAGCTGTTTGCTGTAATCCCGATGGGCCCGTCAGCCGATGCGGTTGTCACGATCGTGACCCCAGTGGCATAGGCACCCAAAGCATCGCGGAACGCGCGCTGGTCTGTAAGGGGGTCAAATGCGTTCACTTATGCCACCTCATGTCCGAGAGCGGATTCGTATAGTTTGAACCACGTTTGACGCGACATGTCCACTTTAAGAGCGTCTGATAAGCCGTTGATACGGAACATATTATTTGTCCCCATCACTGGCATGATCTTGGCGGGATGTGCCAGCAACCAAGCGACTGCAACGGCAGATCTATCAACGCCGTTGTTGGCAGCAATGACGTCCATCGCGCGGCCAAGATCGGTGTCGTCTGTCATAAGCGCGCCACCCCCAAGTGGCGACCACGCCATTGGCGCAACGCCGCGTTCTTGCAGGTAGGCCAGATCACCGTTGGTCAGTGCCGCGTGCGCGGACAGCGAAATTTCGATCTGGTTCGTCACCAGTTTTGATTTCATGCCTGATTGCAGCAGGGTCCAGTCGTGCAGTTTGAAGTTCGACACACCGACAGCGCGCACTTTTCCTGATGCCACAAGGTCATCCAAGGCCGCGCCAGTTTCATGGTGATCCATCAGCGGGTCGGGGCGATGGATCAGCAGGACGTCGATTTTGTCGACCCCCATCAGGCGCAGGGAATGATCGACGGAGGCAACTATATGTTTGCGTGTGGTGTCGTAATATTTGCCCGGTGCGTCAGAATAACGACCCGCTGGTGCAAGGATATCGCATTTTGTCACGACTTCGATCTGGTCTTTGATCGCTTGGGTCAGGCCTGCGCCCATGATTTCTTCGGCCATGTAGCCGCCGTAAATGTCGGCTTGATCCATGGTCGTGATGCCCTGCGCAAGGCAGGCCTCGATCTTGGCCTGAACTGCTTTGGGGGATGTGTCGTCAACATCGCCAAGCCGCCACATGCCATAGACAATGCGTGACAGGGACAGGTCGGGGGTCAGGGTGATGCGTTCCATAGATGTCATTTTATTTACGAGGTCCGTTTCCGAGAGGGGTTGCAGGGGTGTCATTGGGGACACGTCCATAAGCATGGGGCAATGAGCAGGTTTTCAAGTCCGGCATCACAAGTTTTCCAAAATATTTAGCTTCGTCAATGTGCGGATAGCCAGAGAATATAAAGCTACGGATGCCCATTTTGCGATAGCTTTCGATCTTGGACAAGATTTGGTCAGCCGATCCCACGAGGGCGGCGCCACAGCCGGACCGTGCGCGTCCGACACCTGTCCACAGGTTTGGTTCGACGTAGCCGAATTTATCGGCCAATTCGCGGGCTTTGGCTTGGTGGGCGACGCCCAGTGAAATACTGTCGTGGGCGCGGTCGCGGATAAGTGTACCGTATTCATCATCGAGCTGGCTGACGAGGTGATCGGCGTATTCGCGGGCCTCGGCTTCGGTGTCACGTACGATCATGTGAACGCGCAGCCCGTAATCGAGAGTGCGGTTGTAGCGGCTTGCCACGGCATTCACGTCGCGCATCCGCTGCGCCAGCTGATCAATCGGTTCGGGCCACATCAAGTAGACGTCGCAGTGCTGGCCGCACAATTCCAAGGCTGAGGGCGAGTAGCCGCCGAAGTACAACAGAGGGCCACCGGTCTGGTAGGGCGTCGCCGGGGCCGCTGGCACGTTTGCAAACTGGTAGACATCGCCGTCATAGTTGATTTCGTCGCGTGTCCAGGCCTGTTTCAGGATTTCCACAACTTCGTGCGAGCGCTTGTAGCGGTAAGCGCTGTCGGCGACTTCACCGGGGAAATCGGACGAAATCACGTTGAGTGTCAGGCGGCCTTTCAGCATGTGATCCAGCGTCGCAACGGTGCGCGCCAACATGATGGGCTGCATTTCACCGCAGCGGATCGCGGCCAGCATATTGATCGACTTGGTCAGTGGCGCCATGCCTGCGACAAAGGACATTGTGTCTTGCCCGACTTGGTAGCTGGACGGCGCGAGAACGTTGCGAAAGCCTTGCTTTTCGGCCTCAAGCACGATGTCGCGGCAGTGTTCCCATGACGAGCGTAATGCGCCATCTGGCACGCCCAGATAGGCGTAATCATCTGAACACAAAGCGGAAAACCAGCTAACTTCGGACGCATCGAGGTCGGCAGATGTTACGGGCACGATTGTCATGATTCTCTTCCCAAAGATCAGCTGTTGCCCCTTGCGTAGCATCCCAAACCTAGTGCATCAATAGTGTATCAATTATTTGTAATGCGTGCGCATCAGGGGAGAAAGCACAGATGTCAGACCGGCAACGGCCAACAGCGCTGCCCAAGTATGTGCAGATCGCTGAGATGCTGATCCGCGATATTGCTGCCGGACGGCTGGCAGACGGGGCGCGTCTTTTGCCGGAGCGTGATATGGCTGCAGGTCTGGGGATTGCTGTTGGAACCCTACGTAAGGCGTTGGATTTGCTGGCTGAAAAGCAGCTATTGGAACGCCTTCATGGGTCTGGAAATTACGTGCGTGCCCGCAGTGATGTATCATCAATCTATAGCTTTTTACGGATCGAACGGCGTCAAGGCGGAGGGCTGCCCACAGCCGAGGTTTTGTCGATTGATCGGCTGGCTGTCCCCGCGCAGTCGGGGTTTGCCAGCGCAGATGGGTTCCGGTTCCGCCGCTTGCGGTTTATGGACAATGTCCCTGCAGCGATGGAAGAAATCTGGCTTGATGGGGCCGTGACGGACGTGGTGGACGAGGCGGCGGTGTCTGAATCGCTATACCTCTATTATTCAGACGTTTTGGGCGTTGTGATCACCAGTGCCGAAGACCGCGTCAACGTCGCACCAACGCCGGATTGGGTTGATGGGCGGTTCGGGCTGTCTCGTGGGGACATGGCGGGCTATATCGAACGCACGGGGCGCACACGGACTGGCAAAGTTGTAGAATTTTCAAGGACTTGGTTTGATCCGAGCCAAATCAATTACGTTTCACGTTTAGGAAAGAACTGATCCATGGACATGGTAAACTACGGCATCATCGGTTGTGGCATGATGGCGCGCGAACATATCGCCAACATCAATCTTTTGCCCCACGGGCGGGTCACGGTTGTTTATGATCCGGTGCGTGAATTGGCGGAAAGTTGCGCGGTTTTGGCGGGCAAGGACGGGGCGGCGGCGCAGGCCGTGGTGGCCGATACGTTGGACGATTTCCTGGCGTACGCGGATCTGGATGCGGTGGTGATTGTCAGCCCGAACCACCTGCACGCAAGCCAGTTGCGCGCGATCGTAGCGAAACGCCCATTGCCGATCCTGTGTGAAAAACCGCTGTATACCGACCCTGCCGATCGCGCCGCGCTGGATGCGCTTTTCAGGGGCTATCCACATCCGGTTTGGGTGGCGATGGAATACCGCTATATGCCGCCTGTCAGCGCGTTGATCGAACAGGCGAGCCAAGCGACCGGGGGCATTTCCATGCTGACCATCCGCGAGCATCGCTTTCCGTTTCTGCCCAAGATTGGCGACTGGAACCGTTTTAACGCCAACACTGGCGGGACATTGGTTGAAAAATGCTGCCATTTCTTTGATCTGATGCGGTTGATCCTGAAGGCGGAGCCTGTGCGGGTGATGGCCAGTGCTGGTCAGACGCTAAACCACAAAGATGAAACCTATGATGGGCAGGTGCCCGACATCTGGGACAACGGCTATGTTATCCTTGATTTTGACAGCGGCGCGCGCGCGATGCTTGAGCTGTGCATGTTCGCCGAAGGGTCACGCTATCAGGAAGAAATCAGTGCGGTGGGGCCAAAGGGCAAGATCGAATGTTTGGTGCCGGGGCCTGGACGGTTTTGGCCCGCGGCACTTGGCCCCGCGCCGGTGCCGCAGCTGATCATCAGCCCGCGTGCGCCGCAGGGGCCGATTACGATGGATATTCCGGTCGATCCGACGTTGTTGAATGCAGGTGATCATAACGGATCGACGTTCTATCAACATCAGCGGTTCAATGCGGTCGTGCGTGGGCAGGGCAGCGTTGAGGTGACCGTGAGCGACGGCGCCAAGGCGGTGGCCATAGGGATTGCGGCGCAAGAAAGCGCGCGCACGGGGCAGGCGGTGCTGTTTTAGCGGCGAAAGATTTCGGGAAACCAATCGGTCCGCAATCGCTGGCCTTGTTGCATATCGTGCCCCGGAAACGGCGGCGATGTCGGGCCGGGACGGGTTGTGTAACGCGCATCGTCGCCGAGCAATCGCAGGGAAAACGCGCGACGTCGGGTTGCGGCGTCGTTGCCGCGGGCACCGTGCAGGATATGGTAGTTGAACGCCACTGCGTCACCCGGTTCCATCGCCCATTCGCGCACGTCCATTCCCATCGCGTCAGGATCGGGGACGGGCATATAGGTGTCTTCATCGGCGTAAAACGCGGTTTCTGATAGCCAGCGGGTTGGCAGCACGGGTTTGGGCCATTTGTGCGACCCCGCGACACAGCGCAGCGACGCTTGGGTCACAGGATCAAGCGGCGACCAGAAGCTGACGGTCTGCGTGCCTTGCACGAAATAATACGGCCCATCGGTGTGCCACGGGGTTGGCTTGGATGTGCCCGGCTCTTTGACCAGAACGTGGTCGTGAAACAGCTGGGTAGACTGGCTTTGCATCATGTCGGCCGCAACTTCGGCGGCGGGGCTGTCGCGGATCACGGTTTCAAATTCCGGAATGCGGTGCCAATTGCAATAGTCGTCAAAAAAGCGACCCTTTTCGCCTGATATCAGGTTTTCGGACGCGTAGGGCCCGGGATCGGCCATGTTGCGATCCACGCCCGCGCGCAGGGTGTCCACGTGATCGGCGAACAGCCCCTTGATCACGATGACGCCGTCGCGCTGAAAGGCATCGATCTGGGCTTGGGAAATGAGTGCATGTGTCATGACGAAACGCTGGCAACGAAATGTCGCGCCGTCAAGACGTGACAGCGCCATGTGAGATCACCGAGCCCAGCGTAGATTGCCTGTGGGGCTTGCACAATTTGGCGTGCTTGCGCGGGTGTGGGTGTGGATTGGTGGTCGGTTGACGGCGCGGACGATGGCAAATTAGAGATTTGGTTGCGTCCGAAGTGGCTCCAGAGGAGTGGGGCGCTTACTCGTCGTTTTCTGGCGCGGGCAGTTTTTTCAATTCATCAGGCGCTGGAATTTGGTCGTAAGCGGGTGTGGCATCACGCGTGATCTTAAGGACTTCTTTCACGCGATCGGTAAGTGGTTTTATGTCTTTTCCAAACTTACCAAGTGTTTCTCCTATATCAGAAGCTGCGCCACGAACGATATCAAGCTTTCCTCGCTTATCGATGGCTTGTTTTTCCACCGCTGCAATTCGGTTTAGCATTAAGACTCTATGAGGTTCGTCGAAGTCCGAAGACCCCAAAATAATTTTGCGCATGTCTGAACATAGCTTTAAAACACGGTCACGATCCTTTTTGGTTAAGGAAAACTCCGGAATGAGTGGATCGGAATGATTAGTTTCCTCAAACCCTTTTGGTTTGCCAAATCGTTTTTCCACATCGATTGATCTTTGAAGTCTATTCGCAAAAGACCGTTGGTCTTGCTTATCAAAGCCAAACTTGGCGCGTCCGACTAAATCAATAAACTTTTTCGGAAGTTCATTCGCGCAAATCTGGGCCAAAGTTCTAATTTCGTCAGTATCTGCTATGTCCCACTCACCTATTGCTCCGCTGGATGGGTCGTTTGAAAGCCCTTTTTCGACCAACTCCATGAGACGTAAGTAAGCCTCACTGCGCTCATTTTTTTCACTCAAACATCCAACTCCTCAACAAACCTAGCATTCTCCTGAATATACTGGAACCGCATTTCCGGCTTTTTGCCCATCAAACGCTCAACCAGATCGGCGGTTTCGCCGGCTTCGTCTTCGTCGATGGAAACCTTGATCAGTTTGCGCGATTTCGGGTCCATTGTGGTTTCTTTCAGGTCTTTTGCATCCATTTCGCCCAGACCCTTAAACCGCGATACGTCCATTTTGCCGGACCCGCCCAAGCCGCGGGCCAGAATCGCGTTCTTTTCCACCTCGTCGAGACAATATTCGCGCCGCGCCCCTTGGGTGACGCGGAACAGCGGCGGGCAGGCGAGGTACAAATGACCCGCGTCGATCATCGGGCGCATCTGGCTAAAGAAGAACGTCATCAGCAGGGCGGCGATATGCGCGCCGTCGACGTCCGCGTCGGTCATGATGATGACCTTTTCGTAGCGCAGATCGTCGACGTTGAATTTCGCCCCAAGCTGCACGCCAAGGGCTTGGGTCAAATCACTGATTTCGGCGTTGGTCCCCAGTTTGTTGGATGCCGCGCCCAGCACGTTTAGGATTTTACCCTTGAGCGGCAAAAGCGCCTGCGTTTTGCGGTTGCGCGCCATCTTGGCGGAGCCGCCAGCCGAGTCGCCTTCAACAATGAACAATTCAGTGCCGTCGCGGGATTTGTTCGAGCAATCGGTCAGCTTACCGGGCAGTCGCAGTTTTGCGGTCGCAGTTTTGCGCGAGGTTTCTTTTTCTTGCTTGCGACGCAGGCGTTCTTCGGCCCGCAACACCAGAAAATCGAGGATCGCACCCGCAGATTTGGTATCCGCCGCCAGCCAGTTGTCGAAATGGTCCGCCACCGCCAATTGCACCATGCGCAGCGCGTCGGTGGTCGCAAGGCGGTCTTTGGTCTGGCCGACGAATTCAGGATCGCGGATGAAACACGACACCAGCGCGCCTGCGCCAGTTGTCAAATCCTCCCGCGTGATGTTGGTGGCCTTCTTGTTGTTGACGCGTTCACCGTAAGATTTGATGCCCTTCAGCACCGCAGCCCAGAAGCCTTGTTCATGGGTGCCGCCTTCGGGCGTGGGCACGGTATTACAGTAAGACTGGATGAAACCATCGCGCGTGGGCGTCCAGTTGATGGCCCATTCGACCTTGCCGGGGACATTGAATTTGTCAGTGAAATCAACGGTTCCAGCGAATGGTTTTTCAGAATAGGTGGTGGCGCCTGCCAGCGTTTCGTTCAGATAATCAGCCAGACCGCCGGGAAATTTAAACGTCGCTTCTTGCGGGGTTTCGCCATCGTTGATGTCGGTTTTCCAGCGGATTTCAACACCGGAAAACAGGTAGGCCTTTGATCGCGCCATTTTGAACAGACGGGCCGGTTTCAGGTCTAGGCTGCCAAAGATTTCGGGGTCGGGGTGGAATGTGACGGCCGTGCCGCGCCGATTGGGGGCCGCGCCGATTTTGGCCAATGGCGCTTGCGGCACACCGCGCGAGAATTCCATCATGAACAGTTCTTTGTTGATCGCGACTTCGACCCGCAAGTGATCAGACAGCGCATTAACAACCGATGATCCGACGCCGTGCAAACCGCCCGAGGTTTGGTAGCTGTCACCGGAAAATTTGCCGCCCGCGTTCAGGGTGCAAAAGATGACTTCGAGCGCGGATTTGTTAGGGAGTTTGGGATGCATGCCCACGGGAATGCCACGCCCGTTGTCACGCACGGTGGCGTGACCATTGGCGTGCAGTTCCACTTCGATCCACGTGGCATGACCTGCCACCGCTTCGTCCATCGAATTGTCGACAATTTCGGCGACCATATGATGCAATGCACGGTCGTCTTTGCCACCGATATACATGCCGGGGCGCAGGCGCACGTGTTCCATATCCTCCAGCACCTCGATCGAGGAGGCGTCATAGTTGGACGGGGTTTGTCCGCTTAAAAGATCGTTTGCCATTGGCTGCTCTGCTCTTGTTGGTTGCGATATATTGTGGCGTAAATGGGGGGCGGGGGCAATCGGTAGTGTCGGGTGGCCCGACGTTTGATTGCCACAGAAAGGGTAAAGATGCGGGTATTTTTCACAGGCGGCAGCGGTAAGGCGGGGCGGCATGCCATTGCAGTGTTGCAGGCAGCGGGGCACCGCGTGGTGAACATTGACCAAGTGGTGAGCGGGCTGGCGAACACGCCCGAACTTTTGGTTGATCTATGTGACGTTGGGCAGGTTTTTGGTGCGATGTCGCAATGGGCCGATTTTGACGAGCTTGACCACCCTCCGCAACCCTATGATGCGGTGGTCCATTTCGCCGCTGTGCCGCGGATTATGATCGGTACGGATGGCGTGGCTTTTCAGCAAAACACCCAAAGTACCTACAACGTCATTGAGGCCGCAGTGAAACTTGGCATTCGCAAAATCATTTTCGCGAGTTCGGAGACAACGTATGGCGTCTGTTTTGCCGCAGGTGAGATATTGCCGGACTACATCCCAGTGGATGAAAATCACCCGACTGTGCCGCACGACAGCTACGCTATGTCCAAGGTCTGTAATGAAGCGACAGCGCGGTCTTTTCAGGCGCGGTCCGGGGTGGATATTTATGGGCTGCGGATCAACAATGTGATTGAACCACATGAATATATCGGACAATTTCCGGCATTCGTGAACGATCCGGCGCTGCGCCGCCGCAATATTTTTGGCTACATAGATGCCCGTGATCTTGGGCAGATGGTGAAGTGTTGCCTTGCGACGGATGGTCTGGGGTATCAGGTGTTTAATGTCGCCAACGACGACAGTTCAGTGGCGTTGCCAAGTGCGCAGGTGCGGGCGCGGTTTTATGCAGGCGTTCCCGTGATGTCAGATATGGCCGAGTTTGGATCGTTTTATTGTAACCAGAAGGCCAAGCAGATGGTCGGCTTCGTACCACAGTTTGGTTGGCGTGATGCCGTTTTAGGACAGGGCTAGCCCCTAGCACCCAGCCCCAATTTCATCAGTGTCTTGCGCAGTGGCGCGATACCATAAAAAGTTTCGATCCCCTTGGCGCGTATATCACGCAGCAGCGGGTTTTCGGCTTGTGATGCGCGGTTCAACAAGCCGACACCGGCAACGCGCAAGCGGATGTCAGGGTGGCGGGCGCGGTGGTATTTGGCCAACATGTCGGCGCTGCCCAATGTATCGCGATTGGCCTGCGCCAGATCAAGCAGGCAGGCCACGTCAGACAGCGACATGTTCAGCCCTTGTGCGCCGATCGGGGGCACAACATGGGCCGATTCGGCGACCAAGGCCACGCGTTCGCCAGCCATTCGAGCCGCGATCTGGCTGATGATTGGCCAAACCATGCGCCGACTGGCCAGCGTTAGGGGGCCATAGGTTCCGCCAGACCGCAGCGTTGCTTGTGCGTTGAAGTCGGGTTCCGGCAGTGCTGCGAGGCGGTTTGCCTCTGGCCCGTCGTCCATCCAGACCACGGCGGAGCAGGGGCGACCATCATGATCTGGCAGTGGAACCAAGGTGAACGGGCCGCCGCTGCGGTGGATTTCTGTTGAGACATTGTTGTGCGGCGCGTCGTGGGTGACTGCAAAGGTGACGGCCTTTTGCCCGTAGCGTGTGGTTTTGGCGGTAATTCCAGCGGCTTGGCGCACGGGGCTGTTGCGCCCGTCAGCGGCGATCACAAGTTTGGCGGTGATACGGGTTCCATCGGTGAGTGTGACGCGCGCCTCATTGGTGCGGGTCAACAGGGTGGCAAACCCGACGCCCGGACGGAAATCGATGTTGGGTAAATCTGCCAGCCGCGCGACGATCTCACGGCGCAGCAGCCAGTTCGACAGGTTCCAACCGAACGGCAGTTCGGAAATGTTAGCAGCGTCAAAATCACGGGTAACGCGCGGCGTGGGATCAGCGCCACCTGCATCAACGATCCGCATGATCTGCAAGGGCGTGGCGAAGGGGGCAAGACGGTCCCATAGGCCAGCGGCTATCAGAAATTCGCGGGCCGGTTGCAGGAATGCTGTCGTGCGCAGATCCGCGCCATTTGTGGTATTATCGGTGATGGGCTGCATCGGGTCCGCAATGACGACGGAAAATCCAGCCGCACCGAACGCCGCCGCAGTCGTTAGCCCCGCAACACCGCCGCCAGAAATGAAGATATCTGTGTTGATCATATTTACGAATATAGGCCCAAGGGGGCTGTGCGGAAAGCCATGTCAGACCAGCTGCGACAAGAAGGCCGTCAGGTCGTCAGTGTGGTGGTGGATGTGGTCATGGTGTTGTGATTTTGGCGCCACATGTACAGTGCGCATGCCCATGGCGTGTGGTGCTGCAAGATTGCGAACGTCATCTTCAAACATCGCACCCAGTTCGGGTGGCAGATTGTCCAGTGCGAACACAGCTTCAAACGCCGCCCGTTCGGGTTTAGGGCGATAGCCCGCATGTTCAACACCGTAAACCGCGTCGAACACACCATCCAAGGCCCGCGCGGCCAGCACATTGCGCGCGTAGGGCGCGGTACCGTTGGTGTAGACGATTTTGCGACCGGGCAGGGCGCGGATCTGTTTGGCCAAGTCGGGGGCGGGCGGCAGGACGGAAAAATCGATGTCATGGACAGCGATAAGGAAAGGATCGGGGTCAATGTCATGATCGGCCATCAGCCCAGCAAGGGTGGTGCCGTAGCTTTTCCAATAGTGATCGCGCAGACGGTTCGCCTCAGGCCGATCAACGTTCAAGGTCTCTGAGACGTAATCGGTCATCAGGACTTCGATCTGGTCAAAAAGCGCGACTTCTGGCGGGTACAGCGTGTTATCAAGATCAAAGACCCATGCGCGCACGTGGGAGAATGAGGATTTAACCATGCGGTGACCTTTGTTTTTATCGGATGGGGTTTACAACGGGTTGATACCGCGAAGGACCGCGGCGTACAATTCGCCAAATCAAGGAAGCCGAAATGACAAGTATGAGATCGCCACACAAAGACGCCTATGAGATGATCCTAGAGGCGATTGATACTGGAACCTATAAGCCGGGAAGTCGTCTTGTGGAAAGCGAGCTGGCGGAACGGTTTGGTGTGTCACGCACCCCTATTCGTGAGGCATTACAACGGCTTGAGACACAAAGCCTGTTGTCGCGGGACGGACGATCGTTGATTGTAGCATCCCTCGATCACGGCCAGCTGAGCGAATTGTATGTGGTGCGCGGGGCGTTGGAAGGGTTGGCGGCGCGTCTTGCGGCGCGGCATTCTACCCCGGAAGAATTGGCCGTTTTACGCCATATGTTGGAAGCAGATCGCGCGTTGGTCGGCGATCCCAACGCGATGAGCCGTGCAAACCGGCGGTTCCACAAGCAGATTCACCTTGCCAGTCACAACCGCTTTTTGGTGCAGCAGCTTGATCTTGTACACCGTTCCATGGCGCTGTTGGCGTCTACGTCAATTGCGGTTGCGGGGCGTCCGACGGACACGATGGTTGAACACGAACGAATTGTGCAGGCGATTGAAGCGGGGGACGGTGACGCTGCCGACCTTGCGCTGCGCGAACACATATCACAGGCCTTTACTATTCGGCTGCGATTGGACGCTGAGGCGGTTCAGGCGGGGCGTTAGTCGCGCGCGCGGCGGGTGATGTCGGGGCAGGCTGGGTCGGGGCGAAAATTCCGTGCGAAGTTTTGTCCCAGTAAAACGGTTTTGTGGCCAGTTCGATCACACCCTTATAGGCCGCCAGTGCAGCGAGCGGGAAATAGAAGTGTAAAGTTGGCGTCCATTTGATTAGGTCGTATTTTCCAGGCGAGGTAACGGCGATGGCCGACACCGTGATGTTAATGATTTCAGACAGTAAAAAGATGGCCGCAAACGTCAGAGTGACGTTTGTGCTTAGCACATTGTCAAGCGGGTGTGGCAGGCCCAACAGCATCAACCAGAACGACCACAACAGCGGCGCAAGCAGGAACTGTGAAATCGTTCCTGCGAACAAAAGTTGCAAACCAAAAAACCGCCATGCACCCAAATCGCGCCATAATTTCAGGGGGCTGCGCATATGGACGCCGTAAGTGATCGCATAGCCCTTGAGCCAGCGAGACCGCTGCTTTATCCAAGGCCAAGCGCGCGCGTTGGCTTCTTCTTGGGTGACGGTGTCGATGATTTCGGTGCGGTATCCATGGCGTGCCAAACGTATGCCGAGGTCCGCATCCTCAGTTACATTATGGGCGTCCCAGCCACCCAGTTCTTCGAGGATTTCGCGGCGGAAAAAGAGCGTCGTGCCACCCAGGGGAATTGCAAGGCCAAGGCGTTCGAGGCCGGGCAGCATGATGCGGAACCAGGTCGCGTATTCAACAGTGAAACAGCGCGCCAACCAGTTAGAATGGGAGTTGTAGAAATCGAGCTGCCCTTGCAAGCAGGCCACATCCTGCCCGCGCTGGGCGAAGCGGTTCACGACGATATGGATTTGATCGGGCGCAGGCGCATCTTCGGCGTCGTAAACACCGATTATTGATCCTTTGGCGAAGCACAGCGCGTAATTTAATGCCCGTGGTTTGGTTTGCAATGTCCCAAGCGGGACCTTGATAGCGCGCATCCAGAATGGCAATTGCGTCGCGGCGAGGGCGTTTTGCGTCGTGCCATCATCGGCTTCGAGGACCAAACAAACATCGAGCCGGTCGGTGGGGTAATCCAGCCGTGACAGCCGTTCGATCAAAGTGCCCGCGATGTCACGTTCGCGAAACAGCGGCACGAGAATGGTGACGATTGGCAGATGCGCCAGTTGCGGGTTGGCGGGCATCGGGCTGGTTGGCTTTGGAAAGAGATGCACGACTGCCGCCGCAACCTTAAGGATTGTTTTCAGGATCAGCGTGAAAACGGCCCAACCGCACAACACGAAAAAACTGATTTGTGGCCAGACGATCAGGCAAGACATAATCGCCAGTACAACGCCAAGGCCCCACCGAAATGCCTTTCCAGTGTTCCAGTCGCGACAGGATTCGTGTTGCTGTGTCCGCAATTCTGCATTTCGCATCAGAGCCTTATGGCACATGCGACTGAGCGCGGCGTCAAGATTATTTGTGGTGACAATTGCCAGATGGATGGGGCCAAATACCACGACCAATGCGTCGCGGATCCGAAGGAAATGATCCGGTGACGTGGCCAAAACCGTGACGCGCCCCGACACCGAACGCCACGGAAGAACGCGGTGTTTTAGGCATAATTCCGCACCAAAACGTTCGATGAGGCGCGGATCAGCGGGGGTTATGACGGGGTCGACAACACACGTTTCGGCCAACCCTGCTTCAATCTGTTCGGGGTTTGTTGATGGCAGACCGAGCCTGTGGCCCAACGCGACCGCGATCGCCACGGAACCGCGGCGGTTGACATCCTTTTGGGTAAAAGCACGCGCTGCGCCCACCCCATTGTCACCTAACACGTCGCCAGTCGCACGCGGTGCTGCCAACTTGTTTGCCAAATCGTTCTTCGCCGGCAACTTGCGTTGCCGAACCGTGCTAAATGTCAAAGCCATGAGAGCCTCTTTGCCTGTCCCGCGACCATTATGGAGGATGAACCATTAACGAGGTGTTAAAGACCGGACCGCTTTGGCGAAGCGAGCGGCCTTTAGGCCGTGACCCCTGTGCGCGCTGCCATGGCTGCCGCGAAACGTTCAAACAGGTAATAGCTGTCCATCGGCCCCGGCGACGCTTCTGGGTGGTACTGCACTGAAAAAACGGGCTTTCCGTCAACCGCGATGCCACAATTTGATCCGTCAAACAGCGATTTGTGGGTTTCGCGCACCCCGGCTGGAAGGGTCTGCGCATCAACCGTGAAGCCGTGGTTCATCGACGTAATTTCAACTTTTCCGGTGTCGATATCCTTGACCGGATGGTTGGCACCGTGGTGACCGTGGTTCATTTTGATCGTTTTGGCGCCTAGGGCGAGGGCAAGCATTTGATGCCCCAGACAGATGCCGAACACGGGCAGGTCTTTGGCCAGAATTTCTGTGATCATTGGCACGCCGTAAACACCTGTCGCTGCCGGATCACCGGGGCCGTTGGACAAGAACACGCCGTCAGGATTGTGCGCCAGCACGTCCGCAGCAGTTGCAGTCGCAGGGAGCACGGTGACGTCGCAGCCGGCGGATGCCAAGCAGCGCAGGATGTTACGTTTTGCGCCGTAATCAATAGCGACCACTTTGTGTATGGCGTCTGTTTGACGCGCAAAGCCGTCCGGCCACGCCCACCGCATTTCATCCCAGCGATAGGATTGTGCGCAAGTGACGTCTTTGGCGAGGTCGACGCCTTCGAGGCCAGCAAACCCACGCGCGGCGGCGACCATTTTTTCAACATCAAAATTGCCGTCCGGATTATGGGACAATGCCACGTGCGGCGCACCTTGTTGACGGATTGCACGGGTCAGGCGGCGCGTATCAATGCCGCCAATGCCGATGCGCCCACGCGCCGCAAGCCAAGGTTCAAGGCGTTCGGCGGACCGCCAGCTGGATGGCAACGTCGGGTCCCATTTGACAACCATGCCAGAGGCCATGGGATCGGCTGTTTCGTCGTCTTCGGGCGTGACGCCGGTGTTGCCGATATGGGGGAAAGTAAACGTCACGATTTGGCCCGCATAGGACGGATCGGTCATGATTTCCTGATAGCCAGTCATCGCGGTGTTAAAACACAACTCGGCCTCTGTTTGACCGGTGGCGCCAAAGCCCATTCCGTAGAACACGGTCCCATCCGCAAGAACAAGGCAGGCTGTTGGTTTGGTGGTGCTGGCCATTGATCGAATCCCCTGATGAGCGACAAATCTGGTCGCTATGCGGGCATTCGCACAGCGAATTTCTAGGCTTCCTAAGGGGTGGGCCCACGGCGGTCAAGACGCACAAATGACCCCACGGAGCGTTTGGTTTTTGGGCGCTTGTTTTGCGCAGCCGGTTCGCAGTATGGTCCGCTCTCGTTACTGCTCACATATCAGGGATGATGGAATGGAATTGCGCACACGGGTCAGCACGGCCCTTAAAGAAGCGATGAAGGCGAAAGAAGCTGATCGTCTGTCAACGCTGCGATTGATCACCGCTGCCATCAAAGACCGCGATATTGCTGCGCGCGGTGATGGCAAAGATGAAGGCGTCGGTGATGATGTCGTCTTGGCGATCATGGGCAAGATGGTCAAGCAGCGCCAAGAGAGCGCTAAAATATACGAAGAAGCTGGACGGTTGGAGCTGGCGCAAGATGAGCTCTCAGAGATCAAGACGATCGAAGATTTCCTACCGCGCCAGTTGGGTGAGGACGAAGCTGCGGCCGCCATCGAGAGCGCCATTGTCGAGGTCGATGCGTCCAGCATTCGTGACATGGGCAAGGTCATGGCCGTCCTGAAGGGCAAATATACTGGCCAGATGGATTTTGGTAAAACTGGCCCAATGGTCAAGGAAAAGTTGGGCTAACGCGCGCCTGTCAGACGTTTGAACAATCGCCCGTCAAGAACCGCAAGGCCAAGCGCTAAAAGCGCGAGGCCGACATAGACGTTGGACGACAGGCTTTCGTTGAGTGTCAGCGCGCCAAGGATGATGGAGACGGGTGGGATCAGCAGCGTCACGATCATCGTATTGGCCGATCCAGCGGCGGCGAGGATGCGGTAATATAGCAGATACGCGCCGGCGGTGGCGAAGACGACATAATAGCCGATTGCGCCAAGCGCTGTGAGGCTGAGATCAAATGACGGTGCGCCATCAATCAGCAGCGCCGCCGGAACCATCACAAGCGATGACCCAGTGAGCATCCCCGCTGCCGCGACCTGTGGCGGCAGGCCCGCCAGATTGATCCGTGCCCAAACCCCCGCGAAAGCATATGAAATGGTGCCTGCGATCACCGCCAGTTGTGCGACCGATGCGATGTCAAAGTTGCGCATAGAATCGAGCCCGATTGCGGTGGCAACGCCAAAGAACCCAATGGCTGATCCGATGATCTTGCGCGGGGTCATGCGTTCATCCGCCAGGATAAGAGCCGCGATAACAACGCCAAAGATCGCCGTGCCCGCGTTGAACACCGACGTCAGGCCAGTTTCAATGTGCAATTGCCCCCACGCCATCAAGCTAAAGGGAATGGCATTATTAAGGACGCCCATGACGATCAACGCACGCCAGATTTTAGGGTCACGCGGGATGGGCTGGCCACGCACCAAGATGACGCCCCAAAGAATCACGGCGGCCCAAAACACGCGGTGGGCGACGGACGTAACGATCGGAACTTCGTCAATCGCCAGTCGAACCGCGAGGAACCCTGCGCCCCAGATAAACGCGAGCACAAAGAGTTCGATCCATGTGCGAGTGGTGAGGGTGCGTTGTGCTGTCATGGAAAACGCTTAGGCCGCACAGCGGCGGGGTGCGACCCGAATTTTGTGCAAAGTCACATCACAAAATAATATGGTGTGCCGGATCGAAACCTACGGTCTGTATGCGCGCGACGGCGGTTACCCAAGCGTTGGGGTCGGGTAGATGAAATACCGCGACATTTTCGTGTGTCGGCGCGCGGCCAACGCGGAGGGCGGATTTCGTGAACTCGACATTGTAGGGCGCGTTCGGCGTACCAAAAATCTGCCCGTGAAAGCCATCATGGTCGCTGACGTGCCCGATGATATCTGTTTCCAAACCGTCGCAGTACAGCACGAGGAAGGCGTCAAGATCATCAGACGGACAGGCGATGCGCAGATGGCGGCGATCAGGGCCTGATCGCGTCGCGCATGGCGCGGTCGACTTCATCGTACAGCACCGCGCGTTCGTCCTCTGACAGGAATGCGCCCAGTTCAACTTCGCGGTCAGACCCTTTGAGGGTAATGTAGTTTACGACGCGTTCATTTTTAGGGTCGATCTTGAGTTGAACCCAGTACGGGTTGCCTTCCCACGATTTGCGCCCGCGTCTTGGGTGGATGTGGTCTAGCGTCATGCGGTCAGGCCAGATGCGCAGTTCTTCGAGGATTTCACCGTCTTTGTAGCTGCGGTTCAGGGCGTACCAGACACCGGACACAGTGATGATAAAGAACGGCAACAACCCCCACAGCACGGGCGAGCCGAGGACCGCAAGCAAAGGCAGCAAAATAATTGCCGCCGTCCCTGAGATGAACACCACGAAATCGCGACGCATCAGGGATCGGTAGGGCCACAGATGCAGTTCCGCTTCGGGGGCGTCTGGCGCAGGGTCCAGTGCAGGGTCCGGGGTGATCCATTCGTACGGCATGACTACAATTTAGGCGTGTCTTTGGCCGTGTCGAGGGGATGGGGTGTCGCACTCCATGAATTTGGCAAATAAGGCTGCAGTGCGGTGCGCGCGGGCGATCCACCATTCAGCAAAGACCGCGTTGATCACAGAGCCATTGTCAGCAATCCTGTGGCTAATTCCGGTGGTGGATCGGGGATGGTGGCAAAGCAAAGCCCGATTAAAACCGCCTGCGTAGTGGCCACAATCGCCCCATCGAAGGCGCGGATCATCCGTTTGCGATGGACGATTGCTAGGAGCCCCGTAAGTGCCGCGATTGCAGTCCACATGAGCAGTGTATGGATCATGTTGATCGGTACGAACGCATCTGCGTAGTCGATTAGCGATGTGGCATTCCAACGAGTGGCTTAAATACCGCCGTAGACACAGGTATGGCGATGATCGACAGGTGCAGCACCCAGGACAGCGCTTTTGTTAGGACCGAAGCGCTGGGTGCACGCCAAAAACCAAAAGACCCAAGCGCGACTGGCGAAGATGCGGAACGGTAGGATGGCGGTTCCAAAATAGATCGTAACTTAATTGATGTCATCGAAGGCGCAATCGAAGCTGCCTGTTTGGTCAGAAAACCAGTTCGCGGGATCAACAATGAAACTTGCGGTGAGCAGGGACAGGGCGATCCAAAGGGTCAGCCCAATGCCGTAAACGCAAGCCACCGTAAACGCCAAGCGGACAATACCTAGCCCAAAGAGCTGCGTGATTAAGGGTGCGGCGAGAAAGGCCGCGCGTGGTGCCCAGAGTACTATTTAGCATTTCTGCTAGAAAAAAGGGCCCCGGCGTTTCCGCCGAGGCCCTATGATCAGTCAGACCTAATGGCCCGTTTAGTGCGAATGCTGCTTGTCCCAGTCGGACTGTTTTGGCAGCGTTTCGAACGTGTGCTCCGGTGGTGGGGACGGCAGGGTCCATTCCAGCGTATCAGCAAATTCGCCCCACGGGTTCGGTTCTGTCGCGTTCTTCGGGCTCAGCAGTGTCTTGAAAAGAATGACGATGAAGAACAGGAAGGATGCGAATGACAGGAACGCGCCAAGCGACGATACATAGTTCCATGTCGCAAACGCTTCTGAGTAGTCGATGATGCGGCGTGGCATGCCGTTACGACCAAGGAAATGCTGCGGGAAGAACGTGATGTTGGCGCCAATGAACATCATCCAGAAGTGCGTGTGACCTGCCCATTCGGGGATCATGCGGCCCGACATTTTCGGCAGGTAGAAATAGATACCTGCGAAGATGCCAAACACCGCGCCCAGCGACATCACGTAGTGGAAGTGAGCCACCACATAATAGGTGTCGTGATACGCGCGGTCGACCCCAGCCTGTGACAGCACAATGCCGGTCACACCGCCAGCTGTGAACAGGAAGATAAATCCGAGCGCCCACATCATGGGTGTTTTGAATTCAACGGACCCGCCCCACATTGTCGCGATCCAGCTAAAGATCTTAACGCCCGTGGGCACCGCAATGACCATCGTTGCCAGCATAAAGTAGGATTGCTGCGTAAGGGACATGCCGACTGTGTACATGTGGTGCGCCCACACAACAAAGCCGAGCGCGCCAATGGCAACCATTGCGTAAACCATCGGCAGGTAGCCGAAGATCGGTTTTTTTGAAAACGTTGATACGATGTGGCTGACGATGCCGAACGCAGGCACCACGACGATATAAACCTCGGGGTGGCCAAAGAACCATAGGATGTGTTGATACAGGACCGGATCACCACCGCCAGCAGGATCAAAGAAGGTCGTGCCGAAGTTGCGATCCATCAAAAGCATGGTGATTGCACCAGCCAGAACGGGCAGCGCCAAAAGGATCAGCCAGGCGGTCACAAAGATCGACCATGAAAACAGCGGCACCTTGTGCAACGTCATGCCGGGTGCGCGCATGTTCAGGAACGTCGTGATCATGTTGATCGCGCCAAGAATAGACGACGCACCGGACACGTGGACCGCGAAGATCGCAAGGTCCATGGAAATGCCGGTTTCCGACGTCGATAGCGGCGGATACATAACCCAGCCGACGCCAGATCCTGCCTGACCGTTACCACCGGGTGCCAGAATAGACGCGACACCAAGGGCAACACCGGCGCAGAACATCCAGAACGACAGGTTGTTCAGGCGCGGGAACGCCATATCGGGCGCGCCGATTTGCAGCGGCATAAAGTAGTTGCCAAAACCACCGAAAAGCGCGGGAATAACAACAAAGAACATCATCAGGATGCCGTGGTACGTGATCAACACGTTCCACAAGTGACCGTTCGGGGTACATTCACTCAATGCTGCGGGGAACAGACGTGCGCCTTCAAGGCACATGTACTGCACGCCGGGGTGCATAAGTTCCATGCGCATGTAGACGGTGAAACTTACGGACAATAACCCGACGAAACCCGACACGAACAGGTACAAAATACCAATGTCTTTGTGGTTTGTGGACATAAACCAGCGGGTAAAGAACCCGCGGTCGTCTTCGTGTCCATGGTCGTTGACGGCTGCGTCTACCATGTGGTGCTCCCTGCGATCGATGGCATTTTCTGAAAGGTGAGCGGACTCATCCTTTGGCTTAGACTGGTTTTAGGGCGCAGGGGGGGGCAGGGCAACAGTCCTTTCGCAGGTTAGCATGGGTAAAATTGGCGCAGGTGGACGTGCGGCGCACATCTGACAACAGGAACTGTCCATTTCAAGAATTTGGCCCATTCAGGAATTCGGCTTATTCAACAACTTGCACAGCGGTGTAGCCGCCGGTGCCGCCAATCCCCTTCGCGTGGACTATCCGGCGATTGCACAGAGCATGGAGACAGGCCCAAAAACAGGACTATGATCAAGCCATGTATCATTCTTCGGTCTCCCCATCATAAAAATAGGGGCCTGCGCGAAACCGATGGGTGCTTGATGTCCGTGATAACGCTGGCCATCCGTTCAAGCCAAAGCGCGTCAAGTTGTGTGATCGCTGCTGGCGACAGGGACATAGGATTTCGCACACAGGCGCTCATACCCGTTGTCTTCTTTGATAGTACCAGCGCGCAAGAGCATATCCAGAAACGTACGTGGGGCAGACGTCTTTGCGCACGCTTTGTGCCAGCTGTGCAAAGCTGTCGCTTTTGCCCTGAACAGGTATTGCGACGGGGTCGCAGGCAGGATCGTCCAACCACAGGGCAACAATTTCGGTGAGGGGCTGGCCTTGCTGGTTTCGGCCTGTTCAGCCGCGACATTCGTGGCCGATGCCCCATCTGTTCGCGCAGCGCAGGAAGCGCCCGCATACTTTGAATTGCCCGCCCGCTTTGCCATCGCGCGTCTGGTGTACAATCAATTGGAATCGGTGAATGCGGCGAAAGCCGTTTGCGGCTGTAACATCGCAGATTTTACGGGCAGCCCAGCCAGAGGTCGCGTCCCTGTTGCGCGGTGTCATTGCGCGACAACATTAAGTGTGCGCAATTGCGCTGCACCCAAGCAGTAAGGTCACATGGGGGTACAACAGTCGTGCATTCAATTCGCCGATGGCGTGGTCTCTAATTTTATCAAGATGCATGCGTCAAATTGGCATTTGCAATGCGCATTATAGCGGCGGTATTTAATTCACATTACAGAAACTGTTTTAAGGAGGCGTTATGACCCTCACTGATATCATTCTCTGGCCTGGCACGAAAATCTGCCAACGCTTGGGTGTCGACCCTGAGGCCGACCAAGGCCTGATCCGGTCCATGTTCAATATGCTGGTTTATCTGATTATTATTCTGGCGATTATGTGGATGATTTTGGGGTGACCACCCCGTAAAAATTGACCTGACGGCAGCGCATATTAACGACGTTGTGGCAGCATTTATGCCAAAGTGCGCCGTGATCCGACCCTCGGGCCTTTTTTTGCCGATAAAGTCAGCGATTGAACCAGCCAAGAGGCAAAGATCGCTGAATCTGGCGCAACGTGATCCTCCATAAGCGGTCTTATTGCGGCAATCCGATGCGCAAATATATGCAGGCGGGCACTGTCAAAGACGGACATTTCCCGATCTGGTTGGCGCTGTTTGGCGGCATGCTGGCCGCACACTTGCCCGTTGATGTTGCGGCTGGATGGTCCGCATGGGCGCACCGGATCGGTGCGGGATTGCGGTTTGGTTTGACGTTGGAAAATAGTGGCGGCGCCCCGAACCTGCGTTACGACGTGCCATAGGGGGTGACGCTGCCCGCAAATGTTTTGCGCAAGGCCACATCCACGTCGTCCATGGTGACGGGCAGACCGAGATCCACCAGCGACGTGACCCCGTGTTCCGTGATGCCACACGGCACGATGCCGCTAAAATGCCCCAGATCGGGTTCGACGTTTATCGACAACCCGTGAAAGCTGATCCATTTGCGCAGCCGAATACCGAGGGCGGCAATTTTGTCTTCTGCAGGTTGGCCAAAGGCATCCAATGGTTTGTCACGGCGTTGCACCCAGACCCCCACGCGCCCGTCGCGGATTTCACCTGTGACGTTAAATTCCGCCAACGTCGCAATCACCCAGTGTTCGAGGTCTTGAACAAAGCGGCGCACGTCATGGCCGCGCTTTCCAACGTCCAGCATTACATAGGCGACCCGCTGGCCCGGCCCGTGATAGGTGTATTGCCCGCCGCGTTTCGATGTGTGGACCGGAAAGCGGTCTGGTTCCACCAAATCTGCAGGCTTGGCGGACGTTCCTGCGGTATAAAGTGGTGGATGTTCGACTAACCAGATACATTCATTTGCCGTGCCTTGGTGAATAGCATCGGCGCGCGCTTCCATGAAAGTAACGGCGTCGCTGTAATCGGTCAGCCCGTCTGTGGTGATCCAATCTAGCATGTTTATCGGGGCAGCAGCCCAGCCCCCTTGATGACGGGAACATTGGCGCGGCTTACAGGAATGTCGGGGCCATGCGCCATGGTCAGGATGGCACCATCACCTTTGCGCGTGGCGGCAGTGACGTGGGCCGTGGCAATCCAATGGGATCGGTGGACGTGCAAGCCTGCGGTGGCACCAACCTCGCGGATCGCATCCACCAATCGCATAAGCACCAAATCTTCGCCCAGCGTTGTCCTGATCCGCACATAATGGTCTTCCACCGACAGCGCCACGAGGGGCGCGCGTTTGTGCAGCGGCAAACGGTCAAGGAGGGCGGGAGCGCGCTGAGTTTCGGGCGTTTGTTCCGTGCTGTCGTTTGCGAAGTAAAACACAGATGTAAAAATAGATGAGATCAACACAATATTGCCCGCAATGATCGCCAGATCGCGCCCCGTGGCCCAATAACTGACCGCCAATCCCTTGAGCAGATAGACAACGGCCATGACGCCGATCGCCGTGAGCGGGGCGGCGATCAGGATGCGGCGCAGAAGGCTGGCATCTTTGCCGGCCCAGCGATCTGCCAGAATATTGCCGAAATAACCAACGCTGTAGCAGGCCACGACAATGACGCCCCAATAGGCGAAGCGCGGCAAGGCGCGCAGGGTGTCGTCCGTGTCGAACGGGCCAATCAATGCGAGGATCGCGGTGGCGCCAAGAAAGCTCACGGCGCGTACGGGCAGGGCCATATGGACCCACCATTCACGAAGCGCGGAATGCGGTGCGGTGTTGTTCACGTAAACGTCCCGCTGTTCGCCGCATGGGGTGTTGGCCAATTTAAGTGCATCGGCAAGAGATAGGCAACTTCAACGCAATAGCCAATGTGAAAGACTATGAAATGTCCCTTGATCCGTTTCTGTTCGCCCCTGTGCATATCCAATTTCATATCATTGCTGCGATAATGTCTGTCGCGATCGGGCCAATTGCGCTGTATCGAAAGCGCCGTGATCGGGTGCATAAGATTGTCGGCTACACGTGGGTTGTGGCGATGGTGTCCGTCGCGGTGAGCGCGTTTTTCATTCATACCTTTGCGCTTATTGGGCCGTTTAGTCCGATCCATGGGCTGGCGGTTGTGACGTTGTGGTCGCTGTGGGCAGGGGTCAAGCATGCGCGCGCGGGGCGGATCACGGCGCATAGACGGACGTTTCGCAGTCTGTACTGGTTTGGGTTGATGATCGCGGGGCTGGCGAATTTCCTGCCGGGGCGGATGGCCAATGAAGCGCTGTTTGGTGGCAATGATGACCTTGGTTGGATCGTGATCGGGGTCGGCGCTGCGGCCCTGATTGCGATTGCACGGGCAGGGCGCAGCACCGCGCGCCAAAAACTGGCAGCGCTGCGCGGATAAGCGTGCGCCAGCATTCGTCACAACGTGCGCATTTTACGCTTGAGGTGGCGGCAACGCTTCGCTAAGTGCCACTCACGCTTTCAGACCTGCGGTCGTGGCGGAATTGGTAGACGCGCAGCGTTGAGGTCGCTGTGAAGTAACATTCGTGGGGGTTCGAGTCCCCCCGACCGCACCAAGCGATGTATTACGTGGCGCGCGAAATGTGCGTTTACCCTTATAAAACAAGCAAAATATTGATTTGATGATTGCACCATGTATGTGGCTGCGTGCTATGTTTTCGTTTAAATCACGCATAGATCACGCATCCATTACGCACTGGGGACGATTTGGCGCGTATCAGACCACATAAGGGACGTTGGCGGGCAGAAGTGTTGAAGGGCGGCGTTCGCAAGTCTAAAGTGTGCGATACCAAGCGTGCCGCGCAGGATTGGGCAGACCAAGCTGAATATGAAGGTCGTAACGGGGCAGAAGCGGTGAACCGTCACACTGTGGGTGGGGCGTTCGATCTTTACGCTCGGATAGTATCACCTGCAAAACGGGACGCTCGGTGGGAGGTCATACGACTTGAGAAGTTCCGGTGGGATGAATTGGCTGCTCTACGTGTGTCAAACGTCACTGCAGCCGACGCAGCTGACTGGCGAGACAGGCGGTTGCACGAGATAATGGGCGTCGGTCCGTCGTGAAATGCAGCTGATGTCGTCGGTGTTCAGCATTGCCCGCAAAAAATGGGGTTGGATACGTGCATCGCCTATAGTGGATGTGCGCAAACCACCGCAATCGCCACGACGCAACAGGTTGGTGACTGACGACGAATTGGCAGCGCTGGCAATATCGGCGGGGTCTGATCCTGCCAACGCTACGGCTCGGGCGTTCATGGCGTTCCGGTTTTTTATTGAAACGGGGATGTGTGCCGGGGAAGTCATTGGGCTGGAATCGTCGTGGGTAGATTTAGTTCGCCGCGTTGCGCACTTGCCTAAGACTAAAAACGGCGAAAGCCGCGACATGCCTTTGTCGTCGGTGGCTGTGTCTATTCTTGAAAAATTAAAAGGCGATCCGGTGTTTGGGCTGCGATCTGACAATCTTGACGTCTTATGGCGAAAGCTGCGCGACCGGGCGGGTGTCGAGGGTTTGACCTATCATGATTGCAGGCATGTCGCGATCACACGTCTGGCAAAGAAACTGGATGTGCTAGACCTTTCACCGGTTGTCGGACATCGGGATATTCGAATGTTGCTGACTTACTGTGAGGCTGACGCGGAGGCGCAGGCAAAGCGTCTAGATTGAGTTGGACTTGAAACGATAGGGTCGCGCCCTGTACGCAGGACTTCTTGCCAGAAGACGCCCAACGCCAAATGGTGGCTGCTGACTTTCCTTTGATCTTGGCAACCTGCTCGACGGTCAATTCATCGACCAACGGCGTCGCAGCTTGCAGGGTCATGCCTTCAATCAGCTTTGTCAGGTGGGTGTTATTTGCGCGCATCGCTTGGATACCAAGGAAGTCTTCTGATGTCATTTTGTAGCCTCTTCGACGTTCTGGTGGATGACATCAGATTTTGTGACATCAACCCAAGGGTTCTTGGCCCATTTGATCTTTGATTGTTCAGCCATTCGGTGCCCCTTTTATTCAGTTCTGGTTTCCGTCACTGACCCTTGTTCCCAACGGTCAGAAAGAGAAATCAAGCTTCTGGTGTGCCCATGAATGTGGGCAATTCTGTCGCTTTCGTCGACTGCCTCTTTGAATGCGGCTTCAAAGGCTTTCTCGGGGTTGTAAATCGACATGATGAACTTCACGGACCCACCGGATTTGTGATACCGGAAGCGCACTGGCATGCGGTAAGGCGCGCCGCCCATGAACACTGGGATCGCGATGATGATTAGGTTGGGGATGTTCAGTGGCTTGCCGTCAGCGCCTTTGTGCTCGTTTAGGAATTGGTTTTCCGATTCACCGGTGTCGCGGTTTGTGCTGACCTTCAGATCACTGCTTTCGATGACTTGGAACTGCTTTGACATCGCCAACAGCTGCGTCAGTTGGCCATAGCGGCCTTCGATTTGCTGTGCTGTCTTGATGAGGCGATTAGAGGTGGTCCCAGTAATTCGACCAGTTTGCGGCCAACTTAAGGTGGATCAGGGTTTCATTTAGGCTGCTGATCTCATTGGTTCTATTTTTCTGTCATAGGCTTCATCTGGGGTCAATATTCCGTGCGTGGAATGTGGCCGTTCTGCGTTGTAGTACGCAATCCATTTTTCAATCCCGGCGCGTGTTTCTGAACCGGTTTCAAATGCATTGAGATAGATGCATTCATATTTCAGGGAGCGCCAAAGTCGTTCGATCATCCGGTTGTCCGTTGCCCGGCAGTGGTTTGCTCGCAAACCATGAGAGGGGGGCCAGCGACCTTTACCGTCCATGCACTGCCCGGCAGCGCATGTTTACATGCGTGAGAGGGGATATCCTTACGTCCGCATCCTTCAGTGCATTTATCCATTCAAAGCCAGTGAACTGACTGCCCTGATCCGTTGCCCGGCAGGGTTATGCGCAGCATGATCCCGAGAGGGGCTGTTCATTATCGCTGGTTTCCCATATTTTGCGATGGCCTCTTTCAGGGCTTCAACGCAAAAGTCAGCCTCCCACTGCCCGGCAGTGGTTTGCAAAGCAAACCGTGAGAGGGATGCTGTTTGACAAACGCCAACTGATAACTTTACGGCTGAACCAGTCCACTCCTCTCGGCGTTTGCTACGCAAAAGCCTGCCGGGCAAAGGATCGCGACCAGATACAGAAATCCGCGCCGCCTCGCTGCCCGGCAGTTGATTGCAAAGCAATCAATGAGAGGGGGGATGTAGGTAATATCAACGCACCAGACCTGATTTGGCCGATCAATCGTCAGCCCCCGGAGCAGGTAAGGATAAATCTTATGCTGGGGGTGTTTCTTGCTCGTGTTTGGCGTCTGATAAATAGGAACCAATCGCATCAGGCGGCGAACGCGATGGCGACCGCATGTGTGACCATGACGCTGCATGTGTCGTGCCATTCATTGACCGGCAGGGTATTGCGCAGCAATGTCCCGAGAGGTTGCCGAGATCCATACCATGGCGTTTCTAAGAACTGCTTGTCGATCAATTCCATGAACCGCAGGTTCTCAGCACTCTCGCCTTTTGGAGCGTAATACAGATTTGAACGTGCCAGCGACAGCATCTGGCATTGCCGTCGCACGCTGACCTTCGGATGGTTTCTTTCAATGCACATCTGCCTGCGATCCTTGCTCAACGATCCCAGGCGCGTTTCAAAAAATCGCGCTCCACCACCAACTGACCAATCGTGGAATGAAGTTTGTCTATCGCGGCGTCATCGACCTGCGCTGGATCACCGCCTCGTTTAGAAAACCCCGCAGCGATATTCTTAATCGCGGCGCGCTTCCAAGTCCCAATCTGCGTAGTCTCTCAGTGTTTGCAAGCAAACACCTGCCGGTAATAGATGCACGCCGTATTTTTTCGATAACTCCGCCATTGTCATTTCTTCGCGGATCGCTTCAAGCGCAACCTTGGCCTTGAAATCCCCCTCTCATCGTTTGCAAGCAAACAACTGCCGAGCAGTGGGACGAATGGTTCTTTCGTTTCGTCATTTTGGATTATCTCTTTCACAAGTTGATCCACCATTAACTAATGGTCCGAATTCCCGCGACCACCTCTGTAATTCCGGTCCAGCGTGTTATCTGCAGCCACGGCTGGCTTCCCGCCCTGTCGACCAAGGCGGCGTTTGTAGCCAATTTGTGCTGTGATCCCTGCGAGGCTGGCCAAACGCGCAACACGGTTCTCTGAACATGTCTCACCTTGATCAAGCAGATCATCTACTGCCCGGCAGTGGTTTGCTTGCAAGCCATGAGAGGGATGCAACTTGCGGTATCCATAGACCTTGCCACTATTAGTCCATGCTTGCTGGATTAGATCCGTCTGTCGCACATCTTCAAGCCCACGCTGGCTCACCGGCTCCTTAAGCGACCCCGTCAGAGCAAAATCGGTTGAGGCGGGCAGGGTGAGGAATTAGCGTCTCGAGATGACAAAACGCAGCCCTTTTCGCTACTTCAAGACGAGCCCCGAGATCATCCGTCTGGCCGTGATGATGTATGTCCGTTTCCCGTTATCGCTTCGGAATGTGGAGGATCTGTTGCACGAACGCGGGATCGACATCAGCTATGAGACGGTTCGATTTTGGTGGAACAGATTTGGCCCGCTGTTTGCCGCTGAGATCCGCAAGAAAAGGGTCAACCAGATGCGCGCATATTCGAATTGGCAGTGGCACTTGGATGAGGGGTTCGTGAAGATCAACGGCGAGACGCACTACCTTTGGCGGGCTGTGGATCACGAAGGGGAAGTCCTGGAAAGCTTTGTCACTAAGCGCCGTGATCGCAAAGCAGCCTTCAAATTCCTCAAGAAAACCATGAAACGCCATGGTAGCGCAGATGTCTTCGTTACCGACAAGCTACGTTCCTACGGCGCGGCGGTGAAGGTGATTGGCAATGTGGACAAACAGGAAACCGGCCGCTGGCTCAACAATCGAGCCGAGAATTCACACCAGCCATTTAGACGAAGAGAGCGAGCCATGCTTCGATTTAGGCGGATACGAAGTTTGCAGAAATTCGTCGCCGTCCACGCTTCTGTTCACAACCATTTCAACCAAGAGCGCCATCTCTATAACCGATCAAATTTCAAGCTGAACCGCGCCGCTGCTCTTACCGAGTGGCGCGGTCTTGGCGTATCCTAACGAATTGAGATTGCTGGAAAAATGAGACTGGCTCGCTTTTGTCTGACAGCACCCTCATGACCATTCTGTCTGGACGATGCCGAATAATCGATAAGATCAGTGGTCAGATCAGCGAACTCAATCCTGGAGATAGCCTATTTGTGCATGATAGTAGTCGCGTTACTTGGTATATTGTTGAGGATGTCACCAAGGTTTTCTTTGGTCGGAAAGCGGACCGCTTCTGAAACCTGTGAGCTACTCCGCAATAGTGGGGCATAATTCTGGGTAATTTCAGCTAGTCATCGAAACTGCAAAGGCCGTTATCATATTGAGTAGACGATCGCCGCTTACGATGGCCTGAAAGACGGTCACGCTGTTGGGGAAATCGTAGCTACGATTGCACAATAGCACCGCGGTAAAAGTTCGCGTTTCGCGGAACATTGTTGGTCCGCGAAACGTATTTTTTATGTTACGTTAACAGCGTCAATATTTCGCGTGCCGCTTCTGCGGATGAAGCCGGATTTTGTCCAGTCACAAGTTTACCGTCCTGCAATACGAAGCTGGCCCAATCATCGCCTTTTTCATAAACGCCACCATTTTCCTTTAGCATGTCTTCCACCAAGAACGGGACAACATCTGTCAGGCCGACAGCGTCTTCTTCGGTGTTGGTGAACCCCGTCACACGGCGGCCCGACACCAGAGGTTTGCCATCTGTTCCCATCGTATGACGGAACACGGCTGGCGCATGGCACACCGCACCCACTGGAAGATCCGCTGCGGCGAACGCTTCGATCAGCCTTTTGCTGTCAGTGTCTTCGGCCAGATCCCAGAGTGGGCCATGTCCACCCGGATAAAAGATCGCGTCAAAGCCGTCTTCTTTGACATCTGACAGTTTCAGCGTTGTCGCCAGGTGGCTTTGAGCGTCTGCATCGCCTTTAAAACGGCGCGTATCATCTGTCTGTGCATCGTCATTGTCGCTGGACGGATCAATCGGTGGCTGGCCACCCTTGGGCGATGCCAGCGTGATCGTTGCATCTGCGTCTTTGAAGATGAAATAGGGGGCTGCAAATTCTTCCAACCAAAAACCGGTCTTGTTGCCTGTATCGCCCAGTTCGTCGTGCGATGTCAGTACCATCAAAATATTCATGTTGTTTCCTTGGTGTTAGGGCCAACGCGGATCACGCGCTTGCCGAAGTTTTCGCCATTAAGAAGGCCAATGAACGCAGCAGGTGCGTTTTCAAGGCCGTCAATAATTTCTTCGTGGTATTTGACCTTGCCGCTCTCAATCCAGCCGCTCATTTCTTTTGCGAAATCCGCATAAAGGTGGCCAAAATCGTCATAGATAATGAAGCCCTGCATCTTGATCTTCTTGCGCAGGATCTGACCCATTAACCAATTCATGCGATCAGGACCGTCGGGCAGTTTGGTCGCGTTGTATTGCGACACAATTCCGCAGACGGGGACGCGTGCATTCGGGTTCAACAGCGGAATGACCGCATCGAGGACCTTACCGCCAACGTTCTCAAAATAAACATCGATGCCGTCGGGCGTCGCCTCGGTCAGTTGTTCAGCAAGATCTTCCGCTTTATGATTGATGCAAGCATCAAAGCCCAATTCGTCGACGGCGAAGGAGCATTTTTCTGCGCCGCCCGCGATCCCGACAACACGACAGCCCAGAAGCTTTCCGATCTGCCCGACCGTTGCTCCGACCGGACCCGTGGCGGCGGCAACGACGATCGTCTCACCGGCCTTTGGCATCCCGATCTGCGTCAGTCCAGCCCATGCGGTGAAACCGGGCATCCCGAGAACACCTAGCGCCCATGACGGATGGGTGCCCGATTGATCCAGTTTGGCTACGCCTGCGCCATCGGACAGGGCATAGTCCTGCCAGCCGTTGAAACTCAAAACCCAGTCACCGGACGCGAAGCCGTCGACGTGCGAAGTGACAACCTGCGCCACTGTGCCGCCGATCATCACATCATTGATCTTGACCGGATCCGCATAAGACAGCGCATAACTCATCCGGCCGCGCATGTAAGGATCAAGGGAAAGGTATTCTGTGCGGAGCAGCATTTGGTTGGCGCCAGCCGCGGGAATATCCCCCGCGACCAGATTTAGGGTGTCTTTTGTCGGCTCGCCCTTCGGGCGTTCCGCCAACACCAGTTGCCGATTGGTTTTATCGTTTTGTGTCATGTTTGGGACTTTCTATGCAGCTGCTTCAAGGATCCGGCGGGCGTCTTTGGGCGTGATTTCGCCGTGTTCGCCAAGTTCAGTCATGCCATGATCTTTTAGTGCGGCGACGATATGATCGATCCCCGACGCATCGACATCGTAGTCGCTAAGTCGGGTCTTGATGCCCAGATCCTCAAAGAACGCGCGCGTCGCGTCGATTGCCGCATCGATGCGCTCGTTGTCTGACCCGTCGCGGATGTCCCAGACATTGGCTGCGTATTGCAGCAACTTTTCGCACTTAGGTCCGCGCTGATCGTTCATTAACGATGGCAGCACTACGGCCAGCGTGCGCGCGTGATCGGTGTCGTTATACGCCGTAATCTCGTGGCCGATCATATGGCTCGCCCAGTCTTGCGGCACACCTGCACCGATCAAACCATTCAAGGCCAGCGTCGCAGTCCACATCAGATTTGCACGAATTTCGTAATCTTTTGGGTTCGCAAGCGCCTTGGGACCAAGGTCAATCAACGTGCGCATCATTGTTTCGGCAAAACCGTCCTGAACGGGCGCGTTCACCGGATAGGTCAAATATTGTTCAATGATATGCACAAACGGGTCAGCCACGCCATTGGCGATCTGACGATCTGGCAGCGTGTATGTAACCTCAGGATCGAGGATTGAGAAAACTGGGAAGCAGTGTGCGCTACGGAAGGGCAGTTTCGCGCCTTTTTCGGGGTTCGTGATGACGGAATTAGCGTTCATCTCGGACGCTGTAGCGGGTAGTGTCAGGACTGAACCGAAAGGCATGGCCTGTGTGATGACTGACCCAAACGATGTCAAAATGTCCCATGGGTCGCCGTCATGCAACGCGGCGGCCGCGATGAATTTGGTGGCGTCGATAACTGATCCGCCGCCCACGGCCAGCAGGAAAGTAATGTCTTCGTTGTGGATAATATTAACCGCCTTCAGCGCTGTCGCGTAACGCGGGTTGGGCTCAATCCCACCGAATTCAACCAAGGAATGCCCTTCAAGGGCGTCACGCACTTGTCCCAGAACACCGGTGCGTTCCGCACTGCCGCCGCCGTAAATGATCAGTACCTTTGCATCGTCAGGAATCTGATCTTTCAGGTCGGTGATACGGCCTTTGCCAAACAGAATGTGTGTTGGGTTGTGAAAGTCAAAGTTGTTCACGATTTAGTTTCCTTCAGTTTTGACGTGCAGGCGCACGTCGATGTTTCCGCGTATGGCGTTCGAATAGGGGCACATTTGATGCGTCGCTTCGACAAGACGCTGCGCGTCCTGCGCGTTCATGCCCGGTAGGTGTGCAGTGACGTCTAGATCGAGCGCGTATCCGCCCTCAGTGTGCTGGCCAATCCCCACCTCAACAGACGTTTTCGCCCCTGTGATGTCGAATTTCAGTTGTTTGGCGGTCAACTGCATTGCGCTGTCAAAACATGCTGCATAGCCAAGCGCGAAAAGTTGTTCGGGGTTAACGCCCGCGTCGCGACTGTCAGGGCTGACCATTTGTACAGAGTATGTTCCATCGTCCAAAGACGAAGTTCCCGAACGACCGCCTGTCGCAGTTGCAGAAGTTTTGTAGAAGATTTTCATGGTTAGCCTTCCTGTTAATAGACCAGTCGTCTAAAAACGCAATAAATGTAAATCGGTTCAAGCAGAGGGGATAAGTTGCTGCGTCGTGTGCATCGCGGATTTAAGTGGGGAGTCATCATGGGACAAGCTCGCAACCAGACTTGCGCCTAACCACTGATGATAAATCGCCTCCGCCATACCATTGGTGTCGTCAATCTGGGCAATCGAGCCTTCTGCGATGCCGTCGTCCAACGTAACCGCCAGACGTGCAATGATTTCGATTACACCTTGCCGCAGAATCTCGCTCATATCCTTGGACAAGTCAGCGACTTCAGCAGACAATTTAACGACAAGACAACGATCTTCGAGGTTGGGGCTGACCTGATTTTGATGCCAGCCTTCGAAGTAGGCAAGCAATCGAGCACGCGCATTAAGTGTTGGGTGATCGAGAGACGAGGCGAGGCGGTCCGAGTAATCATGCACGAAGTCTTTGAGCACAGCGCACCCGTACGCTTCCTTGGAACGGAAGTAGTGATAGAATGATCCCTTGGGCACGCCGGCCTTTTTCAGCAGCTCATTGAGACCAACACCGGAATAGCCCTGCTGCGCGGTAAGGCGGCGACCAGTAGCTAAAATGTGTTCACGTGTATCTGTCTCTCGATTACTCATTTAAAAAACATATGGACGAGTGGACCAGTCGTCTACCACTGTTTCAGTTTTATTTTTTAAGAATAGAAGTTCTGTATTGGACTAAGGTGCGTTCATAAAAACACTATTTACTGTCATGCCATCCCGCCCAGCCACTACTATCGATACCCTTCGGTGGCCGGTGCGCATCTGTGTTCATGGATGAAAACGCCGCCATTGGCGCAACCGCAGCGAAAGCACACGTTGTCCGCACAGAAGACCTCGGTGCACTACGCAGCGAAGGTACTGTGTGGATGAATCCTGCATAACACGACATTTTTGATCAGATTTTGCAGTTTTCAGAAGCAGTTATGTCTCCGGCCTGTTACTTACGTAAATCTTTCGCAAAATTTTGAGCATACCTTCTAAGCGACTTGTTACTGATGATGACAATGCGCGGCCTTCGGGTCATCCCTTTGTACTGAGATGACGCCAGACGCACTCTGAACTTTCTCGACATAAACGAAGCGTACACCCCAAGCATCGTAAGCAAAAGGAGTGGGTCAAAATGATCATGCGCGTATCGGCTGACAGCCAAAAAAGTGAGAGAGAGTTGACCAATGTACGAATCTAATGACGATGTCGATATTGCTGATTCCCGAAAGAAGTATGTGGCTATCAGAGTAATAATTGATAAATATTTCTCGGTGTTTGAACCTGACAGAATAGCTGAGATGACCGATCGCTTTATGTGTACTAAGGAATTTGGCCTGTATGAGAACTGGGCCTATGAAAACCAACTGATGAACTTGTCGAAGCTTCGCAAACAACTTCAGCTGGCATCAAGGTATCTCAGAGAAATTCATCCAGCTGTTCTCTCAGAGGTATCCGACAACCTTACACTGCTGATAGAAGTCCTGAATGGATCAGAGGACCGGAAAAAGTGTGCGGACGAAGTGTTCGATTTAGCTCCAACCGGTGAAGAGGTCGCTGTTGCTAATAAAGTCTTTGAGGGGCGCCTGTCGTTCTCTGAGAATATTGATAAGGCGATCAAGTACACTCAAGATGAGTTGCCTTTTGGTATTCCAGTTAGAAACCGGAATGTTGATGCATTAAAAGTTGTGGAGGCAGCTGTTGAGCTAATCCGGACCTACAAATGCGCGATCAATGTACCCGAGAAGATGAATGGTTATGGTCCACTAAGACCGTTGCTTATTGATCTATTGGAGCACTACAAAATCAACGCTAACGTTGATGCTGCGTTCAATAGCTGGGTCAACAACATAGACAGAAAGCGTGAATTTTTCGAGTTGCTGCCCATGGATTAGGTTGGTCAAAAAAATCCATCTTTATGACATCTAGTCAAAGTGGAGAGCACAATGGGACACCTATACCTTACTTCTAAGGAGGCGGCACAGTACACCAGCCTAAGCGAAAGCTATCTTGCAAAGCTTAGAATGTACGGAAAGGGCCCGCGCTTCTTGCGGGTTGGAGCAAGATCTATTCGTTACTCTAGGAATGACCTTGACCTGTGGATGACACGGACATGAAACATCGGGGTAAGAAGGGAGAGCCAATCAGTTTAAAGCCAATCTCAGAATCAGCAGAACCGAACAATGGCAAGAATGATGCTACTCGCGAAGCGTTCAAACATGGAGTCTGTGTATCGATAGCGAATTACCGCCACGAAAAGCGCGTCACCGCAGTCATGGGGCTGGATAATTTGGGGCTGGATAATTTGGGGCTCGATGATGCGCTCGTAATCTGCGCAACATACATACACCAGCATTGCGCAGGTGACCCGCCTTATGGCGCCTTTGGAGACATTCGGGAATCTGCGGCTTGGTGGGCAGGCCTAGCGAACCCAGTGGAGTTGCAATGCTACTTTGCCGCAGCACTGAAGCGGCTTGAATATCGTGCCTTGGGGATCAAGGCACGAAAGCGCATGTTCACGGTTCTTTGGCTGGCCTTCACTAATACAGATCGACAGGCGTTTTTGGCCCGCGTTGACGCCAAAGGCAACTTTTATCGTAAAGGTTCGGCATGATGGATGATTTTCATGATTTGCCACCAATGCCGCCGGTTGAGGCCTACCTGGAATGCAAATCGAATGTGACGATACCGTTGCAGGTTCCTACACCTTTTGTTTGGCAAGACCCCGCAACATTGCCGCGACGCCCATGGCTCTATGGGCGCCACCTGTTGCGCCGCCAAGTCTCTGTCACTGTCGCACCGGGCGGTGTTGGTAAGTCGTCACTGACGATCTGTGAAGTGCTGGCGATGGCATCGGGTCGCGATTTGATGGGCGAATGGGTTGCGGATGATTTGTCTGTCTGGATATTCAACTTGGAAGATCCACGCGACGAATTGCAACTGAGGATCACGGCGGCGATGCAACATCACAAGGTTGAGCCGGAGGAGAGCGAAGGCCGTTTCTATGTGGACACTGGGCGTGAACGCGAACTCTGCACGGCTGTCGCTGGCCGTGATGGTGCGATGATCGTTAAGCCCGTGATGGATGCACTGGCCAATGAAATCGCCTTTCGTAATATCGACGTTCTGGTGGTCGACCCCTTTGTGTCGTCACACCGCGCAGGCGAGAATGACAACAACGCTATTGATATGATTGCAAAGGAATGGGCGCGGCTAGCCGATAGGTGCAATTGCGCAATCGAGTTGGTTCACCACACACGCAAAACCAATGGTGCTGAAGCGACAACGGAAGATGGGCGTGGAGGGTCTGCCCTGTTAGCTGCTGCACGTTCGGGTCGTGTCCTCAATAAAATGGCCGATAAGATGAAGAAAGATGCCGGCATTCCTGCGACCGACCTGCGCACCTATTTCGCAGTTACCCGCGATAAGGCCAATTTAGCGCCGGTGGGCAAACGCCAATGGCGTCGCATGGAAACTTTTGAGTTGGCCAATGGTGAAGACGTTGGCGTCTGTGAGGTCTGGGAATGGCCTGAGACGTTTAACGGTATGGCTTCCAAAGACCTATTGGCTGTCCAGAACGCAATCGAAAGCAAGACTGCTAGGTTCTCTGAACAAGCTGGCGACCAATGGGCGGGCTGCATTGTGGCCGATGTGCTTGGCATGGATGCTACGATAGATCGCAAGCGGATCAAGCGGATCCTAGAAGGATGGTTGAAATCTGGGGCGCTGGTGAAGGGTGAGGCCGATGGCCCGCAACGTCGCAAAGTACCGGTTCTGGAGGTGGGCGAATGGGCAACCGAATGATGTGCGTGACCACCTCAAGAACTCTGGAAGCGCAGATCATTGCAAATCAGGTGCGCCACTACCACCACCACCCCCCACGGGGGTGGTGGTGGTAGTGGCGCTGCACACCTTCATGGTGTGGTGGCGGCGCAAGCTGGCTTTGATGAGGTCCCAATGCGCGCTTTCCAAAGGTTAGGGCTGACCGTTTTCTGCCCCGTGTGGCAGAATGGAACGCGCGTGTTTGAAGAGTTTGGGTCCTTCGCGGGCCTTTTGCACACAGGGGGAATTCGCATCCCGTTACGTACGACAGACTGAAATTTTGAAGGGTGGTGGTTAGGGTTGTTGTTGTTGATGCGCGACCTGTTCAAAGCATTTCTGACATTCATGCAGGGCACAGAACTGTTCAGGCTGAAACGTTGGCTCATGTACAGGAGGCCGTAAGCCTTTGGACATGGCGGTTGATTGTGTGTCGAACACTGTCAAGACGGCGCGCCTAGCGAGGAGTTGTGACCATTGCAGCGGTGCAGAAAATCACATGATTTCCAAATCTAGTGCAGACGAATTTGCGCCAATCCCACCCCGCCGCGAGTGTTTTGATGTGCTGAAATTATTTCATTGATGTCAATTGGCGAACACTGGTTGATGCACTAGAATGTTACACGATGGTGCAGCTTTTGATCGTTTATCATTCTAAGACGGGTGGCAGTAGGCAGATGGCCGAAGCGGCTTATTCCGCTGCATGCGAAGAAGTAACGACAATTTTAAAAACTGCGGAAGAGGCCGGCCCTGAGGATCTTCTGCGTGCAGACGGTTACATCTTTTGCGCCCCGGAAAACCTTGCCGCGATTGCAGGCTTGATGAAGGATTTCTATGACCGGAGCTATTATCCGGTCCTTGGGCATATTGAGGGGCACCCGTACGCGCAGATGGTATGTGCCGGTTCGGATGGGGGAAACGCAGCGCGCCAAACTGCTCGCATTGCACAGGGTTGGCGGCTCAAGGAAGTGCAGCCACCATTGATCATTTGCACCTATGCCCAAAAGCCCGAGGAAATCCTGGCTGAGAAGTTGATCCCCGAAGAACAGCTAACCCGTTGTCGAGACCTTGGTGCGGCGATGGGGGCAGGGCTGAGTATGGGAGTGTTCTGACTAGGGTGTGGGCACAATCAACCCAGAATCTGATTACGAAGATGAGCGCCGATGTGAACAGGTTCAATCAGGCTGAGACAGACCATTTTTGCCTTATCGTTGGTGCGGCTTCCTTTTTAGTCAATTGGCGCGGCCATCACCAATGACGTCGCTGGCTATTCGTGAGGTTGAAAGACCGGTATCTCTTCCATAGATTGGTAGGCGAATTTGACGAATTTTCTTTAGAAAACTGGGAGTTCTATCTGTGACTGATACTGGCGTTAAAGAGACATTTTCCTTTCAAACTGAGGTGGGCCAACTCCTCGATATTGTCGCTGGCTCTCTCTACTCGAACCGCGAAATTTTCCTTAGGGAGTTGGTGTCAAACGCTTCTGATGCGTGTGATAAACTCCGCTACGAGGCGCTTACCAATCCGTCATTAGCTGATACTGTTAATCAGTTTTCAGTTTCGCTTGAGATAGACAAGAAGGCGAAAACTCTGTCCGTTTCCGACAACGGCATCGGGATGAATCACGATGATTTACTCGAGACACTTGGAACAATCGCGCGGTCAGGTACAGGCGCATTTCTGAACTCCCTGAAGGATGGCAAAAAAGGAGATTTAGGCCTCATTGGCCAATTCGGCGTCGGTTTTTATTCTGCGTTCATGGTCTCCGAAGGTGTGGAAGTTTTGACGCGGAAAGCTGGTGAGGAAAAAAGCTGGCAGTGGGCATCGGATGGAAAAGGCGAGTTTACAATTGAGCCTGGAGACAGGGACGCATGCGGCACCACTGTGGTGTTACACCTGAAGAAGGATGCGAAGGAGTTTCTTGAAGAGGCTCGCGTTCGTCATATTATTAAAACTTATTCAGATCACATTAGTTTTCCAGTGCTGCTTGGTGAGGACACATTGAATGCGGCCTCTGCCATTTGGACCCGTGCTCCTAAGGATGTGACTGAGGAGCAGCACACAGAGTTTTATCATCATACATCGCACGCCTTTGATAAGCCGTGGCTTACCTTGCATAGCCGTGTCGAAGGTTCGGTGAGCCACACGAGCCTTCTTTACGTACCTTCGACGGCACCATTCGATTTGTACGATGCTGAACGCAAAAGTCATGTGAAGCTCTATGTGAACCGGGTGTTTATCTCGGAAAATACCAAAGGACTTGTCCCTGCGTATCTGAGGTTTCTTCGCGGTGTTGTCGATTCAGAAGACCTCACACTCAACGTGTCTCGCGAGATGCTTCAGTCAGACCCAAAGCTTGCGAAAATCAAGACAGCATTAAGCAAGAAGGTGATCTGGGCGCTCAAAAAGGAGGCCGGCAAGGCTCCCCAAGAATATGTCGATTTTTGGAAGAACTTTGGGGCGATACTGAAGGAAGGCCTGATCGAGGATCCAAGTCTGCGGGATCGGCTTCTCGAGATTTGCCGCTTTTCCTCGACCCTAAATGGTGAGCTGACCAGCCTTTCAGATTACGTTGGCCGCTGTAACGAGGGTCAAGACGCGATTTACTACATGACCGGTGATGATGCGAAAAAGATATCGCAGTCACCTCATCTGGAAGGGTTTAAGACAAAAGGCGTTGAAGTGCTGCTGTTGTCAGACCATGTGGATGAGTTCTGGCTTCAGCATATTACTGAATTTGAAGGCAAGACTTTCAAATCTGTTACACGAGGAGCGACTGATCTGGACAAGGTCAGTGGTAATGAAGAAGCAGAAGGCGACAATGATGATGCGGTGTCTTCCGCGCTCAATGATTTGCTTATAGCAATAAAAATGGAACTTGGTGGTTCAGTTAAAGATGTTCGCCCATCCAAGCGACTAACTGATAGCCCTGTATGCCTTATCGCTGACGATGGTGATATGGACGTCAATATGGAAAGACTGCTGAAGCAACATGGCCAGTTGACTGATGGAATGCCTAGGGTTCTAGAATTGAATCCAGACCATAGGGTTATTAAAAAAATGGCTGAACGTGCGAAAGGCAGTGATGCGGCATCAGATGCTTTGCTAAAGGATGCAGCTCATTTGTTGCTGGACCAGGCCAGGATCGCTGATGGTGACGCTCCCGCTGATCCAGCGGAATTCGGTCGCCGTCTTAGCGCAGTAATGGACAGCGCGCTTAGTCACACCTGATCTGCGCTTGTGTGACAGTGTCACGATTGCAAGGCGAGTAGCCCAGCTACTTTGCCGTCGCAGGTACGGCATAGTAATCGTTCGACCGCAGATCACCGAAGTCCAAGATATACGACGCGGCTTGCTGATTTACCGGTGGTTTGATGAAGTTTGTTTTATATACAGCGCCATTCTTTTGGTGATGAAACAGCCTCACAGTTAATACGATTTTGGGCTCGATGCCTTATCTATAAGGAGATATTTGTGGCTTGATCAATCATCATATCCTGACGACGTTTACCTGTGAAATTGCCGTATGCGCTGGGCACTGTAAATTTCAGGCGCTGGTTCTGTCGCAAGGTGGACATCGGCACATGGCGCAGCGAACGTCAGTGATGAGCCTTCATTGAATGTATTATAGCAATGCAGCGAACGGCCACCTTTCCAGACTACGTTTGAGATATTGTCGCCATTCGAATGACGTCATCGACATGCTCACTACATGCAATCTGCCGTAACATAACGTCTCTCATTGGAACCCAAGCGGCTTCGCTGACATCATCATTCGCCGTAGGTTCACCACTCACATATTCACACAACACTGCCGCTAGCAGGAAGTGGAACTGTACCCCGCCACAGTCATCTTTAATTATGACGTCAATATTTGTGAGATAATGTATGGGACGGCCAACGACGCTGGTTTCTTCCCTCAATTCACGGGCTGCGGCTGCAAGGGCTGTTTCCCCAAGTTCCACATGCCCGCCAGGAAAACCCCATAGGCCAGCATCCGGTTCATTTTTCCGTCGCACAAGCAGAACCTGATCCGCGCGGAGTATCACCGCCAACGCTGCAAGCTTCGGAGATCCAGTCACGTCTTTTGGCCTTCCCGCGCGTGGTTGCAATACAGCCCTATGTTTCGGTGTGCTTCAATGCGCATGGCTTCTTATAGCCGGACATTTAAGATGAGCAAACGAACGACAGAAAGGTCTGCTAGGAGCCCAATGCGGAAAGATTTTTACGGTATGGCTAAGCTGGTGGCAAGGTCCAGCAGTTTGAATGCATTCGAAATTGAAACGGCTTGATTTCTGCGCAGCCCGTCTGAGCATCTTGGCCATTTCTAAGCCTTTGCCAACTTCTTTTTGAGTCGTTTCTTGCCCATGCATCTCGGGTAATTAACGCAGCTAAAGAACTTCCCAAACCGACCTTTTCGCTCGACCAGCCATCCGTCCGCGCATTCCGGGCACGACGGGTACTCAGCTCCACAACTGCAGACCATTTGTTCCGCATTGGCTTTGTTCAATACTGGAAGATCAGTGCCGCAGGCGCTGCAAGGGCTCTGGGTTTCTCCACACAGGCGCCGATGCTCACATCCGAAATAAAGGCTGCCTTTCTTTGACGTCTGCGCGAGCATGCGGCCGCCGCATACACCGCACTTGTGCTCCGTGATGTTTGGGGCGCCGAGAATAACTGTCTCGTATGCAGGGTTGTCCACCAACTCGCGCGCGAAGACCGACGGCTTCTGACGGTCGGCCAAAACGGTGACGGTTTTCCTAGCGCGCGTTAGTGCAACATAGAACAGGCGGCGTTCCTCAGCATGATCAAAGCCCTCCGGCGGCCGTCGTTGGATGCATTGCGTCCGTCGATGGAGATTGCGTGCAACGAAATTCTGAACCGCATCAGCAACTGAGACGGTATTTGGAAAGCGGACTTTAGTTCGTCCTGCAGCGAAACGCCAGCCTGAGCCCAAGTTACAGTTTCTGCAAACTGCACAGACGCCACCAATGGGCAGAAAACTGATTTTTTTACAGGGTCGTAGAACAAGCAAGCAGCGTGGAACGCTTATGTCTGCAAACCAATTAGCCCGATTCAACAATTGAGCGCCAGCGGCAAGCATAGGTGTCGTATGCGCGCAGATCAGTCGCACCAAGCGCTTCAACGGGTGCGGCTAGTCGCGCGCTTTTACCCATCAATAAGGCTGCCCCGATGCTTGTTCCCGTTCCAGCATCACTCGTCAAAACTGAGCGCCCCGTGGCTGCGCCAAGCATGGCTATGAATTCAGCATTTCGCGCGAACGGGCCTTCGACTATGGTCGGGCCATTGGCGCCGGTTAACCGCAAGCAGGTATCGGTCATCATGGCGAGGTAGAACGACAATACTACCGATCTGCGTCCAGTCCCAACGTCAGGCGTTTTTCCGCTCCAGAACATCTGTTGGCCTGGGTAAGGCCCTGTTCGGGATTCAACTGAAGGTAAGATCATCAGTGACGACGCCAGAACTCCATTTACATCGTCGGTCGTCGGGTCTGACGTGTGGCCCTGCTGAATCAGTTCGTATTCACGCCCACCCATGAACCGCGCACTGGGAACGGCGCGACCGCGAGCATTGACGTTGATCAACGTGTCGCGCTTTGGATCAAGCGGCTGATCAGCGCCGTCAATCGACATCACGATGACCCATGTTCCTGTGGATACGACTGAAAAGGGGCCCTTTTGGGTCAATATATGTGGAATAAGCGACGCGTTTGAATCATGGATGCCGACACTTACTGGGGTGTCAGTCAGCAGCCCCGTGGACTGAGAGATTTGTGCTAATATCGGACCAAGTACATCGGTCGATTTGCGCACCTGTGCGATCTTTCCTTCAATCCCTAGCGCTTTGGGCAGTTCGGAAAGCACACCCTCTCGCGGCAACCAAAGGTCGGTATGGCACCCGATTGAGGTCACATCCGTCGCGGCGATACCAGTAAGGCGATATGCCCAATATTGAGGATACGTGACAATTTGCGCGGTCCGATCCCGCAATGATGGGTCTGTCATGAATTGGTAGTGGATCTGCGCTCCTACATTCAGCCCACCCGCGAGCTTAGGTGATCCGGTCAAGGCGAAGTCTGGTTTGATAGCATCGTAGGAAGCAATGATTTCGGAGGGGTATTCATGTTCGTAATCAATGACGGGTGCGGCGAGCGTTCCGTCATCGGCTAGCAAAACCGCGCAGGCACCGTGGGTTGTTACAGAAATAGCGTCGATGCCGTAATCACGGTGAAACTGGGTCAAGGCGTCGAGGAGAAATGCCCAATGTCCTTCAACATCATAGTGCGGCCAAGGCGGGCCTGGCAGTACGACATTGGGGCGAGTGACGACCGCCAATTCGGTCAAGCTCTCCAGATCGACGAGTGCGAGTTTTGCGTTGGTTTTGCCAATGTCGATGACGGCAATGTGGCGCGGGGCAGTCATGGCAGGTGAAATAGCGGTGTCAGGGGCAAGGCCACGGGGGAGTTGTCTGCATTGGTCTCCATGATGTCAGCCATGTATGCCCACCATTTTTGCATGACTGGGTTGTCGGACAACGCGTTCATACTGTGATCCACCGATCGAGTCAGAATCCCGATCAAGTGGCCAGTTTCTTTGTCGAGGTGGATAGAATAATCACTGACACCAGCGTCGTGCAGTAGGCCCACCAGTTCGGGCCAAATTGCGTCATGGCGGCGTTTGTATTCGTCGGCCATTCCATCGTTCAGGCACATGCGGAAAACGTAACGTTCACTCATGTTTTGTGCCGTGCTACGACCATCGTCCAAAGGCGCGGCAGGGCAATGACACCAATAAGAAGCAGGCCAATGAAGATCGACATGACGATGCCTGGAACGTTCAGCAGGCCAAGCCCAAAGGTCACCAACCCCATAACAAACGCCGCAATCACGACACCGGGGATCGTGCCGGACCCACCCAAGATGTTGACGCCGCCAAGGACGACCATCGTGACCACTTCAAGCTCCATTCCCGTCGCAATGCTGGGCCGTGTCGACCCAAGGCGCGAGGTCAGACAGATTGCCGCGACTCCGGACATCAGGCCGGTCAGAAGGAATAGGATGAATTTCACGCGGGCAACACGGATGCCACTGAACAAGGCACCTGTAGGGTTGTTGCCAATCGCATAGACCGTTCGACCGAAGTTGGTTTTGTGCAAAAGCACGCCATAGATCAAAGCGATGATGACGAACAACAGCATTTCAACCGTAAAGACCCAATAAATATAACCCTGCCCAAACCATGAAAAGCTGGCCGGATACCCGCGAAACGCTTCATCACCGAGGATGATGTAACTGATGCCACGAAATAGGCTCATCGTGCCGATGGTGACGACGATGGATGGAAGGCCCAGCACGGTCACGAAAAAGCCGTTGAACGCGCCACAAAGTAGGCCAACAATCAACCCGATGGCAATTAGTTCCGGCGTCCCTGCGCCATATTGCACGGCCAATCCCATCGCAGTGCTGGCAAGCGCGATGATGGATGCGACGGACAAATCGATCTCACCCGAAATAATCAGCAGTGACATCGCAAAGGCGATCATGGCCTTTTCGGTGAAATTAAACGTCGCATCGCTTAGGTTCCAAGCGCTGAGGAAGTAGGGCGAGGAGAAGCTGTTGATAATGAAGATCGCAATTGCCACGGCAAGGAGCAGCGCCTCCCAGCTTTTGAAAATGCGCATGGCACGACTATTTAGACGATCAGGGACGTGCCGGGTTTGGCCAGCATCATGTGGTGTATCAGGCGTTGCATCGATCATTGCGTGGTCTCCGCAGACTTTAGGATAATCCGTCCTTTGGCGCGCCCTGCGCGGGCATTGAAAGCCACGGCAATCAGGATGGCACTGCCAGAAATCGCCAACTGCCAAAACGGTGAGATATTGACGACGGGCAGTGCATTTTTGACAACCCCGAGGAAGATTGCGCCAAGGACAGCGCCGCCAACCGATCCGATACCACCGGCGATTGAAATGCCACCGATGACGCAGGCCGCCACGACCTCAAGCTCAAATCCGCCAGCGATGTCGACGTAGGCAACCGCATAACGCGCGACCCAAAGATAACCAGTCAGCCCAGCCAGCGCGCCCGACACAACGAAGGCCCAGAACTGTGTTTTGCCAACATTGATGCCAGCATAAACAGCCGCATGTGGGTTGCCGCCGACCGCGAATATCGAGCGTCCAAAGGGCGTGCGAGCCATCATAATGCCAAAGAGGATGATCGTCATGACTGCGGTCCAAGACATGACCGGAAGTCCAAGAAGAACCGTACGGGGGAAGCCCGTGAAGGCGGGTGACATTTCATGTGAGTTGACCCATTTTCCGTCTGAAATCAGAAAGATAACACCGCGAAAGATGGTCATCGTACCGAGTGTTACAACGATGGGTGGGATTGACAGTTTCCAGACCAAAATGCCATTGATCGCGCCCATCATTGCACCAATCATGATGGCAATCGTGATTATGGCAGGTATCGGCAGGCCGGGCATTGCGACGTTTATCATCGCCACAGCCATGCCCGTTAGCGCCAAATTTGCCGCCATCGACAGATCAATACATCGCGTCAGGATCACAACCATCTGGCCAAGTGCGAGGATGATCAGGGGTGCAGTGTCGTTGAACACATTGGCCAGATTGGACGGCGCAACGAAGCCTGAAAAACGTGATGCGACGAGGACAATCAGGAACAAAATCGCACAGGCAAGAATTGTTTCGCGAACAGGAATGATGCGGGTCATGCCGTTGGACTTTCTGCAGAAGTGGTGATGCCAGCGGCGTGCCGCACCAGTGTTTCAGGCGTCAATTCGTCACCAGCCAGTTCGGCGGCGATCAAGCCGTCGCGCATAACGATGACGCGGTCAGACATACCGATTAGCTCGGGGATTTCGGAGCTGACCATGATGACGGACAGGCCCTGCGATGCAAGTTCTGCCATGAATTCATGCACGGCAGCTTTGGACCCGATGTCGATGCCTTTGGTTGGCTCATCAAGGATAATAACTTGAGGTTGCGTGGCTAGCCATTTGGCAATGATGACTTTTTGTTGGTTACCCCCGGACAGGTTACCAACGTCTTGATCCAGTGAGGCCGCGCGAAGGTCCAACCGTTCGGAATATTCCCGTGCAAGTTTGAATTCTTCTGCAAGTTGCAGAAAACCCCTTCTTGAGGTGCGACCCAGGGATGGTAGCGTGATGTTCTGGAAAATCGGTAAACCGGTGATGGCCCCCTGTTTACCACGATCTTCGGGAACGTAGACAATTCCGTTGTTCACCGCGTCAGCTGGGGAGCGGATAACCCTGATTTCGCCATTGATCCGGCACACGCCCTTGTTTGGCTTGGTGATGCCGAAAAGGGCTTGCATGAATTCGGAACGACCCGCGCCGACGAGGCCGTAAAAACCAAGAATTTCACCTCGGTTGAGGGTAAAGTTAATATCGGAAAATTCTGTCGGGTGCGCGTAACCAACGACCTTCAGGACTTCATCACCTACGTCATAGATGCGGGCGGGGAAAACCTGATCTACGGAACGGCCAACCATCATCGTGACAAGTTGGTCTTCGGTTATATCGGAAATCACCCCGTCCCCGACAAATGCGCCGTCACGAAAGACCGTATAACGATCAGCGATACGGAAAATTTCATTGAACTTGTGGCTGATAAACAGGATCGCTTTGCCTTGGGATTTTAGCGTTTCAACTAAGTCATACAGTTCTTCGATTTCTTTGTGGGACAGTGCTGCAGTGGGTTCATCCATAATCACCACTCGGGCATCCACAGACAGGGCACGGGCAATCGCCACGAGGTGTTTGTTAGCAATGCCAAGATCACGCAATTGGGTTTGAGGGCTGAACGGCGCGCCGATATCTTTTAATAATTTGGCAGCAGCGCGGTGCATTTCACCAGTGTCGATCAGGCCGAGCCGTGTTCGCGGTGCATGACCAATGTAGATGTTTTCAGCGACAGATAATTCATCAAACAGTACCGTTTCCTGGTGGATTGCGGTGATGCCCACGTCGGCGGCGTCATTGGGTGAAATGAAGGATACAGGTTTACCGTCAATGCGGATGGTGCCGCCGTCAGTGCTGTAAATGCCGGTAAGGATCTTGACGGTCGTGGATTTACCAGCACCGTTTTCACCGACAAGGGCAGTCACTTGACCGGGGTAAAGGTCCAGCTTTACCTCATCCAATGCTTTCACGCCCGGAAAGTTCTTGGTGATCATGTCCATCGACACGACAGGAGGCGCGAGCGAGGTCGTAGTTGGCGAACTGGCTGGCGCGGACTGCGTCGTCATTCGGAACCTCATCGGAGTTTAGGAAACAGGTGTTTGGCCCGGCGCGCGTGGTGCGCCGGACCGATCAGAGAGACGCGTTTAGAAAATCGACTTGAATTGTTCGATATTGCTGGCGTCGTAAACAAACGGATCAGCCATCGCGCCTTCCATGTTTTCGTCCAGAGTCAAACTGCCCATACGGCCCATTGGAACTTTACCACCCGCTGTAGCCTTTACACCATTCTGGCTCAACTCATAGGCCAGCATTGTTGCTGAATATCCTAGATCAATCGGGTTCCAGATTGCGAACGACTGCGAGGCACCAGATTCGATTGCACCGGCCATTTCAGACGGCAGGCCAAGGCCCGTGACGTTGACCTGACCAACTTTACCTGCATCCACCACAGCTTGCGCTGCTGCAACGATACCAACAGACGTTGGCGCGATGATTGCATCAAGGTCAGGATAGGATTGCATCAGGCCTGTGGCCTCACGGTAGGATTTGTCAGCCAGATCGTCTCCGTAGACCGTTGCGACAACCTCGATGCCAGGATAGTCGCCCATGACAGCCATCATTTCTTCCATCCAGATATTCTGGTTGGTCGATGTCGTGGTCGCAGACAAAAGCGCCACTTCGCCGCCGTCTGGCAAATGATCTGCGGCCAGCTTGATAATCATGTTACCGATCAACGGGTTGGACGACGGGTTTAGATGCAACTGGCGGCCTTCTGGCGCCACGCCGCTGTCCCAGCTGATAACCGTGATCCCGCGCTGCATCGCACGCTGCAATGCAGGCACAAGCGCGTCGGTGTCGTTCGCCGAAATCGCAATCGCATCGACCTGCTGCGCGATCAATGCGTTGATCACTTCGATCTGGCCCTCGGCGGTGGTGTCGGTCGGACCCGTATAAATGATCTCAACATTGCCAAGCTCTGCGGCGGCTTCTTCGGCACCTTCAGCTGCGGCTTCAAAGAACCCGATGCCCAATGCCTTGACGACAATCGCTATGCGCACATTTTCTTGTGCAAACGCGGGTGAGCCAAGCATTGCGCCAACCAATGCTACGGATGTTGCTAGTTTCTTTAGTACACTCATGGTTTCCTCCCTGGAGTGGTTTCATTCAGGCTGGCAGTTGCGCCATCCCGTCTTTCTGCGCAGCACCTTTCGGCACCACGATCAGTGTCACATCAGCTCGTTCCAGCATGGCCGCAGTGCGGTCATCAATGCCGTCATCGGTGATGATTGTGTCAATCCGTTCAAGCGGACACAGGATCAAACTTGAACGATTTGCGAATTTACTACTGTCGACCAGAACGATCAGTTCTTCGGCCTGCCCGATTAGTTTTTCTTCGGCTTGGACCAGCAGCGGGTCTTGTTCCATCAATCCCAATGGCCCAATACCCTGCGCGCCCATGAACATGCGCTTGGCGTAGAAATTGCGCGTCACATCATTGTCAAACGGCGACAGGATAATGTTCTGTTCGCGGTAGATGATTCCACCAGACAGCATCACCGTGTTGCGTGTGTTTTTCAGCAAGTGTTCGGCAATCGGAAACGAGTTGGTAAACACCTGCATACGGCGTGACGCGAGCGGGTGCACCATTTGGAACGTCGTGGTGCCGCCATTGATGATGATCGGTTCACCGTCGTCGCATAGATCAACTGCAGCGGCGGCAATCGCCTGTTTTTCGGCGCTGTTCATCGTTTCATTTACTGAAAACGGGCGTCCCGCAAGCCCAACGAAAGGCGCTGTTTTTAGCGCTTCCGCACCGCCGCGCACCCGCCGCAGTCGCTTTTGTTCATCAAGGGTGTTGATGTCACGGCGCACCGTCGCCTCGGAAGCACCGGTCAAGGCGCATAAATCAACGACCGTGACCAATGACCGGTCTTGGACGGCGGATAGGATAACGCGGTGACGGTCTTTCTCGTGCATTCGATGCCCTTTCGATTGACCTAAGTTGGATTGAGTCGTCACTACCTGTCAATCATTATTTATCAACTTCAATCATTCTGCATTGCAGCATGATTGCTTATGATTGAAATTGATTGACTTGGTTCTTCCCACTCGTCAGCTTGAACGCAATCAGATCGATTTAACCCGCCGCCCATGGAGACAGACATGACCTCTTCCCAAATCAGCCAACGCCTTGAAAATAAATGGGATGTGGCGCATGCCGAAAAGATGAGCGAGCCTGAAAAGCTGCTCTATCGTTCGAACCTTTTGGGGTCGGACAAGAGAATCACAAACTATGGCGGCGGCAACACATCCGCCAAGGTGACGCAAAAAGATCCGCTTACGGGTGACATGGTTGACGTGTTGTGGGTCAAAGGCTCTGGTGGGGATGTGGGATCAATCAAGATGGACGGGTTTTCCACGCTTTATATGGATAAGTTGAACGCGCTGCGCGGAATTTATCGAGGTGTCGAGTTTGAGGACGAGATGGTGGCCTATCTGCCCCATTGCACGTTCAATCTGAACCCGCGCGCCGCCTCTATCGACACACCGTTACATGCCTATGTGCCACAAAAACACGTAGATCACATGCATCCTGATGCGATAATCGCGATTGCGGCCGCCAAGGACAGCACAAAGCTGGCGCAGCAGATCTTTGGCGACAGCATCGGCTGGTTGCCGTGGAAAAAGCCCGGTTATGAACTGGGGCTTTGGCTGGCGGACTTCTGTGCCAGGAACCCCGACGCCAAAGGTGTTGTGCTGGAAAGCCACGGGTTGTTCACATGGGCCGATGACGCGCAGGACTGTTATGACCTGACGCTTGAAATCATCCAGACCGCGATGGACTGGTTCGCAGATCAAACTACTGGGCAAGACGTCTTTGGTGGCGCGGTCCATAAATCCTTGCACGCAGATCAGCGTCGCGCGACCGCATCCCGTCTGATGCCCGCCATTCGCGGCATGGTGTCTGGTGAACATCATATGGTCGGCCATTTTACCGATAGCGACGCAGTTTTGGAATTCGTGAATTCCAAGGATATGGAGCGCCTTGCCGCACTCGGCACATCCTGTCCCGACCATTTCTTGCGTACGAAAATCCGGCCCTTGGTTGTGGATTTCGATCCGGCAAGCCCGGACGTCAATGCGACGCTTGCAGGGCTTGAGGCTGCTGTTGCCGAATACCGCATTGGCTATCAAGCCTATTATGATCGCTGCAAAAAGGACGACAGTCCTTCAATTCGTGATCCCAATGCGGTCGTCTATCTAATCCCCGGCGTTGGGATGATCACATTTGCCAAAGACAAAGCCACGGCACGGATTTCGGGTGAATTTTATGTCAACGCGATTAACGTGATGCGCGGTGCGGATGCAGTGTCGGAATACCAAGGTCTGCCTGAACAAGAGGCCTTTGACATTGAATATTGGCTCCTCGAAGAGGCCAAGCTGCAGCGCATGCCTGCCCTCAAATCCATGGCAGGGCGTGTGGCACTGGTCACGGGCGGCGCGGGCGGCATTGGCGCAGCCACGGCGGAACGTTATTTGCGCGAAGGGGCCTGCGTCATGCTGGCCGATATTGACGATGCGGCTCTGGCAGACACGTCTGCAAAGCTTACCGAGCGGTATTCAGCGGACGTTGTGCGCACTGTGAACATGAACGTTACGTCGGAGGATGCAGTGGCCGCAGCCTATAGCAATATCGCGGCGGAATTTGGTGGCATCGATATTCTGGTATCCAATGCTGGCATCGCCAGTTCAGCACCGATTGAAGATACAACGCTTGAGATGTGGAACAAGAACATAGCGATCTTATCGACGGGCTATTTCCTTGTCAGCCGCGAGGCGTTCAAACTGTTTAAGGAGCAAGGCATTGGCGGCGCTGTGGTTTTCGTGGCATCCAAGAACGGCCTAGCTGCGTCGCCAAACGCGTCGGCCTATTGCACGGCAAAGGCGTCCGAAATTCACCTCGCACGTTGCCTTGCACTTGAAGGCGCGCCAATGGGTGTTCGCGTAAACGTTGTGAACCCTGACGCGGTCCTAAAGGGCAGCAAAATCTGGCAGGGCGAATGGCTCGATCAGCGCGCAGGCACCTATGGCACCGACAAAGACGGGTTGGAGGCCATGTATCGCGAGCGCTCAATGCTCAAACGTTCCGTGTTACCCGAAGACGTCGCAGAGGCTGCTTATTTTCTAGCATCCGATTTATCGTCTAAATCCACCGGTAACATCATCAATGTCGACGCGGGCAACGTTCAAGCGTTTACACGGTAAGGACCAGAACAATGATCAATTCAGATGTAATCACGAAATCCAATGACGCTGCGAAAGCCAATCTTGATGCGGACTATGATGCCTTGGGCGAACACCTTGATCGTCGTGGAGTCGATATTGCCCAGATTAAGACCAAGGTCGCCAAATATGGTGTCGCCGTGCCAAGCTGGGGCGTTGGAACAGGCGGAACGCGTTTTGCACGCTTCCCTGGTGCGGGTGAACCACGGGGCATTTTTGATAAGCTCAGCGATTGCGGTTTGATCCAACAGTTAACCCGTGCGACGCCGTCCGTGTCGCTGCATATCCCATGGGACGCACAGCCAGCCGCAGATTTGAACAGTAAAGCGCAAGAAGTCGGGCTGACGTTCGATGCGATAAATTCCAACACGTTCCAAGATCAGCCAGATCAAGAACACAGCTACAAGTTTGGCTCACTAGCGCACACTGACGCGGCCACACGCCAACAGGCGGTGGATCACAACATTGCCTGCATTGAATTAGGCGCACAGATTGGATCAAAGGCGCTGACAATCTGGGTTGGGGACGGGTCCAATTTCCCCGGTCAGACAAATTTCACCAAGCAATTTGAACGCTATCTAGATGCTGCTAAACTGGTCTACGGCGCACTTCCTGATGATTGGACGCTGCTGACCGAACATAAAATGTATGAACCCGCATTCTATTCCACAGTTGTGCAGGATTGGGGCACCAACTTGCTGATCGCGCAACAGATGGGCGACAAAGCAAAGTGTCTCGTGGATCTTGGCCACCACGCACCAAATGTGAATATCGAGATGATCGTTGCGAGGCTGACGCAGTTCGGCAAACTGGGTGGTTTCCACTTCAATGATAGTAAATACGGTGACGATGATTTGGACACCGGCAGCATCGATCCTTATCGGTTGTTCCTTGTCTTCAACGAACTGGTTGAGGCTGAAACCGATACCGATTTTAACCCGATGCACATGTTGGACCAAAGCCACAACGTCACCGATCCAATTGAAAGCCTGATGGTTTCTGCGACCGAAGTACAACGTGCCTATGCACAAGCGTTGTTGGTGGATCGCGCCTCGTTGGTGGGTTTTCAGAATGACAATGATGCGCTGATGGCCACGACAACCCTTAAGCACGGGTTTCGAACGGATGTTGAACCAATATTGGCAATGGCTCGGTTGGAAAACGGTGGAGCCATTGATCCCGTTTCGACCTACCGCGCATCTGGTTACCGCTCCCGCGTTGCGGCTGAACGGCCGGCTGTCAGCGCCGGAGGCGGTGGAATTGTCTGACATGATAGAGCCGATCAAGAATGAGGTCGACGTTGGCTCATTGATGCGCATAGCTAAAAGGAAAGTCCACTTTCCGCTGAAAACGGGCCTCAACTTTAGAGCCTTCGCAGACAGCTTTGTCTGCGAAGCAGATATTGGTTTATTCCACAGCGAAGGTCTGTTTTGAATCCAACTGGCGGTCTCAAATTCGTCCGTCACTTGAAGCGTTGCGCCTGGCCATGCAGTATGGCTGCGGCGAGTTTGATTAAGGGATGTGCCGATGATCGTTATTCGACCAGACGGAGCGCATGAGGAACCGGAAGATGATGTGGCACTGGTCCTGATCAAAACAGGTGGTGGCGCGTTAAACTTGGACCAGCCCTCACCACCATTTTCGATCATCAAATTGATTGAAAATCTGGCAGGCGACATTGCCCGCCTTGGTCCCTCTCGGGCAGAACCTGATAAATTGGATAGAGTTAAAGAAAGACTGTTTGAAGGTCAGATCAAGCAGAACCTCGTTGCTGGTCGAACGGTATCTTGGCGGCCCCGTGCCAAGCTTGAACAGGAGCTGCTTGATCGGCTCTTCCGCACGGATGGCGGCACCAAAAATATCTATGTCCAAGTAGAAGAGATTTGGAAGCACTGCTTGGATGAAATCAAACAGATTGAAGTGCACCAGCCCGCTCTTTCGGAGGAAGAGCGGGCGGCACGTGGGCTTGCTGAGGTTCGACAGGGAAGACTGCCCAAGGGGTGCAATCCACTTTTTTTGAGTCGGCGCTCAGAGGTCCCAGATCCGGGAGAGCCATGACAATACAAGAATGTGGGTCCAGAGTGGGTCATGTTCCAGCTCCGATTTAGAAAGGTTCTTGAAATTGTTGAGGACACAAAGCGATCGGCGTTCAAACAGTCACGTATTTTGGTCTCAGAGCCCGATTTAAAACTAGTTGAGTGAGTTCAGTAAGTTGTAATTCTATTCGGTTATGAAGCTGAATGGAGATCTCAATGGCCTGGACTGAGCTCACCCGTCGCCAACATGATCGAAAAAGCGATAAGTACGCAAGTGATATGACAGACGCAGAATGGGCGTTGATAGCGCCTTTGATGCCGCCGCCCAAGGGAACAGGCCGGCCTCGTACGACATGTTTGCGCGACGTATTCGACGCGATCCTCTACATTGCAACGACCGGATGCCAGTGGCGCATGTTGCCCAACGACTTCCCGCCAGTTTCGACTGTGCGGAGTTATTTTTACGCGTGGCGCGATGATGGCTTTCTGGATGAGATGAACCGTAAGCTGGTGGAAGTCGCGCGTTTGGCCGAGGGCCGTAAGGCCCAGCCAACCGCCGGGATCATAGATAGTCAGAGCGTAAAAACAACTGAAAGTGGTGAAGTTAGAGGGTACGATGCGGGAAAACGGATCAAAGGACGCAAGCGCCATATCGTCACCGACACGGTCGGATTGTTGGTGGGCCTTGTGGTTCACAGCGCCGGAATTCAGGATCGGGATGGCGCGCCCGATGTGTTGAAATCTATCGTCTCGCGTTATCCACCATTGCGGCATGTATTTGCAGACGGCGGATATGCAGGGCCCAAACTGCGGGACGCGCTGAAGGACCTTGGCCGATGGACCGTCCAGATCATCAAACGTTCCGATACCACAGAGGGCTTTGAAGTGCTGCCGCGCCGGTGGGTCGTCGAACGCACCTTCGCCTGGCTGAACCGATGTCGCCGCCTATCAAAAGATTGGGAAAAATCTATCGCAAGCGCAGAGGCTTGGATCCTCATCGCACACATTAGACGCGTCACACGACATCTCACAAGGATCTGAAATCGCTCAAATAGTTTTGAATCAGACTCTAAGGGCTCCAACTTGCAGTTCTCCGCTCTGCAGCATCGTGGCCTTCCATCGAATGCGCTTGGTCACTCACCGCCCATATCGGCCATTCAACCATACTAGACAATGCTGCGGCGCGGCCCGTCATTGCAGCCATTCGTGTAGAGCGCAGCATTTAATCAGGATCAACCGTCGGTGTGCGGACAGACCGAAATTTCCCTCCTCGAGCCATTTCGGTCGGGTTTTACCATTCTGTCTTAATTCGTGCGAGACTGGTCGCATCTTCTCGCGATTGGGAATCAAACCGCAGCTACGCCTGATATGCGCCCAAGACTCAAACACCGATTAAAAGGAAGCTTGCCATGATCCTCTATCCAATGATTGAACTGCTTGATGGCCGATGTGTTAGCCTATTTCGCGGTCGTACTGAGGAGCCCCAGATCTGGCACCTCGATCCAGTAGAAAAAGCGAAGAGTTTCGTCGAAGCTGGCGCGAAATGGCTACATATCACTGATTTTGATGCTATGTCAGGCGATGAACGCAACGCAGATCTCATCCGCGAGATCATCCTTACGGCAGGCATTCAAGTGCAATTGGGTGGTGGCTTTCGAAGCTTGGAACGCATCGCTTACTGGATCGACCAAGGTGTCGGGCGCATCGTTGTCGGCACTCTGGCCTTGCTTCAGTCCGATATCGTTAAAGAGGCAGCAAAGCTTTTCCCCGATCAGATCGTGCTCGCGGTTGATGTCTATGAGGGGGTCGTAGTTAGCGATGGTTGGCGAGAGAAAAGTTCCTTTACGCCTTCAGCATTCCTCAAAGCATTTGAAAACGTTCCCTTTGCGGCGATCATCGTGACCGATATTGATGCAGACATTGGTGATGCCGAGGACAGTGTTGCCTTGATCACGCAACTCGCTAGCGAAACGCGGACACCGGTGATCGCAAGGGGACTGGCGCGAACGCTTGATGACCTGTCGCGACTGGAATACATGCCGTTTGTCTCAGGGGTCTTAATTGGGCGCGCCTTGTTTGATCGGAGCATCGATATCGAGGCTGCGATGGAGATTTTCAAACCCAATGGAGAGGGTCGGGCGAAATTCATCTGAGATGATTTTGGCGGCTTGACGACTCGTTGAGCGATCAGCTTTTATAGGTTTAAAATCCCAATGGATGAGCTGTTTTTCCTGCCGAAAACGGCCCAAAGCACTGCGTTGAGGTATACGAACTCTACCTACGCAATCACCTCAAAGCTTGAGTTCTTAGCGGTGGTTATCCGCGAAGAATGTATCAAAAGCGATGCCGCGTTTACTGAGTGCAACTTTCTCAAGGGTGGGCACCAGTTGCAATTTTGTTGGCAAAGTCGTGATTTTTATCACGATGCCCTGCCTCATCTTCACGGATCACTATAACGACATCTCGCAGACGGGCGTCATCGGGTAGGTTCCAGTATTTCTTTGCTATTTCGGGAGCGAGGACATTTTCAACCTTTCCAGCATCAATTTTCTCAAGGTACTGCTGAACTGCGGGCAGCGATGTCACTCTTAGCCACTCAAGGAATTGGCGCGACGGGTTTGATCATGCCGATGCCGCTCTGGCACCCGCGATTTATGACCAGCGCTATTTGCAGTCCAACATCATGGGTGGAGAGGGGTTTGACTGGTTTTACGCCAGCCTCTCTGATCGCGCAGCACAGACCCGCACGCCAATCACCGATGCTGGCGTGGGTAAGCCATGGGTGTTCCGTTTCAAGGATCTGCAGGCCTGGTGGTCAAACCCGCATTTCAACCGGCCGGGTGGCGTGGAAAGCGGCACCCCGACAGCATGGGCGCCGCAATCAAAACCGATCTGGTTCACCGAACTGGGCTGCCCGGCCATCGACCGTGGCACCAACCAGCCGAATGTGTTTTTTGACCCGAAGTCCTCGGAAAGCTTCATACCCTACTTTTCGCGGGGCTGGCGGGATGACGCAATCCAGCGCGCCTATCTCGAGGCCACCTACCTGCACTGGGGCGATCCGGCCAACAATCCGATCTCGGGGGTGACCAGCGCGCGCATGGTGCATGTCCCGGAATGCGCCGCCTGGACGTGGGATGCGCGGCCCTATCCGTTCTTTCCCGAACTCACCACTTGCAATCCACCGGGTGCTGGCCGCGTTTGCTTAACCCATTGATCTCCTTGTCCGGATTTCCTCACCCCGCCTCAATTCCACCTTCCGCCTGTATTCCGCCCCGTCCCCCATGCTCTGACTTGATAAGGGCGTGAATCTACGCCTGTGTTGCAGGATAAGGAGGCTGGATGCATGGTCAACAGACTGAAATTGAATGAAAAAGCCCTGCGCGACGCTGAGCTGCGGACGGGCGTAAGCTATCAGATTTTCGACACTGAGGTAATCGGCTTTGCCGTGAGGGTTCAATCCTCGGGCGCGCGGACCTTCACCATCGACTACCGCCATGCCGGGCGGCAGCGGCGCATGAACATCGGGCGCTGGCCGGAATGGAGCGTGACCGCCGCGCGCGAACGCGCCAAGGAGTTGCGCCGCGCCATTGATGAGGGGCGCGACCCTCTGGCGGTTAGAGAAGATTTCCGCGAAGCCCCACAGGTAAAGGACATGATCGACCGCTACATCGCGGAACATTTGCCCAAGCTGGCGAAGAACAATGCGGGTGATCAGGTATCGATGCTGAGGAAGATGCTGGAACCGGCCTGGGGCAACAAGCTGGTGACCGAGATCACCAAGTCCGATGTCGCACGGTTCCTTGATTTCGTGGCTGAAGGCCGCCCCCGCCCGAGCAAGGCAAAGCCCAACAATCGTGCGCGCAAGCTGCAGGGCCACAAGCCCACCCCGATCAGGGCCAACCGCATGGGCGAGGTGCTGCGCAAGATGTTCACATTGGCCATGGAATGGGAATGGCGTGCCGACAATCCCGTGCAGGGGTTCCACCGGCGCATCGAACAGGCTCGCGAGCGGTTTCTGGGTCCCGAAGAACTGACGCGGATCGCGGTGGTGCTCGACAACGCCGAGGATCAGCGCGGGGCAGCAATCATCCGCATGTGCATGCTGACTGGCGCGCGCGTCGGCGAGGTGCGCACCGCACGGTTTGAGCAGTTCAATCTCGATTATGTCATCTGGTCGAAACCCGCCGCCACGACCAAGCAGCGCAAGATCCACCGTGTGCCGATTTCGCAGGAGGTGGTGACGATTGTGCGCAAACGCCAGATGGTCGTCCCACACGGCAACCCATGGCTGTTCCCCGGCGAGACCGTCGGCCAACCGGTGCGCGAAATCCGCCGCTTCTGGGCACGCGTCCAGAAAGAGGCGGATCTGCCTGATGTGCGTATTCATGATCTACGCCACACCTTCGCCTCCTTGCTGGTCAGCGGCGGTGCCTCACTGGAGATGATCGGCAGGCTCTTAGGTCATAGCCAGATGCAAACAACGCAGCGCTACGCCCATTTGATGGATTCGCCGCTGCGCGCAGGGGTAGACACGGTCGCCAGCATCCTGAGCCCGCGACCGCGCCTTGTGCACGATGCGGCGCAGGATGGGGCAGGCAAGCCGAAGTCGGCCTAATTTTCAGACCGGCTCTTCGCCGCGCAGCTTGCGCCAGAGTGCTGCGAGCCGTTTGCGGATCGTGCTTTCATCGGGCACCTCGCCTGACCGAGAGTTTTGCACAAACCAGTCCTGCACCAGCGCCACCAGCGCAGTTTGCGTCTCAGGCACTCCCTTCTCGAAAACGAAGCACGTCAGCCAAGCATACATCGCATCCCAGTCATATCGCGGGGCAGCGCCCGTGTTCGAGGCTGGGCGGCGCATCAGGTCACGTTCCTCCTCAAATTGCTGCACCGAAAAGGCCGCCAGCAGCAGGTCTGACGACCTGATGGGCAGTCCGTCGGCTGGATCGGTCACTTTCAGCCAGGTCTTGCTGCCGGGCGGCAGGACACGCTTCAGGCGGCAGAGTTCATCACTTGGGCCGTACCTGCGGAACATCGGCATCAGTTCGGCAATCGGAACCTCGACCAGTCCTGCGACGGTCTCATCACCACAGCTGACTGGCGGAATGCCCACTGGAACCTGAAAATGCCCGGCTGCGGCCCAGCCCGCAACATCGGCCGAATGACAGCCCCAGCGCGCAGACAGCTCAAAGATCGAATAAAAGGCAATAGGTGGCAGAGGCATAAATAATGTCCTTTTAGGCATGCGGCTTCCTGCGGCCAAAGCCGTCAGAATGCGGGGTTACGGAACCCGCTTTGCCAAGCATGCGGGCGGACTGGTCTACGAGCTTTTGTCGAGGAAAACCGCCTGTGGGCCAGTGCCGCACCTTGGAGGGATGCTGAAGTCTGACTGTTTGCGTCTTTTTTGATTCTTGTTTGCTGCTCACCGTCAGACTACGCATCCTATGGGCGAGCACGTAAATCACGAACCCGTGTTTGTCGGCCTATCCAACTGGTTGCCGCAACACGCCGTTGAGTGTCTTTGAGTGTCGGCGGAACACGACCGGAAACACCAGTTCTGGCTATTCCGCCCCGCACAAATCCCGCGAAACACCGTTGAGTGCCGGTCAATGCGGCCTGCCAGAAGGATCAACCAGTGTCGTCCAGTGACTGGCGCCTGAACCCTTGCGATATTGAACCTGTCATAGGTGCTGACCCGCTCCCGCCGTCAGCCAAAATCACTGAAACCGCAATGAAACAAGGGCTGGAATTGGTCGGCTGGTTTCAATTCCACCTTCCGCCTGTATTCCGCCCCTTGCGGTCTGCTTCGCTGTCCCTGCCCCCGCGAGAGGGGCATGAGGAAACTGGAGCAGCCATGAAACAACCACACCTTGAAGCGCCACATGAACCGCTGAACCTGCTGGCGGACTGGATCAGCCGCGAGCAGCTGGCGGGCGAACTCGGGATCACATCCGACACGCTCGCCAGGGGCCACTCTGCACACGCATAGGGCGAAAGTCGCTTTACCGGCGGATCGCCGTTCAAGACTGGATCCGCGCGCAGGAACAGGCGCATCCGGTGCGCAAATCACGGGGGCGGTCATGACCCTGCCTAATCGTCTCCCCGCCCCATGGCCCGCCGATCGCTTGGCCGAAGCCCGCGCCGTCATCGCCGATGTTGCCCATCACAGCGACCATCTGATCCGGCTCGCCTGCAACGTTCTGGTCACGCATGGCGAAACCGCCGGTGAGCGCAAAGACGCTCGCGTCCTGCTGGTGGTGATCGACGCGCGGCGACCGATCCGACAGGCCCAACGAGATGATAACAGGGGGGCTGGGCAATGAACCGCCGTGGCACCCAGAAGCCGATCTGCAGCGTGCGGTAGTGCAAGCGCTGCGCGTTGTCCTGCCCCGCACGGCAATCATTCATCACTGCGCCAATGAAGTGACCGAACCCGGCCCCCGTGGTGCCAAGCGCCAGGCGATCTTGGTCGGCATGGGCGTCCATGCGGGTTTTGCCGATCTACTGATCATTTGCGATGGTCGCGTGCTGTTCCTTGAGCTGAAAGCCCCGAAGGGCCGCCTGCGCTCCGCACAAGAGGCGTTTCGCGATGCCGTCTTTTCGCAAGGCTTCGGCTGGGCGCTGGTGCGCAGCCTCGACGATGCGCTGGGCGCTCTGGCCGACCACGGTTTCACAACACGCATTGCGCCGCCCGCCCGGAGGTCCGCTCCATGAGCCATGAAGCCACCAACTGGGCCATCAAGCAGCGCGGGCTGAAACCCACCACCAAGGTCGTGCTCTGGCATCTGTGCGACCGGTTCAACCCGGATTACGGCTGCTTTCCCTCACAGGTGCGGCTGGCGCATGATTGCGAGATCAGCCGATCAACGTTGAACGACCACATCGGCCAGCTGGAAGCCACAGGCCTGTTGCGCCGCGTGCCGCGCATCGATCCGGTGACCAAACGACAGTTGTCTACCCGCTACATCTTGGGCTTCAAGCCCGGTTTCACACCCGCTGATGTGGTTCCGTGTCCAGAATTCGGACACGGGGTTTTGCCCCTTGGCCTTGACCCTGAAACTTTGGCTGAAGTCGACCCCACAACCATCATTTTGGGCGGGCCGTGTCCAGATTCCGGACTCGGGATTGACGCGAAAGCCGTGTCCAGATTTTGCCCCGACCCGTGTCCGGAAAATGACCAAAGCCGTGTCCGGAATCCGGACACTAACCTTGTAAGGGAACCCTTAAGTAAACCTGTAAAGGAGGAGGAGGACGCGGCTGCGCGCGAAGCTGATTTAGATTTTTCACAGAATTGCTCGGCGCGCTGGGCTTTGCCGCCAATGCCAGCCTCCCGGCTTGGTGGCAGGGCACGCCAGCACGGTTGCACGTTCGCCGTTGGATCGACGACCTTGGTTTGTCTGAGGATCGGGTCATCGAGGTCGCGACGGAGACCCGGAACGATCATCCCAATCCACCAGATGGCCCCAAGGCGCTTGATCGGTTCATGGAACGCGCCGCCCAGCGCGATGCGCAGGAGATTGCCGCAAATGCCAGCGGCGGAAAAGCAAAACGGCAGCGCAAACGCGATATCGGACCTCCACCCAGCGACGATCAACTGGCGGCGTTCTATGCGGCCAAGGTCAACTCCAACGAATACTTGCCCGCCAGCATGATCAGCACTGCCATGTGCAGCTTGATGCTGGCGCGCGGTCTGGTCACCCGTGAGCAGCTCCGGATGCGGGGTGTGCGATGACCCTGCAAAGACCGATCAACAAGCGCGGTGTTCGCGCAAAACGCGCCCTAGGCGTGCAGGCGGCGCTGGAGTGGGCGTTTCGAATTGAAAAGGCGCAGCTGGAACTGCCCCCGCCGACAAACGTGGTCGAGGAAGGCTTTGGCTTTGGCCTGGAATATGTCCTGATGCAGCGCGCCGTGCTGGGATGCAAAGTGGACGGTGGCCAACACAAAATGGGCAGCTACACTCATTCGGTCGCCGAAGTGATCGCCGCCACTGTCGCCGGAATGCCCGACAGCCTCGGCGGCATCCGCATGGCGATCTACGTCGCCGAACTTGCGCGCGCCGGGCTGACGCCCGACTGGTTGCCCGGCGTCGTCCCGCGCTGCGTGCCGGTGGAGACCAAGCGCAATCAGCACGGCGAGCGAGCCACTACCATTGTCGTCAGCACTGAACGGGTACTGAGCCGGGGCAAATGGCGCACGGTCGAGGTCTTGGCCTGCCCGGTGACTTGGCGACCGCACCCCGAACAGATCGCATCGGCCCGGCGCGGCTATGAAGATTGGTGGCAAGCGCTAGACTGGGTGCGCGATGGACTGATGGCGGGGCGCATGTTGCGGGAGGTGGAAGTGACGGTGGCAATGCCGAAGGTGAGGCCTTGGGTAAGTGGGTGACAACGTCGCAATGGGCGGCGATCTCAACCGGTCGACGCAAGTGCGAGCCAGACACCCCGCGAAGGGGGAGCCGACATTCAGGCGACGTCGTAACTGCGTGTTTCTCTGCGCTGCCGCAAGGCCGCTCAGAGCCTAGATTGCAAATTTTCTGCGCCGCAGCCAATGGCTGCTAACAGGAAAAATGAGTGAGCTACCCCGCGCAGCACGACAGTTTAGAAACATCCTTCTCGAACGTTTGCGCGGCAAGCTTCAGCCCTTCTACGGTTGTAAGATACGGAAAAATCATCGCGCCCAGATCGTCGTAGGTCATGCCCATCTTGAGGGCCATCGCTGCTGTCTGGATGCTATCAGCACCTTCTGGTGCGATGATATGCGCTCCCAAAAGCTTCTTGCTTTGCTTGTCGGCAATCAACTTGATCAAACCGCGTGTATCACGTGCTGCCAAGGCCCGTGGCACGTGTTCAAGACCCAGAACCGAAGTCACCACCTCGTGTCCGGCAGACTTGGCTTGTGCCTCGGTCAGACCTACACTGGCCACCTGCGGATCAGAGAAGACCACGGCAGGCATGACGCTATTATCATAGGCCAAAGTGTTACCGTTCATCGCGTTTTTCGCGGCAAGCTTTGCACCGTAAGCAGCCATATAGACGAATTGATCCATCCCAGTCACATCGCCTGTCGCATAAACCCCGTCGCGCGTGCTGCGCATCTGCGCGTCGATAACAATTCCGCCGCGTGCATTCGTGTCGATACCGGCGATATCGAGCGCCAAAGAGCCAGTGTTCGGGACACGACCGGTTGCCAGCAACAACTTTTCGGCTTCGATCCTGATCGCTACGCCGTTATGGGCGGCGAGCAATGTGACACCCTCGTCTGACGCTTCAAATTTGTCATAGGACAAACCGTCCAGCACTTTAATGCCCTCATCGGCAAACGCTTTCGTCAGGGCTTCGCTGACTTCTGGTTCAGCTTCGGGCAGCAGTCCACTGCGCGTTACGATGGTAACTTCGACGCCTGCTCGTGCGAATATCTGGGCGAGTTCAACCCCGATATATCCACCACCCATCACCATCAGGGATTTTGGGAGCTGCTTTTGTTTAAGAGCTGAGGTGCTGTCTAGCCAATCGATTTCACTCAATCCGGGGATATTTGGGACATGCGGGGACGATCCTGTTGCAATGATGATTTTAGGTGCGCGGATGGTGCGGTCTCCAACATGCAGTGAACCATCTTTCGCAAAACTTGCCTGACCTTCGATGTAATTGACGCCCTTATAGTTTGGCAAAACATCAACGTATTTCGCCGCGCGTAGATCATCCACCAAGGCTTGTTTCTGCGCGACCAACGCCGCCCAATCCGTCACTTGTGCGGTTGCTTCCACACCATCAAATCGGGCCGCGCCCTTGGCTGAGTGCAGCGTTTCCACTGCACGGATCATTGCCTTGGACGGGACGCATCCAACATTGACGCAAGTGCCTCCAATGGTTCCGCACCCAATCAGAGCAACCTGTGCGCCGTCTTCGGCTGCGGTAATCGCTGCGGAAAACCCGGCAGAGCCAGCACCGATCACGGCAAGGTCAAAATTGCCATAGCTGTCGTTCATTTTGGTATTCCTTAAGAGGTCAGATTTTTTGATCGCGCAAAGATCGAATATAAAACTGCGACCGCAATTATTGGAACTGCCATCATCATCAGGCCTGTAGCCATTCCAAATATAGAGCAACCATCGCTGCCCAAAGAGTTCATCATCATGTTTTTTCCCTTTTTACTGTGCGATTAAGTGCGAGATTGACTGTATTTCCGCCAAAGTGCATATGCTGTCAGCAAGATGAATATTCCTAGAGCTGGAAATAAAACGTAGTCGAGGTAACCGACGACAGCCGACAGGCCGACAACGCCGAACAGCACAACCAAAACTGGTGTGAAGCAGCACAGTGCGGCTATCACCGTGCCGACGATGCCCGTTTTAAGAAGTTTGTCGTTCACTTTGGCCGTCCCTTTCAATTTCTTGATTGCGTCTGCGCACCCGTATGAAACTGCGCGTCGCCAAAAATGCGATGCTACCAAGTGTTGCGACAAGCGCCGTTGCAAGCACATTGGCACCAGTCAGGAACCCAGTCGTGCCGAAGAACAAGGCTCCGATCAGAGCCGCCTTTCCGCCACAGCAGATCACGACGACAGGTGCAGCGACGATGAAGGCCAGCAAACCTCCTGTTGAGCTATCTTTCATATGCGGCTCAGGAATTACTGTCATCGGTGTCAAGCTCAGCTTCGTAACCCGCGGACGTAGAGGCGAACGCAATATCTGTTGCACTGACAATGGCGTCATCAAAGACAACCAGCGCCGTTCTGGTGTCGGCGTCAGCAGTTACTGTTAGAACCCCATCGACGCCGCTCATCGCTGATTCAACGATGAAGGGGCAGCTGGCACAAGTCATGCCGGGAGCTGAGAATGTGACTGTTTGCTCTGCCGCAAAGACAGGGGCGGCAGCCATAAAGCCAATCAGGGCGAAAACGGAGGTGCGGAGTTTCATTATATGTCCTTTCACAGACCAAGAAGAATGGGGGCGACGACCGGCGCGATCCAGCTCCAGAACAGCGCGATCACGATAAGAAGTGTTGATGCCCAAAGCGCAGATTTAACCAGCCGGTTAGGAAGTGGTCGCGCACAGGTGTCGCCCTCTGCACAGGTCTTGGGCTTGCGATAAACCATCCAGTAGCCATAGCCGAGGAACCCCAGCGTAATCACAATGAAGATTGGCTTGTAGGGTTCAAGCGCTGTCAAATTGCCAATCCATGCACCGGACACGCCAAGACTAAATAGGATCAACGGAACAATGCAGCACGTTGAAGCTGCAAGAGCACCAAGAATGCCGCCCGCAGCAATCATGCGTGCCTTTCGGCTGTCAGGGTCGCTCTGGTTTAGGTCAACGTCTAGGGTGTCAGTCATGCAAGCACTGGCAATTTAGGTTTCTTAATGTAGGATGCGGTCTGTAGCCACTACAGAAGCAAGAGGTTTTTTCGATGTCCGACTTCACGAACGCGCGAGGTTATCCGATTGGCGAAATGTCCAAGCGCACTGGCGTAAATATTGAAACAATCCGATACTACGAGCGCATTAAAATCATGCCGCAGCCGGATCGCACAGAAGGGGGCAACCGCCAGTATAACCACGACCAGCTTAAGCGGCTGTCATTCATCAAAACATCGCGTGAACTTGGGTTCAGCATTGATGAAATCCGTGCATTGCTGGAAATGGTGGACCGGCAAGATTTTACGTGCGGCGAGGTGCATGGATTGACCATTGGGCATCTAGCCTCTATGTGCGAAAAAATCAAAGGGCTGCGGAAGTTGGAGAAAGCGCTTGTAGGAATGGCGGCAGAGTGCAGCCAAGGCGATGTGCCAGAATGTCCTATTCTGGAGACGCTGTTTGAGGCACGGTGAATTTAGGGTGCTACACCATTAGGCCGTGAGACTTAGCGGACATTGAATAACTCAAGGTCAACGGTCGGTTTATCCGCACTGCCGTCACTCGCCCTTGGTAAATGCTGCGCGATGCACGAATGGCCGGTCTGGGGAAGCTGCGGCGCGGCATCGGAGTGGTCGGCGGAAGTCAGCTATGGGCCGTGTGTGACGCTGCATGATTAGATTGATGGTGGCGATGCTGTGGAGCGGCTAAGGTCCGCAGTGAGCCCAATGTACTCTACTTCTGCAACGCAGTGGAGGGCGGCGAAGGGCGGTTGTATGTGTTCATCGGTGAGTTTTAAAGACTGCTCCACATTGACTTCCTTACGCAAAAGAATACACAACATATATTATGTTATGTAATTTAGGGAGGCAATGACATGAACATGTGGTTTCTGGCTGCGAGCGCAACCTCGTTTGCAATAACACTACTTCACATATTTGCCGGTGGTCCGATCTACGCGACTCCGATGTTGGCCGCAAAAGAACTTGACGCAGTCGTTAGGTACCTAAACTACTATTGTTGGCATTTGGTTTCGATCAGCGTGACGCTTATGGCAGCTGCTTTTGCATGGTCGGGTCTCGTCGATGATGCGTGGGAAGCTGCCATTATAGGAACCGTCACGGCTACCGCCTATTGTGTCTGGGGACTTGCATTGGTGACCATCAAACGACAGCGTTTTCGCGATATGCCACAGGGTTGGTTGTTTCTACCTGTCGCCGTACTGGGGCTATTCGGGATCATAGGATGATGCCTGCGCGGTTCACAAAAGATGATTGGCTAGCTTTTGGGTTGAGCCAGTTGGCTTCTGACGGCCCAGACGCGCTTAAGCTCAGTGCGCTTTGTGCCGCCGCACATAAAACGATTGGGTCGTTTTACCATCACTTCAAGGATCAACCCGCCTACTTTGAGGCTCTGTTGGAGTACTGGAAAAAGAAAAACACCGGCGATATAATTGAACAACTTTCAGCGCTCCCTGACAGCATTGGCAAAGCAAAACATTTAAAAATCATTGCCATGGCAATGGATCAAACAGAAGATGTTGGCATTCGTATTTTGGCCCAGAAAAACGCGATAGCTTCCGGTGTCGTGACTGCGGTCGATCAGATGCGGATCGAATTCATGAAAAGCCTCTATCAGGATCAACTGGATCTATCTGAGCAGGATGCCCAACTTCTGGCCCAGCTCGAATACGCGGCCTTCGTGGGAACCCAAACCATATGGCCCAACAGTCCAATTGAACATGGCCAGTCCCTCTCAGCGCTATTCCATAAGTTAGTCAAGGCGCGCTACGCAGCTGAGTCGCCAAGGTCGTAGGATTAGCAATTGTACCTCCCCTCCTTTGAAGGGAGCCGCCTCAATATTTATGAGGATGAGAGCCATTCAACGCCAGAATTGAACCTTTTGCTCCGCTGGCCCTCGCAATTCTCGTCGACCCGACCACAGCAAGCGGTCGTTAGAGCACGTAAAGCTAAGGGCAGAAAAGTCCGCTGACTGACGTTTTAGCCCATAAATGCTGCGCTCTGCACGAATGGCTGCAATGGCGGGCTGCATCTCAGCCCCGTAGAGTGGTGGTGAAGGTCTGCAAAGGGCGCCGATAGCGCCGGTTAGGCTGGTTTGTTTCGCCGACGTTCTCGCCAAACGACCAACACCCCGCCGACGACGATTAGGATCGAGCCAGGGAAGAGGTCCTGTATTGGCGCTTCGCCAAAGAACACCCAGCCGAAAAAGAACGCCATCGGAATGCCGAAATAGCTAAATGGGGCAAGGTTGCTTTGTTCAGTCATCCTGAATGATACAATCAGAAGCAATACAGCGGTTCCCCCAAACCCTCCCATTGCCACAATCCACGCGAGATCGGACGCAGATTGGACAGTCGAAAAACCACCGAGGAGCAGCGCAAGCACTACCGATCCGACAACGGCAAAGCCCGTGGAATACAAGTTGACCAGTGTGCTTGGCACTTCTTCATCGATTAGCCGTGCCGTTACTCCAGTCAGCGCGTAGAGCGCAGCGGCACCCAGTGGTAAGAGGGACGCCAAAATAAATGTCTCACGCCTCGGACCTATCACCATCACAACGCCTACAAAGCCAATCAGCACTGCGACCCAACGGATTAAACCTACTCGCTCCCCCAGTAGCAGCACCGCAAAGGCCGTCATGAAAAGCCCGCTGGAATAGGAAATTGTCGTTGCACTGGCGAAGGCTATCAGGCCCAGAGATAGATAGAACATTAACTGGGCAAAAGTGACTATCAGACCCCGCGCGCAGATCAAGCCCCATTGGCGGACACGCAGACGACGGCCGCTTCGGTGCCAGGCGGGCGATGACCAAAGCGCGATAAAGCTGGGTACCAGTCCAAAGATATTGCGGTACGCGGACAGTTCCGCCGCACCATAATCAGCAGACAGACGTTTGATGACCAACCCCATCAGATCAAAAAATACAAGAGAAACAAGACTGAGAACAACCGCTAGGGTGACAGACCCAGTCGGGATTACCGGTTTTTTCCTGACATCGGCCATTCAACAGTCCTGTGCGGCATCTCCTATATCAACAGTATCTATAAAGTATCAACAGTATCTATAAAGGGCTGCCTTTGACATTCAGTTTGTGACACGCAGAGGCGGTAAAAAATCGTTGGCGTGTAAACATTCAATTTTTTCTCTTGCTGCGAACGGCAGAAAAGTCGGCTGACCGACCATAAAGCCGAGGAAATGCTGCGCGTGTACGAATGTCAGAAGTGCTAAAGCTGCGTCGCAGCGTCCCAAGGGGTGGCCAAAGTAGGCTCTGGGGCGTTCGTGTCATTCGACCCCAAGGGCGGGAACCGGACCTTCGCTGCAACTGTAACATTCTATGCCAACCGCAGAAAACCAGACATTGGAAGTCCGACAGCACCGTTCCCTGCGTTTAATGGGTTGCAAGTGTGGCTGGCTCCTTGATGATGGGTGAATTAAAAGTATTCACTCAATTTTTTGGAATCTATCAAATGCGTATCGCACACATTTCAATTTTGGAATTCAGGGGCATTAAATCACTTGAGTGGTCACCGTCACCGAACGTGAATTGCCTTATCGGTCCAGGTGATTCCTGCAAGACAACTGTATTGGATGCTATTGAAATCGGCTTAAACCCACGCTTCGGGTTCTCCGGGAGTGATCCCGACTTGTTTGGTTGCGATCCAGCAAGCAAACCAGAAATTTGCCTCACTCTCGTTCAGCTTCCAGAAGAATTAATTGTTGAGCATAGGTACGGTTTATTTTTGCGTGGTTGGAGCGACGCAGACAGAAAAATCAACGACGAACGAGCCGAGGGCGATATTCTGGCCCTAACTGTAAAAGCATCACTTGATCCGGACACGCTCGAATGGCGTTGGGAAATTTTCAATGAACGCCTCGAAGGCGAGCCTCCGCGTTTCGGATTCAAAGACGCCAAGTTGACGGCCCCCAACCGGCTTGGGGAATACGCAGACCGTCATCTCACATGGGGTCGAAGCTCTGCGCTTGGTAGGCTTGAGAAGGGGCCGAATGCATCGGAGCTACTGGCCACTTCAGTTAGGCAAGCAAAGACATCGTTTGCTGCCGGAGATCGAACATCGTTCGACGATGTTGTTAAGTTGACGGAGAAGGTTGGTGCAGATTTTATGGTGCCGAAGTCAGCGAGTTACGAGGCCCAATTGGACATTCACTCTGGTATGCTGGCGTCCGGCGCGGTTTCTTTACACGATGGCGGCCTCCCGCTAAGGACGCTTGGTAGTGGATCGTCACGCCTGATGGTTGCCGGTCTGCAAAACTCAGGCCCAACTGAAAATATCATGCTTGTTGATGAGCTCGAATTTGGGTTGGAGCCTCATCGCATATTGCGCTTGTTGCGTTATTTGCGATCTGGGTTCCCACAGGATGGGGATGCGCCGCCTATTGTCCACCAAACATTCCTGACGACACATTCTCCAGTTGTTGTTTGTGAATTGGATGTTGCAGAACTGTTTTGTGTTCGTAAAAACGCAGGCAGTATTGCAGTTAAATGCGCGCGGCCAGAGGAAGGAAAAGAGGATACGGCACAGCGGCACATTCGGTCCAGTCCACATGCGTTCCTAGCCCCACGCTTGTTGATTGGTGAGGGGCGAACGGAGGTTGGTTTTTGGCGTGGCCTTGACGACCTTTGGTGTAATGAAGGCAAGGAGTCCTTCGCCTATCAGGGAGCCGTTGCGATTGATGGCGGCGGGAACGACAATGCTGTAAAGCTTGGTCTGCATATGCAAAATCTCGGTTACCGCTGTTTCGTATTGCTGGACTCTGATGTTGAGGTCTCAGCAGGCACCAAGCATGCCTTAAAGGAGATCGGAGCCCAAGTTTCTGAATGGTTAGACAACTGCGATATTGAACGCAGGGTTTTTCTCGACGTTCCATGGGCAACTGTAACGGCAATAGTTAATTATGCCATCGAAGTCGTCGGCGAAGGAAAGGTTCTGAACAATCTTCACTTGGCTGCCCCAGAGGGGCCGGGCATTGATCGAGCGGCGCTAAACGCGCTTGTTGACACTGAGGATAATCGTAAACGGCTGGCAACGGCGGCCACTCTGAAAGTCGAAAAAAAGCCGGGCATCAAAGAAGATCGATCATGGTTCAAAGATATGACGCGTGGCGAGCAATTAGGAACAATTGTCTTCGGTTGTCTCAAAGACATTCCGGAGACCCCACTTGCGAAAACGATAAATGAAGTGAGGCAGTGGATTGATGCCTGAGCTTTCCCAAGAGGAAGTCACGGCCATCATTCGTGCGACGAAAGCAGGCAGCGTGATTGCGGCTGCCGGATGCGGGAAAACTGAGCAAATCGTGCGGACGGTGAAAGCTATTAGCGATGATCCGGAAGTGTCGAGGCGCTGCCTTATTCTTACACATACATTTGCGGGCGTTGATGTACTGCAAAAGCGGCTACGCAAGCTAAACGTGCCAGCGTCGTCCTATCAGCTCGATACAATCGCGAGTTGGTGTCTGCGGTTTGCGAAAAGCTACCCAAATACTTCGGGGATCAAAAAGACTAATCCTCAAAGCAACAATGACTGGGCAGCAGTCTATCCCGCTGCGGTCAAGCTGCTTGAATTGGGTGGCATCGATGACGTGATCTTTGCTACGTACGCTTGCGTTTTCGTCGATGAGTATCAGGACTGTAGCGCGCACCAGCATGAGTTAATCGTGGGGCTTAAGCAGCTTGTTCCTGTCTGTATTTTTGGGGACCCGCTGCAATCAATTTTCGAATTTGATGGCGTGGTAGATTGGGACGATGTCGTTGAAAAGGATTTTCCCAATATCGCAAAGTTGACTACGCCGTGGCGCTGGAAGAACGAAAATGCCAACTCAGAGCTTGGACAGAAGCTGGTCGAGATGAGAGAGCAGATCGAAGCGGGTGCCCCCTTAGGTTTCCGTAAGGACGAAAGTGGTATTCAGCGCCAATGGCTACCAGATGATCCAGGATTTCGGTCCGGAAAAGTCAGGAGAATATGCCTCGAAACCATAGATTTGGAAGGCACGTTAGTGGTCGTGGCGCAGTCCGCATCCGAGGCAAGTCGGGAGAATATTGCCAAAAAGCTTGCGAAACAGAGGTTTGCCGTCGTTGAACCTCTTTCCTGCAAGCCGCTCGCCAAGCATGTCAAATTGATTGAGGAATCCAACAATGCGGGCAGGCTGTCTGCGGTCTTAAACTTTGTTAAGCTCTGCGTCGTCGGGCTTCGGGTTGATTTCGCGAACTCCGTTAATTCACACAAAAACGGCAAAAGTGCTGGTCGACTGAAATTCGGAGAGCTTATCGACGTCGGAGATCGCGTTACTAAGCCAGATGGGTTGATGCATGTGCTGGACCTTATTGAAGGAATTTTGGGCCGAAACGACATTTTCCCGTATCGTCGCGAAATCCTCAGCATGATGCTCTCGGCACTTCGAACATCAAGAACCACAGGGGCTGCGCTTTCAGAAGCGGCAGGGGATGTGGGAGCTAAGTCAAGGCACTTGGGGCGTCACGTTGCCAGAAGGTGCGTGGGTAGCACGCTCCTTCTGAAAGGCTTGGAATTCGAGCATGTAGTAATCGTGGAATACGCTGGGATGACCAAAGAGGATTGGTATGTCGCTCTCACGCGAGCGACAAAATCAGTTATCGTTTTGTCATCCTCTGCAATAGTTGTCTTTGCTAAATAGCGACGCGCGTTTTGAGCTGCACTTAAAAACCAATGATTGTTTGCGCCCGCGGCGAAAGTCCGGTCTTGTGAAGCTGCACCCGACTTCGTCAAGTTCCGCTAAGGGCCGGAAGTGAAGCCCCCCCTGGCATGGTTCCTCCCCGCCCCCAAACGTATGCGGGGGGGCTAAGCGCGGCACTTCGCTAGCGAAAGTGGATTTTGTGGGGGAATCCACTTGGAATCCACCTGTCGCATAATATTCGGAAATTACGACTCATTATCAAAGGCTTGCGGAATCACGACGTCGGCGTGCTGGATTCTTTTGCGGAAGCCAGGGAATCCAGTTTGTGGAAGCCACCGCGCCGGAAGGCAGCCAGCGGAAGCCACCTGCTGGGAAGCCATTGAATCCACATCAGTTTTCCATTTGACAAAGCTGCCCCCCCTTGACCTATCTGTTGATCATCGAAGAATAGCGCCTGCAGGTATCCCCTCGCAGGCGATTTCTTTTTTCTCCACATCGCGGATGTTGATTCTGCCGCTGCCACTATTGGTCGCGCGCATCGCTCTGTCCGACCTGCCCAAAATGAAAGCTGCCAAATGGATCTGGTCTTTGCACCGAGCGAGATCGAAACCTGGCCGATCGACCGTTTGCGCCCCTATGCCCGCAATGCCAAGATCCACGGTACAGATCAGGTGGCCAAGATCGCCGCCAGCATGGCGAAGTTTGGCTGGACCGTGCCCTGCATGGTGGCAGACGATGGTGAGCTGATCGCTGGGCATGGTCGGGTGCTGGCGGCGGCGATGTTGGGGCTGAAGGACGTGCCGGTAATCCGGCTGAGCCACCTCGATGAAGCGGAACGCCGGGCCTACCGCATCGCCGACAACAAGCTGACCGAACTGGGCGACTGGGACGAGGCGATGCTGCGCGACGAGGTCGCGGGACTGTTAGCTGAGGATTTTGACCTCTCACTTCTGGGCATCACTGACGCAGATCTGGATGCCTTGCTGCGTAATCCTGACGCGCTGTGCGGCGACGAGCAGGTTGAGGGCGAGGATGACATTCCCGAACCGCCGGTCACGCCGGTATCTGTTGTGGGCGACCTCTGGCGGCTCGGGTCGCACCAACTGATCTGCGGCGACAGCACATCCGCCGATGTGGTCGGGCGGCTGCTGGGCGATGTGAAGCCGCAGCTGATGGTAACCGATCCGCCCTATGGCGTGAAATATGACCCGTCCTGGCGCAACCAGGTGGGTGCCGCCAAGACCAAGCGCACCGGCAAGGTGCTGAACGACGACCGCGCCGACTGGCGCGAAGCGTGGGCGCTGTTCCCGGGCGATGTCGCCTACGTCTGGCATAGCGCGCTGCATGCGGCGACGGTGGCTGAGAGCCTGATGGCGACGGGTTTCAACGTTCGGTCGCAGATCATCTGGGCCAAGGACCGGCTGGTGCTCAGCCGTGGTGATTACCACTGGCAGCACGAGCCGTGCTGGTACGCGGTGAAAAAGACCGGCAAGGGCCACTGGGCCGGGGACCGCAAGCAAACCACGCTGTGGCATATTTCCGGCAAGGACCAAGACGCTACCACCGTCCACGGCACACAGAAGCCTGTGGAATGCATGCGTCGCCCGATCCTGAACAATTCTAGCCCCGGACAGGCGGTATATGAACCTTTCATGGGATCCGGCACCACGCTGATCGCGGCGGAAACCACTGGGCGCGTCTGCTTCGGGATCGAATTGAACCCTGCCTATGTTGATGTGGCGATCGAGCGGTGGCAACAGTTCACCGGGGCGAATGCGGTACTGCCCGAGACCGGCGAGACCTTCACCGACCTAAAGGCCAAGAGGCTGGCTACGTGAGCACTTTTCCGTTTTCTGTGCTGCAGCGGGAAATGACAGCCAAAGCGGTGGTAAAGCTCCGGTCGGATTGAGCAAAATAAGGTGCAGCCTGCAATAACCGCGCTGCGGATGCACCGATGTCAGCTTTCGGGAAACCCTTCCAAAAACGGTAGTTTTTGGAAGGGTTCATATTGGCGCAATATTTGGTAATATTGGCAGATTGCGGACTTTCGCAGCAGCCATGAAGAATTCATGATTAAGTTCACATCAGCAAGACCAGTTTTGCCTAGCTATTTTCAAATCCAAGTAGAGGAACAACTGTGTTCAATACTCCTTTGAACCACTTTAAATCAGTCTTTGCGCACAAGTTTTTTGTCGCACCGTCCGACCGCAACTACTTCTTCGCGAGATTTGCCAAAACCTACGGCATCAATGAAGAATTTTGGTGGCAGGCGCTTCAAACAATCGAAAAGCTTTTGAAAGCTGGCCTTGTTCTCAATGGGGTATCCGTGAAGAGCGGATATAGCCACGACATTGAAAAGCTCTGGAATAAACACAAGGAGGTTTTCGGAGATTTAGCAGTTACTGACCTAACAAGACCGGACAAACTTGCTGAAAGATTCTGGACCGATAACCTTCTTGAAAATTTTATTGCTAGAATGAACCAGATGGGACATCCCGATAGCCGTTACGGGCTGCTCTCCTACAGCAACAACAATGATGATATGTTCAAATTTGATCAACTCGCCTTTGAACTTCGTCGAAGGACAATTGGCTTAGACTGGATTGTCGGCAACGACTTCCCAGACAAAGAACTAACTGATTTCTATGGGCAACCCTACCGTAACGTCATTACGCAACACTCGGAGCATCAAATTCGATCAATGAAGTCACCAACAGGTTCATTCGGCGTGATAGGCGCAAACCTTGAGGATATTGTTCATTCATGGAATTTCTCTTATTTTCGAAATGATGCCGACTTGGAACGACTGACACCTCCAACGGTTGCACCCGTAATGGCTGGGTTTGGTAACTCCTACCTCTACCTCCTGTGGGAAAACATAAATGACGCCGAGGTCACTAACCTTGCAAGGGAACAGGTTGAATGGTTGTTGGGGAATATCCAGATCGGACGAGATGCCGAACGCGAATTCCGAAAAGTACTGGTAGCGGATAGCACAGACTGAGGCGATGATTGAAGTCTGCTATGAACCAAAAACCCTCCTTTTTGGAACACCCACAAACTACCTCATCCAACGCTGCCACAAACCCCGTTCAAAACCTAACTAGTTGTTGAAGGTTTTTGCCTTTTTCGTAACAGCAGCTGTTCGCTGCGTTACAGAATTTCGTCACTCTAGGCTCTGAGCCGCCATTAGTCAGATTTTAGTCGCGCTGGCCAATCCGATAAACCCGCCCTCGGCCTTCCTCCTTCACTGAGGTCACGACCAGCCCGAGTTTCTTGCGCAAAGCACCCGACATGGCACCGCGCACGGTGTGGGCCTGCCAGCCGGTGGCGGCGATCATCGCCTCCATCGTGGTGCCTTCAGGGGCTTGAAGCATAGCGATCAGCATCGCCTGTTTGGTCCCTACGCGTGGAGTTAGCGGCTTGAGCGCAGGTACCTCGGCAGCGCGTTTACGAATGGCAGCTATCGTCTGCACAACTACCGGTTCAATCCCAATGGCCAAAAGACCTGCCTCGGTGACCACCAGTGTCGTGCCATGGCCGTCGCCGGTTTCACGCCGGATCAGCTCGCTCTTGCGCAGGTCGGCGTCGACCTTCTGCAGCCAGCCGTGCATCATCATCTTGGTGACGGCCATCTTCGCGGCCGCGCCATGCAACCCTTTGGGCAGCGGCAGGGCGATGTTGTCGGGGCGCTGGGCCCCGGCGCTGAGAACAATGGTTTGGGTTTCAGTGAGTTTGATCATGGTCGCCTCTGAGTTTACGGCGCGCGAGATGCAGCACACTTCTACAAGGCAAAGTCCCGCCATGACGGGATATCCGGGGGTGAGTTGCATCGTTCTGGTGTAATTAGAATCGCTCTGTCACGCAGTACAATCAACTGAATAACGAGCAATATCATTGCTTTAATAGAAGCGGACAGCGCCATGAAGGGTATGAGCGAACGGGAATATTCAGCCCACTGTGGCCTCTCTCGCGGGGCGATCCAGAAGGCCCGCAAGGCTGGACGTCTGGTGGTCTACGGCGATCTGTCGATCAACGCGGCGGGGTCCGATGCGCGCCGCGCGGTGATGACTGATCCAGACCAGCAGCGGCGTAGTACGGGTGGCGATACCGGGTTTTCCGGGCCAGTGGACAGCTCGTCGTATCTGAAAGCCCGCACGGCGTTGACGGTCTACCAGGCGCAGGAAAAGCAACTGGCGATCCAGAAGAAAAAGGGCACGCTTGTGGATCGCGCCCGGGCCGAAGCGCTGGTGTTCCGGCTGGCGCGGCAGGAGCGCGACACTTGGGTCACCTCGCCCGCACGCGTGTCAGCACTGATGGCTGCCGAAGTGGCCGCAGAAGTGGAAAAACAATCCGGCAAACCGGAGCGACCGGGACGTCCAGAGCGACCAGGACGTCCAGTGATCATCGAGGCCGCGATCCTGCAGAGGGTGATGGAAACCCATGTCAGAGCGCAACTCGACGCCCTGGCCGATCTCAGGGTCGACCTCGGGTGATACCAACGACCTAACCGCTGATCTCGATCTGGGGTTTGACGGAGCCGAAGACATCCTTCGGTCCTGGCGTCGCGGCATGCGCCCAGATCCTGACCTGACGGTGTCTGAATGGGCAGATCAGCACCGCAAACTGTCGTCGCGGGCCAGTGCGGAACCGGGTCAGTATCGTACCGCACGGACGCCGTACTTGCGTGAGATCATGGATGCGCTGTCACCGCGCCACCCGGTACAGCGGATCAGCTTCATGAAGGCCGCGCAGGTTGGGGCGACCGAGGCTGGCAACAACTGGATTGGCTTTGTGATCCACCACGCACCTGGCCCGATGCTGGCGGTGCTGCCGACATTGGAGATGGCCAAGCGCACCTCGCGCGGGCGGCTCGATCCGCTGATCGCGGAAAGCCCGGCTCTGCGGGAACGGGTCAATCCGGCACGGTCACGCGACGCTGGCAACTCGATGCTGTCCAAGGAGTTTCCCGGCGGCATTCTGGTGCTGACCGGGGCCAACTCTGCCACTGGCCTGCGCTCAATGCCCGCGCGCTACATCTTTCTGGACGAGGTCGACGCCTATCCGGCCTGGGCCGACGAGGAAGGCGATCCAGTCACTCTGGCGGAAGCGCGCACCACCACCTTCTCGCACCGGCGCAAGGTGTTCATGGTCTCGACCCCGACGATCCGGGGGTTGAGCCGGATTGAACGCGAATATGAGGCCTCTGACCAGCGGCGCTACTTCGTGCCATGTCCGCACTGCAGGGCGATGCAATGGCTGCAGTTTGAGAGGCTGCGCTGGGACAAAGGTCAGCCTGATACGGCGGCCTATCACTGCGAAGGCTGTGAGAAGCCCATTGCAGAGCATCACAAGACGCAGATGCTGGAGCGGGGCGAATGGCGGCCAACGGCAGTATCAGCTGATCCGTATTCCATCGGCTTTCACCTCTCGGCCCTCTATTCACCACTGGGCTGAAAAGCTGGCAGCAGATCGCGCGGGACTGGCTGGCGGCCCAAGGGTCCGAAGAGATGCTGCGTGCGGCGCGCAACACCCTGCTGGGCGAAACATGGGTGGAATCTGGCGACGCACTGGAATGGCAGCGGCTGGCGGAACGCCGTGAAGCCTTCGGGACACAAATCCCCGAGGGTGGTCTGTTCCTGACCGCTGGCGTTGATGTGCAGAAAGACCGCATCGAGGTTGACGTCTGTGCTTGGGGTCGCGGGTTGGAAAGCTGGCTCGTGGATCACATCGTCATCGCCGGTGGTCCCGACGATCCGGCCTGCTGGGACAAGTTGACGGCGCTACTTGGACGCACTTGGAGCCACGCCAATGGCGCGCTGCTGGATCGACTAACTCATCACGTCCACATTCTTGAGATGAACGGCGAAAGCTATCGGCTCAAGCACAGCCGCAAAGCCCGACAATAATCAAAACACATCACGATCAGAACAATGCGGGCCTAGCGGCCAGCATGCGCTTCGGCACGCGTTCGCTATATGACAAGCACACCCGCCAAAGCGCCGCAAAACACCAAACGCAGTGGACCCTTTTTACCCCGCGTATTAGGTCCCTTATTGCGCTGCGATTGACATGCCCTCCGGTAAAGCCGGGCCGGTTCATGACTTGCACGCCCCAAGCTTCGTTCTGAGACCAAAAAGATCGGGATGCGCGCCCAGCTTACGCTGCATCTGAAAGACTGGATGCGCCTGCCGCTCGACGAGATCAGCAAAGCGATGACAGTGCGCCGTCATCATGACATGGCTGGATCGCCGTCAGCAGCCAATCATGTGCTTCGCAGCTTTCGCACCATCTACAACCATGCCCGCCGGACTGGTGATTTACCGGAATGTCCGACGATGGCGATTGAATGGTTTGAAGATAAGCCGGACGGGCGGATTATTGAGGACCTGAAGCACTGGCGGAAGACGATTGATGATCTGCCCAACCCAATCCATCGCATATTCTACGAGCTGATTTTGTTTACCGGCCTGCGCAAGACCGAGGTGTTCACCTTGAAGTGGGAGCAGATACAGGAAGACCGGATTCATCTGCCAATGACGAAGAATGGCCGTAGTTTTGATCTTCCAATTTCGCAACTGCACCATGAGATCTTGGCACCGCTTCGTCCCCTGAGTAGAGATTGGGTGTTTCCGTCGCCAAAGTCAGAGTCAGGCCACATCACAAGGCCAGAAAGGCTCAAGTATAATCCACATATGCATCGCCGGACATTCGCGACAGTTGCGATGGAAGCAGGTGTGCTGGAAGAAATTGTAGGACGACTGCTCAATCATACGCCGCTGTCGATCACGGGACAGAGATATACACGACCGTCCTTGGATGCATTGCGTCCGTCGATGGAGATTGCGTGCAACGAAATTCTGAGCCGCATCGACAACTGAGACGGTCAGAAACGAAGGGTGCCAGCGTCAAACAACTGGGCACATCAAAATGTGGCATGGGTAGCAATTGATAGTTTGGGATCACAGCCGCCGTTCGCTGTGCATTATCCAGATGCCCGCTGTGAAGACCTAAGTGGACCCTTGTGCGAAATGCCGCAAAGGTCGACTTCGAGACTGGAGTGACTGATGCTGCGACACTCATATTTTGTCATGAAGGGCGGGGAGTAGTCATTCGCTGCAGTAGCGAAAGCAACACACCTCGACAACGAAAGCAGACATTCAGCAGGAGGTGCGCATATTGCAGCACTGCCTGCATAAGCTTAACTGGTGCAGCAGAGCCCCAGACAAGTACGATGAGGTCATAGAGGCACGGCGGACCAAAATTGACGAAGACCTCGTTGGCTGAAACAAGGCATTCATCAAATCCTTGTCATGTCATGTCATGTCATTTCAATGCCATTTTCAAAATGAATCGAGAAGGCGTTTGACGTCTGGCACTATGGGGATGCCACAGCGCGGCGGAACTCGTCACAGTCAATTTTCGTTAAGGGCCGTTCGCGTTGATGGTTTGGTCTACACCTATTTTAATTTGGCCCAAAACGACGTTTTACGATCATGAGCCATGCGGAGCGTTTCAAAATAGTCGGCGTGGGATTGGAATGTGCCATAGTCCTGGATGGCATCTTCAAGGGCTGAACAGTCTATCAGATGATCCGCCGCATGACCGTAGCGTGACGAACGTCCCTCACCTAAGGCATAGTCGATCATCGCACGCCACAACAGAACCGCTGGGAGCGGGTGGCGTTCTCGCAGAGCTTCGGCAGCAGGCGTCAATATATCATAGCGATTACCGTCGATCTCATCCGATCGGTTTTCAATCAGTTGGGCAGCAGACAGCAAGTCGGGCCATTCTAGAAAAAAGGACAATGCTGTGGAAAAGCTCGGATAGCCCAGAACGTGTGCTCTTGCCTTTTCTTCTGCCTCAACATCCTCAAAGTCGGGAAGAACTTTAATATAAGTACGCAAATGAGGTTGATCGAGCGTCTTTATAAAGCAAGACCAGCGGTGTGCTTGCGCATCTTTGGTACGCCCCAATGCTTCGAGAGTAGCGAGGTAACTGTGGTTCCACGCCTCTTGCCCAAAGTCGCGCCCGTCTTGTTCCACATCATCCAAAAGCGTCAATGCGTCATCAGTGCGGCCTTCTTTTATAAATAGCAGTGCCACCTCGGCAGCGATATCTTTGCGTCTCAAATCCTCTGGCGTGTATTGCGCGACATAGGCGTGCGTATCGCCTGCCGCCGCTGCGATTTCCTGAAGGCAGGACTGAACGAACCGTTCTTTACGCTCAGCGGCATAATCAGCATGACCCCCGCGCAACTCCCGCAGGAACAAGATTGCATCGTGCTGTTCGGCTTCAACATCAATGGGCTGAGCCGCGAAATCTTCGACGTGCTGCCTTAGCTGATCTAAGCCGGTTGCCCCGAGCGTGTCCGAGAGAATTGCAATGATCCCGTCCCATTCCCCGTACCCGTTGTCTTGGATGACATTCCAAACCCGCGCAGCCAGAGCCTCAACGCTCAACAACGCCAAAGGTGCGATAGCTTCAAAATGCAAAATAGCGGATCGGAAAACATCGCCAACATCGCCCCGGCTATCGTCAACGCGTTCATAGATAGATGGGGCAATCTCGATAAATTGCCAAAGCAACTCAAACGCCGACGATGGGTCCTCTGGCGCGATTTTTTCAACGATCATTACGACTTGTGTATCAATATCTTTGATCAGAGCTTTACGTTTGCGCCAGCCTACAAAACTGCTCGATTTTCGCAATGTCACAAGGCGTTTCCGGATTGCATGCACAAGCTCTGACGCACCCAGATTGTGGCTTAATTCCAATCGCAGACGACGTTTGATGTCCGCACTACCGGTGCTCACCTCAATCAAGAGGTCCGCCAATTTTTTCGCACCAAGAGCTTCAAGGTTATCTGTGTTCAAAGTCTTTTTTGACATGGTTCGAGCTTGTCAGTTTGAGTGAGCGAAAGAAAGTACCCTTCAGAACGTTTCACTGGTCACGTTACTTTGCAGACGCGGCGAAAGTCCGCTCTAACGGGCCGCACCGCAGCATGCCCAACGACCAGCCAATGTCGGCAATGGGCCGTTCACGTCGATCTGGCAGTAGGGGCTTCCGGCAAGATTATGCTGCGTCGCCGCATGTCCTGTTCGAGTACTGAGTTGTAAGGCTTTCAAACCAGCCAGCGCACCAACAGTGGTACGATCAGGCTTGTCAGCAGAGCGTTCAGTGCCATGGCGATGCCAGCATAGGCCCCTGCCAGAGGGTTTACCTGAAATGCGCGGGCCGTCCCAATTCCATGTGCGGCAACACCGACGGCAAAACCTCGCGCCCGCCAGTCGGTTATCCGCAGTAAATTCATCAAAGGTGTGACCGTCACAGCCCCGATGATCCCCGTCATAATGACCAACACTGCTGTCAGCGCCGGAATCCCTCCAATTGCTTCAGAGATGCCGAGAGCCACGGGCGCAGTAGTAGATTTTGGCGCCAATGACAGCAGGACCTCCATCGGCAGACCAAAGGCACGCGCCAGTATAATGGCCGAGCCTGCCGCGACGATCGAGCCTGTGAGCAAAGCCAGCACGATCGGCGCTACCGAGGTCCGGATTGTGTCTCGATTATCCCAAAGCGGTAAAGCCAACGCCACCGTCGCAGGACCAAGCAGGAAGTGGACGAATTGGGCACCCTCGAAATAGGTCGTGTAGTCTGTCTGTGTCAGCCAGAGCACTGGTGCAATCAAGAGGACCGACAGAAGCACGGGATTGGCCCAGGGTGGGTTGCCCAACTGCCGCGCCACCCCATCTGCGACCAGATAGGCGAGGATCGTAGTGGTGAGCCAAATCAGCGGTGAGGTTGCCAGGTAGCTCCAAAGGCTTGCGACGTCTGTCATGGGGCCCAGCTTTCGGTTGCGTGCCGAACGCCAATGAACGTTCCAACAGCAGCCAGCATGGAGAGCACCGTCGAAAGGGTCAGGATAGCCAGCAGTGCAATCCCGTCTGCCGACAAAACCTCGAAGTTGCCAATCACTCCGACACCCGCAGGCACGAATAGGAAAGACAGGTTCGCCAAGATGACTGTGGTGGTCGGCCTTAGCCGTTTTGCGAGTGTGGGCATTGTGGCGAGTATCAGCACGAGCAGGGCAAGACCCAGAACCGGGCCTGGCATTGGGAGGCCAAAGCCCCGCGCAGTCACTTCTCCCAAAAGCTGACAGCCCAAGAGCAGTCCGAGTGTATGGAGCATTCGTTTTCTCTCCTTAAGTAATAATCTAAATCATTCTGACGCCAAACACTTTTCAGAACCAATGGAAAAATTTCGCTCTGAGGCTGCACGAGATCGGCGCGCCTGTGCAAGAGTTGTCCAGCACCATCAGTCCAACAGTGGCAGTGGCCTCAAACTACCCAATACGCCAAACAGATCGTGTCGCTGTAACTTAAGAAGAGATACGCTGAGTGGCCTGAGCAGATCGTGGAGGATTTTTGACCATAAGGTTCCACCATCCGCTAGGGATTTGGCCAACTGGCACGATTTATGCGATCTCCTTGAACCGTTCTGAAATTTTACGCTTTTCAAGCGGCTCTTTGAAACGGGACAGCGCTTAATTTGACCGGCACTTGATGCGTTGCGCCTGGCCATGCAGGATGGCTGCGACGAGTTTGATTAAGGGGCGACCATGGTTGATAGGTCATTTGATTGGAAGATTTCTCGAGACACCTCACCGCCATTGCATGACTTGGCTGAGTTGCTGTCTGCATTTGAGATCGTTGAGGAAGTTGGTCCACGCTATGATGTCGGAAAACGACTGCAGCAACTCGAAGACGGTCTGTTCAATGGGATGCGCCTCAGATCAATCGCTGACGGACATCCGTTGAACTGGATCAATGGGTTTCGCCAAGCCAAGAATGAGATTTTGAAAAAGATCCCAGTCGGCAGCCAGAGCGCGCTGGACACGGTCATAGGTTTCAAAAAGCTCATGGCGGCCCGCACAGACTTGTCTTGGACCAATGACTCACCTGTTCTTCTGACAGATGAGTACCGGATCGAGCAGGAGCTGGTGTTCGTGCGTTCTAAGGCTAGCAACGAATATGTTACAGGAAGGCCAACTCTGCACTGCTATGCTCAGATATCGAGTGATTGGGCGCGATTTTTCGTTGAGCTTGATGCGATGGACTCTGCAATCACAACGCTGACATTGCGCTGCCTGAAGGAAGGTCGCGCAATTTGTGTTCTTGAAGAAGCCCCAGGACCACAGCTTCAGGTGCCTAGCCGTTGGGATACAAAGTCTGGGTTAAGGGGCCATGTGAAGTCTCGGTTCCTGCTGACCTGTGACTTGCCAGAAGCTTGGAACCTGAAAAAGATGGATGTTTTGGAACGGGCGGATCGCAAAAGAAAGGCTGAAGCGCTCCGTTGGCTTTACGCGGAGTATCGACGTATGGAATGGCCTTTGGAATTCCTGACCAAGGTTGAAGTTCGGACTTTGCTAGAGACCAAGTTTGGAATGAAAACCACAAAAGTCCGAGATGAAGTTTGGGAAGAGGCTCCGTTATCAAATTGGCGAGGTCGTGGGCGAAGGAAAAATACTTAACATAAGTAATTGATTTAGATGATTAAATAATCATCGCAGACTTGTCGCGAAAACTAGCCCTCTATTAAGCATCTCCCAATTATCCGAATCTCACCTCAATATTTAGCGAGGTAAGACGATGACGTTACGAGACGAACCTGACCGGTTGTTAAGCCGTGTCGAAGTAGAACAGCGTTTTGGGATATCGAGGCGGTTCTTGGAACTCGCAGTTGCGCGACGCAACGGTCCAAAGTTCGTCCGTATCGGAAGCCTGGTGCGGTACACCGTCAAGGATATCCGGGGCTGGATTGCCGAGAATACGCGGGAGACAAGGCAATGAAAAATGTCTCTGTCTGGTGGGCCGAACTCGAGATCCAAAAAGCTATCTCAATAATGGCGTGCCTTACGTTTCTCGCAAACGGCGTGCACTTGCAGTTGCTTCACATAGCAACTTTGAAACCTAGCGCTGTCAAGCATTGGGGGACCATCTACAGGCCGCCCTAATTTACACTCCGTATCTGTCTTTCCAATTCTGACCGTCAGAATACTGGCACATCAAAAAATACTGGAGCTAAATAATGCAAACTTACAAGTTATGCACAGGGGGAAGCTATGTCTTCACCTAACCAATCTGATCCTATCCCACTGCACGGTGAGTTAAGAGGAGCCGCGCCAATTCCGTGGCAGGCGCTTGGTCCGTTGGCTGAGCCCATCAAGGCTATCTTGACGCTGACGCAGGCACCGGATGCCATCGCGATGCAAAGTGTGTTTGCTGTGGCTAGTACCGCGACGCAGGGGCTTGTAAACGTGGAAGCCCTTCAAGGGGGTGTGCCCCTATGTGTATTCTTAATCACGGTTGCGCAATCTGGAGAGCGCAAATCAGCCTGTGACGGGTTGGCGACAGCCGCAATCAAGGAGGTTGATCAGGAGCGGGAACGTCAGTACCGCCGTAGCAAACGCCTTTTTGAAGCCAAACTGGCGGCGTTCCAGAAAGGTCTGCGACGTAAGACCAGTAGTGACTTTGACGTCATCGAAGGAGGTATCAATGATCCAAACGCTGATTTGGCTCCTGAACCACCGCTCGTTCCCACCATCTTGATAAGTGATCCGACCATCGAAGGGCTACATCGCCGATTAGAAACGGGAACGCCGTCCATTGCGGTTATTAGCGATGAGGGTGGCCAGTTCTTCGGTGGCCATAGTATGAAGCGGGAAAATGCGCTCAAAACAGTTGCGGGATTTTGTAAGCTTTGGGATGGTGCAATATTCAGCAAAAGCCGAGCATCGTCTGAACCAGTGGTGCTTTACGGGAAGCGGGTGACACTGCATTTGATGGTACAGCCAGGTGTGGCCCAGGATGTCGTTGGGGACCCGATGATGAAGGACCAGGGGTTCCTGTCTCGGGTGCTTATCGCTTGGCCCGACAGTAAGATTGGATCGCGCAAAATCAGTAAAGACCCAGTGTACATTGCAGCAAAACGCGAAGCGAAGGTCGTGCTGCTTGCTTACAATCAGCGCATTAAAGAGCTTCACAACCTTGAACTGCCTATTCATCCCGAGACACGGGCGGACCTAGACCCTCGCCAGTTGAATCTATCCGATCAGGCGCGTGCAAAACTTGAAGCGTTTTACAATCGCGTGGAATACGCCTCAAACAAGGGTGAGGCATTTGAATACATGACGGGCTTCGCGGCAAAGGCGCCAGAAATGGCCGCGAGGCTTGCGGGCGTGCTGACGCTTTATGCAGACGAGCATGCGTCCGAGATCACCGAAGAAATGATGTCGAATGGGATAGCTTTGATGGATTGGTATCTGTCAGAGATGATACGCATCATGGATACTGGTCGCCCCAACGAAGAACTTTGCGCGGCCGAAGAGCTGAGGCTGTGGTTGGTCAACCGATGGACAGGAGAGTTCATCAACAAGCGCACCATGATGACAAGGGGCCCAGGTCATCTGCGTGATGGGAACACTTTAGATATCTGTACCAAAAAGCTCGTGGAGCATGGCTGGCTAGTGCGTGGGACTGGGATACAGGTGATCGGTGGGTCCAATAGTCAGACGTTTTGGCGTGTCGTGCGTCCTGGGGTGATAGCATGAATGGGGCTGCTACTACAGGCGTCTGGGCATGCTTTGAAAACGCGATGGAAATCCTCCTGATTGTCGTGCCTGAAAGCGGTCGTGCATCTGCGCAAGGACCCTTGCGAGGGTCTTTGCCGCAAATGCCGCAAATGCCGCAGCCACAAGCGCCTGCACGCAGAGTTTTTTGTGAGGCGGGGGAGGAGGTCATAACTGGCGATTTTGGCATTTTGACGGATGCGATGCGGCGAGATTTTCATGTGCTGCGCAGGAGGCACCTACATCGTCGCGTAGTGTTGTTGAAACCGCCGCCCAAACCGGACTTTCACCCCATCTTCAAGATGCCGCAGTGCGGCCCGTCATTGCAGACCTTCGCTGCACCCGCGAAATCGCGTGATGCCTGAATTCACACAGTGCCGTCTGTTGTTGTACGTTGTTTTGTCTACCGACTACCTCGCGCGAGGGGTCTTGTTTGTGTCATCGTGCCGACGGTGCTAAATGCAATAAATGCGCAAAGTATTTTAGGACGTATATTGCGCGATTGTACGATATAGTTGACTGAGACAAAGAGAATAAGACTTGCTCAGTTGGGCGTGAGGGTCTACTCGAACCCAGCTAAGTTACCTCTTTCGATCATCTGCTCCTTACGGCTCAGTGTCCCGATCTAGCACTAACATAGCCGACCTGCCGTATTCCGCGGGCAGCACAAACGGAGACATACGATGGCCAATGGCACCGTAAAATGGTTTAATTCTACAAAAGGTTTTGGGTTTATTGCTCCTGAAGGCGGCTCCAAGGATGTGTTCGTCCACATCTCTGCCGTTGAGCAAGCAGGTCTAACCGGTTTGAATGATGACCAAAAAGTTACTTTCGATATCGAGTCTGGCCGCGATGGCCGCGAAAGCGCAGCTAATATCGTATTGGCTTGAGGCTGCTCCCGACATGGGATCACGCTGACAGATATTTGCGGGCGGATCGGAGACGATGCGCCCGCTTTTTAAACCCCATACAGGGGTTCAAGCTATTTGCAGGCCGTTCACGTAATATTTTTTTGAATCGAACCGGCGTCATGCCAATCGAGCATAATGAGCAAGCTATTGATTCATTGCGTCAACTGATTTTGTGTTTCGGCAGGACGAACTTAAAATTTAAACGAAAACAGCGCAATTAGTTGCCGCATCGATAAGGGCGTGCAAGCCCAATGATCCCTCCACAACACAAATGTGAGTCAAAACATATATGAATAACTCCAAACAAGATCGTTTTCCCGACCGCCTCAGGACCGCCTCTGAAGCCAAACAAAATAAGCTAGAGCGTTTCCGTGCCGCAGCTGTTAACCCAGAGAGACTGGCCGAACGCGCGCAAAAAGCTGAACTGGCCGCCACCCGCGAAGCAAAACGAAAGGCCAAAGCAACAAAGCTGCATCAGGAGAACGAAGCTCTCGAGCGACAGAAATCTGAGGATGCCAAGCGAGAGGCAGAGCAAGCCTCGTTGCGAGATGTAGCGTTGAAAACGGAGCTTGCAGATCAAGCAGTTACGCTTGAAGCGGAGCGCAAAGCAGAACGAGACCGACGCTACGCTGCGAGACGCAATCGGAAGCATTAATCGGACCGAAATTGTCGCCTTTGGTGAGTAACTCCCCTAATTATAAATAGATTTGTAAAATCTAGCTTCACTGCAGCCGTCAGCCGCATCGCCACGATCATGCTAGCCGCTCCGCAGCATCGCGACCATCAACATAATTATACAGCGTCACAAACGGCCCTTTGCAGACCTTTACCACCAATTTTCGATGCTGCGATGCAGCCCGTCATTGCGACCATTCGTGCAGAGCGCAGCAATTTAAAGGCTGAAACGTAGCTCTGCGCACAAAGCACCACTTCGTGGGGTCAGCACGAGAGTTTGCTTCACTGGCCACTATGGCAAATCAGCGTCAGTTGGAAATATCGCGGGTGACGCTGCTGATGTCTGGGCAAAGTGTAGCTTTTCAAACGGTTTTTTGCGTCTTTCAGTCAGTAAGCGAAAGATTATAAATAGGCCCAACAAGCATAAGATAGCGCCAATAAAGATAAAGAGCCCACCCGGCTGATTATCGCGCATAAATAATGATGCCGTGATCGGGCCTGCAGTTGCACCGATCGAGTATGACAACAGCAAGCCGCCGCTTGTCTCCACCATACGCTCGTTTGGGACAACGTCGTTTGCGTGAGAAATACACAGAGCGTAAATCGGGATCATCAATGCACCGTGGCAACCAGCTACAACAAAGGTAGCAAGACCATCTGGGACAATATCAACGCCAATTATGAGACCTGTTATAACCGTTCCAAATGCCGCCACTGAAATGACGACCCGTCGATCAATCCGGTCTGATGCCCAGCCCAACGGCCATTGCGATACAGTTCCACCCAACACATACGCTGCCATCAACAGCGCGACATCAGCTGTCTCCATGCCACGACCTTGCGCAAAAACAGGGCCGAGCGACCAGAAGGCCCCCTCGACGACACCCGCAAGTAAACAACCGACAACGCCAACTGGCGACAATCTGTAAAGCGATTTTAGATCAAGTCGTGCCGATGGTACCGGAGATGGAGCAGGTGTTGGCGTCAAACTGATTGGCACGATAGATAGACAGATTAAGATGGCGACCAAGATGAACAAGGTCGCATCCAATGTATCAAACGAATTGACCAATAGCTGTCCGACCATGGTGACGATATTACTAACAATAATGTAGATGGACAGCGTGCGTCCTCTGTTGGCATTACTTACGCTGTCGTTTAGCCAACTTTCGACAACAATATAGAGCATCGCTAAACACGCACCGCTCACGATGCGAAGGACAACCCAAAAAGCAAGATCAACGAACAAAGGAAAGGCCAGGAAAGTCGCCGTCAACAACGCCGTGATACCGGCAAATGTTCGGGCGTGTCCTACACTCATGATGATCTTGGGACCGAGAAAGCACCCTATTGTGAAACCACCGAAATATGCGGTGCCAAGCCAACCTATCAGGGCGCTAGAAAAGCCTTCCTGTGTCCCACGGATAGGTAGCAACGTCTGGAAAAGCCCATTGCCTGCAAACAGGAGCGCGGCGCAACTTAGTATTGCGAGAATAGTAACTGATGTTGTTGAACGAGAAGTGATCATGAAGTGTCTTCTTTCGAGCGCATGTTAGAAAACAGTCCTCTATTAGGCCGTCAAATGAAGCAAGCTGAAGTGTGAAGCCGAACATTTGTTCAGGTTGCAGCATCATGCAGTTTGGGCTCTCTGCCGCCATTAGATCGGGCGCAGCATTTTTGAGCTCGATCACCAAATGAACGGCAGCTTTCTCAAGATTGTCCCAGAGCCCGCGCAAATGCAGCGAAGGTCTGCGGTCCGCCCTTTGTGGCGGAATTAAACGCGCAAGCTTGAAGTGTTTGGGTCCTTCCTAGGCTTTTTCTACACAGGGGAAATTCGCATCCCGTTACGTACGACAGACGAAAATTTCGTAGGGTTGTGGTTAGGGTTGTTGTTGTTGATTGCTGCGGCGATGATGCGTCGCCTGCTAGTCTGACAACGAAGACGGCATCAGCGTAAGACGACTTACCTTCATGTAAAACGCACAGCAATAATGGGCCACAGAAACGGCTGCTACATAGCGCAGTTGTAGCGGAGTAAAATTCCGCCAGTTTGTGCCCTTCGTTTATTCGGAGGGCGGGAGATGTATTCTGTGGATATTTATAATCGTGTGCGCCGCGCTTGTTTGAAGGACGGTATGTCAGCCCGAGAAGCGGCTCGATATTTTAACAAGGACCGTAAGACGATCGCGAAGATGCTGCGTCATGCACTGCCACCTGGTTACCGCCGTTCAGAAGCGCCACGTCGCCCAACGCTTGATGATTATGTCGGTGTTATCGACGAGATCCTGCGCACTGGTCTTGTCACGGTTTAGTTCCCGTCTCTTTCGAGCAATGTTTGCTATGAAGGAGATAGAGAATGGCAAAGAGATACACAGATGAGTTTCGGCGTGATGCGGTGCGCATGGCGACGACGAGTGGGTTAACGCGGCCTCAACTTTCATCAGATTTAGGGGTTGGGCTTTCGACGCTGAACAAATGGGTTCAACAGCATCAACACGATGACCTGATGTCAGGACCGCATCAAGACGTTGAGAAGGAGAACACGCGGCTTCGCAAGGAAGTCCGTCTGCTGCGCGAGGAGAGGGAAGTGTTAAAAAAGGCGGCGATCTTCTTTGCAGGCCAAAGCCGGTGAGGTTTGCTTTCATCGACGTCTGGAAAGAAGAATGGCCAGTTGAGTTTCTGTGCCGCGTTATGCGGGTCACATCACGTGGTTTCCGCGCGTGGCGGGTTCGCCCGATGAGCCAGCGACAACGAGATGATATGGTGATCCTAGCTCATATCCGTGAACAGCATCGCTTAAGCCTGCAAAGCTATGGGCGGCCTCGGATGACCGAGGAACTGCAAGAATTGGGATTGAAGGTGGGCCATCGTAGGGTCGGACGTCTGATGGGCGAGAATGGCATCAAGATCATCAGAACCCAGAAGTACAAGGCGACAACGGACAGCAACCACACGTTCAACATCGCACCAAATCTGTTGGATCAAGATTTCTCAGCGACTGGCCCCAATCAGAAATGGGCTGGCGACATCAGCTACATCTGGACAAGTGAGGGCTGGCTGTATCTTGCCGTCATCCTTGACCTGTATTCTCGCCGCGTCATCGGCTGGGCTGTCAGTAACCGCATGAAGAAGGATCTGGCAATCCGGGCGTTAGATATGGCCGTTGCTTTGCGCCAACCACCGGAGGATTGCATTCACCATACGGATCGTGGTTCGCAATATTGCTCAAATGAGTATCAGAAGCGCCTGTCCAAGCACGGCTTCAAGATCTCGATGAGCGGCAAGGGAAATTGTTATGATAACTCTATGGTTGAGACGTTCTTTAAATCCATCAAGGCTGAGCTGATCTGGCGTAACCGATGGGATACACGCCGTCAGGCAGAAGGTGCTATATTCCAGTATATCAACGGATTTTATAATCCAAGGCGCAGGCACTCGTCGCTAGGTGGTAAAAGCCCCTTGGCATTTGAACGAAAGGCCGCATAAAAGAGTTCAGAGACCGGAACGTAAGCGTGACAAGTCCACATCATTTAGAGGAATGTAATTCCAGATACTGCCTGATGATGTCGTCAGCGGTCGGTTACATTTCCAGAGGTTGTAGAGAAATACCCACGGGCCCAAAACCGCCTGCCCCAGTAGCGTTTTCGCAACTCAGGGAACTCCATCTGGATGCGGCGAGACGGGCGACCTTTGATGCGTTGCATGTCGTTGGACAGGGATAGTTTTGGCGGGATCGACAGGGACATATGCACATGGTCGCGGCCCAGAATGCCTTTCACAATATGGACGCCCATTTCTGCACAAAAGTTCGCATGATAATCTCACGTATCCGCTCCTGCATCGGACCCTGCAGAACCTTCAACTACAACGCTCGAGCAACCCACCCAACCGCACAGACTTTGCGACATAATTTCTCAAAACAACCTTTTGCGATGGAGCAAGTTAATCACACCAGATCAGCCACGCAGAACTGCCATATGATCGGCTTCCCATCCAAGCCAAACTAGATCATCGCCAATATCCTGCCCGATCGCCGTATCGACATATGCCTTGAGCGTGCAGCCATTTGTGTCCTCGACCTGAAGATCTATAGCCATGCGGCTGCCCAAGAAGGTCTTGCCAACGACACGACCCTGAGCGACATTTTCAGTGGCAGGTCGTTTGGTGTGAAAGCTCAGCCTTTCCAGCCGAATCGACGCCGTAACCAATTCGCCCGATTTTGGCAGGCTTGCAGAAGGGGCATGCCCGCGCAAAGTTTGGCCATGCCACTCCAGCACGAGATTCCTGCCCTCAACTCCACGGACCTCGCCTGAGATAAAGTTCGTTTCTCCAATAAATTCTGCAACAAAGCGGTTGGCGGGATGAAAGTACAACTCTTCTGGTGTGCCGTCCTGTTCGACACGTCCATTGTTCATCACAATAATACGGTCAGACATGGTCAGAGCTTCTTCTTGGTCATGGGTGACAAAAAGAAATGTCTTGTTGGAACGACGTTGGATTGATTTTAGCTCCTGCTGGACTTGACCGCGCAACTTAGCGTCCAGAGCGCTTAGCGGTTCGTCCAGCAATAGAAGTGCCGGATCTGGGGCCAAGGCCCGTGCGAGTGCAACGCGCTGACGCTGACCACCCGAAAGTTGTGCAGGGTAGCGGTCGACATAACTTTCCAGTTCCAGAAATGCCGTGATTTCATCAAGCCTCAATTTGATATCGGCTTTGCCCATACCTTTCAATTCTAACCCAAAGGATATGTTCTGACGCACTGTCATATGCGGGAACAAAGCATAATCCTGAAAAACCATATTGACGTTGCGCTTGTTGGGTGGGAGCGCGGTCACGTCTTGGTTTTCGATGATAATTTTACCGGTGCTGGGCGTCTCGAAGCCTCCCAGGATACGTAAGGTCGTCGATTTACCGCAGCCGGATGGGCCGAGGAATGTCACGAATTCTCCTGGGGCAAGACTGAGATCCAGATGTTCAAGCGCTAAATCTTTGCCAAAGCTTTTTGAGACACTTTCGATACGGATAATTGGGTCAGGGACGGACATTATTTATTTTCCTTATTCATGCGGCGGGTAAACTGTTCTGCCCAGACGCCAATAATGGCGGTCATGACCAGTGCAACCGTGGCAATAGCGTTAACTTCCGGGGACATACCCGAACGTAATTTCGTAAAGATCAGCACCGGCAAGGTGGGTTCGTAGCCGCCCAGGAAGAACGAGCGGACGAAGTCATCAAAGCTAAGCAGCAAACAGAAGATGCTGGCACCTAGGATAGCGGGCATCAGGTAGGGCAATGTCACCCTCAGGAAGGTCACGAGTGGATCGGCCCCAAGATCACGTGCTGCTTCGGCATAGCTTTTTGGCAGGGTTGATAAACGTGCAAGGACAATAAGGGCAACGAAAGGAACATTATGAACCGCATGCGCCCAGATGATAGCGAACATACCCGGTTCGATCCCTAAAAATCGGGCGTAAATGCGGAAAGCAATGGCCGAAATCACCCCTGGCACGAGTGCCGGTAGAATTGTCAGACCAAATATTACTGCCCTGCCAAAGAAGCCGCGGTTGCTGAGAAGTACCGCAATCCAAGTGCCGACAATGACAGCAACGATGGTAGAGAACGCCGCGATGACTGCAGAATAGCCAAATACATAAAGGACTTCGGTATCTTCGAAGATTCCTAAGTACCAATCCAGCGTCCAGGAGCGGATCGGAAAACCAATAAATTTGGAATCTTTGAAACCCATCAAAATCATCAAAATGAGAGGCACAAAAATATAAAGAACAAAGCCCCAATAAACGCAGGAAAGAAAAACGCGTGAATAACGGGTCAATTTACGTCTCCCTTGCGTAGGCTACTGATAAATTTTTGGAAAGCGCCCGCCATGATCAGTGCCGTCAAGAACATGATAGTGGCAAATGCCGCCCCAGTAGGCCACTGGTCGCCCGCAACATGGAAGAACCCAGCGATGGTTTCGGCAAAGGTCGTGGTGGAAGGTCCACCAAGCAAAACTGGCGTGGCGTAAAACCCCGTTGAGATAAGAAATACAAGCGTACAGCCTGAACTGATACCCTCGAGTGTCAAGGGCAAGGTCACGCGTCGGAAACGGGTCCAGGCACCTGCTCCTAAATCTGCCGCAGCTTCGTTAAAACTAGGAGGCAATTTCTCAAGTGCGGAATAAAGCGGCAGCAGCATGTAGAGCGCCGTCAAGTATACAATGCCAACCCCAACCGAAAACCCAGTATACATAAACGGGATCGGACGTTCAATAAGGCCAATTGATTGCAGCATCAAATTGATGGCGCCGTTATTACCCAACAGGATCATAATGGCATAAGTACGGACAATTTCGCCGACCCAGAACGGTATTAGAAGGATCAGCAAAAATAATAATTGGTTCTTACGCGTAACGTGGCGTGCTAAAAAGTAGGCCACCGGATACGTCAAAAGTAGCGTGCAAAAAGTCATTGCCACGCCAAAAGCGAGGGTTCGGAAAAAAGGCATCCAGAAGATACTGTTACCAAAGAACTTCATGTAGTTGTCAAAGGTAAAATGGGTCTCAACGCTCGGCGCTACTGGATAGGCATCTGTCAAGCTGACCACTGCCATTTGCAGCATCGGACCTAGATGCTGGGTCAGCACCCAGAGAACGGGAAAAGCCGCAAGGATGATAAATTGTCTGGTCGGTGATGCATATATTACATCGACGAGCGCCCGATAGGGAGCCCAGCAAACAAGTCGTCCCCAGAACGGGCGGTCTTTTACACCTTGTTTCGTCTGGCCGTTCACAACGGGCTTTTTAGGTGCAGATGCTGAGTAAGCAGTCATTTTCTTCCTTTCAATCTCGACAGATCCGGCCCGCCCCATTGAGTATAATAGGGCGGGTGATATCTGGCTGCGCTTAGGCTGCCTTAACTGCTTCGACCGCAGGATCGACGAGCTGATACTTCATCTCATTGGCCTCAGCGCGGAAAAACTGAAGTCGTGAAAGTTCTTCATCAGTGAAAGACGTCGACTTTTTTTCAATTTCAGTGAGGTGCTGTGATGCATCCTTGTAAGTCGAGATAAAACCTGATGCCTGAGTCATTGCGGCACCAATTTCGGGTTTTGCAAGGATCGCATTGAGGAAGGTATATGCGTTGTCAACGTTGGGGGCGTTCTGAGCAATGTTGTATGTATAGACAAAGCCATAAGAACCCTCCTCGGGAACCGTCATTTCGATAGGAAAGCCGTCTTTAATCAATTGGGCAATTGGACCATTCCAAGCGTGGCCCAGAGCGATGTCTTGATTGACGAACATCTGCTGAATCTCAGCACCGCCATCATAGTACTTGCGTACCAATGGCTTTTTATCAATTAAGAATTGCTGGACTTCTGCAACGATCGCAGCAGCTCTTTCAGGATCGTCCATGTAAGCAACCATATTGCCGTCATAGCCCATCTTAAGCATTAGTACCGAAAACATGTCCTGAAGGATATAAGCGGTCTGCTGGCGGTATTGTTCTGAGAAAAGTACGTCCCAGCTATTGGCTTCTTCTTGGCTTACTAAATCGGTATTGTAGGCTAGAACTTCCATCCCAGAAAGGATCGGAGCACCCCATTTTTCGCCCCGGATTGTGGCCCAGTCCCCTTCAGAGAAGGTTGGGTTGATATTGCCCCAATTGTTCAGACGGTCTGTGTCCATGGGCGCCAGCAGGTCACTGTCAATAAACTGGAGAAAGCGGTGGCCCGCAACGGTCACGATGTCGACCGTTGGGCTTGGGGCTTCGGCGGCAAGGAGATTGAACTGCTTTCCCTGATCATCAACCAGACGCACGTTTACTTTGATGCCAGTTTCGGATTCAAATTGGTCTTTGAAGTCATCCGGGACAAAATTGTTATATGTCCAAATGTTAACTTCGCCGCCTTGAGCGTGGGCGCGGCGCAGATAGATTGGGCTGGCCAGGGCAGCGGCACTTGCTGCGGTGGTGCCGAGAAATTTACGGCGGTTAAGAATTATGTTGGTCATTATTTTTCTCCAAGTTGGTTACGATTTTTTATTACCGTACGAGGCAAGTTCTATGCGTCCTAGGCGCTGCTTGGCTCCAGCAGACCTGTACGGGCGGCCTGCTGAAGATCATCTAAGGAATACTGGTCAGGGGTTAGGGTGATGAGCAGTTCGTTCTCAGCCATGAAATCAACACCATACATCGCTGAAAAAATGCGGATACCAGCGCGGTGAAGCTCGGCTGGGCAGCCGACCATATCCCCCAAGACCACGGTCAGACCAAGCCCGTATGGCACGTCCTCCTTCACGTAGCGGCTGTCTGCGGTCGTTGGGCCAGTGCCACCATTTCCGAGAGTGTGCATCTGTTGGTTCATTTCAGAAATTGAGGCCACTGGCACATGGAAAGACAGGTGAAAATGTTCAAATATTGTTCTCACTTCAAGGCCAAGCGTAGCGGCAATCGCTTGCCGTTCTGCGTCCAGTGCTTCCAATAGCCGCCCAACATTAGGTGTCACATTCTGACCTTGGCTCCAAATTTCGCCGCGTTCCATCCGGGTCATATTGCCCAATGCGATACCCATGTGATTCTGTGGATTGAGGTTGGACAGCGAAATGGCCAACAGGCCATCACGTGGCTGAAATCGATCGCCGAATAGACGTTCGCAAAGATCTCGTGCGTTGGCAGATTTTCTTTCCGGGACCGTGCAGATATCCACCAGCTTTCGTAAGGTGTTAACATGTACTTCGGTGCCGGACTGACGGCGGCCCGTGACTACAGTGGTGCCCCAGGCGGTGATTGGTGCGCTAACACCTCGTTTTTTTAGCAAATTACCTAAATAGATTGCGCCAAGTGACACATGGGAAGATACAATGACGTGTTGATCTTGGCGAATATGATCTGCGAGCGCATCCATGATAGCTTTGTGTCCATAGCCGGGTAGGGCAATAATCAGCGTATCATTGTCGCGCGCGAGACTTTCAGCACTAGAAGCTACTCGGACATTATGTGTCGCCTCGATTGCGCCTTTTGCTGTCAGGGCACTACCCGCTGCAATATCCGCTGTCCCAGCACCGGAGGGCGACCAAAGCATTGGATCATGTCCATTTTCGCAAAGCAGAACCGCTGTTCCAAATGCGATAGAACCTGCACCAGCAATTCCAACCTTTTCAGATACCGTCATATAACTTGCCTCATTCTTGAATTGGTGATCGTGGCCTTTTTGGCGCGGTTATGACTCGTTGTCACATCCATTAAGGTGGAAATGTGAATTTTAAATATGATGTCTGACCACCAAAGAATTTTCATTCCTTGCGCACCGGGTCGCCTAATACATGCATCAAGCGATTAGCCCATCCGAACAAGGATGTGGACAGGACTAAATCTAAAATTTCTGCATGAGTTAGTCCCGCAGCGCGCAAAATGGAAACATCACTCTCGTTCGCCTGAGGGGGGCACTCGGACAATTTCCGAGCAAAATCAAAGATCGCCTTATCGCGACTTTTCAGTTTCGCATTCTCACCCGCCGTGAATATCTGGTCTGTGGCTTCAGTGCTTTTTGCAAGTTCTGCATGACGGGAAGCATGTACCGCGGCACAGTAAATACAGCGATTAACCATTGATGCTGCAATTGCCCCCAACTCTCTTTCAGCGCGACTCATTCCTCCACCGTCATACATGATAGCGTTAAATAATGGTGAGCGGGCTTTAAGTGCCTCTACGTCATGCGCCAAAACCAAGACATAGTCGGAAACCTTAGTGTTGGAGGGCGTGACTTGTAGCGCCTCAAGTTGCTCTTTAGTGGCTTCCTTTAAATCAACCGGTGTTACCCTTGGCTGCCATTGAGGGACGTTGCGGGTAAATTTGTGGATCACGCGGGTCATGCGATATCCCCTTTGATTAAACTGAGGCCAGCGACCATGCGAATCTGGAAGGCGAGAAAAGCGTTAAGTTCAGCTAAGCGCACGATATCTGCGTCGGAGACCCCAGCCGCTTGAAGGCTCGTGATGTCATTTGCCCTAACTTCGCGGGTTTGGGCCGCAACTTTGTCCATGAAAGTCACAACAACGCCCATATTCTGAGCAGTGCCGTCATTTGCAGGATCTGCCAGTGGGCCGTCGCCCCCGGGACGTCGGCCGTATTGTGCGACAAGCGTTTTTGATCTGTTGAGCTTCGCAATTCGAACTGCGAAGGCAGCGCGGGTTTCGGCCGGCCATGCGCCGGCATCAACCGGAGCCAAAACCGCATCTTCAGCCGCCTGCGTCAGTTCGAACACATTGACGCGATTTAGTGCCGCATCACCTGCCGGAGTACCAGTAGCAACGCCACTGCATGCCAGGCTAGTCATTTCAAAAACGGAACTCATGCAACTTGTCCTTTCACATCAGAAACGTCCAGTATCGACGGTTCCCATTCATCACCAAAGAGTTCTGGGGTTTCGTAATCGACGAGATTTTTCCAATGGGCCTTCACGTCTTCAGCATAAAGCGTAGCGGCGATGGAGCGGGCGAGAAGGTTTGCACCTTCGGAAACACCAGGGATATCACCACTGATCTTCCCCAAGCTGGCAGTAGCGCCAAAATTGAAACAGTAGATACCTCCAAGCCAAGGAGCACGACCGACTGATTTTTCGCGAAATGATAAGTCAGAATTTAGGTAGGGAAAGTACCCCAAATCACGATTCTGTTCGTCATCAGGTGGAGTATAAACATTATGCCAGAGTAAAATGTCATCTGCAGCTTCGCCAAATTCCTTACGAGCCATAGGGTCCACCTTAAATCCCGTGCCCAGTATTAGGAAGTCAGTTTTATATGAGGTTCCGTCGGTGAAGCTAACACGCAGCGCATCCCCCTCTTCTGTGACAGCGGACACACCTTTACCAAAGTGAAAATAGGCATTGGAGTGGCGACTGACCCGTATTGTCGATCCATGAGGAGGTGGGGTCTGGGTGGCGAAGCTGTATTGCATGAAACGCCAGCGCCATTCGTCCGGTAACTCCCCAAAACCAACCGTGAATCCACGGCTTGCTATACCCATCATTTTGTTCACCGTGGGCATTTTTTTACGACGGATTAAATGACGCACCTCTACAGCGCCATGTTCAAGGGCTTCAGCGGCGTTATCGACGGCAGAAGCACCAACACCAACGACCGCTACACGTTTAGTTTTCAGCGTGCGAAAGTCGATATTATCGGATGAATGCGCCCAACGGTGCGGCGGCAGACCGTTCACAAAATCCGGGATATTTGGTGTTCCAGTCCCATCGCGCCCAGTGGCAAACACTAGCTTGCGGGTCAGGAGACTGGGCGTATCAGCACCTGAAAGGTGGAGACGCAGCAAGTCACCTTCCGGTTCAACCCGTTCCACCGATACGTCGTTTTCGATCGGTATATTTAGGACACTTCTATACCATCGAAGATAATCCATCCACATCGTACGTGGGATCTTTTCTAAGGCGTCCCATTTAGCAGCACCGAATTGGGCACGGTGCCAAGCCTGAAATGTGAGCGCGCCGTGGCCGAAGGCTGGACCGGTGAGTTGTTTTGGTGAGCGAAGCGTTTCCATCCGGGCATAATTGAGCCATGGGCCCTCGAAACCTTTGGGGTTCCGGTCGAGAATACGCACATTCGTTATCTGGCTGGAGGTTAGGCCCATCCACGCAACCATACCGCACATCCCGCCGCCGATGATCACAACATCATTGACATCCACACGCTGCGGCACCCAGTCCTTGCCTATGTAACAAAGATAAGCGAGATCCTCTTTTACGCGTGTTTCAAGAGCCACAAGACCCTTGCCGTTGATCGCGTCTATATTGTCGCCGAGCATAATAATGTCCTATGGGAAAAGTTACGTTTTGTAGCGCTCACTGCCATTATCGGTTCCAAAATGTGTGAATGTCATCAATGAAAAAGGCATGTTGGTGCCGATGTTCTGCACCGCTGCCGGCAATATCACGCAGGTGTGGATGGGTTGAATCCAGCTCTGGGTGGTCATGCAGGCGCTCTATTGGGTCATCAACGGGCCAAACATACATGGCCAAAAGTACAATTGCGATGCAAAGGCCAGACAGCACAATCAAAGCCCCTTCGAGAGATATCCATGTCGCGAGCCAACCTGCGAGTGGATATGCTAAGAGCCATCCAGAATGACTGAGGGAAAACTGCGCCGCAAAGACTGCCGCCCGATCAGCGCGCTCCGCTGAACGTGCAATGACCAACCCACCCGGCGTAATCACCAATGAGGAGGTTAGTCCTAAACCGGCCCAAAGCACCATCAGGCCGTTTATGTGAAGGGGCAATAGAATCCCACTACCTAGAGTGGCGAAAGCTAGCGCTCCACAAATCATCACACGTCGCTCACCAAAGGCCCTGACTAAGCGTGGCACCACAATGGCGCCAGCGGTGGCACCCAGACCAAAGGCTGCCATCAGAAGAGGGTAGTAATAATCGGCATCGCCCAACCGCAAGCCCGCATATACAACCGTATTTACCAATACCCACCCCATAGCCAGCGATAGCGCTAAGTTCAAAAGAAACAACCCTCGCAGTCGGGGTGTGTGCCAATATATTTTCAGACCGCGGGTCGCACTCTTCAAGAAAGTCCCGGCACGCATGGTATGAACCTCGGGCGGAAAGCGGGTGGCCAACAGGGCTAGAATTGACCCTAAAAAGGCAAGGGCTGCCAAGAGAAATAGATCTTCCGGGGAGGCGAAATGAAGCACTGCGGCGGCTAGGATTGGACTACTCACCGATTCCAATGTATACGCAATACGTGAGTAGGCTAGCGCCTTGGAATAAGTGCCATCATCGGGGAATAGGTCAGGAATCACCGATTGGAAAAGTGGCGTGAAGGCCGATGAGATGGCAAAGAACATAAAGGCGAGCATGGCAATTTGCCAAAAATCAGTTACAAAAGCCATTGGTAATAATAACGCCAATCGCAGCAGGTCAAGTGTGATCATCACCGGCTTGCGTGACCTTCCGGTCAACAGCGCTTCTGCCGCCGGAGCCAAAAGAACATAAGCTACCATCTTCAGGGCCAATAGAGATGCTAGAACCTTACCTCCAGCCGCGTCGCCACCAATTTGATAAGCAGCAAGAGCCAAGGCAACTGTGAGAAGTCCTATCGCCACTAGAGAGCATAGTTGTGCAGCAAAAAGCGTCCTGAAATTAGGGTATCCGAGAGGGCTTTTCATAACTGAGGAATTTCCCCTGCTACTTCTTTGTGAGTGAAACGCGCAGTGGCTGTGTCAGCCTCGTAATCGTCAAAATAGCGTGAGGCATTCTTGGCTAGCGTATCTACGCCTGAAATTATCGCATCGACTTTTTCATCGCTCATCAATGCCGATAAGTTAAGGCGGACCCAGCCGGGTTTCTCGGTTTCGACGCCTGCTTGGATGGCAGAAAAAATAGAATCCGATTCTGCCTTCTGCATATCCAAAAGCCTGTGGCCATAGGCGCCTGCGCAAGCACACCCGCCGCGGGCTTGGACCCCGTAGACATCACTCAGCATCTTTGTGAACAACTGGTGATGTACCAGCCCTCCATTTTTAGTTCGGATGCGAAATGAAAAGATAGGTAACACTTCACTCGCTTCGCGGTTACCCAGAAGTTCAATACGAGAATTCTGCAACCAAACTTTTTCCGCACGCCTACGCAGATCATTTTGGCGTTCAGTCAGCCACTGCTGCCCGAGCGCAACCTTGATCATCAGCACAAGTGCGGCCCGAATGTCCCCTGTGATATTCGGAGTTCCGCCTTCTTCGCGAGCGGTAACGTTCGTTGAATAAGAATGACCCCAAGGCGATACAAACGAGACGGTGCCGCCGCCGGGCCTGCTTGGGCGTTTGTTACGGACGATGGTATTGCGGATCAACGTCACACCGGAGGCTCCTGGACCACCTGCAAATTTATGGGTTGAAAAAACGATCGCATCTTTTTCGCAGTCAGTTCCCACATTTAATTGCATCGGGATATAGGGACCTGCACAGCCGTAGTCCCAGATGGCAAAGGCTCGGTGACTTTTTAACATGCGTGTTACAGCGTCAACATCCGTAACAATGCCAGTCACATTCGAAGCTGCGGAGAACGCACCGACAATAAGATTAGCGTCACACGAAGCAGTGAGTGCCTGTTTCAACGCGACCATGTCCGGCCCACCTTCAGCGCCTTCAGGAATTTCGATTACATCAGCCCCACATTCGCGCCAGGGTAAGAGGTTAGAGTGGTGCTCATATGGGCCTACGAGCACAACGGCTCGTCTGCCAGAAGCCCGTTCTGCTTCAAAGTCCAGCAGACTCACGATGTGGTTGATCCCTGCTGTAGATCCCGAGCCGGTAAAGATCACACTGTTGTCAGGTCCAGCCCCTGTCAGGCGACTAATTTCGGCGCGAGCGTCTTCGCGAAGACGTGTAATGAAATTACCGCAATAGGAGGCTTGGGTATGGCTGTTAGCGTAGTAAGGCAGCACGACATAACGCAAAAAATCTTCGACTTGGGTCAGGGCGCGTCCCGAGGCGACGTAATCGGCGTAGATCATCTGTTTAGGGCCGTAGGGACCATCAATCACTATATCATCGCCAATCAGCCCCTTCTGTATCCGGATCTTCAGTTCCGGTTGACGTAGGCTATTTGCAAATTCTTCAAGCGGGGACATTTAAGCTCCAAAAAATATCATATTAACTTCAACATGGCACAAAAATTCATAGTAAACTCTCTTATTATTCGCTTGTTTTATGAAATTGGTTGTCGTTTGATCGGTTTATGAGTAAAATATTAGATCAAACTGACTATCGAATACTTCACGAACTCCAGAAGGACTCTTCTCAATCGCAGCGCTCGCTGAGTGACAAGTTGGGCCTATCGCAAAATGCCTGTTGGCGCCGATTGAAAGCGCTAGAAACCAAAGGCGTTATTTTAAATCGGACAGTAACCTTAAATCGGAGCAAGCTGGGCGTAGATCTGGTTGTCTTTGTTATGGTCAAGACGCGGTACCATTCTGGCACTTGGCTGACTCAATTCCGCAACCATGTATTGTCAATTCCGGAAATAACCGATTTTTTTCGAATTGGTGGAGAGTATGACTACCTCCTCAAGATCGTCACACGCGACATGGCAAGCTTCGACGAGGTCTACATACGGTTAATCGCTAAAGTCGAACTGGAAACAGTGACTTCCTTTTTTTCAATGGAGGCAATTGCTGAACAGCGGCCCATCTCACTGCGCTGATTAATCGCCAACTGGTCCTATAACACCCTTCAGCACAGGTTAATTTACAAGGATTCAAGCACTTTGTTGCACAAATCGCCGCGTGGCGGGATTCACTGTCGAAATTCAGCGTGATAGCTGGCTTTTATGAGCAGCTGGATCCCTACCGCGTATAAGACCAAGATGGACCTGTCGCGCTTTAGTGCCGCCCCAAGTGCTCGTTTAAGCCACCTTGCGTTCGAAAGCGACGGGGCTTTTCCAACCCAATGTTGAGTGGCGGCGGCGTGGATTGTAAAAGCCGTTGATGTATTCAAAGATTGCCATCTCGGCCTGCCTGCGGGTTTCCCATGTGTTGCGCCAGATCAGTTCGGCCTTGATGGTTTTGAAGAACGTTTCCACGGCAGCGTTGAAGCTCCTATATTCGTCAAGCAGCAATTTTGATGGTTTGTGGCACGCAGAGTTGGCTGTAAATCTCCCGGACGATGTAACGCTTCAGGCATCGAATGATTTCGCTTTTGCTTTTGCCATCTTTCGTACGTTTTTTGACATAAGCAAGCGTCGGTTCGTGGCTGCGCATCCTGACGATGGCGACACGGTAGAGCGCAGCGTTGGCTTGTCTGTTTCCTCCTCTGTTGAGACGGAAACGGTGCGTTTTCCCACTTGATGCAGGGATGGGACAAACGCCACAGAGTTTGGCAAATGCAGCCTCAGATCGGATGCGCGTGGGATCATCGCCAACGAGGATTAGCATCTCTGCGACTGTCATTGTCGCAATTCCGTGGGATTGCATCAGGTCCGGAGCGCGTTTGATGACAAGTCGCTCCAGTTCTTTATCGTGACCCAGAATCTCTTCATGTAGCAATAGCCACCGTCGTGCCAAAGCTCGCATGGCTGCTTTGGCAGAAGCTAATGTATTAAGTATATCACCGGGTCTGAAGGCCGCGATATGCCGGATCAATCCGATCTTACCTTTGATCTGATCCAGTACTTCACGCAGATCAGCTGGTGCATTGATGATCAGTGTTTTCAGGGTCACCATCGCCTGTGAACGTGACTTAACAGCCGTGTCACGGGCTATCTTCAGATGCCTGATCATCTCCGACGATCCCGTTTGGGTTTTAGGGCGGGAATTTGCCTGTCCAGATAAAACTGACCGAGCGGCACCTTCTGCGTCGAGGCTGTCGGTCTTGCCTTGAGTATAGCGCAGCTGGCGATTGGGTCTCGTAACCTCAACAACATGGTGCCCTTGTGCAAGCAAGCAGCGCGATAGACCGGCACCGTAAGAGCCCGTCCCTTCGATTCCAAAAGCTTGGACATGACCCAGGCCACAAGACCAGCGTTCCAGTTCCAGATATCCCTTTGAGTTCGCAGGGATGGAAAGTGCTGCTAGGCGGGTGCCTTGCGTATCAATCGCGACAGCAACATGTGTTGCCTTATGCGTATCGATGCCGATGATAATTGGATGTCTGATCTTCATGTTGTCCCCTTAGGTTGAGAATGCCCAGGCAACATTCTGAGAGGACAGGACTGTGATGGGGCGTCCCCGTCATGCTCCTATGAGGTCACATCTCACCCGTCGCCGGGGCGACTTGACGGTCGACACGTCAATACAATGACACGCAGTCAATCGTAACATGGGTCAGGCCATCAAGCCGCAATACCATACTCACAATCGTAACAATTGCCCTTACCACTCATGGAGACCTGAAAGTCGTGTTGGCGCAAGATCTTCTGATAATCGTGCGAGCAATATTGGCTGCCTCTGTCGGTATGGTGGATGCAGCCCTTCGGCGGGGAACGGAACGCTATCGCCATCTTAAGAGCCTGGATCGCCAAATCACGTTTCATCCGATTGCTGACGGCCCAACCTATGATACGTCGCGAGTGCAGATCCAAGATAACAGCCAAATACAACCAGCCTTCACGCGTCCAGATATAGGTGATGTCCCCAGCCCACTTCTGGTTGGGAGCATCTGCTGCAAAGTCACGGTCCAGTAAGTTCGGCGCGATATTGAACTTATGGTTACTGTCTGTTGTCGCCTTGTGTTTGCGTGTTCTAACCACAGATATGCCATTCTGGCGCATCAACCGGCCCACCCGACGATGACCAATATCCAGGCCAATCTCTTTCAGTTCCTCAGTCATGCGCGGCCTGCCATAGCTGCCAAGGCTGAGACGAGATTGTTCTTTGATGTGCGCCAGTGTGACCAGATCGGACCGCTGTCTTCGACTGGCAGGGCGGCTGCGGAATGCCCGCAAACCGCGAGGGCTGACGTCCAAAACATCACATAGCCGATTGGTGGAGAAGCTTGCGCTGTGTTCTTCAATGAACCTAAACCTCACGGCTTTTGGCTGGCGAAGAACTGCGTTGCTTTTTTTAGGATCTCCCTCTCCTCCTTGAGAACACGGTTCTCACGCCGAAGCCGGTCATTCTCTTGGGCGAGGCCTAAATCCTCTTTCGAAACCACGTCAGTGTCTCGGTACGCTGTGATCCACTTATTCAGCGTCGACATACCGACGCCAAGATCATCCGCCACTTGCTTGCGTGTAAGCCCGCTGGTCAGTGCTATACGCACCGCATCTTGCCTGAATTCGTCCGTTCGTTTCAGTCCCATAGTCAGTCTCATTTGTTGCAGTAAATGCTATCAAAGGAGCGGCATCAAACCGTGACAGGTCCAAACTTCATGGCGCGCTTTTGAGATGTCGATTGCCACCAAAACAGGCTCGGATTGTCCAATATTGGTGTCGGCCATAGTCAGTCTCCTTTGCAGTGTGGCTGGTACAAAACCACTGTAGAGACCTGAGGCTCGGCTATGACCACCTTCTGCGCTAATTGGGGGCTGCGCAGGTCGTCATAGCCTATAGATCAGCATCCTTCCGAAGGTGTTATGGGTCGGAATACATCTGTGGGACCTTGATGACATGGCCTGAAAAGCACGGTGTTTGGCTTGAACACATCCAGCCAGGCAAACCTCAACAGAACGCCTATATCGAGCGCTACAATCGAACCATTCGCGGCGAATGGCTGAGCCAATACATCTTTGAAACGATTGAGGAGGCCCAAAACCAAGCGACAGAATGGCTCTGGACTTACAACAATGAGAGACCCAACATGGGCATCGGCGGCATAACACCCGCAATGAAACTGAAAACAGCCGCGTGAATTCTACGGCTGAGCCCCATTAAAAATGGGGGGATTACCAGAGCGGTGGCGATCCCATTTTTTGGTATCTTTGCATCCAGCGCGTTTTTGTTGCTGTCGCTCGGGGCTTTGCGATTTAGCAGATGGGTAAAATCTGGTTCTTAGATGGCGGCATAAGTCTAATTACAAAAATAAAAAAATCGAATACCTAAGGATAGAAATTTGCGCGGGAGGGGGACGACTAAGAGAAAATGCGCGACCGTTTTTCCCCCGCCCCCCTCGGACCGGATCGCCTCACAATCGGCCAGCCTCACAGAATCGAGGGGGTATGGGGGGGTGTCAGACTTGGCCAGCGTGGTGATTGCATTGATGTGGGTGCTGATAGGCTCGATAAGTCTTATCGATGGTGGGAACAATCGTGCTCGATTGTATGGAATATCTAAAAGCAACACCAAATGGCACCCATATGGCCCCCAATAATAATAGTGTAAACCAGAGTGCAGGTCTAGCTTTGGGACAAGTCATTGGCTTTTATGGGTTTAATTGGCTCCGGCGGTAGGGATCGAATAGATAATAAAGTTACTATAAATCAATATCTTAGATGTAGTCTTGTATGATTTGTGTACCGAATAGTCCCAATTTTGTGTACCGAATAGTACTATCTGCATGTTGCCGGAATGTGGAAGGTAAGGCGCGTGGAGTCCCAGGATGTTTCTGGCGATGCACCGTGAATCTGGATCACTTTGAACTTTAAGATGTAGGCGCTATGGTCTTATTTGCAGAATCAGAGGCTGCGACAAGGGCTTTGGAGAAGTGATGATTAATGTTGTTTAAACAAAAACCCTGTTCGTCGTGTCAGAGTTCTTTTTTTGAGTTGGAGCGAATTCAGAAGCAACTTGATGCGGCGAGACGGGAAGTCTCTCGGCTTAATAAAGTGCTCAACAATTTGAGTCAGGGAAATAACAGATTAATCTCTGTACAGCCTTCTGATCAAATATCCAAGAATTTGCACCCAATTGAAAGCTTTCCAAACAGCGACGAAAGAAGACAGAAGGCTGCTCTCGCTTACGGCTTTCCAACTGCGCAGATTTCTTTGCGAGAGGAGGCCGTAATACAATCTAATCACTCCATTCAGGCTCACCCAAATTTGAGCACTTCTGAGGAGGTTGAGCCTAGAGCTTCAAAAAAGTTCAAGATGTCTGAGAATGATCGTGTACGCTTAAACCAAAAGCGGGCAGATTTAAAAGCTAGGCTGGGTCCGAATGCTGAGGAGACGCGGGAAATTAGGCAGCAGCGGGAGCGGGAAGAACAAATTGAAGCTATTAAGAAAGCATGTGAAAAACACTTTTCGGCATTAGTGCGCAATTTAAGGCGTAGCCAAGTCTACAATGATTACAATGCTCTGGTTGCAGATGGCAGGGTAACTGAGTGTGGTAATTTTCTGCAAAGTTTAGACCTCAAAACAAACCGCTTGTCGCTCGAAGAAGCTTCAAATGCTATAATTTCAACAGTCGAAGAGTTGGCAGATAAGCAGTCTGATGAGGGTTTTTCTGCAGAAGGGTATCCAGATGACGGCTGGGAATTTGAGCATTGGGTGGCGGAAGCTCTTGAAAAGTTTGGTTGGCAAGCACGCGCTACTCAAGGTAGCGGCGATCAGGGTGTGGATGTTGTAGCTGCAAAAGATGGTTTGTCCTTGGGCATTCAGTGCAAAAGATACTCTGGTTCTGTAGGCAATAAGGCTGTTCAAGAGGCATACTCAGGGGCCAAGTATATGGGTCTAAACAAAGCTGCTGTGTTGACTAATGCTAACTTTACAAAAAGCGCCAAGGAGCTTGCGGCGTCAACTGGTGTGCTTCTGTTGTCGCCCGAAGATATTCCAACTTTGAGTGATCGGTTCTCAGGCAGCGGAGCATGAATTTGTTAGTATTATTGTCTAAACGTTATCACTAAGAAATTAGGGTGGCTAAGAAAAACCACAGCAAGTATCAACGGCTTTTTGCAGCACAACACAACCCAATGAGTACTGCCTCAGGTAATGACCATCACCTGATTAGCGCACGCATGCCCCTGAGAGGCCCTGTGTTAAGCGCACAGTGCGTTGGTGGGTTTTTGGCTCCATTTCTGAGGTATGGAGCTAATGGCACTCAGGAGTTATGTTTGAGGGCTTATTCTTGCCCTATGTGTCGCCTTTGGCGCGCTTTCCCGCCGCTTGGATATTGCCTTGAATTTCTGCACCCGACTCGATTGAAAGTTGATCAGCTTTAATATCAGCCATTACTTTTGCCGTTGTTTTAACTACAACACTAATCGCCGCGACAGTACCTTCTAGGTGTCCCTCAATTGTAACGCTGCGTGCGCGAACATTTCCAGTCACCCGACCATCTGAGGTAAGCACAAGGACATCAGCAGTAATATCCCCAATAATTTTTCCGCCAAACTCAACAATTCCGTCACTCGTCCAGTCACCTTTGATCAAAATATCATCATGCAATACAGAGCGACGCTTCTCGCCTGAAGTCCTTTGTGTTGTTGGCTTTTGCAGGTTGTCAGTTGTTGTTTTTGAGAACATTAGGGTTACCGATTTATTAGAATGTTGTTGGGGGTATGGTCCTGAAAATTTGCTGTCGGTCAAGCAAGTTCGAAGCGCTGCCTGATAAGACTATCTCCAACTTCTGTAGCACCACACAGTGAGTACTACCACAGATTAGGGCATCACCAGTCCAACGCGTGTATGGCCCTGAGAGGCCCTGTGGTATCCGTAGGGTGCGTTGGTAAAGTTTAGGCTACCCATATTAGAAAATGAACCCAAAGTCGCTCACGGGACCTATTTAAACCCTAACCCCAAATGTATTCGAGGGCGCTACTGGCAATAGTTATCGTGTTGGAATTCACTGAGCTAAAGCGACACGCAGTCACGCCACGGTATAAGTGTTGTCACCCACAGCCTTACACTTGGGACAGGTGGCCCGCTTTCGTATCTCATGAGTTGTCATATTTTCATCAACCACCAACATAAGGAATGCAACTTCATGGGTGACAACGTGCTGACACACAGCGCAGGTGATATTGATCTTTTTATGCGGTATATCTTTTAGCATTGCGGTCATGCTTGAGGGTCTATCCTGCTGTTGTTTTTTTCAATAATCTACTGCGGCAACAGGCTATGCAGGGCTAGCTAGAAGGACTACCGAACTAACAATAAATTTCTTAGGAATGTCTGGACAGAAAATGAAGCCACTATGTACCTTTACGTTGGTCATGCTGCTAACATCATGCGGCACGACCTCAGGGCTACTGGACGGCTCAGCTACCGCTATCGAAGGCGTTGGTGAAGACCTTAGGTCAGTATCTGGTTGGTTCAGGTAATAGCTATTAGAGTGCTTCTGACGTGCCACAGCCGCTGGGGTGGGCAACGCGAAAATGTCAGGCTTGCTAAATCTGGCGCTTAGTGTTTCTGGTATGTGACTGAATGTTTGAGCTTATTTTACAGACAGGTTAGATCGAAGCGCCGTTGAAATTCTTGTGGGTAGGTCTTCGATCATTCCAAAATATAAGAATTCCAAGGATAGCTTGTGACGTGCACGTAATTTCTTCGCAGCACTAAGAGATAAGTCACGGCGGGCGTTTTCGAACGGACCATAGACCTGTTCTGTAAGGCCCGCCATTTCAGCGAACTCTTTTTTTGACAGCCCTAATGCTTCGCGGGAAGCCTTTAGGCGCGCAGTGACTGCATCGCGGTGATCTCCTAAGTTTTGAAGCATATTACTGACTATATCGATGAAAGTATTTTTTGCACTGACCATTTTGGTATTTTCATAAAATTTATCCTATGATGACCCATCTTATATAAAAAACAGCAGCGACTGAGGCAATCCCAAGGAAAATTGAGAAGGCCAAGCGAACAAGGGACAACTCGCCCATTCGCAATCTAAGCGAGTCATTGTAGATAGTTAATATTGCCATAATGCAAAATAAAATAGGATAAATTAGGTTCCAAAAGCGTTCTATGTAAGCTAAATCTTCCAAATAATCTAATCCCAATAATTATAGTATCTTACTATTAAGCTTCAGTGGACTGTTTATACAGTAAAATTATTGTACACTAGCAAACAATCAGTCCCTGATTGCGTTTGGGCTTCATGCAGTGGCCTCTGGCCGGCAAGAAACACCTGCAAGCTGGCCCAGACGTCGCGCATCATTTGAAATCACGGGTGTAGTCAATGCTAAACATATGATGGCTGTGATTGCCGGTAACCTCATGAGGTAGTCCTTTTAACTTATAACTGTAATGGACAGGCTTTACTTAGATATTAGCGCCATTTACCCACCATGAGATGTTTAGAGTTATCCATGATCACAACAAAAGATTCTACATGTAGTGCTTGATAGTTAGCTAGATGGCTACATGTAGTATAAATTAGCTTTGAATCCGATGCATTAACCTAAGTTCTCAACTGCAAATTGGAGCTTTTAAATGGGTATCCCACACTTTAATGATCGCTGTGTTTTTGCAACACTTCACTTTTGATTTTTTTAATTTTGATCGTCAGTCGGTCAAAGCTGACTAATCATAATGGAGAACTCTAATTTATTTACCGGATTATTACGCTTCCACTGTAGATGTACAATTGTGGTTTAGCTGTGTGAATTACTAATCTGTTGGTAGTTCGGTATTTCACGATCACTACTTTACGGCAAACCTCATGAGTCTCAATACGATTATTCGCGCTTTAGAGGGGGCGGATGCTAAACTAGGTAAAGTTAAGTTTTCACGTGCGGTGCATACTGACGTGACACTAATTTCCTAGTCCACACCACGTTCAAAATCGATGGATCAACCTCTCGGGGAAAATCCGTCTTCAAACTGCTGTTCAGCGGTCGTGTTTCCTATGCGCCTACCCTTTTGGTGTCGTTCGTTCGTGTCCGCTGCTTGGCAAATACCTGTGCGCTTTTGCACGACAAACCAAAGGAAATACGAATGAATACCCATGAGAAATCACAAGAACAACTGTTCGAAACAAATCTCGAACTATCCAAACCTCTTGGTGACTACGGTGATCAAATCATCGAGCACGACGTTGCGGTCTACTTAGCAACACCCAATGGGAAGGAACCAAAGATCGGAACGACGTTTAACCCAGCCGCTCGCAAACGTGCGCAGTCCCTTAAGGATGACGAGTTTGAGGTTCTTTGGTGGATTGTAGGTGGGTATATGACGTCCAATCACATCCACAGAACAGAGCAGATAGAAGCCAGAAAGTTTGGTCTGAAAGACGAACACGAGGGTCACCGCCACGCCGTCAATCGTGCCCGTCTAGGCACATTCGGACAGTCTGGAACCTACGACATCAAAAACATTGTCACTGGTGAAATAATAGTCGTGTCCGATGCGGGGGCACTAGAAAGAAAGCACAAGCTCGTACCGAAGAGTCTGTCTAGGGCAGCCAATCCGAAACAAAACCACAAACACGTCAAGATTAATGGCGTCAAACATACCGTGTCCTACGCTGAAAATAAGAAAGGGGGTGAATAAATCATGGGGAAACACGCCATAACTTTGCGTCTGAAAATACGGCCAGAATTGGTCACAGGTTTGGACAAAATCAGGAAGGCAAACGGTCTCAGTATGAACGCAGTCGTCAATGAAGCTATAACCATCGCCCTAGCGGCAAAAGGAAATATGAATGACCTCACAGACCAGTAAAACCAAACTGCCAGCAGGATTCATGGACATTACACCACGTGTTCGTTCAACCATTTGCAAAAGGGCCAAGCACCTGAAGATCGAAAACGACGATGGAGACGTCGAATATCAGGAGCTAACTTACACCAAAGATCAAGACAAAGCGGTGAATTACATCCTATATGGGGTGGCCAAATACAAAGGGGAATATCTCACTTGCTTCACCGACAATAAACCAGTTCTGGGTAACGATCTGAACACGACTGTTGATGCCTGTAAGATGAACACCAAGGCGCTATCACGTGAGTTGATTAAGCATATTATAGAATGCACGGTCAACTTTCAGCGTTATGCTTATTATCCAGGTGTAAAACGCACAGCAATAATGGGCCACAGAAACGGCTGCGACATAGCGCAGTTGTAGCGGAGTAAAATTCCGCCAGTTTGTGCCCTTCGTTTATTCGGAGGGCGGGAGATGTATTCTGTGGATATTTATAATCGTGTGCGCCGCGCTTGTTTGAAGGACGGTATGTCAGCCCGAGAAGCGGCTCGATATTTTAACAAGGACCGTAAGACGATCGCGAAGATGCTGCGTCATGCACTGCCACCTGGTTACCGCCGTTCAGAAGCGCCACGTCGCCCAACGCTTGATGATTATGTCGGTGTTATCGACAAGATCCTGCGCACAGATAAGGCCCTGATCAAAAAGCAGCGGCATACAGCGAAGCGTATTTTTGAACGCCTGCGCGACGAACATCGGTATGCTGGCAGCCTGACGACGGTGACTTATTACGTTCGGGAGCAAAAGCGGCGCACCAAAGAGGTGTTTGTGCCACTGTCGCATCGTCCGGGCCATGCACAGGTCGATTTTGGCGAGACCCTTGGCGTGATTGGCGGCGTAGAATGTAAGATCCACTTCTTCGTGATGAGCCTGCCGCATTCTGATGCTGTATTTGTGAAGGGGTATCCAGCTGAGACAACCGAGGCGTTTTGTGATGGCCATGTCTCGGCCTTTGCTTTCTTTGGCGGCATTCCGCAATCCATTCTCTACGACAATACCAAGATCGCCGTGGCTCGGATACTCGGGGACAGAACGCGCATCCGCACACGTCGGTTTACGGAGCTGCAGTCGCATTACTTGTTTGATGACAAGTTTGGCAGACCCGCGCGAGGGAACGATAAAGGCAACGTTGAGGGCATGGTTGGATACACCCGCCGCAACTTCATGGTTCCCGCACCTCGTTATGACAGCTTTGATGATCTGAACACACATTTGGAAGAGAAGTGTTTAGCACGTCAGGGCGATACGTTGCGGGGTCACACCCAAACTATAGGCGCACGCCTGATGTCGGATTTGGATGCTCTGATGGGATTGCCCATCGCAGAATATGAAGCCTGCGATCACGTCAGCACGCGGGCCACGTCAATCTCAATGGTGCGCTATCGCAGCAATGATTACTCGGTGCCAGTAGCCTATGCGCACCACGACGTTCACGTGCGTGGGTTTGTGCATGAGGTTATCATCGGCTGCGGCAACGAGATTATTGCGCGGCACAAACGATCCTACACATCAGCGGATATGATCTTTGACCCGTTGCACTTTTTGCCCCTGCTTGAACAAAAGGTGGGTGCCTTGGATCAGGCCGCGCCTTTGCAGGGTTGGAATTTGCCAGATGTATTTGCCACGCTGCACCGGCTGCTTGAAGCCAGAATGGGTAAGCCGGGCAAGCGGGAATATGTTCAGGTCCTTCGTCTGTTGGAGACGTTCGAAATGGATGTTGTGCAGGGTGCGATCCAGCATGCCATTGATCTGGGCGCGATTGGGTATGACGCTGTAAAACATCTTGTGCTGTGCAGAGTTGAGAAGCGGCCACCGCGATTGGATTTGGACTTCTATCCCTACTTGCCCAAGGCCAATGTCGGCACAACACGCCCGTCCAGTTACATGAGCCTGATGGGGAGGACGGCGGCATGACTGAAGCCCCTCAGATCCTTCTGCGGCATCATCTTAAACAACTGCGACTGCCAACGTTCCAAGGCGAGTATGCCAAACAGGCGCAGCTCTGTGCTGCAGAGAACAAAGACCACATCCACTACTTGGCGCGCTTGTGTGAGATGGAGTTGATCGACCGTGAACGGCGGATGATTGAACGTCGGATCAAAGCGGCGAAGTTCCCCAGCACCAAAAGCTTGGACAGCTTTGACTTCAAGATCATGCCCAGCTTGAACAAGCCGCTGACGATGGATCTGGCGCGTTGCGACTACGTGGATCGCAGGGAGAATATCATCGCCCTTGGCCCCTCAGGCACGGGCAAGACGCACATCGCTTTGGGACTTGGGTTGGCTGCGTGTCAGAGGGGACTGAAGGTTCGCTTCACAACGGCGGCAGCATTGGTCCATGACCTGATTGAAGCCCAAGATGAGCGGAGATTGCAGCGCCTTCAAAAACATCTGACAAGCCAGAACCTGTTGATCATTGACGAACTGGGCTTTGTGCCCCTCAGCAAATCGGGCGCGGAATTGCTCTTTGAAGTCATATCCCAATGCTACGAACGCGGGTCCATCATCATAACCTCGAACCTGCCCTTCGATGAATGGACCGAGGTCTTTGGCTCTGAGCGCCTGACAGGCGCGTTACTGGACCGTTTGACCCACCACGTCCACATTCTTGAGATGAACGGCGAAAGCTACAGGCTCAAACACAGCCGTAACAAACAAAAGTAAGCCCCATCCAGATCAGAACAATGGTGGCCCTAGGGCCAACATGCGCTTTGGCGCGCGTTAGCTATATGACAAGCACGCCCACCAAAGCGCCACACAAACATCACCCGAAATGGCCCCTTCTTACCCCGCGACAGAGGTCCCATTTTACTCTGCGATTGACAGCCCTGTGTGGCGGAATTACTTGTGGCCCACCTAAGGAAATCTCTGCTGTTAGCTGTGCTGCCATGTAACGTTCATTTTCTGCCACCCACTTTCTAAGGGCTTCAGCTTCATTGGTGGTGTTGAGCGACTGTTTCCACTCCGTCATCAGCTTTCCACGCCTGTTATTAGGGAAGTGGGGCTGCAAACGTTTGGGGATTCGGCGGCGATACTCAAACCAGCCCGTAGGCGACCTAAATAGATAAGATATCTTAGACGCCATAAGCAAACCTGTGTGCCGAGTGTGTACCGATCTTGTGTACCGAATACGACAGTTAAACCTTATGGGTCAACGTTTTATGGTCACTATGTGAAGAATTGGCTCCGGCGGTAGGGATCGAACCTACGACAAATTGATTAACAGTCAGTTACTGAAGCGGTTTTAATACTTTGTTCTAGTGACTAATTTCATTAAATTATTTAATAAGTCCATGTAAACAAGCGTAATTAGTGTACTTTTAATTGACTGTCGCCGACATGAGGTGACAAGCAATACAGTTTCAAGTAGTGACAAATCAAGTGACAAATTTAGTAGCATATCCAGTGATAAGGGCTCAGAGATGGCAAAGCTTACCAGCGGGCGAGGCGGCACAATTGAAAAGGCGGAGGCGCCTGAGAAAGGGCAGCGTTTTGTTTTTGATGATCACAGGGATGCACCGCGAGGTTTCGGGCTGCGGATAACCTCAGCGGGGGGGAAAGCCTTTGTGCTGGCCTATGCGGTTGAGGGTAAGCAACGGCGGGCGACTATTGGGAGTTGGCCTACTTGGACCCTTGAAGCTGCAAGGGCAGAGGCCAGCCAGATGCGCCGCAATATCGACGCCGGTAGTGACCCTCTAGAAGAAAAAAGGACGCGCAAGATTGAGCCGACGGTCGCAGACCTTGCATCAGATTGGCTCGACGTTCACGCAACTGGCCTGAAGAGTGAGCAAGCCATTCGTTCGCTGATCGGTGGCGATCTTGTCAAAGCCCTTGGAAAAATGAAAGTTACCGACGTGCGCAGGCGTGATGTGATTGAGGCGGTAGAAGCTAAAGCTGCGACCGCACCGCGTCAGGCCGCTCTTATGCTGTCTTACGCGCGTATGCTGCTAGACTATGCAACAGACCGTGACATCGTCCGAGCTAACCCTGTTGCTGGATTAAAGCCGGGTTCAATTAAGGTGGCAGGCAAGCGTGATCCGCTTAAGCCCGTCGTACGCTTACGGGTGTTGGATGCTGAGGAAATTAAAAGCATGTGGGCGAACGTTGAATCCTGCGGATTACATTTGCTGACGGGCCTCGCGCTCAAATTAGTTTTGGTAACAGGCCAGCGGCCGGGTGAGGTTGCGGGGATGCACGAGAAAGAAATAAGTGGCCGGTTGTGGACTATTCCCGCAAGTCGCAGGGGCAAAACAAGCACCGCACAGACAGTATATCTGACAGACACTGCCTTGGATATCATCGCCGTTGCAAAGGCTGAACTTCAACGCTTGCAGGGCCGCAGAAAGGGCGCGCCGAGTGGCTATATATTCGAGTCCAGTTATGGCTTACCAATCACCAATGCGGCCCTTCCTAGGGGCGTCCAACGCTCTCATGAGGCACTGGGAGCAAAGGATGATGAAGCGTGGGGGCGATGGACGCCGCACGATTTGCGTCGCACCATGCGGACAGGACTTTCAGCATCTAAGGTTGCCCCGCACATTGCCGAATTGACCATCGGCCATACCAAGCGTGGAATTGTTGCGACATACGATCAGCACACTTTTGATAGTGAGCGCCGCGATGCGATGATGGCGTGGGAAGCGCGATTGCTGGCAATCGTCGCGGGGCGTGACCCTGACGTGAAAGTTCCTAACGTCTTTAAGCTGGAAAGGGCCGGGGTGTGACGCGAACTACGACATCACGGGCCGGGCTGCCCAGCGGATCTATGGTCAGTGAGCCGCCCATTGGGCGGGATGAGGCATCGGCGATCGTGGGGCACACAATTGACACCGCAACATGGATCAAAATTCGAGTTGCATTTCATAAACACGGGCGTGAAGCGCGGAGATTGCAAGGTTCAAAAACAAGCCGTAAAAAGGATGACCCACAAGGTTGGTTGGTACGTCAAACTGCTGCTTCGAAAGCGTTAGAAACTGCTCTGAAAAAGATCAATGACGTTCGGACAAAACACGGTGAGTTTCTGTTTGAAGCTAGTGAGAATTACTCCCTTAAGGAGTTCGGGGTAAGCGCATCACTAGAGTTTAACGCCCGTGCTAAACTGGATCGTGCATTTGCGGAGGGAAATAGGGCACTTTTAATAATTGAACGCGCAACAGAGCGCAAAATTGAGGTTTTGACTGCTGCATCCGCGCGAGATGTGCTCTTGTGCGATATCGCAGATGCACTCGATGAGGTGGACATCCCAACTGGAACGACTTCCGGTTGGGCTTTGGATAGTATTGATGGCCAGCCGGGAATTAGTGATCTAACTCCGTTTGAAAATTTGATCGATGCTCTGGCAATAATGAATGACAAAGACATTAAGTCGTTTTCCGCGCAGATCCGTGCAGCACTTAGTGGGAGATTACATAATTAAATCATAGCTCTAGATTGATGGAATAAAACAGGGGTGACGCTTACCCCATTTCCCTGCCGCGACTGCAATGCGTCAACAAGCGACATCTATCCAAGACATAAACAATCAACGACAGGGTTAATGATGCTTGGTATGTTACTTTCTGAAAAAGACTATGCGACCGCTCGTGGAATTTGCGTTCGGACTGCCCAACGCGAACGAGCACAGCGTTTGGGCCCTCCCTACATTCAGCTGGGGCGAAAAATATTCTACCGTCCTGCCTCAATAGAAGCTTGGTTACTTGCACAAGAACAAGTTCAGCCAAGGTCAGTGGGGGCGCGGTAATGCATCAGGCAAAACAAAATTCTGGTGCAGCCAGAACTGCAACTGGGGCTGATCATGCAAAAGCGGCTGGCTTTAGCAGGCAAGAAAAACTGGAAAGCAAGCGCAATGTAGTTGCAGGATTCATTGACAGCTTGCCAGCCTCTGCTCGTTACCGCCACGAAAAGCGCGTCACCGCAGTTATCGGGTTGGATAATTTGGGGCTCGATGATGCGCTCGTAATCTGCGCAACATACATAGACCAGCATTGCGCAGGTGACCCGCCTTATGACGCCTTTGGAAACATTCGGGAATCTGCGGCTTGGTGGGCAGACCTCGCGAACCCAGTGGAGTTGCAATGCTACTTCGCCGCAGCACTGAAGCGGCTTGAATATCAGGCCTTGGGGATCAAGGCACGAAAGCGCATGTTCACGGTTCTTTGGCTGGCCTTCACTAATACAGATAGACAGGCTTTTTTGGCCCGCGTTGACGTCAAAGGTAACTTTTATCGTAAAGGTGCGGCATGATGGATGATTTTCATGATTTGCCACCAATGCCGCCGGTTGAGGCTTACCTGGAATGCAAATCGAATGTGACGATACCGTTGCAGTTTCCTACACCTTTTGTTTGGCAAGACCCGGCAACATTGCCGCGGCGTCCATGGCTCTATGGGCGTCACCTGTTGCGTCGCCAAGTCTCTGTCACTGTCGCACCGGGCGGTGTTGGTAAGTCGTCATTGACGATCTGTGAAGGGCTGGCGATGGCATCGGGTCGCAATTTGATGGGCGAATGGGTTGCGGATGATTTGTCTGTCTGGATATTCAACCTAGAAGATCCACGCGACGAATTACAACTGAGGATCACGGCGGCGATGCAACATCACAAGGTGACGCCGGAGGAGATCGCAGGCCGTTTCTATGTGGATACTGGGCGTGAACGCGAACTCTGCACGGCTGTCGCTGGCCGTGATGGTGCGATGATCGTTAAGCCCGTGATGGATGCACTGGCCAAAGAAATCGCCTTTCGTAATATCGACGTTCTGGTGATCGACCCCTTTGTGTCGTCACACCGCGCAGGCGAGAATGACAACAACGCTATTGATATGATTGCAAAGGAATGGGCGCGACTAGCCGATAGGTGCAATTGCGCAATCGAGTTGGTTCACCACACACGCAAAACCAATGGTGCTGAAGCGACAACGGAAGATGGGCGTGGAGGGTCTGCCTTGTTGGCCGCTGCACGTTCGGGCCGTGTCCTCAATAAAATGGCCGATAATATTAAGGAGGACGCTGGCATCCCCGCCACGGACCCGCGTACCTATTTTGCAGTTACACGCGATAAGGCCAACTTAGCACCTGCGGGCAAACGCCAATGGCGTCGTATGGATACTTTTGAGTTGGCCAATGGTGAAGACGTTGGCGTCTGTGAGGTCTGGGAATGGCCCGACACGTTTGACGGCATGACTGCCAAAGACCTGTTGGCTGTCCAGAACGCAATCGAAGGCAAGACTGCAAGGTTCTCTGATCAGGCTGGTGACCAATGGGCTGGCTGCATTGTGGCAGTTGTGCTTGGCATGGATGCAACGATAGATCGCAGGCGGATCAAGCGGATCATAGCAGGATGGTTAAAATCTGGGGCGCTGGTTAAGGGTGAGGCCTATGGCCCGCACCGCCGCAAAGTACCGGTTCTGGAGGTGGGCGAATGGGCAACCGAATGATGTGCGTGACCACCTCAAGAATTCTGGTAGCGCCGTGTCGCGCAGACCATTGCAAATCAGGTGCGCCTCTACCAACACTCCCAACGGGTGTGGGATAAACAACGCCGGATGGGTCTTATCCGCGCGAACGCGGTGATCAGCCCGATGGGGACCCTTAGGTTGTCGCTGATAATACGTTAGACTGTCAATTCGACGTTGATGTTCCCAATAGGGTTTGGGTCACAGACATCAGGAGTAAACTCGTGAAGCACGCGTTGATTTGAGACGGTCATCTAACTGGAGTGACCATTTTTATGCGGGCTGTAGAAAAGTGTTCGCATTTTGTTCTTCCGCAATATAGTCTAACAATCAGAGCCTTTTGCAGACGTATGTTGAGCTTCGGCTCGTACGACGCGGGTGCGTGACTTCATGTTTGGAAAACTGAGTTCTTAAAATGACGAATGCTTCAATGATCCAAAAACCTTTGATGTCTGGGCTGAGCGGCAGGCAATGCCAATCTAAAACCTTCGTTGTTGCAAAGAAATTTTGTCTTCCAACAGACTGGACAACCGAGGCGCTACCAACTGTGCGCGTGGCGTGGAAGCCCGAGACCTTCCAGGCTTTTCTGGTTACTGCAAACTATGCGGGGCGGTGCTGAGATATGGGCGGCTCGCTTGTCATTGCAGAAAAACCCTCACAGGCGCGCAATCTTCGTGAGGCATTGGGAAACCGCTATGGCAGAATATTGTCTGCACGCGGGCACATCTTCAAGCTGGCGGAGCCCGCTGAAGTTAACGAGGCTTGGAAAAAGTGGTCCTATGAGGTGTTGCGCCCTGAATCTGGATTCTACCCGCTGCGCCCGGATAACAGTCATGGCAAAGATAAGCTGATTTCAGAAATCAAAGTAGCCCTGAAAGAGGCTGACCGCGTGATTATTGCAACCGACTGTGACCGTGAGGGTCAGGCCATCGGCGAAAATATCCTGCGCTACTTTAAATTCAAGGGCGAGGTGCTGCGGGCAATGTTCTCTGCGGAAGATCCCGTCTCCCTGCGACAATCATTCGAGGCCTTAAAGCCCAATGAGCACTACAGGCCGCTTTATGCTGCTGCTGTGGCACGCGCGCAAAGTGACCAGATTGCCAATCTGACGGCCACACGGGCGGTTACAATTGCCCTCAAACCGCATGGGATGAAGGGTGCGATTGGCATAGGCCGGGTCAAAACTCCAACCATGGGAATTGTTTGCGCAAGAGAGCGTGAAATCCAGGGTTTTGAGGCAAGACCCTATTTTGATCTTTGGGTTGATGTCAGTGACGGCAAAGACGTCCTGCGTCTAAAGCATTTCCCGGCTCACGAGGCGCGGGTTTTTGATGGGGGTTTGGCGCAAAAGATCACCGCATCCTTTGATCCTTGGAAAGGCCCTTTGCAGGTCACCTTTGAGAAGAAGAAGCAACCGCCGCCACGCCTAATGGATTTGCCGCTCTTGCAGCAACGTGCAGCGCGCTGGGGCTGGTCTGCACAAAAGACGCTTGATGTGGCTCAGAGGCTCTATGAGACCCATAAGCTTACGACATACCCTAGGGCCGAGACAAAATACTTGCCGGAGGTGGAAAAACAAAATGCACAAGCGATGCTCGATGGCTTGCGTAAACTGCCCTTTGTCAAAGTGGCCTACGAGACGCCAACGTATCGCATGGGGAAGCGGGGCTGCTTTTCTGACGAAGGGCTCGCCGGTGCGTCGCATCATGCGATCATTCCAAACTTTAAGACCCGTGATAAATGGGCTCGTGTTCTCGGGGCATTGTCCGTCGATGAGCGCCGTCTTTTTGAACTGATTGCATTGAGCTATACCGCTGCCATTGGCCCGGACCGGCTCTATGATCGCACAGAAATCTCCTTGATGGCTGAACAGCGCAAGTTTGCCGCAAGTGGCATTGTCGAACAGCAGCCAGGCTGGCGAGAAGCCTTGGGGGCTGATCCTGATGCAAGCAAGAAGAGCGATGCTGAAGCTGCGGCCATCCTGCCGCCCTGGAAGGATCACCAGGTGGTCGATGCCGTAAAAGCTGGGGCAGATCAAAAGACGACCAAGCCGCCAGCCCGTTTCAATGAAGGCACCTTGATCAAAGCAATGCAGGAAGCTTGGAAGTATGCCCGAGATCCAAAGACAGCGGAGCGCTTAAAAGGTGCTGCTGGGATTGGGACGCCAGCGACGCGCGCCTCCATTCTTGAGGGGCTAAAAACCCAGAACCTGTTTGAGATTATTGATAAGCATCTAGCGCCAAGCGCCCTTGCACTTGCAATTTATGACGTTCTTCTGAAAGAAGCCCCTGAAATCCTCGATCCGGCTGCGACAGCTGAAATGGAGATGGCCCTTGATGGTATTCTCAAAGGGGAACAGGATCCACGCACCGTGGTCGATACCATTGTGGCACGCGCGGCGGCGTTGGCGGCGAAGATGGAGCAGCGCGGTCAGTCGGGCGCTAAACTCGATATTGATTTTACCGCCAAACCTAGCCCAAAGATGCTTCAGGCCGCGCGAGCCAAAGCTAAGCGTATGGGTTCGCGCCTTCCAAAAGGCGCAACAACTGATCGAAACGCCTGTTCTGAATTTTTAGGTCCGCGACCAAAAGGGAACGGTCCAAGTGATGCACAGATATCTTTTGCGCGTAAGATTGCTCATGATGCGAATGTGGACCTGCCGGCAGCGACCCTCGGGGATCGCGCTGCGCTTTCTGCTTTCATCAAAAAGAACAAAGGGAAGTTGTCAACCTGACCTTCACCGCATTCGCGACGTGCCAGTGACAGACCAACGCTGTCATCTGATTGTCTGCAGCCATGGTCTGCCCGATGCTAAAATCAGTAAGGACGTAGCAATTGTCTAGTAACGTTGATTTGTTGGTATTCTACTTGGTGCGTGGCTGTCGTTTTCGGGGCGTAGAAATAGCTCCTAGTCGGTCATGAAAGCAGTATCGGTGACTTTAAACGCAAAGGCATAAGATCGCGCGGCATCCTCCAGCGCTGCAAAGCGGCCTGATTTACCGAAGTGGCCGGAGGACATGTTGGTGCGCAACATCAGCATATTATCGTCCGTTTTGGTCGCGCGCAAACGGGCCACCCATTTGGCGGGTTCCCAATACGTCACGCGTGGATCTGACACGCCTGCAGTGACAAGGATTGGCGGGTAATCCTGTGGTGTGACGTTATCATAAGGCGAATAGGCGCGGATATCTTCAAAGGCTTGCTGACTCGCGATCGGGTTGCCCCATTGAGACCACTCGCCGGGGGTTAGGGGCAGGGTGTCGTCAAGGATGGTCGTTAGAACATCAACGAAGGGTACATCCGCAATGGCGCCAGCCCACAAGTCAGGCCGCATGTTTAAGGCAGCACCCACCAACAATCCACCAGCTGAACCACCCTGAATGACGATACGTGCAGGTGCGGTATAGCGTTCGGTGATCAAATGCTGCGCAACTGCAATGAAGTCATAAAAGGTATTGGGTTTGCCGCTAAACTTTGAGGTCTCATACCAGTTACGGCCCATCTCCTCGCCGCCGCGCACGTGGGCAATGACGTAGATAAAGCCACGATTGACCAGTGACAGGCGGCCGCTTGAGAACGAGGCAGGCATGCTCATCCCATAAGATCCGTAGCCGTAAAGCAGGCAGGGTGCTGTCCCGTCCAACGGGGTGTCTGTATGATACAGGACCGTTACTGGAACCTGAGTGCCATCATGGGATGGGGCCATCGTTCGCACCGTGACATAATCCAGCGGATTGTGGCCGGACGGAATTTCCTGCGTCTTGCGCAAAACCCGCTGGGCGCTGGACAAATCGAAGTCAAATACCTGTGACGGTGTGGTTGGAGAAGTATACGTGAACCGGAACATATCGGTGTCGTATTCAAGGCCGGGGTCGCCGCCAAGGCCGTAAGCCTGTTCATCAAACGCGATGACTTGTGCGGCCGCGATCGGCTGGTCCTTGCCGACGTAACAGATGCGGGGCAGGGCATTGCGGCGCTCGATCCAGATCAACCAATCTTTATGGACCATAGTGGAAACAATCCTGCGCCCGTCTTCATGGGCGATCAGATCAACCCAATTGGCACGGGACGGGGCCGCGACAGAAACCGTCATGACCTTGAAATCGATGGCGTCGTCGGCGTTTGTGTGGATGATAAACGCATCACCTTGATGGTCGATGTCATACTCCAAACCTTGGGTGCGCGGTTCGATAAGCATGGGGGCGGCAGCGGGATCAGACGTGGGAATAACGCTGACTTCGTTTTCATCGTTCATGCCTGTTAGAATTGTAATGAACGCCCCGGACCGCTGGCGATAGACATCGACGTCATAGCGCGGATCATCTTCGCTAAAGACCAGCACGTCGTCTGCGGGATCGCTGCCCAATGTATGGCGGAACACCTTGTTATACTTATGGTTTGCATTGGCGCGCACGTAAAACAGCGTTTGCCCGTCGGCCCACGCGACAGATCCCACGTCGGAGATATGGTAGTCCAGATCAGTGCCGTTTTCGATATTTCGAAAGCTCAGGCGATAGAATTCAGAGCCGTTCACGTCCGCCGCCCAAGCCAGAACCTTTTGGTCTGGTGATGTCGCCGTCTGACCCAGGTCAAAATAGTCGTGGGCTGCGGCCTGCGTGTTGACGTTAAGTACGACATGGTCTTCGCCTCCGGCTCGCGGCGTACGGATGAACAAGGGGTATTCGGCTCCACCATCGAAACGGGTGCTATAGGCAAAGGGACCGTTTTTGTGTGCAACGCTGCTGTCATCTTCTTTGATACGGCCGCGCATTTCTTTGACCAGTTGATCCTGAAGATCGGTCGTGTCCGCCATTGCCGCGTCATAATAGGCATTCTCGGCATTTAAATATGCGGCAATGTCGACGGGGAGTTTGTCGGGTTCCCGCATCGCCTCTTGCCAATTGGGCGCGCGGAGCCAGCCGTAATCATCGTGCAGATCGACGCCGTGAACCTGTGTTGTCAACGGGCGGCAGTCTGCAACAGGGAAGTCTGGCAAGGCTTTAAATGAGCGGCGCATATCGATCCTTTTAGGTTGGTCTATATAAGTCTGTCGTCGACGTTCAAAAATGACAATGGCAGCCTAAGCGATTGGATGAATCTTAGCCCATATCAGAGGTAGTTGGCGTTCGGTTTTGTGCGGTGTGGGTACTATAAAATTTAGTTATGGTCCGCACCTTGGGACGTTCAGGTACAGCTTTCAAATTAATTCCATTCATGAACCACGCAGCATATTTTCGACTAAAACCACTGCCGTATTAGCAAACGTAATCTATGCGGTCACAGATCCAATAGCCAGTAGCAGTTTACTCGCCAACCAATGCCTTGGTCGCCCTGTTTATGACCATTATAGTTGATTTTAAACCTTTTAGCGCATCCTTGATGCTGCGAAGGAATGAGGATCGCGTTGCTGTATCAGGGTGCAGCCGTTCAATATTTTGCTTGATTATAGGCGTCACAAGTTGCGCGGCCAAGTCACTGTCACTGTCACTGTCGCACAGGGCGGGTTCGATCAGTCGTCATTGACGATCTGTGAAGTGCTGACGATGGCATCGGGTCGCGATTGGGTGGGTGAATGGGTCGCTGATGATTTGTCTGACAGGACATTCAACTTGGAAAATCCTCCCGATGAATTGCAACTGCGAATCACGGCGGTGATGCAACAACACAAGATTGCGCCAGAAGAGATCGAAGGCAATTAATATGTGCACACTGGGTGTGAACGCGGGCTCTGCACGGCTGTCGTCGGCCGTGATGGTGCGATGATCGCTAAACCATGGATGCACTGGCCGAAGAAGTCGTCTATCGCAATATCGACGTCCTTGTGATCGACCCCTTTGTGTTGTCACACCGCGCAGGAGAGAATGACAACAATGCGGTTGAAATAATTGCAAAGGAATGTGCGCGTCTGGCCGATAGATGCAATTGCGTAATCGAGTTGGTTCACTACATGCGCAAAACCAACTGTGCTGAAGTGCTTGGCATGGATGCCACTATAGATCGCAAGCGGATCACGCGGATCATAGAAGATTGGTTACAATCTGGTGCGCTAGTGAAGGGTGAGGCCTATGGCCCGCAACGTCGCAAAGTGCCGGGTCTGGAGGTGGCCGAATGGGCAACCCAATGATGTGCGTGACCACCTAAAGAACCGTGGTACCGCAGGGTCGCGCATACTATTGCCAATGAGGTGCGCCACTACCACCACCCCCTACGGGGGTGGGTGGTGGTGGTAGTGCTGTACACCTTCGCGGTTGTGTAGTGGCGCAAGCTGGCTTTGATGAGGTCACAAAGCTTAGGGCCGTGGGCGCAGGTTGTTGTAATTCGTTCTCGCTGTGTGGCCTGCCGCAGCTTTTCGAGATAAATCTACTAACATCCAGTCGAGTTGGAATCTAGCTCCACCGCTTATATGGGGGAGGGGTGGGTCAAATCGCTCCAGACTCTTCATGGCGCAGACCCACTAACACCCTCACGCGCAGATTTTATTTCCCAGCGCGAGGTAGTATTTGGTGAATGATGACCATTCAAACTTCGTAAAGAAGAGGATTGAGGGGTTATGATAATAATAGATTTTAAACTGTTTAAATTCAATGCTTTAACATAATTCTTCCAGGGCGTTTTTAGCAGTGATGGCGTTTTCGCCAGAGTTCAAATCATTTTTCCCGAAACGTGCACCCATGGGTGGAAAAGCTGTCGTTCAAAAGAAATTCATAAGGCTGCTTCCGGCCTATTCTGTTGAAAAACTCCGATTTTGGCTGAAATTCGAAAATAATTCTCCACACAGCGCAACTATGATACTTCGGCGAGGGGTTCGGCAAAAAAGAGGGCTCAAAGCGCTGTTGCGTCTCTTTGGAGCCATTCGGGGCAATCTTCTTGGAGTATTCGCAAGGGCGTGCTTTTGGCGGGAATTTTCGAAATCCTATTTTTCGAGTTTTTCAACAGAATAGGCCCATTACTGCCGTTCGTCGTCCTTGGGTCATGCTGCGGCGCGGCCCGTCAGACCGGACTTTCGCTGTAAGTGCAAAATCTGCGACGAGCGAATTCACACTCTGCGGGACAAAATGTGCATTCGCTGCAGGCGATCCAATGTCTGCTTCTCGGGGCATAGCCCTTAATCACAATGCTAAGGCACCATAACACAAAGGAGTTCGAACATAATTGAGGCTCCCAAAAATGCCGTACCGCCGCTTTGATCAAAGGGGGGAGACACTTCGACCAAGTCCGCACCAATGATGTTTACTTTGTCTAACGCTCGGACAACCTGAACTGCTTGATACGAATTGGGCCCACCAATTTCCGGCGTGCCGGTCCCGGGCGCAAAGGCGGGGTCAACAAAGTCGATATCGTACGAAATATATGTGTCAGACTGGCCTACAATCTCACAGGCCTCTTCCATTACGTCGTCAACACCACGTGCGTGAAACTCCTCTATGGAGATGACCCGAATGCCGACAGAATTCGCAAAATCCCGATCTTCGTCGTCATAGGTCGTTCCGCGAATGCCAATCTGAACGATTTTTTTAGGATCAAGCAGACCCTCTTCAACCGCCCGTCTGAACGGTGTGCCATGCGTGTACTTTGTCCCGCCGAAATAGCTATCAAACAGATCGGTGTGACTGTCGAAATGGATCATCGACATCGGCGCATCTTTTGCCAAAGCCCGCAATACCGGCAAGGAGGTCAAATGATCCCCTCCTGCGGTCAGCGGGCGAACGCCAGCGGCCTTAACCTCTTCATAGAACGCCGTAACTCGCGACATCGTATCCATAAGATCTGCGGGGTTGGGCGCGACATCCCCAAGATCAGCGCAATTTGCGCGCTCAAACGGGCGAACGCCGGTCGCTCCGTTTTGCGCCCGCATCATGGTCGACATATCACGCAGTTGGCGCGGCCCGTGGCGCGGGCCGGCGCGATTGGTGGTGCCGCTATCCCAAGGCACCCCGATCAGGCCAATTTCAACATCCTTTAGTTTTGGATCATCCAGCGTGACATGGGGCAAACGCATGAAGGTCGGCACGCCCGCAAAACGGGGGAGATCAAAACCGGAAACCGGTTGGAAAAACTTATCGCTCATTGTCATTCTCCATTAATGCATCACACTTCCACCGTTCACGCCAAAGCACTGGCCTGTGATGAATTTACTGTCAGGGCCTGCCAAATAGCTGACCATAGATGCGATTTCTTCTGGTTCACCAAAGCGCGCCAAAGGTGTGGCCAAGTCTTTGGCCAGCGCTTCCGGGCTCATGGATTCGGGTTTGGTCATGTCTGTGGCAACTGATCCCGGCGCGACTGCGTTGACCAAAATATCAGGCGAAAATTCGTGCGCCATACTGCGCGTCATGCTGATGATGGCACCTTTTGAGGCGCAATACGCCACCATGTGTTCACGACCCAACACGCCAAGATCACTCGCGATGCAAATGATCCGGCCCGATGTTGTGCGCCGCACAAACGCCCGTGATGCAAGGAACGCCCCACGTAAATTGACAGCGATGACACGATCAAAATCCTGCACAGCGGTTTGCGCAAGCGGTGCTTCTTTAAGGATACCAGCGTTGTTCACGAGGATTGTCGCCACCCCCAGTGCCTGTTCCGACTTAACAAAAAACGCTTCAACATCATCTTCATTGGAAACATCACATGCAAAACTATAACCCTCGGTCAGAGCGTTAATCTCGGCCAAGGTCTCTACAGCTTGCGGATCGTCAGCATGACAGAACGCAACACCTGCGCCTTGTTCGGCCAGAGCGATGCAAATTGCACGTCCAATCCCGCGTGACCCACCAGTGACGAACGCAGTTTGCCCTGCAAGGCTCATGACATCACCTCGCCGCGATCGACGTTAATCGCTTGTCCTGTGATGTTGCGGCCACCCTCGCTGGCAAGGAACATATAGGTATGGGCCATGTCATCTGGCGTCATCAATCCATCAATGGCTTGAGCTGACATAATTTCAGCCAGTAGCGCTTCCTCACTGGTATCGCTGGCTTTTGCCAATTCACCCAACGACGCCATTGCCGGACCTGTTTTAACCCAGCCCGGGCAGATCGCATTCACGCGAATACCGCGTGGCCCCAGTTCTTGGGCCCAAGTGCGCATGAGGCCAACATTTGCGTGCTTGGAGGCTACATAAGCAGAAAAGCCACCAACCGCAGTTTTCGCCCAAATTGACGACGTGATAATGATGCGCCCCCCATCAGGGATGCGGTTGATCAATGTGTCAGTGACGTTTCGCGTTCCATTCACATTGATCGCAATGACACGCTCAAAAGTCGCATCGCCCGTTGGGTTGGTTCCGCTTAAAGGGGTCGGTTTTTCCAAGCCTGCGTTGTTGACCAGCACATCTACGCGCTCAATTCCGGCAAGTGCGGCAGTCACTGCAGATGCATCGGATATATCACATTTGATCGCCTTAACATTGCCGCGCATCGTGGCGGCGGCCTCGTGGATACTATCCGTCGAAGACAAGATCGTAAGGTCCGCGCCTGCCTTTGCGAAGGCGGCCGCAACGCCTCGCCCAATGCCGCTGCTGGCCCCCGTGACAAGCACAGATTTTCTTGTAAAATCGAATGAAATGGACATTATATGATCCTTCTTAAGTCTCGCGGTGGCCTTCTTCGCGCATTAAACGCATCAGCTTTTCTTCAAGCTCGGAATACCCATCCATTCGAATGATGCGTTCTTTGTCACCGATCCGCTTTCCTGCTTTGAACTCAGGGATGATCTCTTCTTTCAAGCGGCCAGGGTGGCTGGACAAAAAGATGATCTTGTCCGCAAGGAAAATTGCTTCTTCCAAATCATGGGTCACAATAACCATTGTCGTATTGGTCTCTTCTGCGATGTCGATCATAAGTTCCTGCATCAACCAGCGGGTCTCGGCATCCAGCGCGCCGAATGGCTCGTCCATCAACAAAACCTCTGGTCCGTTGGCCAGCGTGCGTGCAATAGCAACGCGTTGCCGCATGCCGCCAGAGAGCTGCGAAGGATAGGCGTCTGCAAACTTGGATAAACCGACAAGGTCTAAGAAGTGATCAGCGCGTTCTCTCCGTTTTGCAGCGTCAACGTTGTTGACCTTCATCCCGAATTCGACATTCTTCCGCACTGAAAGCCAATCAAATGACGTGTAGGCCTGAAACACCATACCGCGGTCTTGGCCCGGACCAGTGACAGTCTTATCGCCAATAGTTACTTCACCTTCTGTTGGGTCTTCTAGACCCGCCATCATACGAAGAACGGTTGATTTTCCACATCCGGAAGGCCCTAAAAGAACACAAATTGAGTTCTGCTCGACGGCAAAGCTAACGTCCTCAACCGCTTTCAGGGACCGTCCTCCACCAAGGCTGAATGTCTTTGAAACTGCGCGTACATTGAGCTGTGCATCAGACATCAGTGCTTTACCTCCAGATAAGGGAACATTCGGCGGTGCAGCACTCGGAACAGCAAATCAGTTAACAAACCCAAGACGCCAATAACAATGATACCAGATAGAATTTCGTCGGTTTTCAAGAACCTACGTGCCCGCATCATCATCGCACCAATTCCGGTTGTTGATGCAACGATCTCCGCGATGACCAAATAGGTCCAAGCCATTGCTAGCATCTGGCGCATCGCAGTCACAATGTCAGGTAATGCGGCAGGAAACACGATCTTTAGAACCACCACATATCGGCTGGCCCCCAAAGTCAGAGCTGTCTCGACAAGTTCTTTGCGAACGTTTTTCGTATGGTCCATCACCAGAGTGATCAGAAAAAAGATGACCCCTATGAACAAGAGAGCAAGCTTTGGTGCCTCGCCAGTACCAAACCACATCAACAGAATTGGGATGAAAGATGGCGCTGGCAAATAACGCCATGCAGATACAAACGGTGCAAAGATGGCCGCAATCGAGGGGAATGTCCCCATTGCGACACCCAAGGGAATAGCCACGGCACACGCCATGGCAAAGGAGATAAATACGCGCCAAACTGAAATCAGAACATCACTCGAAAAACCGCGATTGACGAACAAATCGAACGTAGCAGCCAAGACTTTTTGAGGAGAGGGAACCAAAAGATCGTTCACCCAACCCAAACTGGTCGCCAGAATCCAAAAGCCGAAAAAGACGGCCCAGATACCTATTGCGGATATAATGCCTTGGACCCGTCCGACCGGAGATCTTACAGCGAAGAAATTCCTAGATGGCTTACTGCGTTGCATTACTTTCTCCATGAAGCGGTTAACCCTGAGCGAACCTCGAGCACGCTCAGGGCTTGTATCAATTTGGTTGCAGGTCTTGGCGGTAGCCAGCGGCGACAAGATCACCCATCAAGCTACAATCGATACCCGCAGCAGCATCAATCGTGTTTTCCATAAGGCCCAGTTTGATCCACCATTCGTTGATCGTTTGGATCGTTCCGGTCATGGCTCCGTTTGCCATGCCGAAAGGTGGTTCACCTTCCAGTACACCACAAATCCGAGCCGATTCGTCAAAGTCGAGCATGTAAATGCCTCCTTCTAAACTTTTGCCGTCTGTCCCAACCACATAACCGATGTCTTCTTCAGGCCACTGAAGAAATGCTGCTATCTCTTTATTGGCCACCTCGACGTTTTGGTTCCAATACGCCAACCCGTCCCAACGCGCCTGAAGCACGGCGAGCGCAGCTTCACGGTTTTCCGCGATGAAGTTCGTGTTCATATACATGGTATCCATGTATATGCCCGACTTCAAAAGATCGGCGTCAGCGGTGTTGATTACGCTGCGTGCGCCAGGACTTGCCTCAAGAACGTTTGAAATCCACGGCTCGTACATGTATCCGGCGGCTAGATCACCTGAAAGCATCGGGCCTACCGCTTCATCGGCATTCAAGTTGACCCATTCAACCGCGTCAAGATCGACACCGTCGCGGTCCAACCACATTCCCATTAACAGGTGGCCGATGTAGGCTTGGGGTGCGGATACTTTTGTACCGGCGAGCGTGTCTACCTGAACGTCTGGCGCCAGAATAATATGGTCAACGCCAAATGACGGGTTCAAAAAGGCGACGTTCACAACATCAAAGCCCTGATCAACAATAATCGGCGTATACTCGGCGGTGCATCCGTAAACATCGAGCTGCCCCGCAGCCAAGGCCGAATGGCCCCCAATTGGGTCCTCAAAAATCGTAATTGAAAGGTCATGCTCTGGCAGAAGGTTTTGTTGGCGGGCAAGCTCAAGCATCGCGTATCCTGGCCAAGAGACACAGACTCCAACTTTGATTTCGTCAGCGGCAGCAGCGCCTGCGCCAAGGCCGGCAGACATCACGACAGCTACACCGAGTGCTTTGAAAACTTGCATTGCTTATCCTTACTAGGGTTTGATTCTCATAAAACTTTACTCAGCAAAATATTTTATGCAACTAAATTTTTTATTTGATTAAGTTGCGGACCTTCCCTTATGGTTGAGGCATGTAAGCTAGAGGAGGATTTTGTGGCTGGTTTAAGGGAGCGCCAAAAGGACGACCGTCAGGCCAGAATTGCGCGTGCCGCAAAGGCCATGTTTCTCGAACATGGATTCGAAAAGGCCACTATTGAGGGCATCGCTCAGGCGTCGGGCGTGTCCGGCGTGACGGTCCACAATTATTACGGAACGAAGTCCGGCATTCTGTTGGCCTTGGTCGCAGAGAATGACCGCGGATTGATTGCGAAGTTGGAGAATAAACTTACATCCTGTCCGCTAGATGTGACCGAGGTCACAATTGCGTTCGCAAAAACAATCATGGAACACGCGCTTCAAAACCTTCAAAAAGTGATTTGGCGTCAGGTGATCGCAACGGTTACTGCGAACTCAGACAGTTCAATAAGCAAACCTTACTTTAATCTGGACCGACAACTTGCCCAAGTGCTCGTCCTTAAAATGTCGCGCATGCAAGACGCGGGTGCTTTACCAGAATCAATTGCGCCAGACAATCTAGGCAGAGCGCTGTTCCACCTCCAAAACGCGCGCTTCATTGAATTCGTGTGCTCGGAACAGCTGCAAATTGACGACGTTTTGCAGCGCATCCGAAACGACCTTGGGGCCTTATTTGCCGTTCAGGCTGTTACTTCAACGTAGCCGCCACAAGCAAATCTTCAGAAAGGAAATCAATGTTTCTTCATCCTATTTCATGGCCGAATGGCAAAAAATGCGCAGCATCTGTCACATTTGACATCGATGCGGACTCACTTGTTCGCGTTGGCAAACCGAAAGACGCTGAACTGCGGCTTCAACCAATTTCGATGGGTCGGTATGGTCCAACAGTTGCAGTTCCCCGCATTCTGGACACATACCGTCGCCTTGAGTTGACGCAGACGTTTTTCATGCCCGGATGGGTGATGGAGCAGTATCCCGAAACCGTTGAGGCCATCCTCAAAGATGGTCATGAGATTGGCCATCATTCTTGGGCCCACGAAGACCCTTTGGAACACTCAGACGAAATCGAAGCTGAGCTTTTTGGCCGAGCCCTAGACACCCATGTCAAGATGACAGGCCGCAAACCACGCGGATACCGTGCGCCCGTCTACAGCATAACACCCGCCATCGTTAACCGGTTAATCGAACATGGTTTCCTGTATGATAGTTCCATGATGGCGGACGACCTGCCCTACGAGGTTGTCACCAACAGAGGCTCGATCATCGAAATCCCGCCACACTGGGGCACTGACGATTGGCCACCGTTCGCGCATATGGGCGAGCTTGACTATATCATGCCAGTGCGTGGACCTTCGGACGGAATAAAAGCTTTCATCGAAGAATTTGATGCGATGTATGAAGCTGGCGGTTTCTACATGCCCGTGCTTCACCCATTCCTGACAGGACGACTAGCCCGTTGGCGGGAAATGGAACATCATCTTGAGCGGATTGTTGAACAAGGCGATGTTTGGCTCACATCAATGCAAGAAATTGCTGAACATTCAAAAGCGCAAGCTTCCAACTTACGGCAAGAAACCTTAGATATTGGCTAGGCTCCTTAATAGATAAGCGAGCCCGCTCGTAGCGTTAGTTTTGCCAAGTGGACCCGGCAGAACTTCCGCCGCGTCTACTTCAATTGTCATTCGTCTCTATCGCAATAGCAGACCTTCGCTGCATAGCAGAAAATCGGAAGTAGTGGCTCTAAGCAGACTTGCGGCAGCGCAGCACCAAGCGCAGTTTGGAGTTGCCTGAATGTCGGCTTTCACCCACGCGGGATAGATGGTTTGCGCTTGCAGCGAATGGCTGGTTTCCGCCCTTCATGTCGAAATGTGCATGGTGCAGCATTCGGGAATACTTCCCCGTTCATCACTGACACAAACGGCCCTTAGCCGACCTTGGTGCTTCCTGCAGCGAATGGCGGCAAGGAGCCCAGTGTGTGAATTCGAATTTCACGCTGCGTGCGCTCGCAGCGAGAAAATTGCTGCACCTGCTAAGATTCTGGTGTCGCACTGCGGCGTGAAAACCAGTCATTCATGCCCACCGCAGCGTGAGCGAAAGGCTGAAGGATCAAGTTGCGGACGAAGTTAGCTTTCGCTGCGTGCGCGCCAATGGCTGGTGTTGTTCAACCGCTTAAAAAAGGCCATTATCTTTGGCACTGTCCAATGGGCTAAAATAGATAGGGGCAGACCCTTCGGTTGGATTTCACTGATTGGATACATCGATGAAGAACTTTACGTACAAGACAGTTACTTGTGACTATGCTTCAGACTGGAGAAATCTAAGGCTTGAAGGAGCACGGGATTTTCCATTGGGATTTTTAGTAACGCTGGACGAGACGGCTGCAGCGGACATAGCCCGTTGCAGTGATATCTTGAGAGGAGGCCACATCCGAGGTGTCTATGATGTTGAAAAGCTAGTTGGGTTTTGCGGATATCGCCCTCAACAGCTCGAACGGACCAAGCATCGAAGCGAGATTGGTCCGTTCTTTGTGACGCGAAGATACCACGGTAGTCCCGCAGCTACAGTGATGATGACTGGGGTGATCGGGGAAGCCAAAGAAAATGGTTTGGAACAACTCGAACTCTTCGTCGATACTGAAAACTCAAGAGCAATAGCATTTTACGAGCGATTTGGTTTTGAACGAATTGCGACCCATATAGATGGTGTGCGGATCGAAGGACGGTCCAGGGACGACTTTTTCTATACGCTTCGGATGTGACGTCGAAGTAGCATAGCCGTCATTCATAGATTTTGCAGCATCGGTGAGTCGGGCTCGAAGCCGCCTAATGCTAGTGCAGCACCGTGATCTGTTGAGTGCCCCTTGAACCCGCCGTTCGTCAAAATTGGAAATCTGTTGCTTTCCAGCCTGTTGTCGGCTTTCGCTGGCATTGGCGTTTTGGGTGCAGTCGTTGCAATTTGTAGGCGTAACGTCGGCAAGGAGCCCAATCTGACCAATGCTGCGCGTTGCACGAGTGTCCGCTATCATGAGAGCGACCAAAAGCCTTCAACAACTACTTGGGTTTTGAACGGGTTTTTTGGCGGCGTCAAACGGGACGGTTTGAGCATGTGCCAAAAAGGAGCGTTTTTAGCATACTTCTGGATGGTGATTAGCTTTGGTACGTCTTGTTACGCAAACGGGCCGCCCGAATAGGCGACCCGCAGCAGGGAGAATGTAAATCTAAGATTTAGTTGAAATCGACTTCCTGTGTATCGACCACTTGGCCGTTCACTTTGAGAAACACGATTGCGTCTGTTTCTTGACGGGGGATGTTGACGTCAACATCAAGGTTTGCACCAGCTTTGACCATTTCTGACCCGATCAATGCACCGACTACGCCTTTGTGGAAGCTGTAAACTTCTACAACACCATCACCAGTTGCTGTGACTGTTCCAAGTTCAACTTGGCCGCCACGGTCCTGCTCCATCACGAAGTTGGAAATGTTGTCGATGCTTGCAGATGCGATGGAAGCGGAAGCTGCGATTGCGGCGAATGCGAGAGTGGCTGTCTTAAACATGGTATGTTCCTTTTCTGCCCGTTTGGGCTGGTAGGTTGTGCCCCTATTCGTCTGGGGCGTTTGAATGTCTGCAGCGGGTTGCTGCGTTTCGATGAGTTGCATTTGGGTCGAAAAACGTCGTTTGAAAGCCCCACTTACGGTCACAAAAAAAATGATGGCCTGCGACGAATTTAAGTTCTTGAAAAAACATCAGGCTAATCAATTTGGTACTTCTGTGCGATTGTGAACATAAGTTTAATTCCGGTGGTGCAGTATGGCACAAACGAATATTCCCAAGCCTCACAGCCACAGTGTGAACACAAAAATGTGAGCCGGTAATATTCGAGTCCTAAAGCCAAAGGATGATAATTTTGTCAAAAAATCAGAGGGTTCTGTCACAAACCAGATGTGGCCGTTTTAGAAATTACACCAAACGGGCCGCCCGAATAGGCGACCCGCAGCAGGGAGAATGTAAATCTAAGATTTAGTTGAAATCGATTTCCTGTGTGTCGACCACTTGGCCGTTCACTTTGAGAAGCACGATTGCGTCTGTTTCTTGACGGGGGATGTTGACGTCAACATCGAGGTTTGCACCCGCTTTGACCATTTCTGACCCGACCAATGCACCCACTACGCCTTTGTGGAAGCTGTAAACTTCTACAACGCCATCGCCAGTTGCTGTGACTGTTCCAAGTTCAACTTGGCCGCCACGGTCCTGCTTCATCACGAAGTTGGAGATGTTGTCGATGCTTGCAGATGCGATGGAAGCGGAAGCTGCGATTGTGGCGAAGGCGAGAGTTACTGTCTTAAACATGGTATATTCCTTTTCTGCCCGCTTGGGCTGGTAGGTTGTGCCCCTGTTCGTCTGAGGCGTTTGTGTGTCTGCAGCGGGTTGCTGCGTTTCGATGAGTTGCATTAACCAGTTAGCTTTCAGCCCGTTGCACTACGACAGTAATAGTCCCCATGTTTGAAGAGTCGTGGGTCACAAGGTGTCCGGGTTGCAGAAACCGGAGTGATGCGCGCTCTTCGTCCAGAAAGTTTTCGAGCACTGCGTCATACGGAGCCTGCCCCGTCAGAAACGTGCCTTTTACTATGTAAAGCATAGCACCTCTGACGATTTGCTTCATGTTAGGCGGCATAAAGATGACGCCTTCGGCGGTGCCCGACATCAGAACTTGATCGCGTGCGATCATGCCGTTCTCTACAAGCTGAAATTGTTTGTCGTCGTACAGAAATCGGGTGGACTCCGTATCGGCCAGAGCTTTTTCTACCAGCGATCGGAAAGACAAGATCATTTCGCCTGCACGGGCGTCTTGGCGTATCTCGTCATTGACCTGCGTGACAAGACGCTCGTTTTTTACAAAGCTCTCCCAGTCAAGTGGAACCACGAACAGCCCGCCCGAGGGGAAGCGCTCCGGTCCGCTTTTGGCATCGCTGAAACCTGTGCCGGAATCGAAATTGTCGGGATCAATCAGCCGCGTCAGCACACTCCTGTTGCTGAAATCTCCGCACAAGAAAAAACCTTTTTGCGCAGCATCAAAATCCTCGATATGCTCAATGTCGCGATCAAATCTTGTGCAGATCTCGACCTCGTAATCGAGCAGTTCGTCTGCATCCGTTGAAACCGTTGTTACAGGTGGCGTGGCGACCCCGAATTTCGGAAAGTTGAAGACAGACTCCGAGCCTGTCTCCTCCTGATGCTCAGGGAAATTGGTGCCACTTGCCACGTGTCGTGCGGCCGTACCGGCGGCAGGCAAGAGATCACCAAAACTGCGCTGTACTACCGGGAACTGGTCACTGGCATCGGCCTGCGCAACATCGACAAGTGTTTCGATTCCAACGTCCGTCAGAACATCGAAGAAGTCAGTCTTGGTGGTTAGCCCTGCGGCAGTCAGATCAACTGCCGAAATCTGGTCCCCTTGCAGTTCGGTGACCAGCAATACATGGGGGGGGCCGTCTGGCGTGCGCCGTTCAAGCGCAAGGGTCAAACCCTCTCGCGGTGAAAGGATGCCCGTGGAAAGCGGCTGTGCTTCCCCGTCAAACGGGTTTGTACGTTCAGGGTCTTCGGGCTGCATCAACCAGATGCCGGCAGCAAGCACAACGGCAGCGGTTGTGGCCAGTTTCAAGTGTTTCATATCTATACCTATTGTTGTTTTGTTACGGGAACGTCCGGCTTAGAGCCGGAACAGAACGCCGGTGGAAATACTGACCTGCGTGTCCTCAAAGCTGACGCTGCTATCCTTGGCGTCCCCAGCCAGAGTCGATAGATCAAGGCTCGTGAACAGTATCGTGCGTTCAGTCAGCGCGTAGCTACCGGTTAATGTGACACCAGCCTGGGCCAAGCCTGCCCCCGGATCAAAAGCTGCAAGACCGGATGCCAAAGCCTGATCCCCGGTAATGCCAAAAAAGGCATCCATCCAAGCATCGTCGGCTAATGCCAGATAAGGCGTTGCAGATACCTGTACCCGATTACTGTTACCGAATTGACTGCGATAGGTGCCATAAAGCTTGGCGCGTGTGCCTTCTGGGCCATCGTCAGACAGACCACGTTGCACTTCAAATCCATAGGTGAGGCGACCAACATCATACTCCATGAACAACGTTGCAAGCGCGCCAGCTTTTACATCTGGCAGACCGTTCAGGCGGGCATCATCTTTTGAAATACGTTCTTCAAAATCATATCCAATCCCCAGCCCATAGCTTAGCTCTCCGTTTTGCAGAGTGGTGGAGTTTTGCAGACCAATGCCGCGTTGGTTCAAAAAGCCGTAACGCCCGATTTCGAGATCGATAAGTGGGATGAAGCCCACTTCACTTTCGTCCGAGCCGAGAAAGGTGGAGCCATAAGACAGGCCGCCGCCAACCATACCGGATATCAGCTGGTCTTCTGCAAGTGCTGGTGCGCTTGTGGCTGCCAGGAGCATCAACACGATTGGCCCCGCGAGCATTTGATCAATTTTCATTTTTTAGACCTTTCAATTCAGTTTTTAAGGCGCGCATGCTGACTGGAAAACACTCCATCACGATCAGCGTGGCGTTGACTGGGGAATGCGCGGACAGCTCACGCTAAGAAAGGCAAGTTACTTGAAATCGCTGGAATTTTTCGCGAATGGATTCGCAACCAACGCGAACGGTTGAATCCTACCGTTCGCGAAGCTATGCTGAAAATAAGATATTCTACTACACAGGAGGTGTAGCGCCGCGTATCGTAGAATCACCGAAAAGAACCTGCTCAGGACCAGATTTATAAATGGCGCAACCCGATCTTCAGACTTCCAGACTTTGGGCCTACCTTCGTGAAGAGCCAGAAAGCATGCCACGGCTCCTTCTTTCCTTTTGCGCAGCAGCGCTTTTTTGCAGTGTCATTATTGCTGGATTTCAACCTGCCGCAACGGCGGAGCTGCCTTTTATCCTGGCGGTCGCACACTGGGTTCTGCATATCGTGTTCGCCATGCTCATCGTGACGGGCATAGCTTCGGCAGCCGTGCTGTTAGGGATGCGGCTGATCTGGGCCGTGGTTCTGGCCATACTTTTTATGCCTGTCGCGCTAACCCCTCTATCGCTAGCGATAGAGGCTGGTATGGCCTACATTTTAGGCTCTCAAGACCAGGAACCTGACAGTTTTCTGGAAGAGTTGGAGCGCCTTGCGGTGCCCGCGATCGGGTTGTCATCACTTTTGGCCTTGTTTGCGTTCAAGGCGGCTGCCTATGTCGCCAATCAGCGCGCAAGCATTTTGGCGCGTTTCGCCGTCGAGCCAGAACTGCGCAGCGTATTTCCGGATATTCCACACAATCTAGGCGATGACCTCCTGAGCGTCAGCGCCAATGACCACTATGTCCATGTCCGGACAGCCCATGGAACAGTGATGCTGAGCAGGAATTTCTCCGATTGCCTAGAGAAGTTGAAACCCTTTAGCGGGCTGCAGGTACACCGTTCACATTGGGTCCGTAGCAAACACGTTGACCAAATCAAAGCAAAAGGCAGCAGCTATCTTTGCATCCTAAGCGACGGAAATTCTATCCCGGTAAGTCGTCGACGGCATGCAGAGCTCAGATTAATTTTGCGCGGATAACGCGAAGAGACCGAGCGCTTCCTGGTACAGCTGCGGACCACAGGTCATTATATGTATCAAACCACAACCTTGATGCCGCTGTTTTATGTCACGTACTCCGACGATACGTCACGGACCTATACCGACAGCTCGGGCAATGTGATCCCAGGCACGAAAGCGTCAAAAAGGACCGTTTGTTGAACGGTCCGCCAAAGCAGACCTTGACGCACTTGCAGCGAAGGTCGGTTGTGTCCGCGACTCGATTATTGGTGCCACGCGCAGCGAAAGGGTAGTTTGGGATCGCACAATTTTTCGCATCTGAATGGCCGCATCGGTGAAGTCTGCTGCACTGCCAAAAGATTGCTGCTGCATGTGCGAAGGAATGCTGCGCTAGCAATAACCGCACCTGCAAAAGGCGGGTTTGTCCCGCGTAGCAGACCTCCATGCATACCGCAGCGAAAGTCGGCTTCCCGCCTATTCTGTTGAAAAACTCCGATTTTGGCTGAAATTCGAAAATAATTCTCCACACAGCGCAACTATGATACTTCGGCGAGGGGTTCGGCAAAAAAGAGGGCTCAAAGCGCTGTTGCGTCTCTTTGGAGCCATTCGGGGCAATCTTCTTGGAGTATTCGCAAGGGCGTGCTTTTGGCGGGAATTTTCGAAATCCTATTTTTCGAGTTTTTCAACAGAATACGCCCTTCAAGTCGAAATGTGCCCACCGCAGAATTCGTCACTGACGGTCCAAACCTGCCATTCATCGTCGATCCTAAACACCGCAGTTCAGCACATCAAACCGGACTTTCGCTACAATTGCGAAGCCTCATACACTTGGTCGCCACCATATAATATCGGTGCCGCAAAGATTGGCTTGCAGTTGGCAGTGATGGCCGGTTGCGCCGGTGAATTTCCGTCAAATCAATTGCGCAAGGACAGATGGCGCGACGCTATGAACATGATCGTCAACGACCAGCCATCGCCTCTTGCTCATCCGGCTATGCCAATAGGTCTATGTCAGTTAGATTGGTCCTTGTTTTGTTACGAATCGAGTTTTGTGAGCTTGCGATTCCAAATAGTAGCAGTGAGGATTGTATGTCGAAGCACATTTTAATTTTTTCAGATGGTACCGGACAAGTCGGCGGGATTCGCCCTGATCAAAGACTATCCAATGTCTACAAGATGTATCGGGCGATGCGCCCAGGTCCAGACTCGCCAATCCGTGTTGACGATCAGGTGGCATTCTACGACGCTGGCCTAGGCGCAGGCGAAACAGGTGGCCTCACTTTCAAGCGTATGCGAAACTTTTTCGCAGCTACGGTCGGCAATGGAATAGATGAGAATATTGTCGATTGTTACGAAGCCATTATAGCGGCCTACGAACCTGGCGATCAAATCTCACTGATAGGCTTTAGCCGCGGAGCTTACACAGTACGTTGTGTGACCAATGTGCTAAATCACTGCGGAATTCCAACGCGAATGCCTGGCAACACCCCTGTTCCAAAACATGGCCCCAAACTTCGCAAAATTGCCTCTGATGCAGTTCGCTATGTTTATAATCATGGGGCAGGTAAAAACCGCAAGGACTATGATGGTGAGCGACTTAGGAAGGCAAAACACTTCCGTGACAAATATTCCTGCAACGACAAGGACGGTAAAGATCAAGGCAACGTACAGCCAAACTTTGTGGGGGTCTTTGATACTGTAGCGGCTCTGGGTTCGCGTAAAATGCAATGGATCGTTTTTGCAGGTTTGGCATTGGCCTTAGGGACTACATTTTGGGCGATTTTTTATGACTGGTCGCTTTGGTGGCAGCTTCCGTTGGTTATGTTAACTCTGGTAATTCTTCACTGGTTCCGAGAGGCTGTCACTTCTCAATTCAAGTACATCAAAAAAGCCGGCACCACAAAACCGCGCTGGTGGAAACCGACTTCATGGGCGTCGATTGAGAATTGGCATTTCGCGTCTTGGAATCTCAAATATTACGACACGTATCTTGATCCTGACGTGCGTTTTGCACGACACGCCATTTCCATAGATGAGGCCCGAAAGAGTTTTCCGCGTGTTGGCTGGGGTAAACGAAAAGACTATACCGCTAATTCTGCTTTGGATCCGGCCTGGATGAAGCAAGTCTGGTTTGCAGGTAATCACTCAGATATTGGCGGCTCATATCCTGAAAGTGAATCTCGCTTGTCAGACATTGCATTGAAATGGATGGTCGATGAAATGCACGAGTGCCTTAAGGATTTAAAAGATCTTACTGATATACAAATCAGAGACGATCTGCTGGTCACATCGCCAGATCCGTTGGGTTTACAGCATGACGAAATTGTAAGAACGCGTGATATTTGGCCAAGCTTTGTACCAGACTTTTTACGTGAGCATATGACTTGGTCTACGAAGCAGCGTGAAAAAAAGGGCGCTGCTCTGCACCCGACGGTAGTAGAGCGCTTGAAAGCAGATAGCGTGAGGCAGATGGGTGACGTGGCACCCTATCGTCCGACGACGCTTGTTGATCATCCTGATTGCGCGGAGTTCTATAAAGACAAAAGCTAAGGCTTCATCGGAATTTCAGCGGTAACACTGCCATCATTTCTGAAATTCTAAATGCGCAGTGGGCTGGTAGCAATGTCGGCCCAAAGCGGTTGTTCAAGATGCTGCAGCGCGGCCCGTCATTGCGGATTTTCGCCGCACCCGCGAAATCTTGTAATGTTTGAATTCACGCTGTGTGAGACAAGTAGCTGATACCTTACACATAGAACGTCATATGGACAATCTGGTGGATCTAAATGGACTTGATCGTGCGGATGACGCAGAGGTTGAAGCAGTAAAATGGCTTGTTGCTGGGCTGTTCGGCGACTTCGACCCAAACGTCGAAATTGAGGGAGTCTACTTCGGAAAGCTTCGGTATCCTCACACAGTCTACCTGTCGGCAACCGATCGCTTTCTTGTAGCCATTTCCCGCCCTTCATGTCGAAATGTGCGCAACGCAGCATTTGTCGGAAACGGCCTAAACTGTCCGCCGTCGCTTCCGGCCCATTGCCGACATTGGCCGATGGTTCGGGATGCCGCAGTGCGGCCCGTCGAAGGGGACATTCGCCGCGAGCACAAAATCTTGAGCTGACCGAACTCGCAGTCTCCGGACGTTGCAGACATCGCTAAGGCAATGGCATATACTTTCTGAGTGGTATTTGAGAATTGAGACTTGTTTATGTTGGAAGTTATAAAAAATATCGACCCAACCGTCCTTGTCGCGCTTGTCGGTGTTCTATCTATTGTTGTCAGTGCCGGAATTGGGGCTTTTGTATCCAGATGGCATACGCAGTCAAAGTTCCAAGACGAACTTCATAAGCTGAGGTTGGAACGACGAAATGAGCAAAGTGACTCCTATCTAGAGAACGCGCGAAAACAGATTGGTACTGTTTATGTTCCTTTGAGCGCCGAGTTGGCGGCCTTAAAGGCGGTTTTTCAGAACTATTTGTATCAGGATAAGACTGCCGAAATGCTCACGGAATTTGAGGTCCAAGTTGAGCAGTTCATTGCTAGATTACAAGAGCTCGAATTGAGAGGCGCTACAGCCTATGTCACGACCGAATTGGAAGACGTGCTAATCAAGTTTGTCGTCTTCTTACGTGCGTCGAAAAGCGCATCTGAGACGGTGGTTGATGTCACCTACGACTTCAGCGCTGAGGTTCTGGGTTTTGGCTTTAGCAGGGCGGGCTCTCAAAAGACAAAGGTCTCCAGCGCGACTTCAAAGGGCTTCTCTGCATCGATTTCAGCAGCAGGCATTAGTGCTGATGTGCGAATTTCGGACATCATTTCAGCACCAATCAACTCAGAAGACTTCCAAGCTCGTTTCGAGAGAGATTCGCATCGGCTGAGTTTGTTGATAAAAGAAGTGACGCTTGGCAGTGCAGCTCGGGTTCGCTGACTTCTCTTGAAGTGGTCATCCGTCAAAGTGGGCTCTCACCTGCCATTCTCCGCCGCGCAGCATCGCCGGGCCAAACGTCGATTGGAGCGGCCCAAACCGGACCTTGACAGGAAGAACGGGATGCTGCGGCGCAGCCCACCATTCCGGACTTTCGCTGAGAAAATTTTACAAGACGAAATACGAGATACTGAAACGGAAGAAGTTCCTCCCTGAACTCTGTATCGATAAAGCGAGTTACCGGTTGAATACCTGCTATCAAATACACACTTAAAAGTTGAGGGTAATTCGAGGTGAGATTTTTTTATGACTGATATGAATGTTGGCATCGGATATGGTTACAACTTAGCGGTAGAAAAATTAGCGGAAGAGTTGGCAGTACCACCGGATCGCTTCGATCAGGCTGAACGGCGATACAAGGATCTCGGCGAATTTCTGCATCGTGACGAGTCAAAAGTCCGCGATTTTGACCCTGATGTTTACATCCAAGGTTCCTTCGCGCTCGGAACACCTATCAAGCCGGCATCGACAGATGAAGATTACGATCTCGACATCGTGGTAGCTTTTAAGGCTCTCTCTAAAAGGCATATGTGCCAAGCCGACCTTCGTCGTCTGTTGAAAGATGAGCTGAAGGCCTATCGAAAAGCCCGAGGTATTCAGAATGCAGTTGGCGAGTCTAGAAGGTGTTGTACCTTGATCTACGCGGATGGTGCGCAATTCCATATGGACGTTTTACCTGCCGTTCCGAATGAGGCAAACATGCGTGCGGTGCTCTCATCGTACCGTGCGGATGAAGCCCTTGCAGACGGTGCGATCGCGATCACCGATAGCGAGGAGATTGCCACATATCACGTCATCACCGACGACTGGCCAGGCAGCAACCCTCGGGGCTTCGCCGCATGGTTCAAGTCAAGGCAGCTTGAGCAGTTGAACGAACGTCGTAGGGCGTTCCTAGATGCACGGGGTAAAGTGACGGCCAGCGTTGAGGATGTCCCTGTGTTCCGGGTCCGAACACCCCTACAGTCTGCCATTATGATTTTGAAAAGGCACCGCGACGAGTGGTTCGCAGAACAAGACGATCCAGATCTAAAGGTGATCAGCATCATCCTGACAACTTTGTCGACCCACGCATACGCAGGCGAAGCTCGCGTGTCTGATGCAATTGCAAAGATACTAAGAGATCTGCACGTCAAGATTGAGGAGCTGCACGGCGTCTACTGGATAGCCAATCCGACGGACCCCTCCGAAAACTTTGCCGATCGCTGGGAGACCCACCCAGAACGAGGAGAGGCATTCTTCGAGTGGCTTGAGGCTGCCCGCAGACACTTCGGAGCAGTTCAAGGGTTCAGTGACGCAAGCATCGTCTTAAATGAACTTTCACAGAGTCTTGGCGATCCTATTGTCGAGGCGGCCCGATTACGCGTCTCGACAAACACAGGATCACGTGCAGCATCTGTCGCACCCGCGGCCGCGGCAGGTGCATCATCGCCTGGCCTCGTGTTTGGTGATGAGCAACGGAGACCTACGGAGCCAAAGGGTTTCGGTTGATGGCCGACACGCCCAAAGAAGGGCGGTTGATACAAGAGTGCGGTGAACTAACCGAGCTGGCTTCGAGCTCGGTTTGGATTCAGGATGCTTATTTCAGTCGGAACAGTAGTGGCCTTCTGACTTGGTCTTTTATGTTGGTGAGCGAGGACAGGCGCATACCTCTACACCTGATTTTTCCGGCCCTCTTCCCGGACTTACCACCCTTCGTGCTTCCGGCAGATGACACCGCTCGGCTTTCCCAGCACCAGTATGGTGAGGGTGGTGAGCTTTGCCTCCAGTATAGGCCTGACAACTGGCATCCGGATTGCAAGAGTACGGATGTGGTTCAAAGTGCCAAGGCGCTTCTGGATGCAACGCCTGCAGATGATTTTCTATCTGAAGTAAAAAGTGACCATCCGTCGGACCTGCCCTCAATGCTTGCGCGATATCCACGTCGGTTCATGTTGACTCCCGAAACCGCCAGTCTTTTGAGGAGACGCTTGGCTGGGCATGTCACTGAGCTCCGTCTGACTCTTGAGCACCGGATTGGATCAACCGAAGCTCAAGTCGCTCGCGTTGCGTCCATTGGCTACGATGCCGGGCTAACAGTCCCATCGGATGGTCCTGGATTCGGTGGCAAAGTGGTCCAAGGTGTGTTGTATCGCCTACGCAGCATTCAAACGCTTCCAGATCTTACCACAGAGGACGTAAGAGAACAGTTGTATATGTTCTTGCCACGCTGGTTAAGAGGCATGATTGCTAAGACCGAAGACATGCTGGTCGTCCTGTCGAACGGCCAACAAGAGGTATTGTTTCGTGTTCAGCATCAGGCCACAGAAAGGAATATGGACCTTTTCCATACTTTCGAACCGCCACACGCGAAAGAACGCAGGGTCCACGGTCAGATGTTTCAAAAATCCAGCGTCTGCATTATCGGCGCTGGTTCTCTTGGTTCGAAGGTCGCTGCAAGCCTAACACGCGAGGGAGTTGGTCACTTCATGTTGCTCGACAATGATGTCCTATGGTCCGACAACTTAGTACGCAACGAACTCGACGAGATGGATGTCGGACATCACAAGGCGACTTCGCTCAAGCACAGGCTACTTCGAATTAAGCCTGGTTTACGAGTATCCGCCCTAAGCATCAGCCTGACTTCACAATCGACAGTCCAGAGCATTGCAAAGCTTGGTGAGATCATTAGCTCCTGTGATCTTGTGATCGATACCACAGCCGACAGCGGGGTGTTTCGCATGGCTGCAGCCATCTGCACACAAAAGAAGAGGCCTATTGTCTGGGCACGCGTTTACGCCGGTGGAATTGGCGGGCTTGTGGCGCGAAGTGTTCCATATGAAGATCCACCTCCGATGGTAGCTGCCTTGCAGCTGCAAGCGTGGTGCGACGCCAAGGGCAAAATGCCCCCAGAGGGTCATGAGCGAGATTACGGGGTGCAAGGTGATGGTCAAGACGAACCTCTGTTCGCCTCCGACGGTGACGTGGGAGCAATTTCTAACCGGCTGGCTCGCCATGCCTTAGACGTGCTTTCACCCTCTGAGATGAGAGTACACCCGGAGCCCGCATATTACATCGGACTGCGGAAAGGCTGGATCTTTGACCACCCGTTTGACACTCACCCTGTTGTCTACAGCTTACATGGCGGATGGGGCGATAGAGGTACCGAGGAAGGAGGCCTCAATGTCGAGAAGGTTCTAAATTCTCTTGGTGTCAAGCATGACTCTTAGTCTCAGGATTCCTCCGTCACATTGGACAGCAATGCGGGCTTGCCTGCAAAGAGGTGGTATTCGAGAGATCGGCGGATGGTTGGCCGCAGAACAGCTCGCGCCGGGGGTTTTCGAGTTAATCGGTTTCACGGTAGACTTCGAGGTCGGAACGCACAATCGCTTTGCCAGCCTGCCAGCTACGCATAGCGAACAGCTCGATAAAATTCTGAACGAGAACGCGGGCCGAAAAGGGCGCATCGATTATCTAGGTGAGTGGCATTCTCATCCAACATTCCCACCGGTCCCGAGCGACATTGACGTGGCTGCAATGACGAAGATGGTCGAAGACAGCGGGCCGTCTTTCGCCACATTGCTCATTGTTCGGATGTTGGGTGCGGCAGTGCTCGAAGCGACGATTACGACTTTCCAACGTGATATGCCATCTGAACATAGTCAATTGATCATCGACCACGACCACCAGTCCGGATTTCTTCTTGGGATGGATTCAACAAACAAAAATGAGGGGCAGAATTGATGTCGAATAGAGGGAAGCAACCGCGCGAAATCACAAAGCTTCTGGTTTGGGCTCGCGCAGCCGGGCGGTGCCAATTCAAGAATTGCCAAAAGGCTCTCGATCACGATCTGATTGCCGGAAAAGCAGAAGTCAATGCTGCATATCTGGCCCACATCGTCGCCTCATCGCCCAACGGTAAGAGGGGACACCCAAAACGGTCTCACGTGCTGTCTGATGACGCATCAAACATTATGCTGATGTGTGATGTCCATCATCGGATTATCGACGGCGAGGAAACTTGGGAGGATTATCGAGAAGAGCTCTTGTTGCAATGGAAGAAAGAGCATGAGGAGTGGGTGGAACTGGCGCTGTCCTCCGGGCCCGACAGTCGTTCCCACATTCTGCAGTTTTCGGCACCGATTGGCCCAAACGAAACGGCCGTTCCCTTTGATGACTGTGTTGACGCTATCATGCCAGAAAGGACCCCAGCCGAACGGAGACCGACGGAGATCAAGGTAAGGGGGATGTATTTTCAGGACAGCGAGGAAACTTACTGGAGCATACAGCCACAAACACTTCGAAATGGTGTTATACAGAACGTCCGGGGTCGGTTCGAGACAGGCGACATTCGCCACCTTTCCATTTTCGGCCTTGCTCCTATACCGCTCCTGATGGAACTTGGTCGCCTTATCTCAGACATCTCGGATGTCGATATATACGAACGTCATCGTGAACCTTCTCAGTGGAGATGGCCCGAAGACGGGCCTGAGGTAAATTTCTTACGCTCCAAAGGTCGGAAAGGTCCAAAACACGTGGCTCTGAAGCTCTCGGTGACATCTCACATAACAGATGAGCGAATAACGGATGCGGTCGGCGATGACGTGTCGATATGGGAAATATCGAGCGATCCACAAACTCAGGGTGTTATCCGGCACAAAAGTGATCTCAGCCGATACAGATCAATCGTTCGAACGACTTTGGATGAGATCAAGAATACCCATGGAATGGACGTCAGGCTTTCCGTTTTTCCTGCTGTACCAGTATCCTGCGCAATCGAGTTTGGCAGGGTATGGCAGCCAAAAGTCCATCCGGTTGTCGAAATATTTGACCAGGTGAGAGACAGAGGTTTTGTTTCCCGCTTGTCGTTTGATGACAAGTCGTAGGCCCAAAGCCTTTCAGACAATTTGCGATTGAAAAAGGCTCGGAAAACGGAATCTAATACAATCAGGCGTGGTGACCTTTCGTGCGAAATTGCGATTAACCAATCAGAAGCATTAGTCTCAGGTACTGTGAAATACCGAGCCTATGAGGTTGGCACAGTATCTGGAGCGACAACCGAAGCGATCGCTGGCCAATTTCTGTCGATCTGCGAATTGGTTAATGACGGATCCATGGTCCGTGACGGCACCATAATGACCGGCTACCACAATGAAATCTCTGGTGGCGATGTGCTTTTATTAGACGGCGAAATTGTTGGCCAATGGAGATCTGACGAAGAGGGATGGTGTCACTTCGTCGCCTACAGTGCGACTGAAATCACCTGTAGTGCGCCATCACCATGGCTTTTGCAGGACACTATTTTTGAATGGCTTTCCGATGGGAAAACAGATTAGGGGGCTAACTTAGCACCGGTTTAATATGATGTTAGAACTTCCGATTCGACTCGAAGACCAGGACCACCTCGAACTCAGACAGCCTGAGTGCACAACGAACTTCCGCTTTGCCAAATGTAATTGCCGCACTTTGCATTCGCAGCAAAGGTCCGGTTTCCGCCCTCAGTGTAAAAGTGTGCATGGTGGAGCATCAATCACTCTTGGCTCATGGCTGATGTTCGCGGCATTGCGATCACCGGTCCGCTCGAGGTCTTATTAGAACACAGTGACATGTCTGTGTTCGTTTCGCTTCCGCCACAGTCACTTATGTCTCCCGCGTTCTTCCACGTATAAATCACCAACGCCGAAAGCCACCCTGAGGTGGCTGTTAGCGCATTGATATAATTAGATTATATTGGTTTTGGGAGTCAGATTTGAACTGACGACCTTCAGGTTATGAGCCTGTAGTCGGCTTCGGAGCCAAGTTGATGCTGTCTGTTCGCAAGTCGTATCTGATCCAGCATCGGGTAGTAACGGCGCCGCTCTATGTAAAGGCAAGGGGCACTGACAGCAGATCAGGTGCAATTGCGCAATCGAGTTGGTCCACCACACATGCAAAACTAGAGATGCTAAGTGTCTAGAATTATACAGCTTTATGGAACGAGGCCTTGCCGGTGACAAATCCAGTGACAAGCCTTATATCAAAAGATTTACCAATAACCTAGATGACTGCCAAATAACTGATCTTGTTGGTTTATTTGGCTCCGGCGGTAGGGATCGAACCTACGACAAATTGATTAACAGACAACTGCTCAGTTAGACTGCATGATATATCCTTATATTCAGTCTGGGGCAGGGCCTACAGTGGCCTCTCTCGCAGCGCTGGCGATAGTCATCTTGACGCCCTCAAGCCTATGAAATAGTAACTGATTATTGAGCGGGCGTTGTGTAATGGTTAAGACCCCAGTTTTCCAAACAAGTGTTCTGAGTTTCGTACAGTAGCACTGTGCACCTTACTGTTTCTTTTTGTTGACTTTTATCTTGCATCAGGTTGCATGTAGTAGCGCAGAGTAGCGTGGCGTTACCTACAAAAGGCCGACAGAATATGCCAAAGCTTACAGAGACGTTTTCTAACAAATTGCCACATGCGAAAGCAGGGACGGATAAGTACTGGGACGCTGAGATCAAAGGGCTGGTGCTCTTTGTGGGGAAGCGCTCGAAGACCTGGTACTTTCAGAAGGACGTTGGCGGCCAGACCAAGCGTATTCTGATTGGTCGGTTTCCAATCATCTCAGCGCAGGCCGCACGCCAAACGGCGCTTGGGTTTGCCTTGGAGATGGGCCGAGGGGCAGGGAAGGCGGCTCAGATTGGCGCGCCCACGTTGGAGGCCGCAATGGAAGTGTATCTGGCACGTCCAAAGCTGCGTTCTGAGACTAACAAGATCGGGATGCGCGCCCAGCTTACGCTTCATCTGAAAGACTGGATGCGCCTGCCTCTCGGCGAGATCAGCAAGACGATGACAGTGCGCCGTCATCACGATATGGCGGGATCGTCGTCGGCAGCTAATCATGTTCTTCGCAGCTTTCGCGCCATCTATAATCATGCCCGCCGGACTTGTGACTTACCAGAATGTCCAACGATGGCGATTGAATGGTTTGAAGATAAGCCGGACGGGCGGATTATTGAGGACCTGAAGCACTGGCGGCAGACGATTGATGATCTGCCCAACCCAATCCATCGCGTATTCTACGAGCTGCTTTTGTTTACCGGCCTTCGCAAAACTGAAGTGTTCACCTTGAAGTGGGAGCAGATACAGGAAGACCACATTCATCTGCCAATGACGAAGAACGGGCGGAGTTTTGATCTTCCAATTTTGCAATTGCACCATGAGATCTTGGCACCACTTCGCCCTCTCAGCAGAGACTGGGTCTTTCCGTCACCAAAGTCAGAGTCCGGCCACATCACAAGGCCGGAACGGCTCAAGTATAATCCGCATATGCATCGCCGGACATTCGCGACGGTTGCAATGGAAGCAGGCGTTCTGGAAGAAATCGTTGGACGACTGCTCAATCATACGCCGCTGTCGATCACTGGGCAGAGATATACTCGTCCGTCGTTGGATGCATTGCGGCCTTCGATGGAGATTGCGTGCGCCGAAATATCTAAAAGGTTAGTAGTTGGATAAGGCTGACCTTTATCATTGAATGCCAGAGGTCAATCTTATCCTGGACAGCTGCCTAATCCACTGGGCTCATGATACTAATTGACCTCTGCGACTGTGTCGATGAGCGCAGTCACGCTGTCGGAATTCCTGTCAAACAAGTCTTGCAGGGGTAGGGGAAGGGTGAGTTCCGCCCAATAGCTGATTTGTGTAACATGGGCCAACTTAGCCCTCAAAGACGGTGCGAATTGGATCCCGTGGAATAGGAACGATACCGATCTGTTCCATTGCGATGCGGGCATAGGTTCCATCGGTAACCATTTCACTAAGCGCTCCATTGATCGCACGCACAAGATTGGGTCGTGCCTTTGTCACCGCCCAGCCCATCTGATAGCTATCAAGAAAGCCGTCCACTAGCTTTAGCGGTAAATTTCCAGTCTTAATCGCGTAGGCCCCGCCAATGCCATCGACGATGGCTCCATCGATATTACCGTTGATTAGATCCTGAAGGGCTTCGGGGTCTGATCCATACAGCTTCACATCGTCTGTCAGTGCCTCAGCCAAAGGTACAAAGGTTGAGGCAACGATTGTACCAATTTTACGGCCCTTCAAATCATCGGTGATGGCGGCGGCATCATCGTTCCGCACTGCGATACGTGCGCCACTTTCAACCCACGCATCACAGAAAAAGACAGATTTTTGGCGTTCTTCTGTAATGCCCATGGGGTTCGAGATCATGTCATAACGGTTCGACATTAAGCCAACCAAGATTGAGTCCCAAGAAATTATGACTGGTTTATGCTCTAAGTCCAAGCGTGCAGCTATCTCACGAATAATGGACAATTCGAAACCTTGCAACTCACTGCCGTTTGAATAGCTAAATGGCGGAAAAGTACCTTCTGTAGCACTCGATAAAGTGCCTGGTTCTAGTAATCCCAGGTCTTCTGCTGCAGACGCAGTGCGCAGCCCCCCAAATGTCGTGGTGAGCGCTGCTGCGAGAGTGAATTGGCCGAAACGGCGTCTGTCTAAAGTCATGTCTTCTTTCCTTTCAGGTGGTTTACCCGGCGATGCCGGGCTCATTTACTTAGGGCGGGGTAGCGACGCTCATGCCAACGAGCGAACTGGTTTAGAGCTTCAGCTAAAATCAAGTAGAATATGGCCGCAAGAATGTAGTAGTCAAACGGGCGGAAGGTGCTTGCGATCTGCTGCTTTGCATACAAAGTAATTTCGACGATCGTGATAGCAGACAATAGTGAGGTGTTTTTAAGGGTGTTCATCGCTTCGTTGGTTAGCGCTGGTACAACAATCCTTAGAAGTTGGGGTAGCACCACAAACCATAAGATAGCCCATGTTGGTAGGCCCAAGCTGCGCCCTGCTTCAAACTGACCATTGGGAATCGCGTTAAATCCAGATCGCAAAATTTCCGCCACATAAGCGCCACCGGACAGCCCCAGCGCGAGAATCCCAGCAACGTATGGATTAAGGCCCAGCCCAAGCTGAGGCAGCCCAAAATAAATCATGAAAATCTGAATTAGTGTCGGAGTGCCGCGAATAAACCAGATGAAAATCGTCGCCGGTGTACGCAAAATCCTGAGTTTTGAACGCCCAGCCAGAACAACGCCCAAACCGATTATCCAACTCAGGATAATAGCTGCAACGGCGATGATCAACGCAATCCAGGCTGCCTCTATAAAACCAGGAATCCGGCTTATGGCCGCCGTAAGCGTCTCAGGTGTCCAGCCCATTACAGAGTTCAGCCTAGGCCAGAAGGGCGGCGAATTGCGTCTTTAAAAGCAGCAATCGCATCGGATGCAAAGTGGCTTGTGGGAATTGGTTCATGATCGAAATGATTGAACGCGTCAACACCGGCAACAAGCGTTGCGCTGTCGCGCGCCTTGGTTTGACGCACAGACGGATGGATGAAGCGTAAGACCATGCCAATTCGCGGCCCATCCGAACGGTTTGGCTCAGATCCGTGCACTATCCGCATTGAATGCAAGGAAGCCTCTCCGGCTTCAAGCGGCAGTGCGACACTGTCACTCTCTACATCAACTGTCTGACCAAAGAATAGCATGTTGTCGGCGTCTTCTTTGTTTGTATGAGTAAGTTGCCCGGCATCATGGGTACCAGCAATAACTCGCAAACATCCGCTCGCCGATTTGCTTGGCGTCAAGGCAAGCCAGAGGTTTACGATGTCGTCGGTCGGATCTAGCCCAGCATGTGTGCTGTCTTGGTGCCAAGACACGTACCCTGTAGATCCGCCGGGCTTTACGAAAAAATCTGACGACCAAAGGAGCACATCAGGCCCAAGGATGGCAGTGGCAACGGCAAGCACCCGAGGGTGCGTGGCGATCCGGGCAAGATCGGGACTAAGCAGATGGGCCTTGAACCGATGGACTTTGCCAAGATGGGCCAAACTATCGAGCTCAAACTGTTGGAATGCATTAACTACCTCAGTCGCCTCTTCTTGGGTGAGAATGGGAACTGGGGCGTAGAAGCGATGCGCGAGAAAATTTTCGGCGACATGGGGCGCATCAAGGTTGCTCAATGACATAACTTTTCTCCAAGCTTAGATAATCAATTGTAGATGCCACTTTACGTAGGGCAAACCTATAATTTGTCGGAGTTTTTTTTAGTTGACGGTTAATCGCAGAGTAAAAAGGGACCAGATCACGGCGTAAAACTGGTCCCCTGAGCAGAGACTGGGTCTTTCCGTCACCAAAGTCAGAGTCCGGCCACATCACAAGGCCGGAACGGCTCAAGTATAATCCGCATATGCATCGCCGGACATTTGCGACAGTTGCGATGGAAGCAGGTGTGCTGGAAGAAATTGTAGGACGACTGCTCAGTCATACGCCGCTGTCGATCACGGGGCAGCGATATACGCGGCCGTCGTTGGATGCATTGCGTCCATCGATGGAGATTGCGTGCGCCGAAATTTTGGGTCGCATCGACAACTGAGACGGTCAGAAACGAACGGCACTAGCGTCAAACAACTGGGCACATCAAAATGCGGCATGCGTAGCAATTGATAGTTTGGGATCACAGCCGCCGTTCGCTGTGCATTATCCAGATGCCCGCTGTGCGGACCTAAGTGGACCCTTGTGCCCAATGCAGCGAAGGTCGACTTCGAGACTGGAATGACTGATGCTGCGACATTCATATTTTGTCATGAAGGGCGGAGAGCTGCCGTTAGCTGCAGGCGCGAACCAGATGGGGGGATACACCGAAAGCGGCCCCTCAGAAGGAAGCAAAAACACGCTGCGGTTCTGCACTGCGGCGGTCTGGTCAGAGCCCAAATTGCATGATGCTGCGGAGCGCACCAAAGGCAGCTTTCCCAAAATGTGCAGAGTGTTTCGTAACCTAACGCTCTGGGTCGGACCACTCGGAAGGGGGGACCTCGCGGCGGAACATCCGCAAAGCAAGGCCCAATGCCACACCGACCCCGATCGCGACGGTCAAATCGGCCAAAACCGTCAGAAGCAGAGTTAACATCAAAAGAAACACGTCGGATTTACGCTCAGCCGCATAGCTTCCCCACTTGTGCGGCTCGCTCATATTCCAGGCGGTCAAGATCAGCAGCCCCGCCAAGGCGGGCATAGCCAGATATCCGACAAGCTTTGATGCCAAAAGCATGACGATCAAAATTGTCAGCGCATGGATCAATCCAGCCACCGGCGTTTTGCCACCGGCCCGGATGTTGGTCGCAGTGCGGGCAATCGCCCCTGTTGCAGGCATCCCACCGAACAGGGACGACCCGATATTTGCGACTCCCTGCGCCAAGAGCTCGGCATTTGGGCGATGCTTGCCATTGATCATCCGGTCGGACACCATCGCAGACAGCAAGGATTCGACACCGGCAAGAAACGCGATGATCAACGCGGACGGCAACAATTCAACGATTCTGTCGAAACCTATCTCGGGAATCGCGGGCCAAGGCAGGGTGTTGGGAAGATCACCGAACCGCGATTGGATTGTGTCAACCGGCAGATCCGCCAATGAGACGATCGCTGACGTGGCGGCGACTGCAACGATTAGCCCAGGTAGTTTTGGCGCAGCGCGGCGAAACAGCACGATCAAGATCATAGTAGCAGAGCCGATCAGCACTGACGCTGCCGAAAAAGTGGGCCGCGCGGCCCAAAGCACTTCAATCTTTGCAATAAACTCCACTGGGACCACATCAACCGTGAGACCAAGTAGGTCTTTGATCTGGCTTGTCGCGATGATGATAGCGATCCCGATTGTGAAGCCATTTATGACCGCTTCTGGTATCAGTCGAATAAGGTTTCCCGCTCGGAAATATCCTGCAACAAGCAAAATGAGGCCTGCCATGAATGTGGCTAAAACCAATCCGTCATAACCGTGTTCAGCAACCACTCCAAAGACAACGACAATGAAGGCACCCGTCGGGCCGCCAATCTGCACTCGACTGCCCCCAAAGAGCGAGATCAGAAAGCCAGCAACAATGGCTGTTATGAGGCCTTTTGAAGGATCAGCTCCGGAAGCAATGGCAATAGCAAGACTAAGTGGCAAGGCAACCATGGCGACCGTCACGCCCGCTATTGCGTCTTGAACCAATAGCGCCCTTGTGTAGCTGGGTAAGGTTGTGAGGATTTTAGGTTTCATGCACAGACGCTAGGTCGTTGTTGGTTCGTTGTCATCGCCAAAGCTGACAATCGAATGGGTGAAGCAAACGGCAGCAAAGTCCGGCACATCGACGATGAAGCCTCGAAATTGCTGCGAGATGCACGGATGGCTGGGCTGGTGCAGCTGCGGCGCGGCATTGGACACATCGGTGAGTGGCAGCTTTGGGCCGATAGCAACAATACTACGCGACGATGTAGGTGCTTCCTGCGCAGCACATGAAAATCACGCCGCATCGCATCCCTCAAAATGCCAAAATCGCCAGCTACGACCTCCTCCCCCGCCTCGTAAAAACTCTGCGTGCAGGCGCTTGTGGCTGCGGCATTTGCGGCATTTGCGGCAAAGACCCTCGCAAGGGTCCTTGCGAAGATGCACGACCGCTTTCAGGCACGACAATCAGGAGGATTTCCATCGCGTTTTCAAAGCATACCCAGACACCTGCAGTAGCAGCCCCATTCATGCTATCACCCCCGGACGCACGACACGCCAAAACGTCTGACTATTGGACCCACCGATCACCTGTATCCCAGTCCCACGCACTAGCCAGCCATGCTCCACTAGCTTTTTGGTACAGATATCTAAAGGTTCCCATCACGCAGATGACTTGGGCCCCTTGTCATCATGGTGCGCTTGTTGATGAACTCTCCTGTCCATCGGTTGTCGCCAACAGCAATCCTGCGCGTTCCCGGAAGAACTACACGCCAGAATGTCATGCTGTTGACCCCATTCACGATCTGCCGCCCAGTCCCGCGAACCAGCCAGCCGTGCTCCACAAGCTTTTTGATGCAGATGCCTAACTGGTCTTCTAATTTTTCCATCCACAAGCGGCTCTCTATACGCAGTTGCACGGCCCGCACACTGCATGTTAGCCCGGCCATAGCCATTCCTGGGTATGCTGCTCAGGTGTCGGTTAGGGCTGGCTCGGTGATTGCACACCTTGCCAGCCTGAACAGAGACGGCCCATATCGGAGGCTTGAAGCTTCATTTCGTAATTAACAAAAAGGGATGTCGATTTATCCCAGTACACACGAAAATTTTTCGTGGAAGGATTGCTTGTCAGGTCCAGACCTTTAGTGTCAGATACATACAGCCCACACGTCCACTACAGACTCTAGATAAGGCTGATAATAGGCTGCTAAGTACACCCAGATTAGTCAATCGTTTGCATCACGCCGCACATGCAACTTGATTGATAACAAGGAGATACAAAATGAGACAGCAAGTCGTTTACGGATGGAACTTCATATTTAATGCTGAAGTAAGTCCACTTCGTCACATTCCAGATGTTGCTGTGCGGCATTATGTTTTGCAGGCACTTGCGCTCATGTGGGCTGTTACTTTTGCCGTTGCAATCGGAAGCTATACCATGCTGGCAGCAAGTATAATTGGTCATGCGGTCTTAATAGCCGCAGCGGCAATCACGGTAGCAACTTATACTACTGCCGCGAAAAAACCGACGTTGTTTGCGCGTGGATCAGGTCGCCGTGGTGATGGGGAGCACGATTAGACCCTCAAATATGACCACAATACTAAGAAACATACCCCGTAAAAAAATCAGTATTACCTGCGCCTTGTGTAAGCATGTAGTCATTCATGAGGTCGCAAATCTCATACTTGTGGTAGATGAAGATATGACAACTCATGAGATACGACAGCGGGCCACCTGTCCAAAGTGTAAGGCTGTGGGTGACAACACTTATACAGTGGGATGACTGCTTGTCGTTTTAGCCCTTAGTGCTGTTGATCTCAGTAAAATCTATTCGCTTAGAGAGACCCGCCGACCCTACTCCTGCGACATAGGAAGTGTCATTATTCGGTACACAAATCATACAAGCCTACATCTAAAATATTGATTTATATCTACTTTAACATCCAATCAATCCCCACCGCCGGAGCCAAATTAATACATAACTTCATTCGCGGGCCTGTTTGTGTTTTACGGCATCGTTCGCTTTGGAAACATATTGGTCATGCCACCGTAGATTGGGTTTGTTGTTATCGTTAGTGTTGCATATATTGGCTTGTCCATAAGCGCGCACACGAGATGCCTAATCACAGCAGGCGGTTGGCTGAGTATATATAGACTTGGAGGTTCTAATGTTTTCAGTAAAAGCTGCGGCAATACCGGATGGTGGATTGATTAATTCCTACGAAATACAAGCGGGGTGCTATACGGATTGTTTCGTTGCAGAGATATCGCAGGACGTTACACTGTCTGATTTCATTCTAGCTTTTTTCAATACTCCCGTTTTTCGGTTGGAGAGATTACTATTGGGCCTATTCGCATCACGGCCTTCGACAGATGATGACGTTGCAAACTTGGCATCAGGGTCAGGCAACAGTCTGGCCTTATGGAAAGTTGACGCACGTGACGACAACCAACTGATAATGTCAGTAGGCAGTGGCCCAATACGTAGCTGGCTTATGGTTGTGTCTGACCAAACCGTTGCCCATACATCCAAGCTTTATTTCGGATCTGCGGTGTTGCCTGTTGAAACAGGACAAAATGGAAAGCCTAAAATGGGTAGGTCGTTTCGCATATTTCACGGCGTTCACAAATTTTACGCGCGTCTACTCCTGTGGTCAACCGTGCGGCGGCTAAAACGATAGGGAACCATGGGTATGTCTATATTTGAATTATTGGCTGTAGGAAGCGCTTTGATGCTGATTATTACGGGGATCATTCATTCAATCGCAGGAGAAGTCTATTTGCTTCGCCCGATGTTTGAACAACGCGGCAATCGGATTTTGGAGCATAAATTCGGGCGGAGCGTTCTTCGTGCTGCATGGCATCTGACATCTGTAATGTGGGTAATTCTGGCGATAATTCTCTACGCAGCCACTTTTCAGCCCACTAATCTTGCTAAAGTTGTCTTCTTGAGCGTTGGCATTAGCTTCACTGCAATTGGTGTGTTCGATCTGGTTGCCAGCAAAGGAAAACATATTGGCTGGCCATCCTTGCTTCTGACAGGTATTTTCTCGCTCGCAGCATTAATGTGGAACACCTGAGGGTAAGGCCAATGGGCCGCCATGAACCGCAATGAGATTGTTGCAGAACAGCGAATGTCTCCAATGAGGAAGCTACGCTGCAGGAATTTGAAAGTCACTGAACGGCAGGTGTGGGCCGTTCTTGTCGAATGTCCCTAACATTTAGATTTCAATAGCTTCCGCAATTGCCAACGCATCTTCAAGTTCAACACCCAAGTATCTTACCGTGCTGTCCATCTTCGCATGCCCCAGCAAAAGCTGCACGGCGCGCAGGTTGCCCGTCTTCTGATAAATCTGAGTGACCTTCGTGCGTCGCATTGAATGGGTCCCATAGGCGGTCACCTCCAACCCGATGGACGAAATCCAATCCCGCACGATACGGGCATACTGGCGCGTTGAGATATGAAGGCGCTCGTGAAAACGTCCAGGCCAGAGATACTCGGACCCAACCATCAGCGGATCCTTCATCCACTTCGCTATGGAGGCGCGCGTTCCCTCGGAAATTTCAAACTGGACCGGCTTTTGGGTTTTGCTTTGCAGCACCGATGCTCGTTCTTTGATCTGTCCGGACGCCATGACATCGACGACTTTCATCCGCACAAGGTCACAGCCGCGCAATTTGCTATCGATGGCCATATTGAACAGAGCCAGATCGCGATGGTTCCCGGCCAGTTCCAGCCTGACACGGATCGCCCAGACATGTTTGGGCTTCAGCGGCCGTTTCTGGCCAACGATGCGACCCTTGTTCCAAGCGGGGCGAAGTGCGCGAATGGCCGGTAAGTTTGGTGTTTGCATGACAGTTCCTACGATCCGCCATGCCCTCCCATATCGACAACCCGACGTTGACACTGCATCATATCATGAAATGCTGCACTGCATCTGAGGTCGGCTTCGGGCCCATTTCACACTGTTTGGACAGTTGGCTGGAACTGGGAAAAGAGGTTTTATTGACATGGAAAAAAGAACTAAAAATCACTTAGCATCCTGCCACTGTGGGTCAGTAGAATTTGAGGTTCAGCTTACTGATGAACTGAATACAATTCGCCGTTGTTCATGTTCCTATTGTAGCATGAGAGGAGCAATCGCGGCCTCTGCCCAACTGGACGGAATCCACTTTTTGAAAGGGGAAAGCGACCTAACCCTCTACCAATTTAACACAAAAACGGCAAAACACTTCTTCTGCTCAGTCTGCGGAATTTACACACATCATCAACGCCGTTCTAACCCGAACCAGTTTGGTATCAATGTCTCTTGCCTTGAAGGCGTAAGCCCGTTCGACTTCAAGGAAGTTGTGGTGAATGACGGCATCAACCATCCGTCAGACGCCGCCTCGGGGCCGCTCATAGCTGGCTTCCTGTGCTTTAGAAAATCATAAATGACAGTAGGTTCGGTCGCTAAGTCCGCACACCGACGTTGCAGTCAGAAATAATGCTGCAAAATGCATGAAAGTCCGGTTCGACGGGCCGCACCGCAGCATCCTGAGGTGGACGTGAACGGCAGCTCTGGGCCGTTCACGTCGATCTGGCAGTAGGGGCTTCCGGCAAGATTATGCTGCGTCGCCGCATGTCCTGTTCGAGTACTGAGTTGTAAGGCTTTCAAACCAGCCAGCGCACCAACAGTGGTACGATCAGGCTTGTCAGCAGAGCGTTCAGTGCCATGGCGATGCCAGCATAGGCCCCTGCCAGAGGGTTTACCTGAAATGCGCGGGCCGTCCCAATTCCATGTGCGGCAACACCGACGGCAAAACCTCGCGCCCGCCAGTCGGTTATCCGCAGTAAATTCATCAAAGGTGTGACCGTCACAGCCCCGATGATCCCCGTCATAATGACCAACACTGCTGTCAGCGCCGGAATCCCTCCAATTGCTTCAGAGATGCCGAGAGCCACGGGCGCAGTAGTAGATTTTGGCGCCAATGACAGCAGGACCTCCATCGGCAGACCAAAGGCACGCGCCAGTATAATGGCCGAGCCTGCCGCGACGATCGAGCCTGTGAGCAAAGCCAGCACGATCGGCGCTACCGAGGTCCGGATTGTGTCTCGATTATCCCAAAGCGGTAAAGCCAACGCCACCGTCGCAGGACCAAGCAGGAAGTGGACGAATTGGGCACCCTCGAAATAGGTCGTGTAGTCTGTCTGTGTCAGCCAGAGCACTGGTGCAATCAAGAGGACCGACAGAAGCACGGGATTGGCCCAGGGTGGGTTGCCCAACTGCCGCGCCACCCCATCTGCGACCAGATAGGCGAGGATCGTAGTGGTGAGCCAAATCAGCGGTGAGGTTGCCAGGTAGCTCCAAAGGCTTGCGACGTCTGTCATGGGGCCCAGCTTTCGGTTGCGTGCCGAACGCCAATGAACGTTCCAACAGCAGCCAGCATGGAGAGCACCGTCGAAAGGGTCAGGATAGCCAGCAGTGCAATCCCGTCTGCCGACAAAACCTCGAAGTTGCCAATCACTCCGACACCCGCAGGCACGAATAGGAAAGACAGGTTCGCCAAGATGACTGTGGTGGTCGGCCTTAGCCGTTTTGCGAGTGTGGGCATTGTGGCGAGTATCAGCACGAGCAGGGCAAGACCCAGAACCGGGCCTGGCATTGGGAGGCCAAAGCCCCGCGCAGTCACTTCTCCCAAAAGCTGACAGCCCAAGAGCAGTCCGAGTGTATGGAGCATTCGTTTTCTCTCCTTAAGTAATAATCTAAATCATTCTGACGCCAAACACTTTTCAGAACCAATGGAAAAATTTCGCTCTGAGGCTGCACGAGATCGGCGCGCCTGTGCAAGAGTTGTCCAGCACCATCAGTCCAACAGTGGCAGTGGCCTCAAACTACCCAATACGCCAAACAGATCGTGTCGCTGTAACTTAAGAAGAGATACGCTGAGTGGCCTGAGCAGATCGTGGAGGATTTTTGACCATAAGGTTCCACCATCCGCTAGGGATTTGGCCAACTGGCACGATTTATGCGATCTCCTTGAACCGTTCTGAAATTTTACGCTTTTCAAGCGGCTCTTTGAAACGGGACAGCGCTTAATTTGACCGGCACTTGATGCGTTGCGGCCAGCCATGCAGGATGTTTGCAACGAGTTTGACAAAAGGTTGTGCCGATGATCCTAATTAGACTAGAGGGAGTGCTTGAGGAAACGGAAGATGACGTCGCACTGGTCCAGATTAAAAAAGGTAGCGCTGAGCTAGTTTTGGACCAGCCCTCACCACCATTTGCGATCATCAAATTGATTGAATATCTGGCAGGCGACATTGACCGCCTCGGTCCATCTCGGACGGCACCCGATAAATTGAATAAAGTTCAAGAAGGACTGTTTAAAGGTCAGATTAAGCAGAACCTCGTGGCTGGCCGAACGGTATCTTGGCGGCCCCATGCTAAGCTTGAACAGGAGCTGCTTGATCGGCTCTTCCGTACGAATGACGGCACCAAAAATGTTTACGCCCAAGTAGAAGGAATTTGGAAGCACCGCTTGGATGCAATCAATCATACTGAAGTGCACCAGCCCCCTCTTTCGGAGGAAGAGCGAGCGGCACGTGGGCTCGCTGAGGTTCGACAGGGAAGGCTGCCCAAGGCGAACAAGCCAAATGCTTGGAGTCGACGCTCAGAGTTCCCAGATCCGGGAGAACCATGGCAATACAAGAATGTGGGTCCAGAGTGGGTCAGGTTCCAGCTCCGATTTAGAAAGGTTCTTGAAATTGTTGAGGACACAAAGCGATCGGCGTTCAAACAGTCACGTATTTTGGTCTCAGAGTTGCACAATGGAATCGAACGTCTTGTTGAGCCAGAAAGAGCATTTGAAGCACTCAATAAGCGCAGCAGAAAGCCGGAATTTGTCTTTTCTGCCGACCTCTCACTGATGTTTAACGATCACCGGGACAAAGGTGCGTTGATCACTAACGCCCGTTTGTGGATGGAGCGAGTTTCTGAGGCCCTGGAAAAGGAGGACAAGCTCGCTCGCACGGATGATATGGTCGCCGTAGCAGTCGAGCGCTCTGGAATGTCGAAAACCGCTGCAGGCAAGGCATATGTAGGCAGCAATGTGCGCAACAGGGGCGCAAAACGGAAATCTGGAGAGAGATATATCAGCATCGAAAGGTTGAGAGGACTGATCCCCTAGCCGAAACAGGAAGGGGGTATCTGTTCCCGTAGGTATTATCCGACTCGCCGAAATGCTGAACTTGGTCTGCATGCTATTACATGTGGAGTTCAAAAATGAGCAGCAAAAACAGAGATGATGAACGGCTTCTGAGCCGTGACGAGGTCGAAGAGCGCTTTGGCGTAACAAAGCGGTTTCTCGAGTTATGCGTGATCGATGGGAAGGGCCCCAAGCTGATCAAGATTGGTCGGTGTGCCCGCTATCGTCCGTCCGACGTCAGGGCCTGGATCGTAGCCCAAGAAGTGGGGAAATCGTCATGAGTAACCAAAGCGAGTCCCTAGCGAACAACGGTGTTCGCACTACAATTGACAACCCGCGCTCCAATACCGTGCCTACTGACGTTGTTATGGAATTGGCGATTTGCCCCATTACCCCACTTGGTCAAAAAGGGGGGGAGTACTTCTTCATTTCAGCCAGCGGCGAGTTGCGCCGTATGAAGGCTGAGGCTTTAGAGACAGGGCGAGGCGTTCGGGCTCTGCTGAGTGGCTTCAGCACAGCGATCGATGCGTGGTGCGTCAAAAACTTTCCACAGCAAGATGGCGGATGGTCACCACGTGAGGCCGGTCGATGGATAATAGATCAATGCAATGGAAGAGGTGTTTTTGATCCAGATTCCGCAGATGTTCGGGCTGTAGGTGTCTGGAGAGACGACGAAGGGAAAGCGATCGCACATTGTGGGAACCATCTTGTTCAACCTCAAGGACGGTCCCTTGCTCCATCGGAGCACAGAGGAAAGTGTATAATGATCGGCGCGGCGCCGATTACCCCACCTGACATCAGCTTGATTGATCCAGAGGAAGTTGAGTTTCTTCTTTCGGAGCTGAAGGCACTCTGGGGATGGAAACGGGATGTTGATGCAGACATCTTCTTCGGATGGGTCGCGGCAGCGAGCCTTGGCGGGTTTCCTGCTTGGCGGTCTCATCTGTACGTCTATGGCAGCCGCGGAAGTGGAAAGTCGAAGCTGATAGAGCTTGTCGCAGGATTATTAGGAGAGTTTGGGGGCAATGTCCTAAACGATGCGACAGAAGCCGGGATTAGACAGTCTCGTAATAATCAAGCCCGTCCAATTCTAATTGATGAATTTGAGCCAGACCAAGGCACGCGCAATGGGTCCAAGCAAGACAAAATGTTTGCGCTGTTTCGCCGAATGTCTGGGGGAGAAGGCGGTCGAGTTTCGCGCGGCGGCGCTGATCATTCCGCAGTCTCATTCCGGACTCTCGGGGCAGCATATGTGACTTCGATAAATCACATTCAGCTTGAACCACAAGACCGATCGCGGTTTGTGATGATAGACTTGGGGCACTTGCCAACCACGTCAGATCCCCTTCAAACGATGTCAAGGTTGGCGGCATTTGAGAAATCTGTCCGCGCACTCTCTTCTCGGCTGAGAGGCTGTATTCTCGCCAAGAGTGGGCGTTGGGACAAGACCCACTCAGTCATTGCTGCAGCAGCCCGTGCGCAAGGAGCAGATGCGAGGCAAGCTGACACCGCTGCAACGATCCTTGCTGGACGTGACTTGGCCCTATTCGGGGGCGATGTTGACCAGGGGAGATTGCGTGACTTGCTGCCGATCTTGAAGGAGTTAATGCGCGATGCTGAGGATTCTGGAGTGAGCTCAGAGGGAGATGACGCGTTAGATTTCTTGCTCAGTACCTCATTAAATTTGGATCACGGGTTAAAGCGGACGATTGGCGAACTCTTAATGTCTGCAATTGATCAGGGCACGGTCACAGAAGTTGAAGATGCGGGCGCGGCCCTTAGTCGAGTTGGTGTGTATGTTTTGCCCAAGAAGAGGAACGTTGGAGTTCGATTGGGACGAACAACGCCCGTCGCCACGCTCTATGTCGGTACGAAGTGGCAAAATGGAGCACACGTATCTGCTCTATTGAAAATTGAGGGTGTTTTCCGCCCCAAAGATTCAATTCGTGTTGGGAAAAACCAACAGCACCGATTGGTCCTCATCCCGTATGATCTGATACTAAACACTTCCGGCGAAGGTGACGACGAATTCTATTGAATGTCACAACACATGTCCCAAGTAACGGGCTGATTATTATAGGAAGTTTTGTAATGGGACAGATGGGACCGTTCTTAGACTTATGCAAACCCCTATGATCTTTTCTCTCCCCTCCACCAATACTCCCCTTCTATTGGTAGTAAGTGTAGAGGTAGAGATTAAGTGAACATTTTCAGGGACGTAGTTGGGACATTCAGCTGTCCCACCTGCGTCCCAAAGTCCCAACGCAGTTGGATGTCCAATAGGGTGATCGCCCCTAGCGTTAGGATCACGTGATGCCAATTGTGATCAAGATGACTGATGCGGTTTCCCATTTGGGTCCTTCCTGGGCTCTTTCTACACAGGGGGAATTCGCATCCCGTTACGTACGACAAACGGAAATTTCGTTGGCTTGTGGTTAGGGTTGTTGTTGTTTTTGGTTGCTGCGGCGATGATGCGTGTGCTGCTTTGCTGACAACGAAGATGGCATCAGCGCATGACGACTTACTTAGATACCGATCACGTGGGTGCCCTTCTTCCGCAAAAGATGGAGCATGAGCAGAGCTGAATATCCTGTTGCGCAAGGTGAGATGGCGAAGCTGAAACGGCTGAAGTACAGGGTCAGCTGTTTTCGAGGTCGTGAGCTCGCTTGGCGGTGTCCTCATCTCAGTCACGACGATCAAGCATTGCAGCAACGATTGCCTCTGGTGCGTCTTCCTGCACGAGGTGCCCGGCGTCAGGAATGCGCGTTATCTTACCACCTGCGATGAGGTTTGCGAACTCTTGACCACGCTCAAACGGGATCCAGTCATCTTTGTCGCCCCAAAGCACGCGGACGTCGCAATCCATTGGGCCATAGCCATCTTGCACTTCATCCGTCTGGACCTGATCCATTTGAGCGATCTGACGATAAAACGCAGGTTGGCCAATGTCTCCAAGCCAAGGTTTCATATATACCCTAAGCGCTTCTTCGGAGAGGGGCCGGTGGGCTGCTGTCTGAAGATACGCGCGTAGAAGAGCATCGTGCATGTAGGCGGGCATTCCAGCGAAGGCAACCTCGTGTTCGCGCACATGGGCAACAAAGGGTGATCCCCACGGGCGTACAACGACCGCATCGAAAATCGTTAGGCGAGAGTATCTCAGGCCATCGATGTGCCAGGCCCGCATTGCTGTCGCACCGCCGAAATCATGTGCCAATACTTCTGGCCGCTCCAAGTTCCAATGTTTAAACAGCGCTGAGAGTAGCCCGTTTTGGACGTTCAAGGAGACGTTTTGATCATCTCGCTTTTCCGATTCTCCATAACCAATCAAGTCGAAAAAATACAACGTAAATCGGGAGCTCAGTAGGGGGGCGATGCGTCGCCAGACTTGCGAGGAGAAAGGCGTGCCGTGCAAGAGAACGAGTGGTGGGCCGCGGCCAGTTTTCCCCCATGCCACTTGGTTCCCATTTTGAGTGAAGGTGTTTTGGAGCTGTAACATTCCGGCCTCTTGATCTGTTGATACACAGTTTATATAATAGGATTTATGCTATATAGGAGTCAAGCTATGAACGAGATCACAAAAGCGCTTTCAAGTCAGAGGCGGCAGCAAGTTCTCAAATGGCTTTTGGACCCCGTTACAAATTTTCCAGCTCAGCATACTGGCGATCTCGAAAAAGACGGTGTTTGCGTTGGTTTCATCGCAGACAAACTTGGCATAGCGCAGCCTTCAGCGACCTCCCATATGAAAATTCTGCAAGAAGCAGGCCTTGTTATGCCTACCCGCATTGCACAATGGACCTTCTACAGGCGGGACGAAGTCGGGATCGAACATGCGCGGTCTGTTCTAGGCAGTATTTTGTCTTGACGAAGTGGTAACATGAGTGTGGTGCTCTAAACCGTAAACGCACAGCAATAATGGGCCACAGAAACGGCTGCGACATAGCGCAGTTGTAGCGGAGTAAAATTCCGCCAGTTTGTGTCCTTGGTACTGTCAGAGCAAAATCGGTTGAGGCGGGCAGGGTGAGCAATTAGCGTTTCTAGATGACAAAACGCAGCCCTTTTCGCTACTTCAAGACGAGCCCCGAGATCATCCGTCTGGCCGTGATGATGTATGTCCGTTTCCCGTTATCGCTTCGGAATGTGGAGGATCTGTTGCACGAACGCGGGATCGATATCAGCTATGAGACGGTTCGATTTTGGTGGAACAGATTTGGCCCGCTGTTTGCCGCTGAGATCCGTAAAAATAGGGTCAGCCAGATGCGCGCATATTCAAATTGGCAGTGGCACTTGGATGAGGTGTTCGTGAAGATCAACGGCGAGACGCACTATCTTTGGCGGGCTGTGGATCACGAAGGGGAAGTCCTGGAAAGCTTTGTCACTAAGCGCCGTGATCGCAAAGCAGCCTTCAAATTTCTCAGGAAAACCATGATACGCCATGGTAGCGCAGATGTCTTCGTTACCGAGAAGCTACGTTCCTACGGCGCGGCGATGAAGGTGATTGGCAATGTGGACAAACAGGAAACCGGCCGCTGGCTCAACAATCGAGCCGAGAATTCACACCAGCCATTTAGGCGAAGAGAGCGAGCCATGCTTCGATTTAGGCGGATACGAAGTTTGCAGAAATTCGTATCCGTCCACGCTTCTGTTCACAACCATTTCAACCAAGAGCGCCATCTCTACAACCGATCAAATTTCAAGCTGAACCGCGCCGCTGCTCTTACCGAGTGGCGCAGTCTTGGCGTATCCTAACGAATTAAGATTGCTGGAAAAATGAGACTGGCTCGCTTTTGTCTGACAGTACCCATTAAAGAGCTTCTCAACCTCGAATTGCGCATTCATCCGGAGACACGGGCGGATCTTGACCCTCGCCAGTTGAAACTGTCTGAACACGCGCGCTCAAAACTTGAAGAGTTCTATGATCGTGTTGAGCACGCCTCAAATATCGGCGAGGCATTTGAGTACATGACTGGGTTTGCGGCAAAGGCCCCTGAAATGGCTGTGAGGATCGCTGGCGTGCAGACGCTTTATGCAGACGAGCATGCGACTGAGATTACTGAAGAGTTGATGTCAAATGGGATCGCTATGATGGATTGGTATCTGTCAGAGACGCGACGTATTTCAGATACTGGCCGTCCAAACGATGAACTCTGTGCGGCCGAAGAATTAAGGCTGTGGTTGGTTAACAGATGGACTGAAGAGTTCATCGACAAGCGCACCATGATGAAGAATGGCCCCGGTCATCTACGTGATGGCAACACACTGAGCATCTGCATCATAAAGCTTGTGGAGCACGGCTGGCTAGTTTGCGGGACTGGGCGGCAGATCGTGAATGGGGTCAATAGCATGACATTCTGGCGTGTAGTTTGTCCGGGTAGTGGCGGTATGAACGCCGCTGGTATCGCACGCGTTCGAGCGTGCTTTGAAAACGCAGAAGAACTCTTGCCGATTGGCCATGGCTGAAAGCTGCCTTGTATCTTTGGCACGATCCTCGCGAGGATCGTTATTGCAGTTGCCGCAGCCGTACTTAGCGACCATTCCCATAAGGCTGTTCCATGTCTTTTTTCCAGCTCGGCAAATGCTTTTTTGATCAATTTGGAATAGCTGCAGTAGCCTCAACTTCAACGAGAAATGCGGGATGCGTAAATCCGACGACAATGACCAAGGTGGAAGCTGGCAGGGCAGGAACCGCAGCCAACCACCGGTCTCGGACAGCCATATAGGCAGGAAAGTCATCACGCGTGGTCACAAAGGCATTCAGTCGAACAACATTCTCTGGGCCAGCGTTTGCCACCTTTAAAATGGCCGTGATGTTGGCAAAACAGATCTCAGCCTGTGCTTCAGCATCTTTTGGGATGGAACCATCTGCCGCCATACCCAATTGACCAGAGGTGACCAGCAGCTGCCAATTCGGATTAACAAGACATCCATGTGAATATTCCCCAAAAGGCTTTGCGATCTTGTTTGGTGTCAGTGCGTGCATTGTTTACCCCATATTTTATAATAATTTGCCATTGAAACCTCCTGAAATAAAGAAAAAGTGCGTAGGACGGAGGCATAAAACTTTTTTTCGGTCATTTTTTAGGCAATGGATGTCACTTCGCCTACACCACGACCCAATCTAGGTTGAAATTCTATTTAATCTTCGAAAAGCTTGAGGAAATTAAACACCAGGAGCTTCCGATGAAATTGAAATTATTTGCGGCCATGACAATAAATATGGTTGCTACAACAACGCTCGCTGACAGCCACACAGAAACAGTGGTCTTTGGAACAAACTGGTTAGCACAGGCCGAGCACGGTGGTTTTTATCAATCTGTTGCGGACGGCACCTATGCTGCATGCGGGTTGGACGTCGAAATTTTACCTGGTGGACCACAGGTTAATAATCGCGCGCTGATGCTTGCCGGCAAAATGGATTTTCATATGGGGGGTGATATGCTTCAAGCCTTCAATGCGGTTCAGCAGGGTATTCCTGTCGTGGTGGTTGGGGCCACGTTCCAAAAACATCCACAGGTTATAATTGCACATCCTGGTAAGGCGGAAACATTCGAAGACCTTAAAAATTTAACCCTTTTGATTGGGGATAATGGATTCACAAGTTATTATCAGTGGATGATAAATGAATATGGGTTTACCGCCGAACAGCGTGAGCCTTACACGTTTAACGCAGCACCCTTTCTTGCAGATGAAACAAAGGGGATGCAGGGTTTTCTTTCGTCTGAACCCTACGCGATTGAAAAAACAACAGGTATGAAGCCGGATGTCTTCTTGATCGCCGACGCGGGCTTTTCATCTTACGCCACTACAATTGAAACAATGGCTGACACTATCGCCACGCGCCCAGATGCGGTGTCTTGCTTTGTCGAAGGCTCTGCGAAGGGATGGTACAATTTCCTGTACGGTGAGAACGCTGGAGCGAGACAGCTTATTCTTGAGGCCAACCCCGATATGACCGCCGACAAAATTGACTTTGCCATCATGATGATGACCGAAAATGGCATTGTGGACTCCGGTGACGCGCTTGAAACAGGTATCATGACAATCAATCCAGACGTCATTTCCGACTTCTATGACAAGATGGTTGAGGCTGGAGTGATCGAAAGCGGGATCGATATTTTGACAGCCTACACAACTGATTTTGTTAATAATGGTGTTGGCATGGATCTCAAACCAACGAACTAAAGTAATTTGCACCTAAGAGCGTGCTTGCTGTCAGGCTAAGATTGGAGTTTTTCACTTGCTAGATATGTCAGAACGTCCAGACGTGTTGCGCGTTGAAGGAGTCAGTAAATCGTTTCACAGTGGCGTCGTCGCACTTGAGGGGCTGTCACTCGATGTGCGGGGTGGGGACTTCATTTCTTTGTTGGGCCCATCTGGCTGCGGTAAATCCACCGCACTTCGTTTGATAGCTGATCTACTTAAGCCGACGCGCGGACGGATCACTTGGGCGGGGAAGCAGGCGGCGGGCGACTTGGGTGTTGTGTTTCAAGAGGCCACACTAATGCCTTGGGCTACGGTGAAACACAATGTTTGGCTGCCGTTTAGATTGCGCGGTAAGACTTACGAAGAGGTGAAGGATGAAGTGCTGGAGGCTCTGAAACTGGTGGGTCTTGAAAAGTTTCAAGATTCCTACCCACGTGAGTTATCCGGTGGCATGAAAATGCGGGTCTCAATTGCACGCGCAATGGTAACACGGCCTCGGCTTATCCTTATGGACGAACCTTTTGCGGCATTGGATGAAATCACGCGGTTTCGCCTCAACAACGATCTGTTAATGCTGAAAGAAAAGATTGGCTGTACAGTGGTCTTTGTCACACACTCAGTTTTTGAATCCGTTTTCCTATCAGATCGTATCGTGGTTATGGCCGCACGACCGGGACGTATTATTCAGGAATTGATCGTCAACGCACCCTATCCGCGTGATGAAGCATTTCGCACATCTGCCGAATATGCAGCCCACTGCCGCGAAGCATCAGATGCGTTGCACTTAGCGATGGAAGAACCTGCATGACCGTTGTTGACGATGCCAAATTAGACCTTAAACTAAATCCCCTTGACGATGCCGAGGAAGTGGCTCGTTTACGAGCCGCCAAATTGGACCACATCGGCAAATGGGTTTTGCCTGTTGTAATGATGATCTTGGGTCTAATGTTGTGGGACCGTGTGGTCGTTTGGAATGAAATCCCACACTATATTCTACCCGGCCCTGCTCTTGTGTTTGAAACTTTAATAAAAGACTGGGCGATGTTGTTTGCCGCGCTGTTGGTAACCCTTCAGATCACTCTGATGGCTTTGGCAGTGGCGGTGCTGGGTGGTGTTGGTCTAGCGGTTCTGTTCACCCAATCACGTTGGATGGAGATGTCATTTTATCCGATTGCCGTTATTCTTCAGGTCACCCCGATCGTCGCGATTGCTCCACTGATCTTTATATATGTAGACAGCCGGATGGCAGGCTTGTTGCTGTGTGCGTGGTTAGTTGCATTCTTCCCAGTGTTGTCAAACACCACACTGGGTTTGAACTCAGCTGACCACGGTTTGCGGGATCTATTTCGTATTTATGGAGCGACACGGTGGCAAAAGCTGCGGTTTTTGCAACTGCCTTCTGCCCTACCTTATTTCCTTGGTGGATTGCGTATTGCTGGTGGGCTGTCCTTGATCGGCGCAGTTGTGGCAGAATATGTGGCAGGAACTGGTGGCATTGGGTCGGGCCTCGCGTTTCGTATCCTAGAGGCAGGCTATCGCCTCAACATACCGCGCATGTTCGCAGCCCTGATATTAATTGCTGTAAGTGGTGTAGTGATCTTTGCGGGTCTTTCTTACCTCAGCCATCTTCTACTCCACAAATGGCATGAAAGTGCCCTGAAACGGGACAGATAATGGATTTCAAGTCTTTCCCTGCTGGGCCGCTTAGGTTGCACAATGTAAATGTGCCCGGATGGTTGGTTGGCACAGATCAAGATTTAACTACCACAAGCCTGTCGATCGCAGATGGACAGATAGTTGAGGGCGGCGGACACCCTGTGGACATGGAACAGGCCATAGCTTTTCCGTGCTTTACCGACATGCACACCCACCTTGATAAGGGGCACATTTGGGGCCGGGCACCCAACCCTGACGGCACTTTCATGGGCGCACTTTCGGCTGTGCGGGCTGACAGTGCCGCCAATTGGTCGTCAGTCGACTTAAGAACGCGCATGGAATTTTCACTGCGCTGTGCCTTCGCTCACGGGACCCGCGCCATCCGCACACACCTTGACTCCGTCACCCCGCAAGACGACATTTCGTGGCCTGTTTTCTGTGAAATAGCTCAGGATTGGGCGGACAAGGTCACCCTGCAAGCTGCATGCCTGATCGGGTGCGACAAGATGGAAGTCGACGGTGCGTTTCGACACACAGCAGATTTAGTGCATCAAGCCGGTGGCGTACTTGGGATGGTGACCTATCCGATCCCGGACCTTGCCGAGCGTATCAGAGGGTTTCTTCGCCTAGCATTGGATCGTGAATTAGAGGTGGATTTTCACGTTGATGAAACGATGGATCCCTCATCGGAAACGCTGCGGCTGATCGCCCAAACTGTGATTAAAACTGGCTTCGATGCACCTGTGACCGTGGGCCATTGTTGTTCGCTATCGACCCAAAGTGAAGCGCGTGCATTGGATACACTCGATCTGGTCGCAAAAGCAGGCCTGAATGTTGTTTCACTGCCAATGTGTAACCTGTACCTTCAGGACCGGCAGCCAGGAAAAACGCCACGCAGACGCGCGATTACCCTTGTCCACGAAATGAAGGCACGCGGTATCAATGTGTCCTTTGCAAGCGACAATACGCGCGATCCATTTTATGCCTATGGTGATTTAGATATGCTAGAAGTGATGCGCGAAGCTACACGCATTGGGCACTTGGATCACGCTGACCCAGATTGGTCCAAAGCGTTTCTTTCAAATCCGGCTGCCGCCTGCGGCTTTGATGCGCCCAGCCTTGCCCTCAGCGCCCCGGCAGATTTGATCATTTTTAAAGCCCGGAGCTGGACAGAGTTAATAGCCCGTCCGCAAACCGACAGGATTGTGCTGCGGGCCGGCCACGCAATCGACCGAACCTTGCCTGATTATGCTGAACTCGACCATCTGATGGAGCCCTCATGACCAATATCTCCGCTGCCCGTCAAGCACTGTCCCATTTGGACATTGAAAAGTCACAGGCAAATATCCGTGCCTCCTCGCGTGACTTTTTTTGGTATTCTCCCGTGCTGAAACCCCGGTTGGATCATGTCGTTGCGGACTTCGTCGTACGTCCAAGGACGCAAGACGAGGTGATCGAAGTTTTGAAAGTTTGTTATGCACATAACGTTCCGGTAACTACACGTGGGGCTGGCACAGGAAACTATGGTCAAGCTATGCCTCTGGCGGGTGGTTGCGTAATGCACCTTATTCATATGAACGCTGTGAAAGAGGTGAAACTAGGTCGTGTGACTTGCGAACCGGGGGTTCTGCTGAAGGATCTTGATGCACATTGCATTGCTCATTCAGGCCAAGAAATCCGTATGTTTTCGTCGACATGGGCGACAGCAACGATCGGGGGATTTATTGCGGGCGGATCTGGTGGGGTTGGATCATGCACATGGGGATCGCTACGCGACCTAGGCAACATCGTTAGACTACGTGTTGTTACGATGGAACAAGAGCCACGCGTGCTGGAATTTACTGGCGAAGAACTGGCGCGTGTTAGCCATGCCTATGGTACCAACGGAATCATTACTGAAATCGAAATCCCACTTGCACCAGCTTACGACTGGGTGGAAATGTTTGTCACTTCCGAGGACTTTGGCCAAGCTATGGCCTTTGCTGATGATGTTGCCAATTCTGACGGTATCCTCATCAAGCTGGCCAGTGTCTATGAGGCACCGATTGCCCATGACTACTTTCAGCGGTTCAAACCATATGTGACGCAAAAAGATAATCTGATTGGGCTGATGGTTGCACCGCATTCCATGGATGGCTTCAAAACGTTGTTAAAACGCAATCTGGGGCTGACGCTGATCTACCGTTCTGATGAAAATGATTGGGAACGCGGGCCAGGCCGTGTTTTTGAATATGGCTGGAACCATACAACACTGCGGGCACTCAAAGTCGATCCATCAGTAACTTACTTACAAGTTCGATATGGCTTTCCCGAACATAGGGCACTGGTTGAAAAGATGCGCACTGAATTTGCACCAGAGGTGCTTCAGCATCTGGAAGCCATTCGTATGGACGGAAAATTAGGTTTCGCGGGGCTGTCTTTGGTAAAATTCACAAGCGAAAAACGGCTGGATGAAATCGTGCGGCTACATGAAGAGGCTGGTGCCATTATCTTTAATCCACATCGTTACACGCTTGAGGAAGGCGGGCGGCAAAGTGTGGATGACCGCCAATTGCGCTTCAAACAGGAAGCCGATCCCAAAGGATTGCTGAATCCTGGCAAGATGATTGCATGGGACGATCCTGATTTTGGCTATGACAGCATGTATGTTTATCCCAAAATACAGGCGGCAGAATAACCGATGGCGCGTGCCATGGCCCTTTTTGCCCATCCCTGTTCTGAAAGCTTTTCTGCCGCGCTGCACCAGCAGACGGTTGCGCCGCTGAATGGCGCAGAATGGGACCTCGACGACTGCGATTTAAATGCAGAAGCGTTCCAACCTGTTTTGACCAAAACAATAAGGCGCGCCTATCACGATGTCCCCGATAACATCGCGCCTGTGTCAAACTATGCGGGCCGAATACGTGCAGAGCAGGCCCTTGTAATGGTATTTCCTGTCTGGGATTTTGGCTATCCTGCGATCCTTAAGGGGTTTCTAGATGGTGTACTTTGCCTGGCGTGCCGTTCAATCTTGAGGATGGCAGGGTGAAATTAAACTTAGTTCATATCCGAAAACTGGCGGCTGTGAAGACCTATGGTGGTACGAGATTGCGCACGATTATGGCTGGTGATCCACCGCGCAAATGCGTCAAGCGTGCGCTCAGGCATGTGTGTCGCCCCGAAAGAATGAAATACCTCGCCCTATATGACATGAACAGCGCGACAGATGTGCAGCGGACGGTGTTCCTACAAAATGTTGATCGCGAAATGGGCGCACTTTAGATGAAAGTTCTAGTCGTTTATTGCCACCCAAGGCTTGACAGTTTCACAGCTGCAGTGCGGGATCAGATTATGATAAGCCTCCAGGGCCGAAACGCGGACGTTCGCTTGATTGATCTTTACGCGCAGGGGTTCGACCCTGTCATGTCGTCGCACGATCATACAATTTATGAAGACGAAGCAGTCAACACGCTTGGGTTGGAAGAATCTATCGTAGATCTTAAATGGTGCGACACATTGATTTTCGTCTATCCCACTTGGTGGTATGGCTTGCCGGCTATGCTGAAGGGATGGTTGGATCGTGCAATGTTGCCAGGAATTGCTTTCCTGATGCCAGATGACACCCACAAAAACATCCGTGCTGGTCTGTCGCACATTATGCGGCTTGGCGTGTTTACAACCTGTGGAGCAAGTTGGTGGCTGACGTGTGTTGTTGGCGCACCCGGGCGGCGTACCTTGCTGCGAGGCGTCCGTTTGCTGTGCGCCAAGTCATGCAAAACTGCCTTTGCAGCGCATTACAATATGGACAGTTCCACACCCGAAAGCCGTGCTGCTCATCTCATTAAGGTTGATGCGCAGATAGACCGGTTCTTAAGCGCCGGCGCAACACGACGAAAGGCAGCAACATGATCCCGATCCTCGACTTTCAACAGCATTACCAAGAACCTTTGGGGTTTGCTGCAAATGTGGGTGCGGCTTGCCGTGACACTGGGTTTTTCCTGCTACAGAACCATTCAGTGCCAGACGTGCTCTGCGCTGAGGTTTTTGCGCAAGCAGATGCGTTCTTTGCGCTTCCCCAGCCAGAAAAAGAAAAAGTTTCAATCCTAAACACCCCCCATTTTCGCGGCTGGGGCAGGGCGGGCATTGAAAGCCTTGATGAAAACCGACCGGAAGTTGACACCAAAGAGACCTTTAATGTGGGGCTGGACCTTGCGTTAGATGATCCACGTGTGATCGCGGGGGCCCCTTTTCGCGGTGTGAACCAATGGCCGAACCTGCCTGGATTTGCAGATACAATGCTGGATTATTACCGTTCAGCTCTCACCCTCGGCATCGACCTTCATAGGGCTTTTGCCCGTGATTTGGGGTTGGAGATTGAACATTTCACGCAATGCTTCCACGATCCGCTGGCCGCTTTGCGCTTACTGCGCTACCCGCCGTTAACCGGTGGCGTGAATGAAATTGGTGCGGGTGCGCATACGGATTACGGGGCGATTACACTTCTTATGTCGGATGGCGAACCGGGCCTACAAGTGCGCCCACGTGGGCAGGATTGGGTGGATGTGCCGAATGTGAAGGGTGCTTATATCGTTAATATCGGCGATTGCTTAATGCGGTGGACAAATGACATTTATATTTCCACGCCGCACAGAGTGCTGCCGCCAAAACGCCAACGGCGGTCGGTAGCGATGTTCATAGAAGCCAACCCCGATACCATTGTGCAGGCCTTGCCCGGAACAGGCACCCCCAAATACGCCCCTATTCGGGCCGCCGATTATCTGATGTCGCGGCTGGATGCGACATATTCTCCAAAGGAATTTATATGACACGTCGCCTTGACTGGACCCAATACCGTTTTGCTGAATTTAAAGACATAGATCCGATGCAAACCATCGCGATCCTGCCAACCGCCGCTATCGAACAGCATGGGCCGCATTTGCCTGTCGGAACGGACACGATGATTGCAGAAGGCATGCTTGCGCAATTTCGGCGAGACTGCCCCAGCGACCTAGATGTCCGAATTCTGCCGGTACAAAGCGTCGGTAAATCAAACGAGCATCTTTGGGCGACAGGCACCATCACACTAACCGCTGCTACGGTCCTGCAAGCGTGGACTGAAATTGGCCTATCTGTGGCGCGTGCAGGACTACGCAAAATTGTGATTGTAAACTCCCATGGCGGAAACCTCGACCTTGTGTCGATCCTAACGCGAGAGTTGCGGGTGCAGGCCGACATGCTTGCAATCAAGTGTCAGTGGTCAGGTTTTGGAACGCCTGTTGGACTGTATCCTGAAAAGGAAATGGCCTACGGAATCCATGGGGGAGATGTTGAGACCTCTCTCATGCTTTCCTTCGCGCCGGATACTGTTGAAATGTCTTGCGCGCGAGATTTTCCGTCAACTGCAGAAAATACGCGGCTGCATCCCACTGGTTCGGTAAGCTATGGCTGGATTTCCAGCGATCTTGGGGCTGCGGGTGTGGTCGGAGATGCAAGCTTGGCTACAGCGAAAAAAGGAGCTGACACTGCTGTCCATCAGGTTGCTGGCTTTATCGACCTTCTCCGAGACGTTCGTGAAGCAAACCTCTTCACCACAGTTCCGTGACTTAGTCTATTTTGACGACGCTGTACGGCTCTGTCTGAGGGAACTGATTGAGGCGGGCAGGGCCACGACTTAGCATAAATCAGACCTCTGTTGGCATTGCAGCGAGTGACTGGAAAGGGACTGGACCAGACGCCAATTCGGTTAGGAATTAACGTTATCGGTTATGAGGGGAGGGGTGGGGCAAATCGCTCCACATATTTGATAGCGCAGACCCACCTACACACTCACGCGCAGATTTTTTTTCCACAAGAATGGAGAAATACAGGGCATGAATGCCTTTTGGCCCTCAATTCGGATGTGTAGGGTTGAGCTGCGAAATTATCCGAATTAAGTAATATAAAACAGTATCTTATATCTTGTATTAGAGTTCCAGTAGAGCTTTGGGTTTAGCCGAGCGAAAGTTAAATCATTTTTCCCTAAAGCAGTTATTCGTAGGCGACGCAGCTGATGGCAACAATGTAGCGCCACGCGGCAGTGTGCGTGGTGTGTTCCTCTGCAAGCAAGGATATAGACTGACTGATGAATTAGATCTGGATAGGCATGCTCGGCTATGCCAAAATTCAGTATGATTGGATTTCACCAGCTATCTGATGACGATCCCGCACTGAGCCATTCGCCGCTGTTGCGAGCGGCGCAGTTGACCCTGCAATATGCGCAGGATCATGGGCCGATTGGTTTAACTAAGACAGGTGCGTTCAAAAGGGTCTTTGTCCATTGGGCCGCTGAAAACTTTAACTGGCCAGGTTTTAGCCGCGACGAACTTTTCGAAGTGAATAAGGTTTTGAATGAGTACGACTTCCCTCCGCTAGAACTGCTTCATTTCATCTTGGTGCAAATGAAGCTAGCGCGGCACTACAAAGGTGAGTTCCGTGTGACAAAGCGTGGTGCAGAGTTGCTCAAGTCGCCGGCTGAACTGTTTACTGAAGTCATCCCATTCTTTCTGTTTGAGATCGATCATGTTGCGTATTGGACTTGTCACGCTTACGTTCCGGTCTCTGAACTCTTTTATGCGGCCTTTCGTTCAAATGCCAAGGGGCTTTTACCACCTAGCGACGAGTGCCTGCGCCTTGGATTATAAAATCCGTTGATATACTGGAATATAGCACCTTCTGCCTGACGGCGTGTATCCCATCGGTTACGCCAGATCAGCTCAGCCTTGATGGATTTAAAGAACGTCTCAACCATAGAGTTATCATAACAATTTCCCTTGCCGCTCATCGAGATCTTGAAGCCGTGCTTGGACAGGCGCTTCTGATACTCATTTGAGCAATATTGCGAACCACGATCCGTATGGTGAATGCAATCCTCCGGTGGTTGGCGCAAAGCAACGGCCATATCTAACGCCCGGATTGCCAGATCCTTCTTCATGCGGTTACTGACAGCCCAGCCGATGACGCGGCGAGAATACAGGTCAAGGATGACGGCAAGATACAGCCAGCCCTCACTTGTCCAGATGTAGCTGATGTCGCCAGCCCATTTCTGATTGGGGCCAGTCGCTGAGAAATCTTGATCCAACAGATTTGGTGCGATGTTGAACGTGTGGTTGCTGTCCGTTGTCGCCTTGTACTTCTGGGTTCTGATGATCTTGATGCCATTCTCGCCCATCAGACGTCCGACCCTACGATGGCCCACCTTCAATCCCAATTCTTGCAGTTCCTCGGTCATCCGAGGCCGCCCATAGCTTTGCAGGCTTAAGCGATGCTGTTCACGGATATGAGCTAGGATCACCATATCATCTCGTTGTCGCTGGCTCATCGGGCGAACCCGCCACGCGCGGAAACCACGTGATGTGACCCGCATAACGCGGCACAGAAACTCAACTGGCCATTCTTCTTTCCAGACGTCGATGAAAGCAAACCTCACCGGCTTTGGCCTGCAAAGAAGATCGCCGCCTTTTTTAACACTTCCCTCTCCTCGCGCAGCAGACGGACTTCCTTGCGAAGCCGCGTGTTCTCCTTCTCAACGTCTTGATGCGGTCCTGACATCAGGTCATCGTGTTGATGCTGTTGAACCCATTTGTTCAGCGTCGAAAGCCCAACCCCTAAATCTGATGAAAGTTGAGGCCGCGTTAACCCACTCGTCGTCGCCATGCGCACCGCATCACGCCGAAACTCATCTGTGTATCTCTTTGCCATTCTCTATCTCCTTCATAGCAAACATTGCTCGAAAGAGACGGGAACTAAACCGTGACAAGACCAGATCGTGTTGAGGGCCACCTCATTGAGTCGCTGGAAAAGAGGCTTGCTCCTTACGTTCAGCCCAACCCAATCCCGCCCGAAGAGGTCTTCGAACAACTCATAGAGATGGGACAAGTAGACGCCTTCACCCAAGTGCTGGGCACGTTCCTACGCCACTTCAAGAGCAGTGGGACTACAGTCGCAAGCTGTCGAGAACGTGCCGAAAAATCCGCAGACAAAGCGCGCTCTATGGCGTTTATGAAGATTTTCGAGCCTGTGCTTGAAGCCTATCAAACCCGTTTGGGTGACCGGATCGATTTTGAAGATATGATCGTTCGCGCAACAGAACATGTCGCAGCGGGGCGCTACAAGAGCCCCTACCGCCATCTACTTGTGGACGAGTTCCAAGATATATCTGAAGGGCGTGCGAGATTGCTAAAAGCGCTCAAGGCCCAGCATGAGGATGCGCGTATCTTCGCGGTTGGAGATGACTGGCAGTCGATCTACCGCTTCACAGGATCGGACATCCATCTGATGCGCGACTTCGGTGAAGAATTTGGAGGTACCTTTGCCGGCAAATCGGGCGTGCACAGTGCCGTTGATCTCGGTCGGACATTTCGCAGCGTTGACAGGATTGCTCTGCCAGCCCGAAGTTTTGTGCTAAAGAACCCATCCCAGATTACGAAAAAAGTCATTCCAGCGGGAACCACGGATGAGCCAGCGATCAAAGTGGCACATTACGGGTGGGGTCAGGAAGGTGAGGCTCTGAAGTCTGCACTAGATGGTATCGAAGCTGGGGCAGGCGGTGACAAAGCCTCCGTCCTGCTGCTGGGCCGTTATAACTTTCTGGAGCCGGAAGAGTTGCCACAGTTGCGTAGGCAATATCCGCTATTATCGATCAAGTTCATGACGGTGCATCGCTCCAAGGGACTGGAGGCCGACCACGTTGTAATTCTCAAGGCGGCCTCAGATCGCATGGGTTTCCCGTCTGAGATTGTCGATGACCCGCTGTTGGATCTCGTGCTTCCCAAGCCTGAGGAATACGACCACGCTGAGGAAAGGCGGCTGCTCTATGTTGCCCTGACGCGCGCGCGGAAGAGCGTAACAATCCTGGCAGATCGTCAGAGGCCATCAGTCTTCGCCCGCGAACTCGTTGAGACCCCCGAATATGGCGTTGTCGTGCTTGGTGAAGCGGGTATTTCCAAACATCGATGCGGAGCATGTGGCGGTAGAATGCTGTCGCAAACCTCCAAGAAGGGAGCTCCGTATTTTCAGTGTGAGCACCGAAAGCTCTGCGGCGAGATGCTTCGACCTTGCAATGTGTGTGGGACGGACCTCCCCGTCGATAACAACGCATATCCGAGCAATTTTGTTTGCAGCTGTGGAGCTACCTTTCCGGCTTGCCCAGAATGCTCTGATGGCTGGCTGGTTGAGCGCAAAGGCAAGTGGGGAAAGTTCCTCGGATGCGTTAAATATCCTGACTGCACGGGAAGGCAGACTCTGCCTAATGCAAAAAGGCGCGGCCGCATGCGATAGCCATCTCTATTCTAGATCTTATAAAGTGGAACCGAAACGTGACTGATTGCCACTCGAAAAGGAAGCCAGAATGAAGATAGCCACATCTGTACTGAACGTGGGAGACGGTTACAGCAAAGCAGAACTTGCTGAGTTATTCGACGAACCAAAATTGGCAAATGTGAGGGAAGGTTGGTTCCAAAGCGATGAGCAGGATTTCATCCCATTCTTTGTCACACTAAACAAAGAGAAGGCTGATCCTTCAGTAGCATACAACGACTACTTTGAAGACGGTCTGTTCTTTTGGGAAAGCCAAGGCCTGAACACACTGGAATCCAAATGGGTCAAGAAATTCTCTGCTGCTGAGGTGACCCCACTACTGTTCGTTCGCGAAGTCGCCAAGGTTAAAAACAAGACACAAAAGTACATTTACGCCGGCAGGCTTGTAGCCCCACTCGTCGACGAAACGTCGAGCAAACCCGTAAAATTCACTTACCTTCCAACAGACTTACATAGCGATGTACCAGAACCACTCAGATCTTTAGTGGAGTGGGCACCTGGTCAAGAACGTCGCGGAGAGCTGAATGCGGACTTTGCAGCCAAGGTCGAACCGAAGAGGAAAAAGAGATCCAAGCAGCCTAATACAGCGGCAGGGACGGATGATGTCGTCGGCGGGGGTTACCAACCGGGGCCAACTCCTGGTGAGAGGGAGTACACTGTTTCTGCGAAGGACCACGAAGACTGGTACGTCTACGTTTTGTTACTAAGCAACAACAAAGCAGCGAAAGTGGGTTTCTCCCACGAACCGAAATCTCGCCTGAAGGAATACAATCACGCCATCCTTCCTGAAATCACCGGTCTCTCTTGGCGCCTAGCCTTTACACATAGGGTTCAGAACGCCGAGACCGCCAAACGCGTCGAACAGTACGTTTTAGCCAAACACGCAGCATCTCAATTGCAGAGCAACGGTGAAGTGCTTCAAAACGTTGACATTACAGAACTGCAATTGGGCATCATAGGATGTGCAGAGGCGTTGAAGTTTAATTGAACCTCGTCTCAATGTCGGAAGTTTCCGAAGTGCCGACTTAGGCTTTGTCATCGTTGGCCGACGCAAAAGAGCATGCTGTTCATTCAGCCCTCAACATAATGGATGTCATCGACCCAAAACTACGGCATCCGACCGGCGGTGCGATCGAAATGACAGCACCAATGCAATTGCGTTTACGGCTTCATTCTCCAAGCGCAATGCCCTCGCGACGAGGGTCCGCGCCACCTTTAAGTTGCTGACCGATGGAAATCGCGTGCAGACCTGAGTTCAATCCACGGGTGTTTACCTCAAACCCAAGCAGGGTTAGTTGTTCCGCGAGACCTTCGGCACTTGTCCCTTCTTCTAAATCGTAGGTGCCAAAGCGGTTCACTAGATGTGGCATAGAGACAGCCTGCTGCACATCCATGCCCCAATCTAGATGGGCGATAATTGCTTGCGCAACGTATCCGATAATACGGCTACCGCCCGGGCTGCCGATAACAAGAACGGGCGCACCATCTTCCATGACAATCGTTGGCGCCATTGAAGACCTTGGACGGCACTGTCAGAGCAAAATCGGTTGAGGCGGGCAGGTTGAGCAATTAGCGTTTCGAGATGACAAAACACAGCCCTTTTCGCTACTTCAAGACGAGCCCCGAGATCATCCGTCTGGCCGTGATGATGTATGTCCGTTTCCCGTTATCGCTTCGGAATGTGGAGGATCTGTTGCACGAACGCGGGATCGATATCAGCTATGAGACGGTTCGATTTTGGTGGAATAGATTTGGCCCGCTGTTTGCCGCTGAGATCCGCAAGAAAAGGGTCAGCCAGATGCGCGCATATTCAAATTGGCAGTGGCACTTGGATGAGGTGTTCGTGAAGATCAACGGCGAGACGCACTATCTTTGGTGGGCTGTGGATCACGAAGGGGAAGTCCTGGAAAGCTTTGTCACTAAGCGCCGTGATCGCAAAGCAGGCTTCAAATTCCTCAGGAAAACCATGAAACGCCATGGTAGCGCAGATGTCTTCGTTACCGACAAGCTACGTTCCTACGGCGCGGCGATGAAGGTGATTGGCAATGTGGACAAACAGGAAACCGGCCGCTGGCTCAACAATCGAGCCGAGAATTCACACCAGCCATTTAGGCGAAGAGAGCGAGCCATGCTTCGATTTAGGCGGATACGAAGTTTGCAGAAATTCGTATTCGTCCACGCTTCTGTTCACAACCATTTCAACCAAGAGCGCCATCTCTACAACCGATCAAATTTCAAGCTGAACCGCGCTGCTGCTCTTACCGAGTGGCGCAGTCTTGGCGTATCCTAACGGATCGATATTGCTGGAAAAATGAGACTGGCTCGCTTTTGTCTGACAGTACCAGTATCGTCGCAGGATTTACTATTCAGCTGAGCAGCGGGCTGAGATCTGGGATCGTTGGCAACGTGGCGAGTCGATGAGGTCTATTGGGCGGGTGTTCGATCGCCAATCATCCTCAGTCTTTTCAGTTATCTCACCAACTGGCGGGATACGTCCGCTGGATCGCAAGCGCGGACACGTTGCATTGAGCCTTTCTGAGCGTGAAGAGATATCTCGCGGGCTGAGCACCAAGCAGTCTCTGCGCGCAATTGCGCTTCAGTTGCGGCGTGCGCCCTCGACGATCAGCAGGGAGGTTCGGCGCAATGGTGGACTGACTGGCTATCGTGCGACGGCGTCTGATCAGGCCGCTTGGGATCGCGCTCTGCGTCCCAAGTTGTGCAAGCTGGCTTGTCACCCAACATTGGCGCGCGCAGTATCAGCTAAGCTGCGGCGCAAGTGGTCACCAGAGCAGGTTGCCGGTTGGGTCAAACGAGCGTTCCCGGGGGAGGCATGCAAACAGGTGTCACACGAAACGATCTATCGTAGCCTCTATATACAGGCGCGCGGTGTCCTCAAAAAGGAGCTGCTGGCCTTGCGCGCAAAACGCACCGTCAGGCGCTCCAAGCACGCCAGCCAGAAGCGCAACGGCAATGGTCAGATTAAAGATGCTGTGTCCATCAGCGAAAGGCCAGCATCCGTCGAGGATCAAGCCGTTCCGGGGCACTGGGAAGGCGACTTGATTGGCGGAACGAAGAACAGTTATGTCGCGACCCTTGTTGAGCGACATTCGCGGTATGTGATGTTGGTGAAAGTCGCGAACAAGGACACCGAGAGTGTTGTTACGGCGTTGATCAAATCGGCTCAGAAGCTTCCCCGCGAGCTTTACAAATCCTTGACGTGGGATCGTGGAAAAGAGCTCGCAGATCATCCGCGCTTCACACTGGCAACTGATGTTGATGTCTACTTTTGCGGCCCGCAATCACCGTGGCAACGCGGATCAAATGAAAATACCAACCGGCTTTTGAGGCAGTATTTGCCAAGAGGCACCGACTTATCCGTCCATTCCCAAGCAAAACTCAGCGCAATCGCAAGGCAACTTAACGAACGCCCCCGCAAGACCTTGCAATATCAAACGCCAGCACAGAAGTTCGCTGAGTGTGTTGCGTCGACCGGTTGAGATCGCCACCGTTTGCGTAGTGTATCCGATGCTTCAAACCTGGCCATGAATGAGTAGGCCTCAAACGGCCCCCATCCATCAACTGCAAGTCTCATAAGTTAGCCACACCTAGTGTCCCACCTGTTATATGCAGACTTTTTAAGTTCTTTCAGAAAGTCATCAGACGCATTAGGCATCACTATCTTCGAAGGTCTGGAGCATGTCATGGCGCAAAAAGCTACTATATACAAAGTTGAACTTTCCGTCTGCGATATGGATCGCCATTATTATGAAACCCATAAACTGACTGTTGCGAAGCATCCCTCAGAGACAGATGAACGGCTTATGGTGCGCGTTCTCGCCTTTGCCCTGAATGCCCATGAAAATTTGGAGATGACCAAAGGGCTTTCAACAGATGATGAGCCAGACATTTGGCAGAAAAGCTTAAGTGGCGAGCTGGAACTGTGGGTGGCGTTGGGCTTGCCGAGCGAGAAGGTTGTGCGTCAGTCTTGTGGCAAATCGAATAAAGTGATCGTCTATAGCTATGGCGGTAGAACCGCAGAAATGTGGTGGGACAAAATCAAAACCAAAACCACCCGTTTTGACACTCTGCGGGTCATGAATTTCTCGGAAAAAGATACCTGTGATCTGGGTGAACTGGCCTGTCGCTCAATGAAATTACAGGTGAATATTCAGGATGGCGAAGTCATGGTCAGCGTCGATGAGACCATCGTCTACGTGACCCCGATTGAGTGGAAAAGTGCTGGATAGGCCGCTGATGACGTGTTGAACAAATTTGGACACCTCACGACGCTACCAGATGGCCCATTTCGTTTCATTGCGTTGGACGTAGAAACAGCGGGCAAAACGAACGGCGGAATATGCCAGATCGGGCTTTGTTTTGTCAGCGAGACAGGGGCTGTGCAGACCTATTCGGTCTTTATCGATCCCGAGGAACCATTTGAGCCGTTCAATACTGAACTTCACGGGATTTCGGCTGATACTGTGGCGGGCGCGGGGACATTTCCAACGGTCTATGGCGCTTTGTTTGACCTTCTGAACGCGCATTCCCTCGTGCAGCACAGCACGTTTGATGAAAAGGCACTTACATCTGCTTGCGCGCGCTACGACTTGCCAATGATCACCTCACATTGGACCAACAGCGTTTCAGTTGCCCGTCATGCATGGCCCGAGTTGAAGGGTGCAGGGGGGCACGGCCTCGCGAACCTCAAAAAGCACCTTGGGCTTGAGTTTCATCACCATGACGCAGGCGAGGATGCACGTGCGGCGGCCACGGTTGTTTTGAAGGCAGAGGATATTTTAGGCACAGCATTGTCTCACCTCAAGATCAATCGCCAATTGGCGTTTCAGTTTGAAGATCGCTCAGAGGATTAGGCGCGGATGGTCGGATTGGCAAAACTGCACCGCAGCAGCCAGGTAGATCGTTCAAGGGCGACTTGGGCTGTTTGTAGCTGTCGACTGCGCTTGTTAGCGAAACATTGACCATCGGTGTCTTGACGCCCTCAAATCCATGAAATATGCGTTCTTTTGTCGAGCGGGTGTTGTGTAATGGTTAAGACCCCAGTTTTCCAAACAAGTGTTCTGAGTTTCGTACAGTATCACTGAGTACCTTACTGTTTCTTTTTGTTGACTTTTATTTTGCATTGAGTTGCATGGGGTAGCGCAGAGTAGCGTGGCGTTACCTACAAAAGGCCGACAGAATATGCCAAAGCTTACAGAGACGTTTTCTAACAAATTGCCGCATGCGAAAGCAGGGACGGACAAGTACTGGGATGCGGAGATCAAAGGGCTGGTGCTCTTTGTGGGAAAGCGCTCAAAGACCTGGTACTTTCAGAAGGACGTTGGCGGCCAGACCAAGCGTATTCTGATTGGCCGGTTCCCCATCATCTCAGCACAAGCCGCACGGCAAACGGCGCTTGGGTTTGCCTTGGAGATGGGCCGTGGGGCAGGGAAGGCGGCCCAGATTGGCGCGCCCACGTTAGAGGCCGCGATGGAGGGCTATCTTGCACGCCCTAAGCTTCGCTCAGAGACCAACAAGATCGGCATGCGCGCGCAGCTTTCGCTTCATCTGAAAGACTGGATGCGCTTGCCGCTCGACGAGATTAGCAAGGGGATGATGGTGCGTCGGCACCAAGCGATGTCCGGATCGCCGTCAGCTGCCAATCATGTGCTGCGCAGCTTTCGGGCAATCTACAACCACGCCCGCCGGACTTGCGATCTGGCAGAATGCCCGACAATGGCGATCGAGTGGTTTGAAGACAAACCGGACGGGCGGATCATTGAGAACCTGAGGCATTGGCGGAAGACGATTGATGATCTCCCCAACCCGATCCATCGTGTATTCTACGAGCTTCTATTGTTTACCGGCCTTCGCAAAACTGAAGTGTTCACCTTGAAGTGGGATCAAATACACGAAGACCGGATCCATCTGCCAATGACAAAAAATGGCCGGAGTTTTGACCTTCCGATCTTGCAGCTGCACCATGAGATCCTGGCACCGCTTCGCCCTCTGAGCAGGGACTGGGTGTTTCCATCGCCAAAATCAGAGACGGGTCACATCACGAGGCCGGAGAGGCTCAAGTATAATCCGCATATGCATCGCCGGACCTTCGCGACCGTGGCGATGGAAGCAGGAGTGCTGGAGGAGATTGTAGGCCGGCTCCTGAATCACACGCCGCTTTCTATTACGGGTCAAAGGTATGTCAAACCATCGCTTGATGCCCTCAGACCATCTATGCAATCAGTTTGTGATGAATTGTCTCGTCGAATGGAAACGCCAGTGAAAGGCTAAGAGTGAGCTGACTAGAGAAGAAGTCAGAACGACTTACCCGGGCAGGACTTGTTGTCCCACAGTGTTTGGAGGAACTACTATGGACTACACAACTGTTCTTAATAACAAAAACCTAGCGACCTTTGGTAATGCGATATTGCTAGGTTATGCGATCGACTTTCTAAACGACGACGTGGGGTTCGACGTCTCGCGTACCAAGCAATCGAGCGCGTCGCAGGACGGCCTAAGCTACTACGAAATGTTGGATGCACTCCAAGCTGCGGACCTGCTAGACGATCATTTGCACAAGACCCTGACACCTGTGCTAAGTTCACTTGTTTCACTGCAGGATCGAGAGACGGTCATTCAAGGTCTGCACAAGAGTCAGGCAGGCTGGGCCAGAATGCAATTTGGGCATTTCAGCCTGTCTGAGCCGGTGCTGCACGAAGCTCAATTGCTAGACGCCCTCGAGGAGATTGAAGCAGATGCAGTTCGAGAACCGATTTCGATGCTCGTTTCGTCAGATTGGCGTACCAGGTTGCGTAGTTTTGTGTTCTCGCAGCTTGTTGCAAAAGCTCTGTCAGACCTGCGGATCAGCGCTGCTGAATACAAGCTGATCGGGCTTGAAGGGCTGGCGTTGCGCCGTCTGCAGTCCAAGCCGCAAAAGTGGAACGATTGGAACAGTCCGAGGGCGCGTGACGTCAGACAGCAAAATGGTTTTGAGAATGAGTTTTTGCAGCGAGCGAACAGGCACATCCTGCCACCTGTGTTGAGATTGATGTCGGATCCAGCAGCGTCAGAAAGCAACGTGGATTTGGCGTATTGGGTGACGCTGAATTGGGATGCTATGACCCAACAGGAAATTCCGATAAATATGACGCTTTCCGAGCTCGGCGGTGAGATCCACGAGCGTGCCCACCCTGAGTATCAAAGGTCGCTCCAGCTATTTGAAAGCTATGGAGCTTTGTCGCATGGCAATTTTGAAGTGACGGGGGATCCACGCAACTTTCTGATGTTTGCATGGGAGCAGATTGGACTGATTGCGATCAAAAGAGGATGGGCACTCTGTTTTGCCCTGGATGGGTTAAACGATCAAATCGTGGGTTGGGTAAATCCCACGTGCTTTGAAAGCTTTGCGTTGGAAAATTCGCTACAGCCGCCAAATATTTTGAATGTCATGAGACTTGGAGATCTTGGCAGGTACATTTCGAAAATAAGCGGCGCAGATCGCCTCCAGTTTATCATCACCAGTGACCTAGCTGACTTTAGAGATGCGCAAGACGCATCGGCTTCTAGCAGTAAAATTCTACTGAGCCCGAGCCAAACCAAAAGTGCAGGTTTTACCATAACTGATGAACCTTTCGTAAAAGAGGGGTTGGCGATGTTGTTGTCAGGAGAAGCTACCTCAGCGCTTGCAGCGGCTAATCGATTGGTCGACTATTACGGGGAGATCTTAGAGCGAGATTGGAAACTGGGTTGTCAAGAAATCCGCACCCGAAGCATTGGGAAAACTCATGCGCGACTTCAGAAGAAAATTTCTGACAGGAGAAAAAAGCGTTCAAAATAATGCATTTAGAAGAAAATGCCATAATTTGAAAATTCGCTTTCCTCAAAAAGCGAACGAAAGCGAACGTTCCCCAATGACGTGGGCAGCACTCTTGTGAAACATGTAAGCACGCCACGTATTTAGGAGTGTTAATATGCAAGATGAGCTCAAAGACGATCGACTGCTCAACCGCCGTGAGGTTGCGGTTCATTTCGGAGTCTCCCAACGCTACCTCGAAGTGTCAGCCGCAAAAGGGTGTGGTCCCCCGATGATCAAGTTTGGTCGCTGCGTACGCTACCGTGTTGGAGATCTGCGTGAATGGATCAATGCGCACCGTGTTCAAAGCTATAAGCACTCGGCCTAGTTAATGCTTAACGGCAGCAAAACGTCGATGGTGACCTTGGCTTAGAGACACTGGCCTGCAGACCAGCAGCTTCCTCTCTTCATCAAAATTGAAACAGACATCAATGCAAACCTCTTAGGTTTTGCAAATGGGAGAACTATTCCGTGAATGATACCATGATTGAACCAACGCTAATTTTCGGTGAATTGCGTGAAGCCCAACCAATCCCTTGGAACGCACTTGGTCCGTTAGAGCTGATAATTGGCAGAATTGGTCTTCGTGCGGTGCGCTGTCGCCGCGCTGACCTTGATGCTTGGATCGAAGCGAACCTGGTGAACGCTGCTGGCATCTAATCTCTTCCGGCCAGTTTCGCCCTGAGGCAAGCCAGAACATACACAAATAGTTTCATTGAAAATAATGTCAGTTTCCCGACTGGCAAATGGAGATCCTATGTTTAATGACAAATCGTCCGAACCTACTCCCCTCATGCGGCCGTTGCCGCAAGCGACGGTGGTCCCGCTCGCTGATCTCGGTCCTCTTATCGCGGTAATTGCGGCGATCACGACGCTGACTCAGGCGCCGACGGCCCTTGCCTTGCAGGGTGTGATAAATGCCATCAGCATTGCCGCTCAATCTCACGCGGACGTCGAGACACTGTTTGGCAAAGCCCCTTTAAGCCTGTTTGCATTTAGTGTCGCGGAGTCCAGCGCGAGGAAATCTAGCGTTGACGGACTTGCCATGCAGGCCATCCGGCTCTTCGAGAAACCCTTGCTCGCGAAGTACGCGAAGAAGCTCGCTCTTTTTGAAGAACGCCAAATATCGAAAGACTGGGGGCGTGCCGGGAGGAACGTTATTGATGACGAAAGTAGTGCTTTGGTTGATGTTCCGTGCACTCAGCCGATCAGTCCCAAGATTTCGTTCGACGATATGACGTATGAAGGTCTAGTGCGGCACCTTGAATTCGGCCAGCCCTCGATCGGCCTTTCCTCCGACGAAGGTGGGAAGATCGTGGGCGGCTACTCCATGAGTGCGCAGAACCAGCTCGGTTTCGCAGCTGCTTTGAGCAACCTCTGGGACGGTAAAGACATCAACAAAGTCCGAGCGGGTGTCGGCGCCACTAACCTCGCCGGTCGCCGAATGTCGCTGCACTTGTCGATCCAGCCTTTGGTAGCGCAAAGGCTCTTCACAAATGACGAACTGCGCGACCAAGGTATTCTCTCACGAGTTCTGGTTGTCATGCCGGAGAGCCTGAAAGGCACGAGGTTTCTTTCTGAGGACGAGGAGGCCCTTCGTGAAAGGGAAGTCGCCAAGGAAGCAATGGGGATGTTTGGCGAAAGGATCGTCGCGCTCCTCGAAAAACTTCCCGCTGTTGCCAAGGACAACCGTCTAGAGCTAACCCCTCGGACTTTGCAGCTCGAAGCAACGGCGCGGATGCGGCTGGTCGACTTTTACAACTTAGTCGAAACACAGCAATTGGAGGGCGGCCTCTATGCAAACATCTCCGGCTTCGCGGGCAAGGCGGCCGAGCAAGTCGCCCGCATCGCAGGCAACATCGCCCTGTTCGAAGACCCGGAGGCGCAGTTGATCAGTCTCGAGCAGTTGGCGATTGGGATCACACTCATGGAGTTCTACCTCGCTGAAGCGGTTCGCATCTTCGATACTGGACACGTTTCGCAGAATCTTCTCGACGCGGAGGACCTCCGCAAGTGGCTATGCGACCGCTATGCTGATGATTTTGTCGACGTCAGTGAAATCTCGAAGCGCGGCCCTCGCAGGCTGAGGAGTTCCGAAAAGATCAAGGTTCTTATGCGGCTTCTCGAAGAATACGGGCATCTGAAGAAGTTCGATGAAGGACTTGTCAGCATCAATGGTAGGAATTCGCGGAAGGCCTACCGCATCATCAGGAGCTAGCCTTGCTACCGTCAGACGATGCGCGCGAATTGATCATGGAGGCGTTCCGCAATGCGGAGCGCTTTCCGCCGCTGATCGAGCGCTCTGACAGCCCAGCGAGGAATTCGCAACATTCGCAACATTCGCCGGGGATACACGCGCCGCTGCGGTTATGATCGGCAACTATCAGGCCATAGCGCAGTACTGGCGGGAGGGGTGGGTCAAATCGCTTCAGACTCTTCATGGCGCAGACCCACTAACACCCTCACGCGCAGATTTTATTTCCTAGTGAGAGGTAGTATTTGGTGAATGATGACCATTCCACCTTCGTAAAGAAGAGGATTGAGGGGTTATGATAATAATGGTTTTAAAACTTTTTAAATTCAATGCTTTAACATAATTCTTCCATGGCGTTTTTAGCAGTGATGGCGTTTTCGCCAGAGTTCAAATCGTTTTTCCCGAAACGTGCACCCATGGGCGGAAAAGCTGTCGTTCAAAAAAAATTCATAAGGCTGCTTCCGGCCCATTGCTGCCATTCGCGGCTGGTCTTGATTGCTGTGACGCGGCCCGTCGAACCAGACATTCGCTGCGACCGAGAAATCACTGCGCTAGCGAGCAAAGAATTTGCAGGACAAAGAGTGAGTTCGCTACGGCCTAGAATCTCCGAATTTTTATACACTTAGCTCCGATGATGCTTGTCAACGGAAGGTATGCTGTTACCAATGTCTTCAACCTATTGGTGAAAGTGCTTCGAAAATGCAGTTAAGTCCATTTTCTGAAAAGTATCTTAAAAGCTGCATCCGGGCAGGTGACTCCAAGAAGTTTGGAGTCGATTTATCCTTAGATTGCGACGTTCTTCTGACGCAAACACGAGAACAGGTGGATGGTGGTACAATCACCTTCCAGCATCTAGAAGTTCCGATTCCTAAAGGACGAAAGCTCTTCCTAGTTAACAACTTTCATGGTGCACTTGCATTAAGAGCGACCGCGAAGTCACTGAACCTGCAATATGGCGTCAGCGCAGGAAGTCGCAATGCCGTAGTAAATGGTGTCCTTGAAGCTCTGTTCGACTCTTCTCCATTTCATGTGTTGCGTTGTGATATTAAATCATTCTTTGAAAATGTAGACGCGAAGATAATACTGACTGAGATTTTGAGTTCAACGAAGACACACACACATGTAAAGACCGTCCTAAGAACTCTGGAAACGTCAGGTTTATTAGGTGGAGCGCTATCTGGCGTGCCTCGCGGACTTGGCCTCAGCACCACATTTGCAGAACTTGCGCTACGCAAGCTTGACCGAGAAGCCAAGGAAATCGAAGGCGTTTATCGATACTTTCGCTTCGCAGATGATATCCTACTATTTTCGACACAAAAAGTTGAGCCAGCACTTGCTAAAATCAAAGATATCATAAGCCCTTCATTCGAGTTGAACTCCAAGACGGGAAAAACCGACCTCGCGTCGTTGCCAGATTCAGACGAAAATCCTTGTACGACGACAGCCAGCAAGTTTAGCTATCTCGGCTATTCGTTTGAGTGCGAAAATGGAATCCGAGCCCGAAAGAGTCGCCAAATCTTGGTCAAAATATCAAGTGAAAAAATCAAGGTCAGAAAGACTCGCGTTATACTGAGCTTGAAGGCATTTAATAAGGATAAGAACGCCGCCCTACTTCTGAACCGAGTGAAGTTCCTTACTAGTAATTATGAAATCAGAAAGACGGGTCATACTCACGGCCCGAAGCGGGCGAAAGTCAAGACTGGAATATACTTTAACTATCAGAAGTGCGGTTTGTACCAACACGGCAAGCAAGGACCTGAGAAGGTCTCCGCTGCCCCGACCGAGTTGAAAGAGCTAGATGGCTTTCTAGCATCCCTATTATGGGGTAGTAACAGCCAGTTCAGAACAAAAATCCAAGCTTCATTCACACAGAAACAATTGGCTGAGTTGAAAGCCCTTTCTTTCTATAAAGGGTTTACAGACAAGATGACGGTTCGCTTCAACCGTGGCACTATTTCTGAAATAAGAAAGGCTTGGTTACATGCTTGACCCCCTCGCAAGACAGAGACGGCCTCTCTTGACTGAGACGCTGCCATACGAGGTTCCCGTCACCTTTTCCAACGAATTTCTCTTTGTATCGGAGCTGCGGAAATCTAAACTCTCTGATAAAGCACTGAACTTTCTGAACGGAGAATATAGAAGACCGTTAAAAGCCGAGGCCTACACAATCCCTTTCAACTATCAAATTCGGAAAGGAGCGAGAGGGTTTAACACACTAAGTATTGTTCATCCACTTCATCAGATTAGGATGGCCAGCTTTTTGGTAGAGTACTCGCATACGATTATCTCGGAATGTTCTGAAAGTCTCTATTCTCTACGGGCTCCATACAAAGTCTTACCGGAAGTCTCAAAAGATGAAATGAAAAAAGTCGGCAAAGCAAAGAAGCTTGATCTAGCGCATGTAGCGCCACAAGATGGACGCTTGGACATTAATTTTGCACCGTCATTTTTCTCAGTCAGAAAACACAATTTGCTTGATAAATTTTACGGCTCGAACGAGCTACTGAGATTAGAAAGTAGATTTCAACTTCTGCGGAAAATGGATGTCACAAAGTGTTTCTTTAACATCTATACTCATTCGGTGACATGGGCGGTAAAGGGTAAACCTTACTCCAAGGAACAAGCAAACAAATACACCTTCGAAGGCCGCTTCGACACCTTGATGCAACGGTCTAATTACAATGAAACTAATGGCATTGTTGTTGGTCCTGAGATATCGCGAGTTTTCGCAGAAGTGATATTTCAGAGAATTGATAGGAATATTATTTCAAGAATGGACGAACGTCTTCATGAAGGACGCGACTATACCATTCGTAGATATGTCGATGACTTCTTCCTCTTCGCAAGAAACGAGGCTGTCCTAGACGAACTGAATCAAGCTGTGGAAACCTGCTTGGAAGAATACAAGTTGTTTCCAAACGAAGGAAAACTTGAAAACCTACGCCGCCCTTTTGTGACTAACATCACACAAGCCAAACAGGGCATACGCGACATCGCCACCAGACTAGTATCCGAAGCCAAAAAGCCGCTAACCGAAAACGAGAAGGAGCAAACAGAAACGCGGCGCAACATGCGAAATTTGCTCGAAGAATTAAGGTTAGTTGTTCGCGATACAGATGCGTCTTTCAGCGAGGTCACCGGTCCAATATATTTTCAGATAGGTCAGGCCGTAAAAGAGGTTTTAAAGGCGGAAGGAGATTTGACCACTGATAAAAAGCTTGACGCCATAAATCGGGTTAGATCCATATTACGGATTCTTTTTTATTCTTTGGCATCCGACTTTCGTGTAGCTCCGATTTATAAGGCCTTTCAGGTTCTCGAAAGATTGAAAAAATTCAAAGTTGAAATTGGAGAATCTGAATCCGAAGCCTTAAATGATTATATAATTTATGAGATTACGGAGTTAGTCTCCACCTACAAACCGGAAAAGGTTGGCGAAGATATTTCGTTAGAAATGTGTAATCTTCTGCTGCTCGGTGCCTCTGTTAGTCCCGACCTGTTTCTATCCCAAGCCCCTGTAATAGAACTATGCACTGTGTTGCTCCGCAAAAAGAGCATGGGGTACTTTTCATTTATTGCGATGATTTTTCTGTTGGCGCATGCGTCGCCATCGGACGACTATAAGAAGGCACTCGAAACTGTGTCTAAGTTGGCTCGCAAGCGGGTCCGCAAAGGCAAGACGGAACTCCGGACGAGTTCAGAAGTTTACTTGATGTTCAGTGACATTATCGGCTGCCCCCATATCAAGGTTAGCGAACGAAAGGCATTAATAAAGGAGGTCTGTGGAGTAGGCGACTTATCGGATGATGACATAAACACACTCGCAAAACACGTCGCATTTGTTGATTGGGACGCAGGGAGAACATCGCATTTTTTGAGGCGAAAGCAGTTGCAGCCGGTGTACTCGGCGGTTTAAGGTCATCGTGGGCGGTTGCCTGAGATATCTATACTGGACGCGACGGGACCCCCTTTTAGGCCTCCGTATTCCAGAATAGTTTACGCTCTTGCGGACTACACACATACAGGCACGCCCAACCCACCATTTTTATTTGGATCAGTAGATGTTGGCCGCCAAAGGTCCGTTTTGGTCGATGTCACAGGTAATTTTCGCATGTGCAGCGAAAGTCTGCAATCCGCCCCTTGTGGCAGAATGGAACGCGCAAGCTTGAAGTGTTTGGGTCCTTCCTGGGCTCTTTCTACACAGGGGGAATTCGCATCCCGTTACGTACGACAGGTGCAAAATTTGTGGGGTGCTGGTTGGGGTTCTTGTTGTTGTTATGGAACGGCCAGTCTGTAGCATTTTAAAGGGCTGATGAATTGGTTCGCTTCGGCCTATATGGTCTTACTTCTGCGCGTATCAGATGTCCTTCATCAGACGCAGGGCGTCATAAATTGCCGCGTGTGTGTTACGCGCCGACACCGCGTCGCCAATGCGGAACAGCTGGAATGTGCCGTTTTTGTTGCGTGTGGTGGTTTGTTCTCCTCCTGCAAGGAGCGCGTCGTAATCAACCGCTCCGGCATTTGATGACATCGGTTTGAGGTCAAAATAAAGATCGTCCAACGGCAGCGTGCCGTAGTTCACAACAACCTGATCTACCTCAAGATCATAGGTATGGTCACTGTAATCCGTGCCTATGGTGGCTGTCAGTTTGTTGCCGCTGCGCGCGACGCCGATAAGACGCCGCGTGACGGTAAAGGTCACGTCCTTGTCCTGAAGCGAGCGCATGTAAGGCACCAGATTCATCGCCATCACGTCAGGCGAGAAAGTGCGATCCGGTGTCATTATCTCGACCTTACCGCCCGCGTTTGCCGCAATTTCGGCGGCCTGCAAGGCTGGGTGATCGCCACTTTCGTCGTAGATCAGTATCTTGCCCGCTGGCTTTACATCGCCGGAGATTAAGTCCCATGACGTCACGACATGAGGCTGTTCACCTTTTTGTTCGAACAATTCAGTGTTCGGCATGCCGCCGGTGGCAACAATCACGACATCGGGGCTTAGACCCGTGACATCTGCCACTTCAGCCCAAGCATTAAAGTTGAAGGTCACATCCCGTGCGGCACATTGGTTCATACGCCAGTCGATGATCCCGATCATCTCACGGCGGCGTGGAGATTGGGACGTCAGCAGCACCTGCCCACCGGGCTCAGCAGCGGCCTCAAACACAGTCACTTCATGCCCCCGTTCAGCAGCAACACGGGCCGCCTCAAGACCCGCAGGGCCCGCCCCAACGATCACTATCTTCTTTCTTGTTTCTGCCTTTGCAATTTCGTGCGGCATCGTCAATTCACGCCCAGTGGCGGCGTTGTGGATACACAGTGCCTCACCCGCCTGGTATATTCGATCAAGGCAGTATGTTGCCCCGACACAAGGGCGAATATCGGCTTCACGCCCCTCAATAATCTTGCGCACGATATGTGGGTCAGCCATGTGCGCGCGAGTCATACCGACCATATCCAGTAGTCCAGCCTGAACTGCATGGCGTGCGGTAGCCACATCAGGGATACGAGCTGCGTGGAAGGTCGGCATGCCGGTCGCCTTGCGCACTTCGCCCGCAAAGTCGAGGTGTGGGGCACTTTTCATTCCTTGAATTGGGATCAAATCTGTCATCGCTGGGTCAGTGTGGATTCGGCCTCGGATGACATTTAAGAAGTCGATCTTTCCAGTCGCAGCAAGGCGTTTAGAAATCTCCAGTCCTTCTTCGGGTGTGATACCGCCCTTTTGCACTTCGTCCGCAGTGTAGCGTAAACCGACGATAAAATCAGCACCTACGCGGTTTCGGATCGCCTCCACGACATCCAACGGAAAACGCATCCTGTTCTCCATCGTATCTGCACCGTACGGCCCCGTGAGATCATTGGTCAGTGGTGACCAAAACTGATCAAGCAGGTGGCCATAAACCTGCAATTCAATACCGTCCATGCCACCCGATTGCATCCGCTCGGCGGCGTCCGCAAAATCGTTGATGATCCGTTCGATGTCCCAGTCTTCGATAAGCTTTGGGTAAGCGTGGTGTGCTGGTTCGCGATGCTTTGACGACGACACAGACGGCAACCAATCCCCCTTGTTCCAATTGGTGCGACGCCCCAGGTGGGTCAGTTGGATCATGGCAGCGCAACCATGCTCGTGCACTGCATCGGTCAGTTGCTGTATCCATGGGACAACATCGTCACGGTAAGCAAGAATGTTGTTGAACACTGGTGGGCTGTCTCGACTGACTGTGGCTGACCCTGCCGTCATTGTTAACGCAACGCCCGCCTTAGCGCGTTCGACGTGATACGCAGTGTAGCGTTCTTTGGGCATGCCGTCTTTTGGATAAGCGGGCTCGTGACTAGTAGTCATGATCCGATTACGCAATGTCAGGTGCTTGAGTTGAAAAGGCTGAAGCAGGGGATCGTTGGACATGAGGGCATCCCTTTTTTGAGTCATGCGGCGACCTGACATAGGTGTCAGATAGTTTTCATGTGCAATTGACACACCTGTCAAGTTATTTAGAAATGCGTCATGAAAGATGCTCCGCCCAATCGAACACGCGCAACCCGACAGGTCTGGCTAGGTGCGGCTTACGATCTTTTTGTGACGGAAGGGATTGAAGCAGTCAAAATCATGACCCTTGCTAAAAAACTAAACCTAACTCGCACGGGTTTTTACTGGCACTTTAAGGAGCTGTCAGAGCTCCACGACGCAATTATCGACATCTGGCAGACGCGCAATACTGGCATTATGCTCGAACGCTGTGCCGCCCCAGCGCAAAGCCTGTGCGCCGCGCTTTTCAACCTAATAGACTGCTGGATTGATCATGATCTTTTTGATGCGCCCCTTGACCTTGCGATCCGAAATTGGGCGCGCAGCGATCCCAAACTCCAGGCACTCGTGGATTTGTCCGACAGGACCCGTTTAGTGGCAGTAGAAAAGATCTTTGAGCGGTATGGCAAAACAGGTGATGCCGCCCACTACCGTGCGTTGATAGTGATCTTGACCCAGACCGGATATTATTCAATGCATGTGTCAGAGCCATGTTTACAAAGGGCAATTGCAGGATGCCAATATGTAGAGATATTTGCAGGCGAGGCACCAAGCCAGTTGGAAGTAGACGCTTTTCTTGATCGTTATAGTTGAACTGACCTTCGTTATAATTGTGTTGTCGCTATCAGCGCTTTCGAAACAGTCGAGATACCATTTAAAATCGGTAACGGGCACAACCCCGCTACAATATCAAGAAGACCTGCGGATTATCGAGGCGCGAACGATTTTGCCGCGCGGCGTAAACTATGTTTCGACTGTGGGTTAACGCCAAAGATTTAACCACAAGGACTCCACGCAAAGCTGGAGGGAACTGGGGCGCAGGTCACTATGAATGACGCCGATCTGGCTGAATAATGCTGCAATCCTGGGCTTTTTTTGCTGAACAGATCAAGACGTGGCGCGTGGCCTGCGAACAGGCGAACAACTGAATTGAATGGAATAATCTAGACAGACCACTCTGCACCATTATGATTACAGTCGTAGCTTTGGATAAGGCAGAAAAATGGAAAACGATCCGTTACGACTGCGAAAAATATGGAACCAGAAAGACGTCCCTGTAGTTCTTCGACGCAACGGAAAGGCCGAACGCTTGCGGATCAGAATCCCGTCAGGGCGCGTTCTCAGTGGCGGACGATCCATGCAACAACGCTGATCGACGAACATACCAGAGCGCAAATATAGTATTGGGCACCCAACATGACCAAGCCAGAAACGGGTAGACCTGATGATATGGCATTGCCAGACCAACGGCAAAAATCAGTAACTGTAAGCGCAAGGATACAGCTGCAAAGGTCAGCGCGACCGAGTAAGTCATCCACCGTCGATGCGCCGGCTCCAAACCCGCCCGCGCAAAACGCACACCTTGCGTTGTTGTGAACACCCAAAATACAGCCAACAAAGCGAAGCCAGCAGTTCCAATGATGCCGTCTATTTGAAAAGCGATCAAAAAGCCGGATATGCCACCCAACAAAACCGCCAGCGCATATAGGCGACCGATACCGCGATGAACACTTAGGTGGCGATTGCGAAGCACCGGAATGATCTGGATCGATCCGAAAACTAAGGCGAGGGATGCCGCGGTAATATGCATCACGAACATCTGCCGTGCGTTGATCAACTGATGAGACATGGCAGAGAAAGCCAGGTCCAGACCAAGTGGGAAGACTCTGATTGTTGAGAAGGCCACCAACATCCCAGTGATCACGAGCACAGAGATGGAGACCTTATCTGTCGGCGTCACGACGTTTCCCAACGGTTTGTAAAGGCTTCCGTAGGGTCTGTGGCCTCGAAGTGTGGCAGTAAGCGATCAAAACGATCAGTACCCAGCCGATGCGGCACATTCCACAGGTAGCGTAGGCTGACAACATTTCGCAAAGGCGCTGACCACAGCGCAATGACATTCATGGGAACCCATGGCATTTTTTTACGCTTCATTGGCTTACCAACCGCTTTTTCAATAGCGGTTTTCATAGACGCGCCCGTTAAAACCCAGCCAGGAAAGTTAAGGTCTAAATGCCCGACAACCGCGTTTGGCGTATTCAGAATATCAACAATCGCACGGGCGGCATCTGGCAAATAGGCCCACGCATGATCACGGTCCATTGGGCCAGGGTAAGTGAAATCACCCGTCGCGACGGCCTTTGTAATGTGATTTTCGAACCAATTTCCACTTGGCCTGTGATCTGGACCGTCAATAAAGTCACCCATCCTGAATGCAAGAATTGGTAAGCCGTGATCGATGGCCGCCTTTTTGTACGCAGCTTCCATCGTCATGCGAATGCGCGCCAACGCATTTGATCCGACGTGTGGTGCGTCTTCTCCCCAAACACCGCCCTTTTTGCCGAAAATGTAGACGTTCTGTGGAACAACAACTGTGGCTCCGACATTTATGGCAACATCAATGACGGCTTGGTTCATCTCGAGCAGTAGCGTTTTCCACAATTGGTATGGTGGGTTTGCAGCCTGCACAATTACGTCTGCGCCGTCGGCGGCATTGCCCAACGCTGTTGGGTCCATGATATCGCCGACATAGGGTTCAACACCGTCAATACAGTTGGCTTTTTCAGTCGTGCGTGCAAAGCCCCGAACGTGCCATCCCGCGTCCCGCATCGCTGATGCACATTGACGTCCGAAACGCCCTGCCACGCCCACAATCAAAACAGTCTTTTTCATAATATCCTCAATTTCTTTGCATCATTCATTAAGGGATAACTGATACAAATTTCTATTGATATATAAAAATAGACATGTTTAATATGCGTTTATGAATATAGATTGGTCACTTCTGAAGACGTTTTTAACCGTTGTACAGGCTGGAACCGTGGCACAGGCAGGCGCACAATTGGCGTGCAGTCAGCCTACCGTTTCACGTCAGTTGAAGGAGTTAGAAACGCAAACAGGCCTCACCTTGTTTGATCGGCGCGGCTACCGTTTGGTGCTGACAGACGCAGGCGCGTCAATACTCGAATTTGCACAGAATATGGCGGATCAAGCCGACCATCTCGCTCTTGCGATCGCCGGGAAGGAAACGGTTGTAAATGGCACAATCAGGATCAGTACAAGCGAGGTGATTGCCTATCACTTCCTCCCCCCCGTTCTGGTCACGCTTCAGGAACAGTATCCGGAAATCGATGTCGAGATAATTGTTGAAAATTCGGTGGCAAATCTGTCCGCGCGCGAAGCCGATATCGCGATCAGATTGTTTCGCCCCGATAAATTAGGATTGGTGAGAACCAAGATAGGAACACTTGAGATGGGAGTTTTCGCAAGCAAATCTTACCTCGAATTATACGGTGTTCCACGTACCCTAGACGACTTGGTATATCATAATTTGTTGGGGTACGATCAATCCGCGGAGATACTCGATGGGTTTCGCAAACACCTTCCAGATGCAAATCCGTCCCTTTTTTCAGTGCGGTGCGACAACCACTTAGTGTATTGGAATATGATACGAGCGGGGAACGGCATCGGGTTTTGCAGTACGCTGATGGCAAGCCAAGATAAAATGTTAACCCGCGTTTTGCCGGACCTAAAGCCAGATGGAAACGACGTTTGGCTTGCAACCCACGAAGCTCTGCAGAAGACACCACGCGTTCGGGCGGTCTGGGAGCTTCTCTCCAGCCAACTTACGAAGCGATTATGGGAATGACTCCTGCTGAATACCGCGCGTCTTAGTAAGCTTTTGGCGAAATTCTGATCCAACTCGCCCAAGAGCGAACACTGGGACTTTCCAAACGTTGTTGGATGGATCGGCTCACGTCTGATACCGAGGATTTCTGTTGGCACTGTCAGAGCAAAATTGGTTGAGGCGGGCAGGGTGAGCAATTAGCGTCTCGAGATGACAAAACGCAGCCCTTTTCGCTACTTCAAGACGAGCCCCTCGATCATCCGTCTGGCCGTGATGATGTATGTCCGTTTCCCGCTATCGCTTCGGAATGTGGAGGATCTGTTGCACGAACGCGGGATCGACATCAGCTATGAGACGGTTCGATTTTGGTGGAACAGATTTGGCCCGCTGTTTGCCGCTGAGGTCCGCAAAAATAGGGTCAGCCAGATGCGCGCATATTCAAATTGGCAGTGGCACTTGGATGAGATGTTCGTGAAGATCAACGGCGAGACGCACTATCTTTGGCGGGCTGTGGATCACGAAGGGGAAGTCCTGGAAAGCTTTGTCACTAAGCGCCGTGATCGCAAAGCAGCCTTCAAATTCCTCAGGAAAACCATGAAACGCCATGGTAGCGCAGATGTCTTCGTTACCGACAAGCTACGTTCCTACGGCGCGGCGATGAAGGTGATTGGCAATGTGGACAAACAGGAAACCGGCCGCTGGCTCAACAATCGAGCCGAGAATTCACACCAGCCATTTAGACGAAGAGAGCGAGCCATGCTTCGATTTAGGCGGATGCGAACTTTGCAGAAATTCGTCGCCGTCCACGCTTCTGTTCACAACCATTTCAATCAAGAGCGCCATCTCTACATCCGATCAAATTTCAAGCTGAACCGCGCCGCTGCTCTTACCGAGTGGCGCGGTCTTGGCGTATCCTAACGAATTAAGATTGCTGGAAAAATGAGACTGGCTCGCTTTTGTCTGACAGCACCCTCCGCAGCGAAGGTTTGGTTGCCACCCTTTGTGGTGCAATGGAACGCGTGTTTGAAGTGTTTGGGTCCTTTGCGGGCCTTTTGCACACAGGGGGAATGCGCATCCCGTTACGTACGACAGGCGGAAATTTTCTTAGCTGATTGTTTGGGTTCTTGTTGTTGTTGCGCGACCTGACCAGAGTATATCTAACGCTATGCGACGAACCCGCCATTAGCTACATACCACGCCAAAGACAAAACCCCTGACACAGCCTCCCTGCCAAAAACGGCACGTTTCAGTTGTTAAAAAGCAAGCCAAAGGCAATATCCCACATTACACAACCTTCAGCCTACGGTTATAAAAGGGGGGGAAGGCCGCCTGATTGGACTGACCAAGGGCGGCATGAATACCAAGCTGTATGCGATCACAGACACCAGCGGACGCTCCATCCGTTTCTTTATCACAGCATGGCAAGTCAGTGATTATACTGGCGCTAACGCCCTGATGAATGACCTGCTGGATGCGATAAGCGTATGGACCAAGTTCCGGTATCGCCCTGCTAAACCAAAAAACGGTCATGCTCGGGTGCAGTAATGTTATTCGTGGTGATACTCCTCGTTGCCCGCCGTCGGCCATTGACTCACCATATCAAACTGAGAGAGACAGGAGAACATTACCAGAACGCTAAGGGAGAATCTGTGTGCCTGTTTTTCCAGTTGAGACGCCAGTTATTGCAAATGGTATGCCTGTTCGTCTGGTTGCCAACGCCGCCAGTGCAGGTTTTCCTTCGCCTGCTGGGGATGACCTTGAGGACGAGATTGATCCCATCTCGTGGGTTGTGCGGCACCCGTCATCGACGTTTTGGTGGCGCGTTGAGGGTGATTGCCTTTGGGATGCAGGCATTCGAGACGGGGATATCATCGCTGTAGACCGTGCTGGTAAGCGGAGAGTTGGGCGCGCCGTTTTGGCAGTCGTTGACGGGGCTGTGACCGCGAAGATGTTACGCAAACGGGATGGGCGGTATTTTCTGTCTCCGGCCAACAGTAAGGAGAGCTTTCCTGACATCGAGCTGACTGAAGACAGCGAGATATGGGGCGTCATTGCAGGTGTGGTGCGGCGGTATGATCTTGAATGAAGCGGCCCATTGCGATCTCGGACAGCGCAAACTTTTATGTTTCAGCGGAACGAATATTTGACCCGACTTTGAAGAACGTGCCAGTGATTGTGCTGTCGAACAACGATGGCTGTGCCGTGGCGCGCAGTGATGAAGCAAAGGCCCTTGGCATTAAGATGGGCGAACCGCTGCACCTGTTGCAGGACAAGATCAAAGCGCATGGCGTCCGTGTGTTTAGCTCCAATTATACGCTCTACGGCGATATAAGTCGGCGCGTTGTCGAGGTGTACGAGGATTTTACACCCAACGTTGAGATCTATTCGATAGACGAATGCTTTTTGGACTTTAGTGGTTTCAAAGATCGGGAGAAACATGCGCGGGCGATGCGGCGCGAGGTGCTGCGCCGGATTGGTGTGCCCGTGCGGATCGGGATTGCTCCAACCAAAACGCTAGCAAAGTGCGCCAATGAGATAGCGAAGAAGAACCCGATTTTTGGTGGAGTGTTGGATGTGATGGATGACGCGTTGTCGGCTTGGCTTTTGCCGAAAGTACCTGTTTGGGCCGATAGCGCTTGCGTGCTGGTATACTTGCACCGTTCGATACCGCGTCCTGAACTTAGCCTCGTTTCAGTTCGTCTGCCAAGAAGTCATAGACCCTGCGAATGCGGCGGCTTGTTGAGAGTTCTCGGTGGGCGACAAGCCAGATAGGGAAGACAAGTGGTTCGAGATCAGGAAGAACGCGGCGCACGATCGGATCTGCATCGCCAATATGGGCGTCTAAAACACCGATCGCCGCCCCTTGGCGCACAAGTTCCCACATAACCAGATAGCTTTCGGTCAGAAGCGGAAAGTTCGCTTCAGTCAGGCCAAGCCCAAGCGTGTTGAGACCTTTGAGCATCATGCCGCCATGATCCATATTCACGAAGTCAGCGTGGCGCAGATCGTAGGGTTTGGTGGGATTGCCAATTTTTCCGATGTAGTCTGGAGTTGCATATAAAATCGCATCCGCGTCGCCGATCTTCTTGGCGATCAGATCGGGTTCGGTGGGGCGGAAGTTGCGGATCGCAATATCAGCTTCTCGGCGGCGTAGGTCGCTGGCATGGTTGGCGACGACAATCTCAACCTGAATGGCGGGTTCCATGATACGTAACTTGGCGATGATCGGGGGTAACAGCACGGCTGCGTAAGTCTCGCTGGCCGAGATGCAGATCGTTCCTTCTAGCGCTTGCGATTGGCCGAGAGCCGTCAAAGAGACGCGGCCTGCAGCCTCCCCCATATCACGGACATGGTCCAGCAATTCCAAACCACTTGGCGTGAGTGTGAGGCCACGACCGACACGCTCAAACAATACTATGCCTAATTCTTGTTCTAACCCATCAACCTGCCGGCCAAGTGTTGGCTGGGCCATGCCCAAAGCACGCGCAGCAGCAGACAACGAACCTTCTTCGGCCGTGACCAAAAAGGCCCGCGCTTTGTTCCAGTCAAATTTTATCGAACGCCAGTCCATGCAAATATGCATATCAAATCACAAGATTTGGTCAATTCGCATAATTTAATCGACACGCTAAACCGCAAGCAACATCAGATTGAACCCAAATGGATAGGAACCAATATGACAACCCTCGTCATCGGAGCAAGCGGAGCAACAGGGCGTTTGCTTGTGGAAGAATTATTAGCACGCGACCAAAGCGTAAAGATTATTGTGCGATCACTTGATAGCCTGCCTGAAACCGTCAAAAACAATGCCAATTTGTCCATGATAAAAGCAAGTGTCCTGGATCTCAGCGACGCCGAGATGGTCAAACACACTCACGGGTGCAGCGCAGTGATCTCATGTTTAGGACATAACCTGACCCTCAGAGGGATGTTTGGTGGGCCACGCAGGCTGGTAACTGATACAACTCGCCGTATTTGCGATGCCATTCGGGCAAATGGGCCAGCAGAGCCCGTCAAGTTTGTGCTTATGAACACGACTGGCAACAGCAATCGCGATCTGGATGAGCGGATATCGTTTGGTCAGAAATGCGTGATGACCCTTATTCGTTTGGTGCTTCCGCCGCACGTGGACAACGAAAAGGCAGCTGAATATTTGCGAAGCAACGTTGGTCAGAACGACCCGATGATTGAATGGGCCGCCGTCCGTCCAGACGGCTTAATCGATGAAACTGAGGTCACGGATTACGACATTCACAAATCACCTACGCGAAGTGCTATATTCGACGCAGGAACGACAAGCCGTATAAATGTTGCCCACTTCATGGCCAAATTGATTAAAAGTGACAGCACTTGGGAAATGTGGCGGGGTAAGATGCCTGTGATCTACAACAAGGCGGCCCAATAATGTGATGGAGAAGGGTATCTTTTGCGCGCGCAGCGAATGTCTCCTTTGGTGGGTCGCATTGCAACACTGCATGAGCTTTTGTAGGTCGGCTTTGGGCCGTTAGTGTAGACGTTTGGACTTTCACTCGGGCTGATGCATCGATGCGTTTATGATCGGCAGTTAGCTCAATATCAACAGTCTGAACGCAAATGCTGAGATCCGTTACTTGAGCTCAGCAGTATTTCTCTGGCCCGATCCATTGGGAAACAGAATAGCGGTCACCGTGAGCCCAGCCGATCGGTAGAGTGGCTTCAATCGCTTGGAGGTCGCTAGGCGTCAAAACGCAATTGGCGGCTTGTAAGAGTTCGGCGAAATGCGTGACCGACCGCGTGCCAGGGATGGGGATGACGTGATCACCCTGCGCTAAGAGCCATGCGATTGCCAACCCTGCAGCAGATAGCCCCATGTCTGCCGCCAAGGCCCGGAACGTGGCCGTGGCAGCGAGATTGGCGTCGTAATTGGGCGTCATGAAGCGAGGATTGTTTTTGAGGAAAGGTAGGTCTTGCACGGCCTCGATGCTGATTGGAGCGTCGGTCAAGAGAGAGCGACCTACGGGCGAGAAAGCGACCATGGCGACGCCAAGTTCGGCGCAGGTTTGCAACAGACCCAATTCGGGGGACCGAGTGGAAAGTGAGTATTCGGACTGCACAGCAGCCACCGGATGTACGCCATGGGCGCGGCGCAGCGTGGTGGGTGCTATCTCGGAGAAACCTATCGCTTTGGCCTTGCCGGATTTGACAAGCTCGGCAAGTGTCTCGGTGACCTCTTCGATCGGAATATCTGGGTCGCGGCGATGCAGGTAATAGAGATCAACGGCTTCAACACCTAAACGTTTCAAGCTGTTTTCGAGCTCGGTTTGCAAATGTTCAGGTGAATTGTTGAAGATATTGCCTGGACCGTTTGGATTGCGGGTGATCCCGCCCTTGGTCGCGATGGAAAAGTGGTCGCGCGCTTGCGGATTGGTCTTCAGATAGCTGCCGATGACCGTCTCGGATCGGCCCATTCCGTAGACGTTGGACGTGTCGAGATGGGTGACCCCGGCCTCCATGGCCATGTCCAAGATGGCGTGGCTTTCGATCCCGTTCGTAACCCCGTAGAAATCGGAGAATGACATCGCACCGAATCCAATCGGGTGGATCATTGGTCCGTCGCGTCCAAGCTGCCTGCTTTGCATAATCTGAGCCCCCTATTTTTCTTTACGGGAACAATTAACTAGGAGGGCCCGCATGGGCAACTATGAGTTTGTTCGAGATGTCGGCAATTACGACTAGAGTGTCTTTCTATGGAGCCTGTAACAGTACAAGGCCTTGGTTGCTGCGGAACTACCTATGATTGCGCTGCCGCATTTAAGCCTCTACAATTTCGAACTGCACTGTCAGAGCAAAATCAGTTGAGGCGGGCAGGGTGAGCAATTAGCGTCTCGAGATGATGACAAAACGCAGCCCTTTTCGCTACTTCAAGACGAGCCCCGAGATCATCCGTCTGGCCGTGATGATGTATGTCCGTTTCGCGTTATCGCTTCGGAATGTGGAGGATCTGTTGCACGAACGCGGGGTCGACATCAGCTATGAGACGGTTCGATTTTGGTGCAACAGATTTGGCCCGCTGTTTGCCGCTGAGATCCGCAAGAAAAGGGTCAGCCAGATGCGCGCATATTCAAATTGGCAGTGGCACTTGGATGAGGTGTTCGTGAAGATCAACGGCGAGACGCACTACCTTTGGCGGGCTGTGGATCACGAAGGGGAAGTCCTGGAAAGCTTTGTCACTAAGCGCCGTGATCGCAAAGCAGCCTTCAAATTCCTCAGGAAAACCATGAAACGCCATGGTAGCGCAGATGTCTTCGTTACTGACAAGCTACGTTCCTACGGCGCGGCGATGAAGGTGATTGGCAATGTGGACAAACAGGAAACCGGCCGCTGGCTCAACAATCGAGCCGAGAATTCACACCAGCCATTTAGACGAAGAGAGCGAGCCATGCTTCGATTTAGGCGGATGCGAACTTTGCAGAAATTCGTCGCCGTCCACGCTTCTGTTCACAACCATTTCAATCAAGAGCGCCATCTCTACATCCGATCAAATTTCAAGCTGAACCGCGCCGCTGCTCTTACCGAGTGGCGCGGTCTTGGCGTAGCCTAACGAATTGAGATCGCTGGAAAAATGAGACTAGTTCGCTTTTGTCTGACAGCACCTTTCTGTGAGCCGCGCCGCCATGTGCTGTGCTGGTTGCATAAGAAAACGTCGATCTTTGTCGCTAAGGTAAATTTTTTGTTCCCGAAACACCTTTACTTTTGTGTTTTGAAGTTGCTTTGCCGTAGCGTCAATCCAGCATGTTTAGCTAGTTGCGGGTTACGAACGATAATGGAAGGGGTCTCATCCATCGACCGATCTGTGCAACAGGGTCATCTGGACCTCCCATAATTTGGCCGGTTCATTAGAAAAGAGTAAATCTTTGTCAAGCGGGTGCTACATCTGCATTAATTTTATTCACTTTACGTCAAAAGGGGTCAAAAATAAGGCATTTTTTATAATTTTTTATGGGAAGTGACCTTTCCCTAGATACCACTTGACAATTTAAATTTTCACTGCAAATTTAATTATAGTCTCAATACTGAGGCCGCTAAATACACTTTATTTACACAGAGCGTTTCGAGCGCCGGCAACAACGCCTCCTCGTGTGACCAGACGGTCGCCGAAGGAGGTTTTTTGCGTTTTGAGGTTAACTTGAGCAAAACCGAGATAAATATTGGTATCATGTTTTCGACCAGTGGCAATTATGCTGCGGTCGGTATGTCGATGTTCGCTGGCGCTCAGCTGGCTATTTCGGAAATTAATGCAGATGTGAGTTTACCTGTTCAACTTACGCCTGTGGTCATTAATCCTGGCGGCGTCGCCTCGGCTTATACGCATGCTGCTCAAACATTGCTCTCCAAGCACAAAGTTACTCATGTCTTTGGTTGCTACACGTCGTCTAGCCGTAAGGACGTGCTGCCAATCTTTGAAAAATACGATGGACTTTTATGGTATCCTTCCCATTACGAAGGCTTTGAGACCAGTGATAATGTCATTTATACAGGTGCAGCCCCTAATCAGCATATTCTGCCGATGGCCCGCCATCTGTTGGATCATCATGGCAGTCGTGGATGGTTTGTGGGTTCAAATTATGTGTGGGCGTGGGAAAACAATCGGATACTGCGAGAAGCGTTGGTCGAGGTAGGTGGAACTGTGATCGGTGAGCGGTATTTTCCCATCGGCGAGCTTAATCTTGACGCGCTGGCACAGCAAATCATCGAAGACAGACCAGATTTTATTTTTAACACGCTTATTGGCAAATCAAGTTACGCCTTTTTAAACTCACTGCGTACAGCAGCTGTGGCGGCTGGGATCGACCAGCCGTCCTCGATGCCCGTGGCCAGTTGCAGCCTATCAGAAGCCGAGCTGCCGTTGATTGGCGCTTCCGCTGCTGGTCACCTGTCATCATCAGTCTATTTCTCGACGATCAACTCACCTGAAAACAATCGCTTTGTGCGCGCATGGAACCGCCAGTTTAGCCATTTGGGTCAGGCCTGTGCGGACGCAGAGGCCACCTACACCGCCGTCCACCTGCTAGCGCATGCCATCTTACGCGGGGGCGATACCAGCTTTTTGACCGTCCATGAGGCAGTTCGCGGGTTGCAGTTTCACGCGCCTCAAGGCCTTGTGACAGTCGATCCGGATAATCTCCATTGTGCGATGCGCCCTTTGATTGGGCGGTCCACCGCAGCGGGCACGTTCGATATAATACACAGCGATTGCGGCCCTGTCCGACCCGACCCCTATCTGGTTTGGAGCAGTTTAGATAACGCACGTGCAGCGCGGAACGGCAGTTTTGTCAGGGCGGTGCAATGAAAAGCTCGATTACACAAAATTTTAGAGGCCTGCGTGCTTCGGTCATCCATCCTGATGACACAAATCGTCAAACGTTGTGCGCTGTGCTGGGCAAGTTGGGACTAGTCGTCAACGCAGTCGAAGCGGTCAACTTTGGTGATTTTCATAACTGTGATGTGGTGTTTGTGGACGCCGACGAAGGGATAGAAGCTTTGCCTCAAACCGAACAATGTGTGTCAGACCTATTGGGGCTTCCATGTATCGCGTTGATTGGGAACGAGGCGCCGAGCCGCCTTGCGCGCGTCGTCCGCCGAGGCTGCGCCAGCCATATTCTTAAGCCGGTCCGTAACACCGGGGTTTATACCGCCCTTTTGCTGGCAATGAACGACCATACCAAAAGACAGAAGGTGGCACGAGAGATAGAAGTTCTGCAGCAGCGACTGGCAGGGCGACGCGTTATCACCCAAGCCATCGTCGGTATCTTGAATAGGCACAATGTCGATGCTGACACTGCCTATGCATGGCTGAGAGCGGAAGCCATGAGCCGCAGGCTAACCATCGACATCGTCGCACAGGAAAGAGTGGCCAATCCAGGGTTTGGAATGGCCCATTCGAGCGGCAAACGACCCGACCTCGATCAACCAAAAGACAATCACAAAAACAGGAGATCAACACAATGACACTCACATCACACGGCACGCGTTTTGCCGCACTTCTTGTCGGAGCCGCCATCAGCGGAATGCCGGCTTTGGCTCAGGATGGACCAATCAGGATCGGGGTATTGGAGGATCAATCGGGTGACTTTGCAGCAGCGACTGCCGTCAAGGTTCACGCCATCGAACTGGCTACAAAGGAAATCAACGACGCTGGCGGCATTTCTGGTCGGCCTATCGAACTGGTCATCTATGACACCCAGTCCGACAACCGTCGCTATCAGGAATTCATGCGTCGCGTCTTGCAGCAGGATGAGGTCGATGTGGTTTTCGCCGGATTTTCGTCTGCGTCGCGAGAGGCGTACCGGCCCATTGCGAACCAATTTGACGGCCTTGTATTTTATAATAACCAGTATGAAGGCGGCGTTTGCGATGACAACATGATCGTGACTGGCGCAGTCCCAGAACAGCAGTTTTCCACGCTTATTCCGTGGATGATGGATGAATTTGGCCCTAACGTCTACACACTGGCCGCCGACTATAATTTTGGTCAGATATCGGCTGAATGGGTGCGCCAGATAGTCGCCGAAAACGGTGGCACTATGGTGGGTGAAGAATTTATACCGCTGGGTGTTTCGCAGTTTTCCCAGACTATTCAAAATATTCAGGAAAGTGACGCAGACTTCGTAGTAACCCTCTTGGTTGGTTCAGCGCAGGCGTCTTATTATGAACAGGCAGCATCGGCTGATGTCGGGCTGCCAATGGCGTCGTCGGTAAATGTTGGACAAGGATATGAGCACAAGCGCTTCAACCCCCCAAGCCTCGCGAACATGTTCGTTACCACTAACTATATCGAAGAAATTGATACTCCTGCGTCTAATGACTTTGTCGAGCGGTTCCGTACTATGTTTCCGGACGAGCCCTATATTAACCAAGAGGCTGCAAATTCCTACATTGCTGTAAATCTGTACAAGCAAATGGTCGAGCGCGCTGGTACAACTGATCACGATGCCATCCGAGCGGTTCTGGGCGAAGGCGACGTCTGCTTTGATGGGCCTTCTGGCAATGTCTGTCTAGATCCCCAAAGCCAGCACATGTCCCACACGATTTATTTGGCCAAAGTCGGGGACGACCACTCGATCACGTTTCCACGGGTATGGGAAAATATTGAACCTTACTGGCTTGGCGACGCGGGTTGCGATTTGACCAAGAACGATCCGAGTGCACAGTACACTCCTTCCAATCCGCCACCTGCTCAGTAATCGGATAACTGGGGTGGATCTTATTGGTCCATCCCAAACCAAAATGCAAATTTCCGGTAAGGGTCAAACTAAGTGGATTTCTTTCATACAATTTTTTCGGTGATGTACCAATTTGGCGATGCTTTCGCTTTTCTAGTAATTTCTTGTGCGGGGCTTGCGGTAATCTTCGGGATGATGGGCATCATCAACCTAGCTCACGGCGAATTTATCATGTGCGGCGCCTATGTCACTTCCGCAGCGGGGCGGGCGGGTTTGCCACTGCCACTGGCTATTCTATGTGGCGCACTTGCCGCGGCAATTGTGGGTATAGTGGTCGAACGGCTGGTGATCCGCCATTTATATCAGCGCCCCTTGGATTCCATCATAGCCACTTGGGGGATAAGCCTAATTGCGACCCAAGGTGTTCTTATCCTTTTGGGGCCCACCATGGCTGGTGTGGGCACGCCCCTGGGTAGCATGGCGTTGGGGGAGAGATCATATTCAATCTATCGTCTTGTCCTTTTTGCAACGTCGATCGGCCTGCTAGGGTCGCTTTATCTTTTATTCTATCGCACGCGATTTGGAGTTATCTCCCGTGCTACGATCCAGAAGCCCGCCATGGCGCGTGCACTAGGTGTGGATACACGCCGTGTCTACGGGCTCACCTTCGGTCTTGGCGCAGGTCTGGCAGGTCTGGCTGGGGGGCTTTATGCGCCGACCATGACAATGGTGCCAACTATGGGGGCGACCTTTATCGTTGAAAGCTTTGTTACAGTTGTTGTTGGTGGAGCTGATATATTTGTCGGAGCAGCCCCGGCGGCCGCGGTCCTTGCGATCATCCGAGCAAGTCTGACGGCATGGTATGGTCATTTGTTTGGCCAGATAGGGTTATTGGTGGCTGTTATCATCGTCATCCGGGTCATGCCCGGCGGCTTGTCAGGCTTTTTGAAGCGGTTCCAGAAATGACCAATGCACCCAATACCCCTGAACAGATATCCCCCTCTTCGCGGAGTACGGTATCCACTTGGCTTGCTCGACTTGAGGGGCCGCAGACAATGGGTCGCGGCCCCTCGTTTTGGGTGGCGATGGCTGCGTTGGTCCTAGCCGCATCGTGCTACCCTGCATTTAGTGATCCCTACACCATTGGCAACGCAGCCTATTTTATGGTTTGGACCTTTATGGCCATGGGGCTGGGAATTGTCTGGGGCTACTGTGGCGTACTTAGCTTTGGGCAAACGGCGTTTTTTGGCCTCGCTGGGTATGCTTATGGTGTTGTCAGCATCAATCTGGGTGCAGCATTCGGTTTGACGTGGCTGGCGCTGGTGTTGTCCGTCACGATCGGAGGTGCGTTTGCACTGTTAATTGGTTATTTTATGTTTTATGGACGGATTAAGGGCGTTTTTATTGGTATCGTCACGCTATCTGTCACCTTGGTCCTTGAAACGTTCATGGCGCAAACAGCCGGTCCAAACTGGCGTATCGGCGACGCGCGTCTGAACGGATTCAATGGCATGTCAGGCATGCCTCCCCTGACTGTACCTTGGCCGGGTGGGGATATCGTTCTTTATTCAGGAACAGCACTTTATTTTGTGCTGCTGGTAATGGTTGTCGTCTGCTATCTTGGGCTACGGATGTTGCTAAACGCTCCTTTTGGAAACGTGCTGGTTGCGATTCGTGAAAACCCTGAACGAGCAGAGATGTTGGGGTATGATATCCGGCTGTATCAGACATTGGCTTTTGGACTTGGTGGTGCGTTGGCAGCATTATCTGGTACGCTCTACACAGCATGGGGGCAATATATCACCCCGTCTAGCATGGGGTTAACTGCGGCGGCATTACCCATCGTCTGGGTGGCTGTTGGTGGGAGGCGCGACATTACTGCAACCTTGCTGGGCTCGATCCTTGTAATCGCAGGATTTCAAACATTAACAATCTACGGCAGCCAATACGCCCTGATCGTCATGGGTGCACTGCTGGTTTTTACCGTTCTAGTGACACCAGACGGTCTAATCTCCACTGCAATGCATTGGATTGGTAGCACATTGCGGAGGACAAAACGATGACCCGCATCCTTGAGGTTAGCAAACTCAACAAAAGCTTCGGTGGTGTTCATGTGGCCCGTGACATCGACTTTGCGCTGGACGCCGGCGCAATGCATTGCTTGATCGGGCCCAACGGCGCGGGGAAGTCATCTTTCTTCCGCCTTTTGTTGGGCGAGCATGCTCCAGACAGCGGTCAAATCATGTTCAACGGTGAGGATATTACCAAACTACGTTCGTTCCAGCGCATTCGCCGTGGGATAAGCGTAAAGTTTCAAGTCCCTGGCATCTTCAAAGCGCTCAGCGTTCGTCAGAACCTCGAAATTGCATTCCAGCATCACCTGCATGGAACCAGCCTTAGCCAGACGGTGGCGCATGTCTTGGATTTCACGAGCCTTACTCGTGAGGTATCGACAGCAGCGGGCGTGTTGTCGCATGGCCAACAGCAATGGCTGGAAATCGGTATGGCCGTGGGGGTCGAGCCGTCACTGCTTTTGCTAGACGAGCCTACAGCTGGAATGTCGCCAGACGAAACGCAGAAAACTGGCGAAATGCTTCATGAGCTGAACAGTCGTGGTATCACCATCCTAGCAGTTGAACATGATATGGCCTTTGTTCAGCAGATAGCGAACGGCGTCACTGTGCTGCACATGGGCGCGATTTTTGCCAAGGGCAGTATCGCTGAAATTACTGAAAATTCTGGAGTACAGGAAATTTACCTAGGGTCAGCTGATGAATAGTGGTGCACTTTTGGAAACGCGGGGTTTGTTTGGCGGCTACGGTGGCGAACAGGTCTTACAGGGCGTGGACCTGTTCCTAAACCCTGGCGAGATCGTCGCTGTCATTGGGCGCAATGGCGTTGGCAAAAGTACGCTCATGCGTACATTGACTGGACTTCTACGTCCAAGTGCCGGGACCATCCGCTTCGCGGGCAGCGATGTGACATCTGACACAGCAGACAAACGTGCCTTGCGAGGGTTTGGGTACATTCCTCAGGGCCGAGAGGTGTTTCCCGAACTTAGCGTGCGCGAAAACCTATTGGTTGGCGAAGTTGCGGGCAAAGGGCGTAATGCTCCAGATTACGACATGATCTATCGCTTCTTTCCCATTCTGAAAGAACGCGCTCGTCAGCGTGCTGGGACGTTGTCGGGTGGCCAGCAGCAGCAGCTTGCCATTGCACGGGCAATGATCGGTCAGCCATCGCTGATGCTGCTGGATGAGCCGTCTGAAGGTATCCAGCCCTCAATCATCAAGGACATTTCGCGCAATGTACGCGAGATGAACGCACAGACTGGTGTGGCAGTTTTGCTGGTTGAGCAGAACCTTGATCTGATCGTCTCTATGGCGCAGCGTGGCTATGTCATGGAGAAGGGACGCTTGATAGCGCAACTTGGCCCTGACGAGATTAAATCTCGTTCGGAGGTGCGACGTTATCTGACAATATAAATACTAACAGAGACAATGAAATCGGAGTGAGAACTTGAGCTGGACAGACCGATCGATCATGGCACGCAAGGGCGTGGCCAAAGGCAAGGCGGGCGACCGCCATACAATAACCATCGCCGATCAGGGGGCATTTCACTATGTCTATGGACCCTATGTGGATCCAGTACTGAAAGTCACCCCTGGTGCGGTTGTTACGGTCGAAACCCATGATGCGTTTGAAGGGAAAATTACTTCTGAAAGTGATAAACCTTCTGAGATTCTGAACTTTCCGTTTCTTAACCCGCAGACGGGACCGATCTATGTGGAAGGTGCCGAAAAAGGTGATGCGCTTGCGGTGCGAATTTTGTCAATTATGCCCCGTGGGCCGCAGCCTGTGGGCACGACCTGTCTGATCCCTGAGTTTGGTGGTCTGGTGGGAACTGGTAGTACTGCGATGCTGAACGCGCCACTACCCGAAAAGGTCAAGAAAATCCGTGTTGATACTGACGGTGTCTATTGGTCCGATACGCTCACGCTGCCTTACGAGCCGTTCATCGGCACGATTGGCACTTCGCCTGAGATTGAGGCAATTTCATCCCTTCAACCGGATTATTACGGTGGTAACATGGACCTGCCTGACGTGGGGCCGGGATCAATAATTTATCTGCCTGTCAATACGACTGGTGCTTACCTTTATCTAGGTGATTGTCATGCAATACAGGGTGATGGTGAACTGTGTGGTGTGGCGCTCGAAATTCCTGCGACCGTTGAAATCCAGATTGACCTGATCAAAGGCCACGGCAACAGCTGGCCGCAGCTTGAAACCGAAGACATGATGATGTTCATCGGATCAGCGCGCCCGCTGGAAGACGCATCGCGCATTGCTTACCGTGAACTAGTGCGCTGGCTAGCGAATGAGACGGGGCAAAGTGAGGCCGACGCCTATATGCTGCTGACGATGTGCGGGAAGGTGCGGCTTGGCAATATGGTAGACCCTAAATACAGCGTCGGTGCGTCGATTGCTAAGCGCTACGTCAAATAAACGATGGAAGGTTATTCATTATGGATTTAAAATTAAGGGGACTAAAGGCCCTGATTACTGGTGGCAGCAAGGGGATTGGCTATCGCTGTGCCGCCGCTCTGGTCGCTGAGGGCGCACAAGTTTCGATTTGCGCGCGCACTGTGGCGGATGTGGATGCAGTTACCGCTGAACTCGGCGTGTACGGCGCTGTGGTAGATGTTTCTAACAAGGATGCACTTGAAAGTTGGGTTGCAGATAGCGCGGTAGCTATGAGCGGAATCGATATCGTTATAGGCAATGTCTCTGCCCTTGCGGTTAGTGACGACGAAGCTGCGTGGGAGGCCGGTTTTAACACCGACATGATGCATTGCGTTCGGCTGGTGAATGCTGCGATGCCGTGGCTGGAGGCTTCAGATGCAGCGTCGATCACACTGGTGTCTTCCGTATCCGGACGAGAGATCGACTTTACCGGTCCCGCCTATGGGGCTTTCAAGGCCGCGTTAGTCCATTATGCGCAAGGCTTGGCCTACAAGTTGGCTCCGCAAGGTATCCGAGCCAACACCGTATCGCCGGGTAACACATATTTTAAAGGAGGTATCTGGGAATCAATTGAGACGGGCAACCCCGAATTGTTTGCGACAGCACTGGCCATGAATCCAATGGGCCGGATGGCCACCCCCGATGAAATCGCAAGGGGAGTCATATTTGTTGCCAGCCCAGCTTCCAGCTTTACCAGTGGTACTAACTTGGTAATCGATGGCGCATTGACCAAGGGCGTCCAGCTTTAGGATCGCCACCAAAGACGGGATAGTAAAGAACATGACAAGCGATTTATCTAAGACAGCAACAACCGTCGCAAACTTGCCAGATTTAGAGGCGCTGACCATAACGATCATCCGCGATGGTTTGGCTGCAGGGGTTTTTACCGCTGAAGATCTGACCCGCGCGTGTCTGGCGCAAATTAATGCCCTAAATGCGCGATACAACGCCATCATCTTCGTGAACGAGGCGGCAATCGATACGGCGCGTGGCATCGACAGGCGGCGCGATGCTGGGGAAAAACTAGGACCGTTGGCAGGCGTACCTGTTGTGATTAAAGATCCGATGGATACGGTTGGTTTCCCAACTACGGCAGGGTGGAAGTTGCTGTATTCAAAGACTGGTGGAGTTGATTTGATGCCTGCTACAGATGCGCCGGTCGTTGCGCGGATGCGGGCGGCTGATGCGGTAATCCTTGGTAAAACAAATGTCCCAGTTCTAAGCCACACTGGAAGCCACGCCAACGACAGCTGGGCTGGGCCGACCATTAACGTAGTGCTTGAAGATCGTGTGCCTGGTGGGTCTAGCGCCGGAACGGCCGCAGCGGTGGCCGCAAACATGTGCGTTGTGGGCCTTGCCGAAGAAACGGGTGGATCGATCCAGAATCCTGCATCTGCACATGGGTTGGTGGGCATCAAGCCCACAATGGGGCTGGTGCCGAACGCCGGCGTGGTACCGCTTTCCAGCAACCGTGACGTAGTTGGGCCGATAGCACGCAATGTGACTGACGCGGCGCTATGCCTTGATGTTCTTGCTGGTTACAGCGGCGAAGACCCAAAGACGCTGGCGAGCGTCGGCAAGGTCCCCAAGGGGGGCTATGCCGCGAATTTGTCGAAGGACTCGTTAAAAGGCAAACGAATTGGCCTCTACGGTCCTGGTTGGCGCGAACAAAATCTATCTGCCGAAACCGCAGCGCTTTACGATCGAGCGCAATCTGAACTGATTGATGCAGGTGCAATACTCATTCCTGATCCCTTCGCGGGAACAGATTTTGCAGCATTACGAGAACCCACATTTCCGCTGCAAAATTTTGATGCGCGAGGTATGGAATCAGTGGCCTATGACCTTGGCGTGTATCTGCGGCGTCTGGGACCGGATGCCGCCTTAAAAAGCTTCGACGACTTCTCTGAAGCTACCCGCGCCGAGGATCCTTTTGGCCCTGGAGGCGTCTTGTCTTTCCTACCAAATATGCCTGACTTTCGCGCTGCAATGGTAGATCCGACACAAGCGCCCGCGCTGCCTCACTTTATAGCTGCCAAGTCGGCTTATCTTGCTATATTCGACGATGTTTTGGACCAACATGAGCTTGATGCTCTGGTGTTCCCGCAGATGCGAGAGGAATTACCTGAACTTCATTCTGGTGAAACGATCCAGGAAACTACGGTGGGCGAACTGAACATAGCTGGGTTGCCCGCCATTACGGTGCCCGCCGGTTACTACGCTTCAGGCGCTCCGTTCGAGATCATTTTCCTTGGTAAACTGTGGTCCGAACCATCACTGATCGCGCTTGCCTTCGCTTATGAACAAGTGACCCTGTATCGTAAGCCTGCAATCCTTGGGTCATTCGCAAAACCCACAGCGACAAAATGAGCATCCTGCAGTAGTTTAACTGGCACTGGTCTTGTCACTGTTTAGTTCCGGTCTCTTTCGAGCAATGTTTGCTATGAAGGAGAGAACGAATGGCAAAGAGATACACAGACGAGTTTCGCAGTGATGCGGTGAGGATTGCCACGACCAGTGGCTTAACGCGGCCTCAGCTTTCCTAAGATTTGGGGGTTGGTCTATCTACGCTGAACAAGTGGGTTCAACAGCATCAACATTACGACCTGATGTCAGGGCCACATGAGGACGTGGAGAAGGAAAACGCGCGCCTTCGCAAAGAAGTTCGTTTGCTCCGCGAGGAGAGGAAACTGCTAAAAAAAGTAGCAATCTTCTTTGCAGGCCAAAGCCGGTGAGATTTGCGTTCATCGAAGCCTGGAAAGAAGAATGGCCAGTTGCGTTTCTTTGCAAAGTTATGCGGGTCACATCACGGGGTTCTCGCGCGTGGCGGGTGCGCCCAATGAGCCAACGTCAACGTGATGATATGGCGATCCTGGCTCATATCCGTGAACAGCACCGCTTAAGCCTAGAAAGCTATGGGCGGCCTCGCATGACTGAAGAGTTGCAGGAATTAGGAGTGAACGTTGGACACCGGCGCGTGGGCCGTTTGATGCGTGATAACGGCATCAAGATCATCAGGACGCAGAAATATAAGGTAACAACTGACAGTAATCACGCGTTCAACATCGCGCCTAATCTGCTTGATCAAGACTTTTCTGCTGATGGGCCAAACCAGAAATGGGCGGGCGATATATCCTATATCTGGACCAGCGAGGGCTGGTTGTATCTCGCTGTAATCCTCGACCTCTATTCTCGGCGGGTCATTGGTTGGGCTGTCAGTAACCGCATGAAACGGGATCTGGCAATCCGCGCGTTGAATAATGCGGTGGCCTTACGCGAGCCACCCAAAGGCTGCATTCATCACACGGATCGTGGCTCGCAATACTGTTCAAATGACTACCAAAAGCTCCTAACAAAGCATGGCTTCGAAGTATCAATGAGCGGCAAAGGGAATTGTTATGACTGTGAGTATGGTATTGCGGCTTGATGGCCTGACCCATGTTACGATTGACTGCGTGTCATTGTATTGACGTGTCGACCGTCAAGTCGCCCCGGCGACGGGTGAGATGTGACCTCATAGGAGCATGACGGGGACGCCCCATCACAGTCCTGTCCCCTCAGAATGTTGCCTAGGCATTCTCAACCTAAGGGGACAACATGAAGATCAAACATCCAATTATCATCGGCATCGATACGCATAAGGCAACACATGTTGCTGTCGCGATTGATACGCAAGGCACCCGCCTAGCAGCACTTTCCATCCCTGCGAACTCAAAGGGATATTTGGAACTGGAACGCTGGTCTTGTGGCCTGGGTCATGTCCAGGCTTTCGGAATCGAAGGGACGGGCTCTTACAGTGCCGGTCTATCGCGCTGTTTGCTTGCACAAGGGCACCATTTTGTTGAGGTTACGAGACCCAATCGCCAGCTGCGCTATACTCAAGGCAAGACCGATAGCCTCGACGCAGAAGGTGCCGCTCGGTCAGTTTTACCTGGACAGGCAAATTCCCGCCCTAAAACCCAAACGGGATCGTCGGAGATGATCAGGCATCTGAAGATAGTCCGTGACACGGCTGTTAAATTACGCTCACAGGCGATGGTGACCCTGAAAACACTGATCATCAATGCACCAGCTGATCTGCGTGAAGTACTGGATCAGATCAAAGGTAAGATCGGATTGATCCGGCATATCGCGGCCTTCAGACCCGGTGATATACTTAACACATTAGCTTCTGCCAAAGCAGCCATGCGAGCTTTGGCACGACGGTGGCTATTGCTACATGAAGAGATTCTGGGTCACGATAAAGAACTGGAGCGACTTGTCATCAAACGCGCACCGGACCTGATGCAATCCCACGGAATTGCGACAATGACAGTCGCAGAGATGCTAATCCTCGTTGGCGATGATCCCGCGCGCATCCGGCCTGAGGCTGCATTTGCCAAACACTGTGGCGTTTGTCCCATCCCTGCATCAAGTGGGAAAACGCACCGTTTCCGTCTCAACAGAGGAGGAAACAGACAAGCCAACGCTGCGCTCTACCGTGTCGTCATCGTCAGGATGCGCAGCCACGAACCGACGCTTGCTTATGTCAAAAAAACGCACGAAAGATGGTAAAAGCAAAAGCGAAATCATTCGATGCCTGAAGCGTTACATCGTCCGGGAGATTTACAGCCAACTCTGCGTGCCACAAACCATCAAAATTGCTGCTTGACGAATATAGGAGCTTCAATTCCATGTTCGAAACATTCTTCAAATCCATCAAGGCGGAGCTGATCTGGCGCAATCGTTGGGAAACAAGACGCCAAGCGGAAGGGGCCATATTCCAGTATATTAATGGGTTCTATAACCTGCGCCGCCGTCATTCATCGCTGGGGGGCAAAAGTCCCTTGGCATTTGAACGAAAGGCTGCATAAATGAGTTGTGAGACCGGAACGTAAGCGGGACAAGACCAAGAAGACTACGTCCGCAATGCGCACTGCAGTCGCAGCGTCTCGACCAACCGATGAGAAGCAGCTCTGGGCGGGCTATTGTTCGCCCCACAAAGGAGTTGCATACATCAATACTGTGTTCGCATGTCTGAAGTTTTTCAACTGATTGGCGAAGGCATAGGCAGCTTTTTCGCCATGTAGAAAATTGTTTCTCAAGCGGTTTGCGACCAGTAGCAACCCCAGCAAAACGGCACATGCGTCCGCATCTTTTTCCAGAAGCGCTGCTTTGACCCTTTGTTGGAAATCGTCGTGAACTCGCAATTGATGGTAAGCATTTGTCGGATGACCTTCGTTGAAGTAGCGATCTGAAAAGTAGATCTTTGCCTGCCGCAAGACGGCTAAATCCAAATTACCATCTAGTCTTTCAACGGCGCGGCAAATCCGTTGGGGAGTTGCGTTGGGTCGCTGACCATTCTGACCGGTCGCTTGAAGTTCAAATACCTACCAAAGGACTGGAAAAACTCGTATTGCTTTCTTTTCTTGAGCCGTGAGGTTGCTCCAGCCTTCAAAATTCTCGTTTAGCCAACGTGCAGGGTCTGCCATTCGTAATCTCAACCTGTACAATGAGTCGGAGTGGTACGATAAGGTCCACCAACCCCAATGAAAAGTTTTGCGATTGCTGCGACGCTGATCCGCAAATCAAGCACAATCGACCATGTCTGCTTTTGGGAAGTTGCTTTGCAGTATGGCTGAAATGTGTTGATGATCGCTTTGGGCCGTTTTCGGCCTCGCTTTTGCACTTTCGCGATAAGCCGACCATCGTCGTCTTGACGCCCGCAATTCCTTGAAATATGAAACTATTTGTGAGCGGGTGTTGTGTAATGGTTAAGACCCCAGTTTTCCAAACAAGTGTTCTGGGTTTCGTACAGTATCACTGAGCACCTTACTGTTTCTTTTTGTTGACTTTTATCTTGCATCAGGTTGCATGTAGTAGCGCGGAGTAGCGTGGCGTTACCTACAAAAGGCCGACAGAATATGCCAAAGCTTACAGAGACGTTTTCTAACAAATTGCCACATGCGAAAGCAGGGACAGACAAGTACTGGGATGCGGAGATCAAAGGGCTTGTGCTCTTTGTGGGGAAGCGCTCAAAGACCTGGTACTTTCAGAAGGACGTTGGTGGCCAGACCAAGCGTATTCTGATTGGTCGGTTTCCAATCATCTCAGCGCAAGCGGCACGGCAGACGGCGCTTGGGTTTGCCTTGGAGATGGGCAGAGGGGCAGGGAAAGCGGCCCAGATTGGCGCGCCCACCTTGGAGGCCGCAATGGAAGTGTATCTGGCACGTCCAAAGCTGCGCTCTGAGACTAACAAGGTCGGGATGCGCGCCCAGCTTACGCTTCATCTGAAAGACTGGATGCGCCTGCCTCTGGACGAGATCAGCAAGGCGATGGCAGTGCGCCGTCATCAAGACATGACTGGATCGCCGTCAGCCGCCAATCATGTGCTTCGCAGCTTTCGCGCCATCTACAACCATGCCCGCCGGACTTGTGATTTACCAGAATGCCCAACGATGGCGATAGAGTGGTTTGAAGATAAGCCGGACGGGCGGATTATTGAGGACCTGAAGCACTGGCGTAAGACGATTGATGATCTGCCCAACCCAATCCATCGCGTATTCTACGAGCTGCTTTTGTTTACCGGCCTTCGCAAAACCGAAGTGTTCACCTTGAGGTGGGAACAGATACAGGAAGACCGGATTCATCTGCCAATGACGAAGAACGGGCGGAGTTTTGATCTTCCAATTTCGCAATTGCACCATGAGATCTTGGCACCACTTCGCCACCTCAGCCGAGACTGGGTGTTTCCGTCGCCAAAATCAGAGTCAGGCCACATTACAAGGCCAGAAAGGCTCAAGTATAATCCACATATGCATCGCCGGACATTCGCGACGGTTGCAATGGAAGCAGGCGTTCTGGAAGAAATTGTAGGACGACTGCTCAATCACACGCCACTGTCGATCACTGGGCAGAGATATACTCGTCCGTCGTTGGATGCATTGCGTCCGTCGATGGAGATTGCGTGTGCCGAAATCCTGAACCGCATCGACAACTAAACAAATAGCTCAGTTGCGGACCTTTGCTCTGTTCGCGGCGAAGGCCTGTTACACGCCTAAACTACCTGTCGCGCGTTCCCGGCAGCAAAATGACACTTGGGTTGCTGGACTGGTGAAAGGTGTTGTTGCGTTAACGCATCTCAACGGCTTGAGCTGCGATGCACTCGATGTCTGAGGAACGGATGCCGATATCGGCAAGATCTCGCTTCGACATGGCGGAGAGCTGGTTGAATGTCCGATCATAGACTGCTTTCTTGGCGTAGAATTCCGCCTTGTCGGCTTTGGCTTGCTGAATGCGGGCCATCAAGCCCTGGAGTGGGTGTGAGGGAATGTTTGCGAATGTCATGTATTAGGTCTTTCGTTTCCAATGGTGGAAACTGATCCACCGCTTTTTGTCTGGTTAAGACATACGATGTCTCTGCATCTGCACAACGCTCTGTGCTGCAAGGTCGATATGCAATTTAGTCATGACGTATTATGGCTGCGTTTCAGTCGTGAAGTTAAATTTTCACGAACCGTCCCTTTGGGTTTATTCTGTTGAAAAACTCTAATTTTGGCTGAAATTCGAAAATAAATCTCCTCACAGCGCAACTATGATACTTCGGCGAGGGGTTCGGCAAAAAAGAGGTCTCAGAGCGCTGTTGCGTCTCTTTGGAGCCATTTGGGGCGGTCTTCTCTTAGTATTCACAAAGGCGTGCTTTTGGCGGAAATTTTCAAAATCCTATTTTTCGAGTTTTTCAACAGAATAGGTTCAAAGCAGATCTTCGCTAAGTGAGACATCCAGATGCCCGCTGTGCGGACCTAAGTGGACCCTTGTGCCCAATGCAGCGAAGGTCGACTTTGAGACTGGAATGACTGATGCTGCTACACTTACGTTTGCCATTATGGGCGGGAACTGGACATTTGCTGCAGTCGTAAGCAAGGGCTTCTTCGCTGCGTTAACGCCACCATCCCTGTATCTCGCGACTGACTTGAAGGTCCGCTTTAAAGGTCGTTCATGTCAAGAAAGCCAAGTATTTGAGGGTTGCATGCGCTGACAGGTCAGACCGTCACTTGTTTTAATGGTTCCAAAATAACTCCTCGATACAGGAAGCCACATCCGTTGGGCGAAGCGGTAATGCGGGAGCATAATCTTACATATTATTAGTTAACAACGACTTAAGGTGAATCTTATAGCTAAGTCAGAAAGTAAACTTTGGTATGGACATATCAAACATCAGATGTTTAGTATATTTCTATGAATGAATTACTTTATTATGACCTGAAAGATGCGAGCGGCGTGGCACCTGGCCTTGCGACCCAAGTTTCTCGGGAACTGGGTCGCCGCATTGTCGGTGGTCATTACAAAGAAGATGCGTTGATCGAGGACGAGAACAAGCTTTGTGATCGCTTCGGCGTCAGCAAATCTGTTGTCCGTGAAGCTGTAAAGTTATTGGTCGGCAAGGGGCTGCTGGAAGTGCGCCGCGGGAGCGGGACGCGCGTCCGGCGTCGGCCAAGCTGGGCTATGCTGGATGATGATGTTTTAGCTTGGCATTTGTCGGTTGACCCAAAGCCAGACTTCTTGCGCCAGCTGATGGATATCCGGCGCATGATGGAGCCTAAAGCCGCCGCTTGGGCGGCGGAGTTCGGGTCGGATGAGGCGCTTCGCGAAATTGAGGTAGCCCAAGTACGGATGGAAGAAGAGCAGGGGTCGGTGCAGGACTTTGTTGTTGCGGACGCACTTTTTCACCGCGCAATTCTGCGGGCGGCAAATAATGAATTGCTTCGCTCAATGGAGGGTGTGATTTTCTCTGCGTTGTTGAGTTCTATCAAGCTGACGAATGCAGACCCGCGCGAGAACGAAAGTTCAATTCCCTTCCACAGAGGAGTGAGAGACGCCATCTGTATAAGGGACTCTAAAGCGGCGGAGCAAAAAATGCATGAACATCTGGTCGATACAAGTGATCGCTTGTCAGCTGCCATTAAAGGGTTTGACCGCCCGGAACGAAATTGACGCGAAGACAACATAAAGGATTTTGACACCAGTTTAGGTGCCAATGAGGGTCCGCGAATTCGATGGGTGGTCGGATGAGTGGCGGTGTCACGAGGAATGCACAAACAATCTCGCGACACCAAAACATGCCAAAGGGGCATTAACCACTTGAAGTAACAGCGCCTTGTGGCGCTAAGACATCAAATAGGAGGATACGATGTTTTCTAAACTTACAAAAGGTCTTTTGGCGACGAGTGTCGCGACGTCTGCGCTGTTGGGCGCGGGCGTTGCGTCTGCCGAAGATATGGTCGCACTGCTTTTGCCTGAGAATGTGAACCCACGTTGGGAACAGCAAGACGCTGCAGCATTTGTGGCGACGATGGCCAGGATTGCGCCAGAGATTAAAGTTGAAGTATTCAATGCAAATAACGACACGTCTGTGCAACAACGTCAGGCTGAGCAGGCCCTGACACAGGGCGCCAAGGTGCTTATTGTAATTCCAATTGATGGTGAAAGCTCTGCTATAATCGCGGATACGGCTGCTGAAGAAGGCGTGCCGACGATCGCTTATGATCGCATGATCAACTCTTTGAACACAACATTCTGGGTTCAGGCCGATCTTGAGGGTATGGGTTATGACCAAGCGATGCACATCATCAACAACACACGCGATGGCGACACTTTTGTGATGCTCAAGGGATCTCCGACAGACCCGAACGCAGCCGTGATCCACAATGGCCAGCTGCGTGCGTTGACGCCGTTGTATGAAAGTGGTGCCCGAGTGATGGGATACGAGAATTGGACTGAAGGTTGGGATCCAACGATTGCACGTCGCTCCATGGATCAGGCGCTTACATTGCTGGATAACGGCGTTCAGGGTGTTGTGTCGTCCAATGATGGTAATGCCGGTGCGGCAATTGCCGCGATGGAAGAGCAGGGCATGGCTGGCACCGTTCCGGTTTCAGGTCTGGACTGCACAATTCAGGCGCAACAGCTGATGTTGCTGGGCCTTCAGACCCAGTGTGGCTGGCGGCCGCTTGAAGATATGGCAGCGGCTGCAGCGCAGGTATCTGTTCGTCTTGTGAACGGCGAAGACTTCTCCGATCTCGCACCTCAGACGGTCGAGAACGGTGTTGGTGCAACAGTGGCCTATGTCCCAGTCGGCTCATATTCCGCCGTTGGTGTCGACGGTGTCGCCTATGTCATCGCTAATGACGCGTCCATTACCAAAGAGATGGTCTGTCAGGGAGAAGCCGCAGAAACCACTTTCTGCCAGTGATCAGGACTGTCATGTCTTTTGAAAACAAAACGGTGGGGCATACAGCCCCACCACCTCACCTGAGGGTGAGTGGAATTCACAAACGCTTTGGTGGTGTTAACGCGTTGCGAGGTGTCGACTTTGAAGTCGCACGTGGCGAAGTGATGGCGTTGGTCGGCGACAATGGCGCGGGTAAGTCCACGCTGATGAAAGTCCTTGCTGGCGCACATGCCGCCAACGAGGGACAGTTCTTTATTGATGAAGCGCCTGTGAATGTCACAACTCCGAATGATGCCAACGGTCTTGGAATCCAGATTGTCTATCAAGATCTTGCTTTGTGCGAAAATCTAGACGTCGCGGCTAACCTGTCCCTCGGTTCGGAGCCGGTGAAGTCTGGATGGGGTTTTTTACCCCGTCTTTTGCGCCCGCTGGATGATCTTGAGATGGAGGTCAAAGCCAAGAATGCGATCGATCGCCTTCAGGTCAAAACACTGCAATCGGTGCGCGCCAAGGTTGGTGGACTATCGGGTGGTCAGCGCCAGGCGATTGCAATTGCACGGGCTGTTGGCGCTGATTGTTCAGTTGTAATGCTGGATGAACCGACTGCAGCCTTGGGCGTTGCCCAAACGCGGCAGGTACTAGATGTGGTGAAACGGCTGCGCGATACGGGGCACGCCGTCATCTACATCTCTCATAATATGCGCGACATCTTTGAAGTTGCGGATCGAATTTGTGTTCTGCGCCACGGCGGCAACGTCGCGACTTGGAGAACCGAAGATACAACTCCTGATGAAATCGTAGTGGCGATGACACGCGGGCTGGACGCAGGTGCAAACAATGTCGTCTGATCTTAAACTCACATTTATCGATCGATTGCGCATCATGCGCGAAACTCGGTTTGGGGCATTTGTGCCTGTACTTTTAGCACTCGCAGCGATCTGGACCTATTTCGGTATTGCGGTTCCAATTTGGAACTATTGGGGCGATTCTGACGCTGAAAACATTCGGTTTATCTTTCTTAGCTCACGCAACATCTACAATCTGTTCATGCAGTCCGCGGTTATTGCAACGCTAGCGGTGGGCATCACGGTGGTGTTGTTACTGGGCGATATTGACCTGTCAGCCGCTGCCACCGCCGGTGTATGTGCGGCGCTGTTAGGGGTATTGGTTCTGGCCGGTGTTCCAGCGTGGATGGCGTGTTTAATTGTTATGGGTGTTGGTACTGTTATGGGGGCAGCGCAGGGCGTGCTGGTCGCATACGTGGGTATTCCGTCGTTCGTTGTGACACTTGCTGGTTTGCTGGGCTTTCAGGGTCTGATGCAGAAAATCCTGCCAACTGGAAATCTGAACGTTGGTGATCCTTTTATTCGCGGTTTTGCGCGTGTGTTGTTGCCCGACACCGCTGGCTGGGCCTTGGCCACTGCCTGTGTGCTGGCCTTCGCTGTTCTCAACCTGCGCAAACAAGGGCAGCGTCGCCAGAAGGGGCTTGAACTTGAAAGTAGTGTCGCGGTTTGGGGGCAGGTGGCGTTCTTTGGCGTATTGATGTTTGCAACTGTGGCGACGTTGAACAGCTATCGCTCGGTGCCATTGTTGGTGGTTCTGTTGATGGCGATTACGGCCCTTGTGGGCTGGGTGACGACGTCGACACCTTATGGGCGATCGATCTTTGCGGTGGGTGGGAACCAAGAAAGTGCACGTCGTGTTGGTATGAACGTCAAACGCATTCGGGTTTCTGCCTTTGCGATTGTCGGGTTGATGGCGGCGATTGGCGGCATCTTTGGGGCATCGCGGTTTGGGTCAGTATCGTACACGGCTTTCGCGGGTGGATCGCTTTTGCTGGAATCCATTGGTGCGGCGGTGATTGGCGGAACGTCTTTATTTGGTGGGCGTGGATCAGTCTGGAACGCCATCCTTGGTGCACTGGTAATCGGATCACTCGGCAACGGTTTGGATTTGTCGGGCGCAAGTTCAGCGGACAAGCTGATGTTCTCAGGCGCGATCTTGTTGTTGGCCGTCGCCATAGACGCGGTTTCGCGCTCTGGCAGCACGTAAAGTTAGGGGTAATACATGTGGACAGATAAACAAAACCAAACGCTCATTTTGATCTTGGATGAACTTATTCCTGCGAATGAAAAAGCAGGAGTACCGGCGGCGGGTGCTTTGGGTGTTGCTGATTTTCTCCCTGCGGCAACGCCTTATGCAATTGACCCGGTTCAGTCTATTACGGAGGTCTTGAAAGCTGTCGATGACAAGATCCCAGACTTTGCTAAGCTTGTAAGGACAGATAAGATCGCCTTGCTGAAAGACGTCGAAACGAGGCACGTGGTCGATTTCGCAACGCTCGTTCGACTGACTTACATGGGGTATTATAGTCGATCTGATGTGCGGCCAATGTTCGGGGTTGGCGCCCACCCGGTCCAGCCCAAGGGCTACGATGTAGCACGTGAAAGCAATGAATTGATGGACAGCCTTACTGCGCCAGTGCGCGCACGTGGCCAAGTCTTTCGCGACGTATAACGTCGCAATAAGAGGACGAACACTATGAAGAATGAACCGGTTGACGTGCTGATCGTCGGGGCGGGCGCATCAGGTGCGGCCATCGCCTGGTCCCTGCTTGAGACGCGGATGCGCATCTTATGTTTAGAACAGGGGCCTCATCTTGCGGATAAAGATTTCCCTAGCCGTGATGATGACTATGAATTGTCGCGCTTTGGAAAATTTTCGTGTGACCCGAATGTGCGCGGGCTTAAGCAGGACTATCCTATAAACGCCGATGACAGCTGCATTATGCCGGTGAATTTCAACGCGGTTGGTGGGTCAACGATCAACTTCTTGGGTCATTGGCCGCGGATGAAGCCATCTGACTTCAAAACGAAAACTCTGGATGGCGTCGCTGACGATTGGCCCGTTGATTACGCTACGCTTTCGCCGTTCTATGACATGAACGACCAAACTACGGGTGTTTCCGGGTTGGCTGGCAATCCAGCATATCCAAAATACTCCCCCCCGCTGCCACCCATTCCGATTGGAAAACTTGGGCAAACGTTGGCAAAGGGCTTCAATGAAATGGGCTGGCACTGGTGGCCCTCGGATGTATCAATCCTGAGCGAGGATTACGACGGGCGACAGAAATGCGTGAATGCCGGAACCTGCGATTTGGGCTGTGCGGCTGGAGCCAAGGGTGGCACCAATTTCACTTATTGGCCAATGCTGGAAAATGCTGGTGTTGAACTGCGCACTGAATGTCGCGTGCGTGAAATTACGGTCGATCAGGATACTGGAATGGCAACGGGTGTTATCTATCACGGGTCAGACGGACAAGTGCATGAACAAAAGGCTGAACTTGTTATTGTTGCGTGCAACGGCGTCGGCACGCCGCGTCTGTTGCTGAATTCCAAGTCAAAAATATTTCCAGATGGGTTGGCAAACCGATCCGGCATGGTTGGTAAAAACCTGATGTTTCATCCGCTTACTGGGGTAACTGGTGTTTTTGATGAACCCATGAAAGGCCACGAAGGTCCGATGGCTTGTTCGATCCTCAGCCAAGAATTTTATGAGACTGATGCGACCCGTGGTTTCGTGCGTGGCTACGGTCTCCATTCGGGGCGATCTACAACTCCAATGACTTATGCGTTGGGTGGTTTCGGCATAGATAACCCTATCCCCTGGGGCGATGAACATCGCGACGTTATGGACAACGTCTACCCCTATATTGCTGGCCTCACGGTAGTCGCTGAAGATCTACCCGAAGAACATAACTGCGTCACACTTGATCCTAATCTGACTGATAGCGATGGCATTTCAGCGCCCAAAATCACGTATCGCTTGGGTGAAAATTCGCGCAAGATCTTAAAGCATGGAGAAGAGCGCGCCAAAGAGATTTTGCTGGCTGCAGGTGCCAACAAAGTGCTGAGCAAGGGCGATGATGCTGTCTGGTGGCGAGCCGGATGGCATCAGATGGGAACGTGCCGCATGGGCGATGATCCGAGCCGTTCCGTGGTGAACGGCTGGGGCCGAAGCCATGATGTGAAAAACTTATTTATCGTAGACGGCTCAATTTTTGTAACCGCTGGAGCGGTGAACCCGACATCCACGATCCAAGCACTCGCACTCTATGTCGGGGACAGCATTAAGACAAATATAGAAACCCTATTCGATTGAGGTATGCCATGAATTTCCCAACACAAATGTACATTGATGGCGCCTTAACAAACGGAGAAGCAGTTAAGGACATTATCAACCCTGCGACTGAAACCCACGTGGCGACAGTGGCAACTGCTGGGTTTAAGGATGCTGGACGTGCTCTGCAATCGGCGAAGGTGGCGTTCCCATCCTGGTCGAAAACATCAATCACTGAGCGTCAGACATGGATGCGTCAGTTACGTGATGAAGTCGTAGCGAATGAAGTCCTGCTGCGGACCTGTATCCATCACGAGATGGGAAAGCCTTGGGACCAAACGTTTGAGGATTATGATCGCCTAAAAGTATCACTCGAGTTTTATGCTGAAGAAATCGTCCGGTTCCACGACGTAGGGTTGGTGGATCGCGCAGGCACACACACGCACCGTATGGTCTATGAACCCGCTGGTGTGGCTCTGGCATTTCTGGCATGGAATTTTCCACTACTTAACTTAGCGTTCAAGATTGGTCCTGCGATGGCCGCAGGATGCCCAATCATTATCCGTCCGTCAGAGGCGACACCGATTTCTGCCTATGCGGTGGGAATGTTGTGTGAAAAGATTGGCCTGCCCAAGGGGGTAGTCCAGATATTATGCACCAGCAGCTACGCCGTCGCAGACGCGCTGACGGCATCAACTATACCCGCAGTTGTCACGCTCATCGGGTCAACCAACACCGGCAAACATCTTATGCGAACTGGTGCTACTTCGATCAAACGCTATTCGATGGAGTTGGGTGGTAATGCCCCAGTTTTGGTGTTCAAGGACGCAGACCTTGATTTGGCTGCGGACATCGTGACTGGCGTTAAGTTCAGCAACGCTGGGCAAATTTGCGTGTCGCCCAATCGGGTTTTTGTCGCGGTCGACGTACTTGACGCATTCACGGAGAAGGTTGTTGAGCGAGCTGAAGCAGCGAAGGTAGGTTTCGACAAAAACAGCGATATTCAAACTGGCCCAGTGATAGATGGACGGGCGTGGACGCGCCTTAAGGGGCTGATCGATGACGCAGTTGAAGATGGTGCGAAACTGCTTGCAGGCGGGGGGCGGCCCGAGGGTATGGACAGCGGCCATTTCCTCGCACCAACTGTTTTGGCGGACGTCACTGAAACAATGGATGTCTATCAACAAGAAACCTTTGGACCCATCGTCAGTATCGTACCGTTTTCTTGTGAAAAACGTCTTTTGGAAATGGCCAATGACTGCGAAGTGGGTGGGTTGACGGCGTATATATTTACCCGAGACCTTGCGCGCGCTGAGCATTACGCAGCTGGGTTGCGATATGGCGAAATTCAAATCAACGGCGTGAAATACGACATCGATCTGCCGCATGGCGGAATCGGGCAGTCGGGAATTGGGCACGATTGCTCATCTCTTGCACTGCACGACTACCTTGTTCAAAAACGCATCACTCGCGCGCTTGATCATTCGCAATTTGGAAGGGTAAGCACATGAAAATTACAAAAGTTATCAGTCACGTTCTTGGCTATGATCTGCCAGAAGAACTTGGGTATTCCCAACAGTATTATTCCAAACGCACTGCGCATTTGGTTGAAGTTCAAACTGATGAAGGGATCACAGGCTGGGGTGAATGTTTTGGCCCGGGGAACGTGGCACTCGCCAATAAGGGGATAGTCGAAAAGGTAATTCAGCCAATGATCCTTGGTGATGATCCAATGGATCGCGACGTTATTTGGCACAAGGTTTATAACCTTTTGCGGGACCACGGCCAAAAGGGGATGCCGATGCAATCCTTATCCGGAGTGGATATCGCGCTGTGGGATATTGCTGGTAAGGTCGCAGACCTGCCATTGCACAAGCTGATCGGTGGTGCACACCGCACGCAGGTTCAGGCCTATGGTTATGGAATGATGCTTAAACGCGAAAGCGTTGATGATCATGTTGCGCGGTTCAAAGACGAGGCCGCTGCGATCCTCGATATGGGCTTCACGGCGACCAAAATGAAGGTTGGGCTGGGCCCGAAGGCCGATGTGAAGCTTGCCGCGGCTGTTGCCGAAGGCATTGGTGATCGCGGTAGGTTCATGGTGGATGCGAACCACTGCTACACCACAAGTGATGCGTTCTATGTTGGCCGTGCGCTTGAGGAGCTCGACGCTTATTGGTTCGAAGAACCCGTCGCACCCGAAGACCTTGATGGATACCGCGAACTGCGAGCGGGGCTTCGGGTCAACATCTCGGGTGGTGAGGCAGAGTTTAATCGTTGGGGCTGGCGCAATATCCTTGAGAACCGGGGCTTGGACATCGCCCAGCCTGAGGTTTGCGCTGTTGGTGGGATCAGCGAATACCTGAGGATCGTGACACTGTGCCACGCGCATTTCACTCCAGTAATAAACCATGTCTGGGGGTCCGCTATTGCTGTCGCTACCAACCTGCAATTGTTGGCGGCAATGCCTGCGTTGCCCGGTGGATTGCATCCTTGGGAACCAATGTTGGAATTCGACACAACGGACAACAAGTTCCGCGATGAGTTGTTGGAGTTTCCACTAAATATTCAAAGCCAAGTAAAGTTGAATAATGGCTACGTTTCCATTCCTGATGGCCCTGGTATCGGTGTCGAACCTGACCTGGCGTTTATCAAACACTTTGAGATTCATGACTAAAACGTAATATTTTACGTTAATAATAAGGAACCTGATATGTCGGCGCCGGCTTATGCAATTGTGGATTGGGGTACGTCCAGTTTTCGAAGTTGGGTCTTGGATAATTCAGGAGGCGTTCTGAATTCTGACAAAACCGGCCAAGGGATGTCCACAGTCAATCGAGAGGACTTCCCATCAGTTCTTGAGGCAAGCATGGTTCGGCAAGCAGTCCCGCTGTCTACTCCTATTGTTATCTGTGGCATGGCAGGTGCCGCTCAAGGTTGGGTTGAAGCACCTTACGCTGAAATCCCGACCCAATTGCATGACATTCACCAGTTTGCTGTCAAACCCACTAATACGGCACGTGACGTGTGGATCATCCCCGGTTTGGCGCAAAGGTCGGTTACAGAACCAGATGTAATGCGAGGCGAGGAAACAATCCTTTACGGTGCAATGTTATTGGGTAACGGCGATGGGGTTTTTTGCATGCCGGGAACCCATTCAAAATGGGCGTTTGTAATAGATGGACGGGTTGAGAGCTTTCAAACATCGATGACTGGCGAGGTGTTCGCCCTGCTGGTCAGGCATTCCACTTTGACACCATTTGTATCCTTGGACGTTGGATGTCTCGCCCATGAAAAAGCGTTTGGCGATGCTGTCCGTGAGGCTCTCGATAAGCCGCACCAAATCCTGAGTTCCCTGTTTTCCGTGCGGTCTGAACCGCTGTTGTTTGGGGCGCTGCAAGCTGGTGAGCGAACTGCGCGTTTGTCTGGCTTGCTGATTGGCCTTGAAATCGCAGGATTGCGTGGGCGAAGCTTCAATCATGTGATGCTCATTTCATCAGGTGAAATCTCGGATGTCTATTGTGCTGCTTTGAAGGTCGCAGGGATGACTTTTGAGGTTCTGGATTCTGAAGCTCTCGTCCAGGCAGGGCTTACCCAATACGCCAAACAGATCGTGTCGCTGTAACTTAAGAAGAGATACGCTGAGTAGCCTGAGCAGATCGTGGAAGATTTTTGACCATAAGGTTCCACCATCCGCTAGGGATTTGGCCAACTGGCACGATTTATGCGATCTCCTTGAACCGTTCTGAAATCTTACGCTTTTTAAGCGGCTCTTTGAAACGGGACAGCGCTTAATTTGACCGGCGCTTGATGCGTTGCGCCTGGCCATGCAGGATGGCTGCGACGAGTTTGACAAAAGGTTGTGCCGATGATCCTAATTCGACCAGACGGAGCGCATGAGGAACCGGAAGATGATGTGGCGCTGGTCCTGATCAAAACAGGTAGCGCTGAGCTAGTTTTGGACCAGCCGTCACCACCATTTGCGATCATCAAATTGATTGAAGATCTGGCAGGCGACATTGACCGTCTCGGTCCATCTCGGACGGCACCCGATAAATTGAATAAAGTTCAAGAAGGACTGTTTAAAGGTCAGATTAAGCAGAACCTCGTGGCTGGCCGAACGGTATCTTGGCGGCCCCGTGCCAAGCTTGAACAGGAGCTGCTTGATCGGCTCTTCCGTACGAATGACGGCACCAAAAATGTTTACGCCCAAGTAGAAGAAATTTGGAAGCACCGCTTGGATGCAATCAATCATACTGAAGTGCACCAGCCCGCTCTTTCGGAGGAAGAGCGAGCGGCACGTGGGCTCGCTGAGGTTCGACAGGGAAGGCTGCCCAAGGCGTACAAGCCAAATGCTTGGAGTCGACGCTCAGAGTTCCCAGATCCGGGAGAACCATGGCAATACAAGAATGTGGGTCCAGAGTGGGTCAGGTTCCAGCTCCGATTTAGAAAGGTTCTTGAAATTGTTGAGGACACAAAGCGATCGGCGTTCAAACAGTCACGTATTTTGGTCTCAGAGTTGCACAATGGAATCGAACGTCTTGTTGAGCCAGAAAGAGCATTTGAAGCACTCAATAAGCGCAGCAGAAAGCTGGAATTTGTCTTTTCTGCCGACCTCTCACTGATGTTTAACGATCACCGGGACAAAGGTGCGTTGATCACTAACGCGCGTTTGTGGATGGAGCGAGTTTCTGAGGCCCTGGAAAAGGAGGACAAGCTCGCTCGCACGGATGATATGGTCGCCGTAGCTGTCGAGCGCTCTGGAATGTCGAAAACCGCTGCAGGCAAGGCATATGTAGGCAGCAATGTGCGCAACAGGGGCGCAAAACGGAAATCTGGAGAGACATATATCAGCATCGAAAGGTTGAGAGGACTGATCCCCTAGCCGAAACAGGAAGGGGGTATCTGTTCGCGCAGGTATTATCCGACTCGCCGAAATGCTGAACTTGGTCTGCATGCTATTACATGTGGAGTTCAAAAATGAGCAGCAAAAACAGAGATGATGAACGGCTTCTGAGCCGTGACGAGGTCGAAGAGCGCTTTGGCGTAACAAAGCGGTTTCTCGAGTTATGCGTGATCGATGGGAAGGGCCCCAAGCTGATCAAGATTGGTCGGTGTGCCCGCTATCGTCCGTCCGACGTCAGGGCCTGGATCGTAGCCCAAGAAGTGGGGAAATCGTCATGAGTAACCAAAGCGAGTCCCTAGCGAACAACGGTGTTCGCACTACAATTGACAACCCGCGCTCCAATACCGTGCCTACTGACGTTGTTATGGAATTGGCGATTTGCCCCATTACCCCACTTGGTCAAAAAGGGGGGGAGTACTTCTTCATTTCAGCCAGCGGCGAGTTGCGCCGTATGAAGGCTGAGGCTTTAGAGACAGGGCGAGGCGTTCGGGCTCTGCTGAGTGGCTTCAGCACAGCAATCGATGCGTGGTGCGTCAAAAACTTTCCACAGCAAGATGGCGGATGGTCACCACGTGAGGCCGGTCGATGGATAATAGATCAATGCAATGGGAGAGGTGTTTTTGATCCAGATTCCGCAGATGTTCGGGCTGTCGGTGTCTGGAGAGACGACGAAGGGAAAGCGATCGCACATTGTGGGAACCATCTTGTTCAACCTGAAGGACGGTCCCTTGCTCCTTCGGAGTACAGAGGAAAGTGTATAATGATCGGCGCGGCGCCGATTACCCCACCTGACATCAGCTTGATTGATCCAGAGGAAGTTGAGTCTCTTCTTTTGGAGCTGAAGGCACTCTGGGGATGGAAACGGGATGTCGATGCAGACATCTTCTTCGGATGGGTCGCGGCCGCGAGCCTTGGCGGGTTCCCTGCTTGGCGGTCTCATCTGTACGTCTATGGCAGCCGCGGAAGTGGAAAGTCGAAGCTGATGGAGCTTGTCGCAGGATTATTAGGAGAGTTTGGGGGCAATGTCCTAAACGATGCGACAGAAGCCGGGATTAGACAGTCTCGCAATAATCAAGCCCGTCCAATTCTAATCGATGAATTTGAGCCAGACCAAGGCACGCGCAATGGGTCCAAGCAAGACAAAATGTTTGCCCTGTTTCGCCGAATGTCTGGGGGAGAAGGCGGTCGAGTTTCGCGCGGCGGCGCTGATCATTCCGCAGTCTCATTCCGGACTCTCGGGGCAGCATATGTGACTTCGATAAATCATATTCAGCTTGAGCCACAAGACCGATCACGGTTTGTGATGATAGACTTGGGGCACTTGCCAACCACATCAGATCCCTTTCAAACGATGTCAAGGTTGGCGGCATTTGAGAAATCTGTCCGCGCACTCTCTTCTCGGCTGAGAGGCCGTATTCTCGCCAAGAGTGGGCGTTGGGACAAGACCCACTCAGTCATTGCTGCAGCAGCCCGTGCGGAAGGAGCAGATGCGAGGCAAGCTGACACTGCGGCAACGATCCTTGCTGGACGTGACTTGGCCCTATTCGGGGGCGATGTTGACCAGGGGAGATTGCGTGACTTGCTGCCGATCTTGAAGGAGTTAATGCGCGATGCTGAGGATTCTGGAGTGAGCTCAGAGGGAGATGACGCGTTAGATTTCTTGCTCAGCACCTCATTAAATTTGGATCACGGGTTAAAGCGGACGATTGGCGAACTCTTACTGTCTGCAATTACTCAGGTTGAAATCCAAGGAGTTGAAGATGCAGGCGCGGCCCTTAGTCGAGTTGGTGTGTATGTTTTGTCCAAGAAGGGCCGCGTTGGAGTTCGATTGGGACGAACAACGCCCGTCGCTACGCTCTATGCCGGAACGAAGTGGCAAAATGGAGCACACGTTTCTGCTCTGTTGAAAATAGAGGGTGTTATTCGCCCCGATCATCCAATTCGTGTTTGGAAAAACCAACAGCACCGAGTGATCTTTATCCCGTACGACCTGATACTATACACTTCCAGCGAAGGTGACGACGAATCTTATTGAATGTTGCAATACTTGTCCCGGGTAACGGGCTGATTATTATAGGAAGTTTTGTAATGGGACAGCTGGGACCGTTCTTAGACTTATGCAAACCCCTATGATCTTTTCTCTCCCCTCCACCAATACTCCCCTTCTATTGGTAGTAAGTGTAGAGGTAGAGATTAAGTGAACATTTTCAGGGACGTAGGTGGGACATTCAGCTGTCCCACCTACGTCCCAAAGTCCCAACGCAGTTGGATGTCCAATAGGGTGATCGCCCCTAGCGTTAGGATCACGTGATGCCAATTGTAATCAAGATGGCTGATGCGGTTTCCCATTTGGGTCCTTCCTGGGCTTTTTCTACACAGGGGGAATTCGCATCCCGTTATGTGCGACAGCCATAAAATTTTCAGAGTGATTGTTTGGGTTCTTGTTGTTGTTATTGCGCTACCTGTCCGGAGCATTTCTGCAAGCTAACGAACGTCACAGGCTTAAAGACGTGCCATTGGTCCGGTCAGAACAGGGCGCAAGAACTGGTCAGTCTCAGATCATTTATAATCATCAGGATGGCACGAGGGCTGAGCTGTTTCAGTATTCTGTTTGCCGCGCAGAGCTTGCACATGTCCTGATCGAAGGCCACGGCCATGCATGGCCCGGTACAGAACCCGTCCAATCGAATTGGTGCTGCTATGCCGACATGGAAGACGGTACTAACGCATGACGCCTTCCCAAAAACGGAAGTTGGGCGCCGCTGGCGCTTTTTTAGACGGGCGTGTTTGTGTCAGCTTACGACAGTTGCAAAAAAAATAGTTTATAAATAGGAAATTTAGTTGACCTGAATTTCCAGATACGCGCAAGCTAAATTACTCGCTACTGCGTATTTTTGCGTTCAAAGAATTATCTGAAAGTCAGCAAATGCCAAAGATTCGACGTATAGTAGTCAAGAATTTTCGGTCAATTCTTGAACTTGAAATGGATGCAAAGGACCTGACTGTAATCGTTGGGGACAATGATTGTGGTAAATCAAATGTGCTGCGCGCCCTCAACTTATTCTTTAACGATCAGACGAATCCTGACCAAGAATTTAGTTTTGCAGTTGACTATAATCGGTTTGCGGCACCGCGATCTGGCCGTGCTCCGGAAGTAGAGGTTCAAGTAGACCTCGAACTACCTGAGAATTATCGCGCCACAAATGGTGACTTAATCCGATGGCGCAAACGGTGGCGTGCTGATGGACTTCAGTACGATGACAACTACTGGGGTGTTCGTTTAACTCCCAAAAAACGTGGTGCCGGATTCAAGGAAACAAAAGTCGATATTAGAGGGCGCTCAAAAGTTCCTTCACTATTGTCTCGTATTCAATTTGAATATGTGCCTGCAGTCCGAAGTGCGGCTTTCTTTCGTACCCTGCGTGGACGCATCTTTCGCGTTATTGCTGATACGTCGGAGCAGTCTGTTAGGCAGAGCAGTGGCGATCTCGAAAACGTTATTTCTGAGGCCGTATCAGGCTTGATTGACGATATTGGGTTTGAACTCGATGATATTTCACGCCTCAGCCTACCAAACGACCTAACCCCTCTCTTTGAAAGTCTTGATTTTCTTGCTGGAGAAAAATCCATCTCACTAGAAAATCGCGGCGATGGCATTAAGGCTCGTTATATCCCACTGATCCTCAAGTTCATCGCTGAACGGAGTCGTGAAGCTACAGGAATTTCTGCCACGTTTATTTGGGCATATGAAGAGCCCGAAAACAATCTTGAATTTCGAAGGGCTCAGGAGCTGGCTGATGCCTTTTACAAGCTGGCTGCAGATGACCTATCGCAAGTGTTGCTAACAACTCATTCACCAATTTTTTATAACATGCATGAGACCAGAAATGACAAGGAACTGTGCACCGCTTACCACTTAACAAAAGATTTAACGAGTAACGGCACCGTAGCAAGGTCTGCGGCTGAGGCACAGGTATCACTTGATGAATCCATGGGTGCGATGGCAATAATTGCACCGTATATAAAGGCTGCTCAACTTGCGCTGAGTGAAGCAATGACCCAGGCGTCTGACCTTAGTAAAAAACTTGCAGAGCATAATCCAGACAACCTTCCCGCGCTTTTTGTTGAAGGATCGACCGATTTTGTAGTGTTCAAAAGGCTGTTCGAAGAATTCAGGCCAGAAATGGCTCAGCAAGTATTTTTTGTCTGTCCTCCTTCAAGGGCGGGGGCAAACTATGTCGCCAATATGCTGCGAGCTTGGGAGTACCAGACCAAGCATGAATTCGTCGATAACCGAAGAAAGGCTGTCGGGATTATAGACGATGATCCTGAAGGGAGAGGAGCATTGAAACGATTTCAAGATGAAGTAAAAAGCCCTAAACACGTTTCCTTACTAAAGCTTGATACCCCATCCCACTTAATCGCAGCGCGAAAACTCGGACTCGACATTCCTGTCTCCCTTGAAGAGTTGTGGCCAAAATCAGTTTGGGAACATGCACAGCTTGAGGGGTGGCTCGCAGATCGACCATCAGCGGGTATAATTGGCCAACAGCTTGTTGATCGATTGATTGCACAAGACGATCGCATTTCCGACATTATGGATGACGAATGGGTCATCTATTTTAAAAAGTTCGTGGAAGGAAACGATGGTAGCACTGCAAAGTCCGACTGGGCGAAATATATTACGGAAATCTCGATTGACAATCTGGAACCCGTGGCGAGCGAGGCGCTGAAAATGGTTGATCGAGTGATCGAAAAATTAGGGCTTCATCCTTAGGCCTTGCATTTTGACCAGAGAACTTGGTGCGCATAGTTGCAACCTTTGACGAGGGTCTTGGGGGTCTTTGAAGCTGCAGTTGTCCGCTTCAAGTAAGTTTGGGTGCTGCGCTAAAGTTCCTGGTAAACCTCGACTTGTCTGACAAAACGGACCTCCGGTTAGGCCGTTTGGTTCATCGAAATCTTGCGCAATCAATTTCGCAAAGCTGAATTAGACACCTCTGATTAAGGATATGACGGCTTTCTTAAGGTCTGGTCTTGGGAAAAACTGACTACTATCCTCAATAGGGGTGGTGGTCTTTTCTGACCCAAAGAGGTTTGAGGGCAGCATTCTGACTAATCTAAATGATTGAGATGTGAATAATCAACCTGTCTGTTGCGTAGCCGTGTCGCTGAGCAGACCTTCACTGCGAGTGCGGAAACTCAGCCTCGGCAGTCGAGAACAGGCCCTATCGCGTACCTTGAAACTGCGCTAGATGAGCACGCCACGCTATACTCCGCCGTAATCACTTCAGACCTTTCCCAACTTCTTAGGGAAGGGCAGGGTACTTTCGCTGCTTGGCACACTGGCTTCGGCTTTGCGGGTAACCAGATTGAGAAAATCAGTGTGTTTCTCTTCCTTCGAGACTTGCAGTGATGGTCTCGATTTCGTCCTGCAATTGCGCGCCAAGGTATACGAATGACGTCTCGTGGCGGGCATATTTCCCGTGCCTATCTGCGCTGAGCCAATTGTAAGATCCAATACACAACAGTTCATTGTCCATGACCAATATCTTGCTGTGAACTTGGCGGACTGTGTGCAGCGTCACCCCAATGTCCGCAAAAATCTCTGCGGCGGCCTCAAGATTGCTCATGCCATTTTTCTTCCGGGCCTCATTGAGTTGTGGGTCGGTAAAAACTTCGATCGTAGCGCCTCGAGCAACAGCGCTGCTAAAAGCCTCGAGTAGACCCGCGCGCTTCATCGTGGCCACAATCACCCAGGGGCTGACTATCATGTAATGCTCGCCGCCAGAGGCCAAGGCTTTCAAAATAAATGCATCATGTTCGGCCGCGTCGCTCAGCGTGAGCAATTGCTGGCTTCCCGCTTCCAAGTCCCTTCGAGGTGCAACTTCGAAATCGAGCATGTTGTCTTCTGACCTGAAAAGAAATTCTGCCAGTAGGGCCCGTGGAGACCCTATCGGTGCGGCCGAGAATACATCCATATCGCCAAACACGAGGAAGTTGTCCTTTGCTCGTGACACCGTCACATTTAGCATGCTGGGAGACATGTCTATGAACTGGCCGTCAGCATGTTTTGAGTACACAGGGGAGAAAATTACGACCGCGCGTTCTGCGCCTTGCAATGAGTGCACGGTGCCGATGGTCATCCCCTGTCGTCCCGCCACCTGAATACCTTGTGCGGCACAAGCGTTGCTGATTTCGCCAGCCTGTCGTCCGAAAGGTGTGACTACTCCGACTATCTTTTCAAGTTTTTGGCTGTAACGCGTTTCGAGATCGTCTCGATTTGCGGCCAGCCAAGCGGCAATGGTTTGCGCTTCGACGGGGTTGGAGCGGCTGCCGCCATGGCTGATTGCGATTCCATCGATGTGTAGGTAGCCCATGACTGGAAATCCATTTTCGTCAGGCACCCCACCCCGTTTGGGCCGCAATGTGCCCTTGTAACATAGTGCATTGCAATAACTAATAATCTCGTCGTAGCAGCGCCGGTGTTCAAAGAGATAAAGGCCCTTCTCCATGTCTGGATATGGGTTGGCACCAAATGCTTCCTGCGCCAACCGCATGGCGCTTCCGCCAACTGTACAGAGCCCCCGAGATGAAATCGCGCTGAGATCTTCCTCTGAAAAGGTGGGAGGCAGCAGGTCACAGTCTTGTAGGTTACCAATATCCACTGGTTTTGGTACAGAAGATATGGGCTCGATCTGCTGCGTATCCCCGATTACCAATGCTCGTTTTGCGAGGGCGAATGAAGCGGCCGCAACTTCAGGCAGCACCTGGCCTGCTTCGTCGACGATTAGCAGATCAATGAAGTTCAGGAGATACTGCTTTACGAAATTTCCACCCGAAAAAGTCGAGTACGTCAACTTTCCAGGCAGTGTTGCAAACGTTGAGACTGCACAAGGGGTTAGCATCATCCGCCGCTGCCATCGTGGTAGAACTTTTGCTCGCCCCGTCTTTTTTTGATCCCGGACAATTCCGGGTAAATCGTCCTCCATGGCCATCAACCATCGCCCTTCCCAATAATGGGTCGCCAGCAGGAAAAGACGGAAGCGGATATTGCAATCTGCGAAACGCTGAAGGTCTTGGAGGTCTGAAACTGGCGAGGGCTGAGCCCCTAGATCCGAAACTGCCTTTTCCCATTTCTGCTCTGAAGCACGGAGCACATCAAGAAGCCGGACTGCGTGCGCAAGCTCGCTACTGGCTTTGTGTCTTGCCTTGCTCCCGGCCTTAACTGCTGCGCGAAGAGTTATATCGATGTCAGCAAGACTTCTGCTCTTCGATAGGTTCAACTCACAACCCGCATCCTCAAGAGCAACGCGTGCGCGCAGATGCCTCTTTCGGGCGATGGATGGAAAAAAGCCAAAAAAAGCCAAGAGGCCAGATTCTGATGCTTGATGTCTGTCCCATGCCTTCATCTGTCCGGACAGATCCTCGTGAGCGACAACACATTGTGCTTCCGTCTTAGTTAGGCCGTCCACGAAAGACGTGGGGTCGTTGCCGAGCTCTTGAGACGCTGCGGTTTGATGTCGTTCTAGATCTGTACGCGCTTCATCGATGCCCGACAGTTTGAAGACTTCTTTCTGCATCAAGCCGCGTAGCGCTGCGACCACACCTTCCACATCCGGGTCGTCCAAGCTTGGGAACGCCTGTTGTGCAGCAGTCAGATAAGCCCCTTTAGCCCGCATCACATAGTCTTCGCTTTCAATGCCGTTAAAGAAGGTTTCAGTTTGATAGGTTTTCGTTGCAATCGCTTCGCGCGAAAATGATGCGAGAAACATACCAAAACTTTTCAGATCTGGCAGCCAACGGCCAGAAAATGGCCCCTCACCAAGTGCGAAATCCTTACCAAACGCGTCGATAATGTTCGTCACGGCCTGGTTGTTGGACGACGCAGCCACAATTACCGGCGGCATTCCGTCGGCTAGTGCTGCCTGCACCCATTGCCCGGCAATCGCCGACAACAGCATCGTTGTCTTGCCTGTACCTGGAGGTCCATTTACCGCCAGTATCTGGCTGGAGCCCGCGTTCGCAAGGTGAACTAGCACGTCTCGCTGCTGATCGGCCATCGGGAACTGGTCGTTTGAATGCCCAAGTGGATTGGTGAACCCACCAGTGCGTGCGTGGCTGCTGGCCTTTTTCGATGAATCTGGCAAAGCTAATTGTGCCAGTAGCGGCACGTCAGGTTCTTCGTCCAATAACAGGTCATAGAGGTCGAGGATTTGGCGCACGGTAGCAGATGCAGTCCTAGCGACTTCCATTAAACCAGAGCCGATCGGGTCATAATTAGCGTCATTGCTCGGCCAGCCGCTTGCCACAGCATCGATCATCTTGCGGCAATGAGAGAGATATTCTTGCCAAGCATCAACATTCATAGACTCAACAAGTGGCGACACAGTTAGGAAGTTATCTAGCGCCTCAACAGTACCGACGGAAAACTCTCCTTGAGGCAACGGTGTCAGAACATCCCTTGCAATAGCGTTCTGTATTGGGTTGATCGTCCCGTCTCGCCATACTTTGGCTTCGGTTACTACTGGCGCCACAAGTTCTGGAAGGCGAGAGGCAGTCTGCGCCGCATGTGATGTCCTGCGCGCTGTCACGAGCGGCCAAAACCGCACCGAAACCTCCTTTACTTTCTCATCCTGGCCAGAGAAAATTCGCTCAACGAGGTTCTGCGGCAGCATGCCGCTTTTTAACACCTCGGCAGGCAATGAGATATATTTAGCTCGATCCCTATGACTGAACTGTCCTTTGCCCAAGACGCCATCTGCTAAAGAGGCACGCCAGTACCGTAAAACTTTCATCAATTGGGGCGACATTCAGAATTCATTCTTTCATTTGGGATGATGGCATTTAAGGAATACCCCATTGATCTTTTTGGAACTTGCTCTTTCGGCGAAGATATCGGTCTAAGGGAGGATTTGGTAGTAGGTCTGAAGGTTTGTAGGTGGCGTATTACCTGTTGCAGTAGTTATGAAGCCTTTACTGACTTTTTTCCGAGCCATCTCAAGCCAGTGCATTTTGGGTATTTCATACACCCAAAGAAGCCCCCGAATCGACCTTTTTGCTTGACCAGCTATCCGACCTCATTTTGAGGTCTTGAGTGGACTGTATATGCAACTGAACAATCTCAATCTCAAACAAAGATAAAAATGGAATTTTGTTTGGTTTGGCTCACCACTCAATACTTTTTTCCTTCGTGATCTTGACGCGCTCCCTGACAAAGCGAACAAGTGTCATGATACTCCACTTTATTTTTTGGACGTTAGGCCAAATTCAAACATAGTGACGGTCGTGTAAGGCAATTTTTACTTCCGGCCAGGCTTCGAAATGCGAAATAAAGAGCCGTGCAAGAGGAAGCGTCTTATGGCCATGGTGACATTTAGCCCCGGTGAAATTCAGGCCTTAGAGAAACGTTTTGTAAAGGCGTGGACCGGAGCCAATTCAACACCGTTTATTGTGGATGCGCCGCTCAACGCAGACGATGAGAAACGAGCTATCGAACTGGTGCGGTATATTCCTGCGGTGAAGGTTTTTGAGCTGTGCCCCACAATAGCCTGCTGGGGGATGCTCAAGGGGTTGTCAGAGGGATATGATGGCAGTGACCGCTTGGTTTACCGTCCGATCTCAAACTTCACCGGCTGGCCTCTCCATGAAAACCACCAGCGCGACGCCCTCAAATCCAAATTCCGAAAATCCGGTCGTTCGATAGGTATTCCGATTTTTGGAACTGATCCAACGGATGTGTTTTTCGGGGCCGTTGGCCCTGTAAAAACGATGTATGCTGACATCGCGAATGCGTTTGTGCGACATGCACTTTATTTTGGTTTACCAGCAATTGAGGATACAACTTCTTCGCGGCATTGGCAGCGCCGTGCTGTTGCTTGGTATGCCTCTGGCCTTACTCGGTTGCAAAAGGCAGTCGTGTTTGATGTCTCGTCGTTTCTTTCGCGCAGGTTTGAAGCATGGCGCCAAGGGGAAACACCTTTGTCCGCGAATGAAGAGGAACTATTTGAAGCATTTACTAGTGCTGTCCGCGACCTTGGGCGCGGCCGGAAGGACTTGGTTGGCCCTCCAAAGCTTTGTTGGTCGGCAGATCGATTGGGGCTTGAGCCCGAGAAATCGCAAAAGCACCAAACCATTACGATAGGTAAATTTCCGACCCAAATATCGGGTGGAGAAAGAATGACGTTCGCTGCGCCTTGGCAAGAAAATTTGCGCTGGCAGTGCGGAGCGTCAGTTGAGTGCATGGAATTTGCCCCAAAGAAAGGCGAGGTTCTGGTGTTTGATGCCGACACTGGAAAGCTTTTTAAACGCATGCCTTTTGGTGAGGAGGTTATCAATGTAGCAGCAGAACACCTAGTCGCTCTTGCGGCTGAGGATTTTGAGTGTCCGTCCTTTGGCCAGGCTATTCCAGCAAAAGATCACCGGTATCGGGTGGCGTGGATCGAAGCCGGTGAGGTTATGACCTTTGCATCGGGCGCGGTGGTCAAGACTGAGCGCCCAACAGAAAGCGCCATGTGGATTGACGGGCATGTGATTGGAAAAAGCGGTGGTCGCACGCTTTATTCTGCAACTGGTCGGTTGGTAGGCTGTATCGATCCTGAGGTTGGCGGTAAGAACCGGATTTTGCGGGCGGTCCATTCTGATGATGTGAAATTTGCGACCTTCACAGCAGCGGAGGATGGGAGCTTTGAGGTTTCATTCAAGGCACTTGGATTTCTGTCATCAAACAGACCGGGGAAGGTTCGCTTTGAGGTGCTTGCGCCAGGCGCTGCTGGTGACATGAAAGCGCGCTCTGAGATAACTGTTTCGGCGTGGCTGTGGCCAGCCTTTGACTACTCTTGCGATGAAATTACCGAACTTCCACTTCCATCAAATTTTTCAATGGGGCAAAGTCGCGGTCTGCGCCTTGAAGGTGGCCGCTTGTTTGTGGATCTGCGCACAGATGGGGCCAGTCCCGTTCTTGGTTTAATTTTTAGCGACGAAGTTATCGAATTTGATCTCTTCACACGCTCAGAGACGCTGACGCATAACAAGGTCAACACTGGCACGAGAGCAATAGTATCTCGTGGCGCGCTGCTCTCGTTGGGGCAGGAAAATCGCCATGATACTTTTCGGTTAACAAGCGGCGACAAGAATTGTGATCTTTTGGTTCTCGGTGAAATTATTAGGCGACCGTTTTTGGGAGCGCAGTCTTACGAGGTTCCGGCAAGTCACCTTCAAAACAAGCCGAGTGCAGACGACCGTATCGCTTTGAAGCGAGATACTGGTGAAATCATTGTCTTTGCACGGCTTCGCCGTGTGGACGATCCGGTTGAAGTACATATCGAGGTAGGTGGGGCCCAAACGCTGCTTCGTTTTAAAACGCAGTCAGTGATAGATGCTGTTCGCGTCGTCCTGCTGGATGCCAAGGGGCACATCACCGAAGGTGAAATACCGATTGGCCGCATACCTGTGGATGGCAACCTTCTTTCCCACGTCTCTGCCTCGATGAGTGAGGTCGATGGTTTTGTATCTATCGACTTTGATAATCGGGGGTTTATTTTACCAACGCGCGCCGAAATTTACGGACGTGAAGAAGGTGCCCGTCTGTTTAGGTTGGTGACTGATGCCTCTGGCGCACCTTTGGCGGTTGGTCTGGGAGATGAAGGCCCTTGCGCGTCGTCCGTCAGATTAGCAGACTTGGCCAGACTGGCTGCTAAGGCTACCCACGCAGCTTTGGAAGAGCAAATGAGTAGTTCTGTGGGGATGGCCTACGCGTCTGTTCTTACAGAGCTTGGCGCGCGGCGCATGGTAGGTGCGATTAAGCCGGTGCTTAATGTCGAGAAAAGCGATGACTTGACCCCAAGGCATGACTTAGTTGGGTTGGCGCCGTGGATTTTTCAGGCTCCGGGTAGCGCCTTTGGCGATTTGTCGCCTGAATCGGGTCTCACAGCGTTAGCTGGAATGGTTGACGTTCCTGACCTCGCTGATCCTCCTGATCCTCGAATAAGTCAGCCTCTGACATCTTGGTTGGAACGACTTCAGATCGATGTGGCGCTTCCTGAGCAAGTAAGTGCCCAGAAGCTGTCTAACGCCCTCAACAGCGCGCGGTTCCGGATGCGAGTGACAGATTTGCGAGTGCTACTCGGAAGCAATTCGACTGCAACCGTGGCTGGGGCCATTATTGAGCCTTGGCGTGGGGAAGGCACCCTGTTGCGATCCTTTGAAAAGGATGGCGGTGGTGACGATCGGGTCACAAAAATCGCTTATGTCGTGGAGAGTTTTGCTCGGAGTTGCGCGCTTGGTGAAGCAGATGAATTTGTTCGGGCTGTGACCTATCGGACTGGATTTGATTGCACAGACGTAGGCCGCGCGCTCACTCTAATGATGCGCGCTGATGTTGAGGTTTTTGTTTATTTCAAAAACCTTTGGACTGCGGGCTTGAAACAAGGAACTACGAAGTGACCAATCTTGATCCAAACGTGTTTTGCAAAAAACTGAGCGCCACTTTGGCACGGTTTGTTGCGACATCGACCCCCATCAACGAGACACGGGCACCTGTTTTGTCGAATGGGTTGCGTGACATTGTTTCCCGGCTGGATTTTGTAAAAGGTCCGTATGTAGAAACACTTCCTGATTTTGAAAAAAGTCGAAGTCTTTGCGGACTGCATGCAGATGGCAAGCTGCACGATGACTGGAAGCACCTGCATTTGACGGCGGACGGTCTGTGGAACCGGCCATTGCATGCCCATCAGGAAAAAGCACTGCTGCGCGATGATAACTTTCTCGTCGCCACAGGCACTGGCTCGGGTAAAACCGAGAGCTTTCTTTTCCCGATGGTTGACCAAATTTTAAAAGACGGTGACCTTGGTCGACCAGGCGTGCGTGCCATCCTTATTTACCCTTTGAACGCTCTGGCAAGTGACCAACACCACCGGATTGCGCAGCTGCTGTTTCGCGACCTCGGAAACCCTGGAATCACGCTTGGCCGTTATACCGGGCAGGTGGCGTCGAACTCGAAACGAGAGTCTGAAAAGACGTATCTCCGCTCCACACCAACATTTATTGATGCGTTTGGAGACGATGCTGAAATCCCAGATGAGTGGTTGTTGTCGCGCGAAGAAATGCGTGATCAACCACCGCATATCTTGATTACGAACTACGCGATGCTGGAGCATATTCTGCTGCTGCCGACGAACCGCAGACTTCTTCAGAATGCGGACCTGAAGTTCATTGTGTTGGACGAAATTCACACTTATGCAGGGGCGCAGGCTATTGAGGTAGCCTTCCTGTTGCGCCGCCTGAAAGCGCATCTCGGTGTGCCGGAAGATAGGCTTCGTTGTATCGGAACATCGGCATCTCTTGATGAAGGTCGTAAAGCGGAGCTCGCGGACTTTGCTTCTCGCTTGTTTGGCGAGTCATTCAATGGTGAACTATCGGTCATCACATCGAAACATAAACTTCATCTAAGCCTGTCTGATACACCGCGGCCCAGTGGATTGACCGCCGCGGGCTGGAAGCGCGCTGGAGATTTGGCTGTTGCAGTTAAAGTTGCGGAGCAAGAAGGCCGCGAAATGGAGCCGGAAGGCTGGAACTATGAAGCCGAGTTTAACAAGGTGCCTCAGCTTTCCCTGCCATCTGTTGATGGCGCCATTGGAGACAAGTTGATCGACCTCTTGGGTCAATTTGAAGAGGTCTCCATCATCGCTCGAAAGCTTCATGCTGGCGCGGTTCCGTTTGAGATTTTGGCACGCGAGGTTTTCCCTGACGCTGGAGATGAAGCAGGCGACGCATTGTCCGGCTTGATTGCCATTGGCGTTTTGGCTGTCAGCGAAAACGCGGCTGTTTTTCCGTTGCTACCGGCGCGCTACCACTTGATTTCGCGTGCGCCGGATCGGGTTGCGGTTTCATTTGAGAAAGGCAAGCCTGAGCAAATTGGTGAAATTGTCATTGGGGCTGAAACTGATGACAATGACAAGCCGGCTTACGAGATGTTCGTCTGCCGGAACTGTGGTGAGCCGTATGTCGAGGCTTGGCAAGGGGCGGGCAACCTGTCCGCTGTGAAAAATGGGGGTCCTCGGCACTTGCTTCGTTTGATGCCCGGTGACATGGCAGCCGAAGAAGAAGGGGATGAAGACGAGCGGGAAGCACCAACGATGCTGACCTTTGACCCTGAGTCCGGCGAAGTTCTTGATACGGATGCCCCTATCGGAGTCCAGTTGGAGGACGTGCACCTTCGAGAAGATCCAGATGATGGGAGCCGCTATCTTCACCGTTGCAGTGCTTGCAATAGGAGGCCGGCTCGATTTCAGGAGCCTGTGACCCGTGTAAGGCCTGGTGATGAGGCATTGGCAGCAGTGGCTGCCCAGGCCCTGCTTGAAGCGCTTCCGAAGGCGGAGAATGGGCGAGATGCTCCGATGGGTGGTCGCAACCTTCTTACGTTCTCGGATAACCGGCAAGACGCAGCCTTTTTTGCACCGTTTTTTGAGCGAACATCTCGGGAGCAGGCCATTCGGGCGGCGATGCTTTATGTAGTTAATCGCAATGGCAGCACAGACATCGAAAGCCTAGTCGGGGACGTGAAGCGCCGCTTGGAATCTGATGGGCTGCGGCTGTATCGCCCCGGAGTGGAGCCAGCCAGAGAAAAGGGCGAGAATTTGCGCCTACGCCTCAAGGCATTGATTGCCGCTGAGCTGACGGTTTTTGGCAAAGGTCGTCTAAGTCTTGAGGGATTTGGCCTAATCGGTGTTGATTACAAAAACATTGATAGGCTGACAAATGGTGTTGCAGGCGAAATGCCGGTTGAGCTCAAGCTCTATGCGCAGCCCTTCTGTCGTCATGTCTTGAAGCTGATGCGTGAGCATCGTGCTTTGGCATGGGAAGCGTCTGGCATGATTGACCTGGAAGATGAATCGATCTGGACACGGATGGCTAATCAGCGAAATCGCGCGATGACGCTGGAACCTAATACTCGTTCGTCGCTAGCGTTTTCTTTGATCCCGGCAGGCAATCGTGCCAATCGGTTCACTACTTTGCTTCGGAAAATGGCTAATGCGAAGCGCGTCGCAATCGACGAGAACCAGATCCGTGATATTTTAAGTAAGTTCTGGAAAATCATTGAGCATCCTCGCATGATGACAGCCAAGCATGGTGTCGGTCGCGGTCTTAAGCTTGATGACGATTTTCTTGTCCGCCCTGGGTCAGAGGTGTCTCTCTACCAATGCAAAAAGTGCGGAGGACGCACTCAGTTTGACACTGCAGGCGTTTGCCCTTCGATGGGCTGTAAGGGCAACCTGATTGAGATTGACGCGACGGAGCGAGCACAGCTCGCCAAGAAAAACCATTACGTCGTCCGATATCATGAGCGCCCATTGATGGGAATCGCCCGTGAGCATACTGCTGCAATCGCAGGTGATGTGCGCGCGCGTATCGAAGAGAGCTTCAAAACCGGTGAGACGAACCTATTGTCTTGCACCACTACCATGGAAATGGGGGTGGACTTGGGTGATCTTGAAGCGGTGCTCTGCAAGAACGTACCGCCGTCAATTTCGAACTATCAACAGCGTGCGGGCCGGGCGGGGCGCCGTGCACAGGTTGCGCCACTTGTGCTAACCACATCGCGCTCTGGCCGGTTTGATCGGGCTGTTTTTGAGGAGTTCTCCAAATACCTAGCGACCAAACCTGGTGTCCCATATCTGAGTTTGGACAACGCCAGTTTCTTCCAAAGGCATCAGGTCTCTATGCTTTTGGCTCGCTTCCTCGATCATCGTTTGGTGAACTACACGCGAAATGGTGCGCCGCGCCTGCGTGATGTTTTGGGTGAAGCTCTGACCACTGCAAATCGGAAGGCGTTTGAGGACGACCTTCATGATTGGGCTTCGAGGTCCCAGCACGACATTCGTCGTGCAGCAAGTCTTGGCAAGCATCTACCCATCAAAAATCAAGGAATTGCGTTGAATGAAGCTAATTTGATCGCGCTGACCAAAACGCGGGTTTTGGCTTTTGCTGATGCTATCTGGGGTCGTTGGCAAACCATGCAGGATTCGATCGATGAACTGGAAAAAAAACGAAAGAAGCTGGACAAAAACGATGTAGATAGTTTCACCAAAATTGACCGTGGGCTCAATGCTCTGCGTATCCAGCAGCGGCTTTACACAAACCAGTTTCTTGTGGATCAACTGTCACGTCGGGCCGTGATACCAACCTATTCCTTCCCTGTTCACTCGGTGTCGCTGGAGGTTCTGAACACAAGTGGTCAGGACCGTCAAAACGCTCTGCTTGAATTGGATCGCGATGGTGCGATCGGTATTTCGGAATACGCACCTGGCTCAGAGGTCGTGGCCGGTGGGCGTGTATGGGTTAGCGATGGTATCTCGAAGCGCTCAAAATTTACTGGTGACGATGCCTTTATTGACCGCGCGCACTATCGTGTGTGCGAGTCTTGTCATTCGCCTCAAATCACCGAGGATCGGCGTGATCCGGAAAAAGACTGCCATCAATGTGGCGCATCCTTCTCCAAACCAAACAGGACCCGTGAATTCATTCGCCCACACGGGTTCTTGACGTCTGTTCAAGATGGTCAAGGTCGTGATCCTGGCGCAAGCCGCATCCGGCCGGTTGCAACCGAAGAAGCCATGCTGCTGACGGAAGCTCCGTTGTCCAAATATGTTGAGACGGATGTGCATCAAATTCGGACATTCCATGCTCCGGGCTCAAATGTAAAAGACGAGGACCTTGGCCGAATTATTATGGTCAATAAGGGCCGACATGGCGGGGGATTTGGTTGGTGTCGATCGTGTGAGCATGCTGTGCCATTCACTGGGTCTGGTCCAGAGGGTCGTTGGCAGCAGAGTGGCGTACTGCAGGAGCATATTAACCCCCGGACAGGCCTTAGATGCGGTGCAAACCTTACTCAGCGCATTTACCCCGTGGACCTTACCCATGTGTTTGAAACCGACGTGCGTGGTATTATGTTTGATAGTACACCGACGGACTGCAATGGTGTTAGTATTGTTGCTGCCTCAAGTCCTGATCGAACCCTTCAGGAGGCACTGCGCCTTGGTGCTGCAGAGTTGCTAGAAACTGACGCTCGAGACATAAAGGCCTTGGTTCAAAAGCTTCAGGGTCGGACCGTAATTGTTCTTTATGACTCTGTTTCGGGGGGGGCTGGCTACACTACCCGCCTAACGTCTGAAAAAGGATTTTTGGCGTCGGATTTGCTGCGGTCTGCACAGGCAATCTTGAACTGCCCAAACAAGGAATGTGTGACGAGCTGCACGCGGTGTTTGAACGACTATTCCAACCAGCGCTACTGGGCGGAGTTTGATCGTAAAAGTGCCCTGCGGTGGATTAACGAGATTTTGGCGAGTGGCGATCATGCCCAGGGTGATGCCGCCAGTAATGCAACTGAAAGCGATGAATGATAATGAATAAAAAAGCGGATCGCGACATGGGTACCATCCACCCTTTTTTGATGCGTTACGCCACCTGGGGTGAGGACTTTGAGGACGTCGCACCTTACAAAAATATTGAGTTGCGGGAGGTCAATCCTGCGGTTCAGGACTATGTTGAGGCCGGGAATTACTTCACCCAACAGGACATCAAGTTTCTGACCGAACGGTTGGAACTTGATATTGATCCTTGGAATAGAACTGAATTCTATGCCTCCTATTTGAACATAGTGGAAGATTTTCCTTGGGTCGCCTGTGCTATTGAAAGCATGGTCGCGTCGAACCGTCTTGGGAAAAAGAGAGGGGTTCGTTTGGAGGTAATTAGGCGAAAGCAGGCAATCATCCGCTCCAAGATGCCAAGCATCAAGTTTTCGTTGCGGTTGATGCAGGATGCAGAAAACCGGATGCGAGAGCTGGTAGACATAGATCCCGCGCCGGTTGATCTGTTGGTTGGTGCGTTTTTTGAAAATGCAACTAACCACTTCGCAGCGGTTTCGAAAGAGTTTGAGGCTCAGTCCCTTGATGGTGTGGTTGATGAAGCCCTTGGTCTCGGAAAGCATTCTGGCCGAGACGTGCACGATTATATCGCCAAGACGACGGCGGAGTGCGGCCATACAAATTATTGGCTCAGTATTGCCGAACGGATTGAGGTTGAATTCAACGAGGTTATCGACTCAGACAAAGAGGAAATTGCGGCTTTCAAGGACTGGGTCAATGAAGTTATCGGCAAACTGGCGAACTCCTTAGATGGGTCGAGCCTGCCAGATGATTATTTGGCGCTCTCGCAAATTGCAGACATCGGGGTTGAACTGGAGGCGGGGGGGGCGTCTGAGAAGCTTTTCAGAACGATGGAGAATCTCCGTGTGTTTCTCGCTGACTTTGGCAAAATCACATGGTCTGAGGGCGCATTGGAAGCCCTGACTGATGCCCGACTTGCTTTGGTGACTTCGCACATTGGAGACATCATGGGCTTCATTGGAGGATGTTCCACCCGGCGTGATGCGCTTGATGCGAAAATTAGTGAAGCCACCGAGGCTCGAAGGTTTGATGAACTTGGCACACTTGCCCAAGAGGCCGGCGACGCGGAAAAAGGCCTTCAAGATAGTCAGCGACTATTGCAGAGAATTCGCGAACTGATCGGCAGGTTAATCAATGATGATACAGCAGAGATCGAAAATGATCTGGTTGACCTTTCTGCGTCACTCCTACTTTGGTTGGGCGAATATGAATCTAGGGATAAAAAAGAGGAAGCGGAGATCACCACTGATGATCCTGAGACCCTTGAGATTGAAAAAGGTGAAATTAACCCTTTTAAAGAGGTAGAGGATCTGGGGTCGAATGATCTTAGGTTGGGCGATAAATATAGGCTTGCGGTTGCAGCTACCGGAGGTGCGGATGGTGTTCCTGCTTCCTCGGGCGAGGCTCTTGAAGACCAGCCGGAAGATGACCTGGCTCCGGTCGTTGATCAAAAGCCTACAAGTGAGATGGACGACGAAGTTGAAGATTCTCCTGAAATACTCGAGAACACTCAGATCATCGATGAACATAATGCCGATGTAGAAATTGATTTTTCTGGTGAGTTGAACGTGGAGGACAACTCTGTCGCGCCAGCGTTTCTCGGTGGATTGCTCCGTCAAGATTTGACAGGTGCCGCTGCAGACTTTGCAGCTGTTCTGGAAGGAGAGGGTTTCCCTTGGCCAATTGAAGCCTCAGTTCTTCGTGTTGCTGCCGCAGGACGAGCTCGCTTGGGAGACTCGTCTCCAGACTCACAAACGTTTGTGAGTACTTCCCAACATGCGTTCTCTAAGGTTAAAACTGACCACGGCCACGCAATCCTTCTAGGCGCCTTGCTGCGACCGGCTTTGGTTCAAAAGTCACGAAGTTTGCGCGCCAACTTCTCTGTGCTCGCTCAGGGCTATCTGGGATCTCATCTCAAAGATGTTGTTCATGCTATCGAGAAGCTTGATTTCGATTTTCCGCCGAGTGCTCGGGTGCTCGCGAAAATTTCAGGTGCGCAGCTAGAACCACCAGAAAAGCGTTTGTCGAAAAACCTTACTGAGTGGGTGGATACAATCTCCCGCAAGCGTAGTCGTTGGGAGCTTACTACCGCGTTTATGCAGCACACCGTGAGTCGGAACGGGCTCATTGGGCAGGCGGTTGAAGCGATTAACTCGGGCGAACCCAATGCGCGTGCCTTGGCTCAGGAGTGCATTGATCGTCTAGCAACTACAGCGCTAATTGAAAATGAGGCGACTGAAAACGCCATTGAGAATGGTCGGCATAAAATCTCCATTCCGGCACGGGCGCAGGAATATCTACTTCGGACGTTTTCTGAAGCGAATCAGATGCTGTCCGAATGGATAGCCGTGGCCTCGCACAAAGAAAGTCAAAGTGAGCGGTCAGCTGAACGGTTTAAAACGGTCGTTGCAACCTTGAAGACGCGTCTTGAAACGGCCAAGCGTTCTATTGCAGCCGAAGCGGATGAAAATAATATGACCGGCTCTGTAGCTACGTGGTTGTGTCTTCGCCTGGATGACGCTTTGGCGGCACTTCGGGGAGAAGAAATGGGCCGCTTTGCAACTGTGGAAACGGCCTTGACGTCAGACCGCAACCTTATGGATAGCGCAATGCGCCGTGACCTTGAAGAGGGGGAGGCGACAGCGGATGACATTTCCTTCCTTGTTGAGGATGGTCTTTCCAGCCCTGAGGACGCGTTTGCGGAAGCTTGCGATGGTGGGTCTTTTGAGGTGGCGTCAGAATTGGCTCGTCAATACCAATTGGCGACTAAAGCCGAATTCTCTTCAGCGATTGAGAAGTTTACGACAGAATGGGCCGCTAAGGTTTTGGATAAGCAACGTACGCTGAAGTCACTTTCCAAGGTGGACTATTCTCATCAGGTAGAGATCGGACGTTATCTACATTGGTGTTCAAACACGCTGGATCGCTTGGGCGGCGTGGCTGGCCATACGGAGCTCGACAACCTTGATGATGTGCCTAGCTATGTTGGGGTCCTTGAAGATAACCTTCGTGATATCGAAAAAACGATCCGGAGTGGTCAAATCGATCGCGTAATCAGCTATCAAACTGACGCTAATTTGGATGAGGTAGAAGAACTTCTGTCCGCCGCAAAGGATTTGCCGATTGAAGCTGTGGAAGACAGAATCGCCCAACTTCGTGACGGGCGTTCAACTGCGGCCTTTGATGCAGAGCTTGAGGGGGTTGTTGGCATCTTCATGAAGGATTTTTTACCGTTTGCGTCAAGCCCAGATTGGCCTGTTGGACCACGCCAGTTTGTGGATGCCCTTGAGAAAGATGGTTTGTGCTTTGTCGAGCATGCTCGCCGCGAAGCGGCATCGTCTCTTTTCTCCCAATACATTTCGTTGTGTAGTACCATCCCAAAAGGGGCACCATCATCTGAAAAAGTGAAGACTCTGTTTGAAGAAATTGGCTTTCAGGATGTTCGGGTAAAGGCAGCGAGCAAGATTGGTGGCACGAAGTCCTGGAATATGAGCATGGATGCTCAGATCGTCGAAGGTGATTGGTTCTTACCTCCGACATTCGGGTCTAAGGCAACCAGTGGGTATGGCCTAGTTTTGGTGGCTCAGGATACCCTGCCTGAGGCACTTATCCAGTCCCTTTCGCTGAACAAGCCTTGCTTCTTACTGCTTGCTGGCGTCGCGAATGTAGAACGCCGCCGTGAGTTTGCGCAGCATCTGCGGGAACGCGCTATTCCAGCAGTTCTTATTGACGAGGCCTTGATTGCGTTTGCTGCCATCCGCCGTGAAATGCGCATCAGCACGATATTTGACTGTGGACTGCCGTTTGGGCGTGTCGAGTCCTACACAACAGATGCTGGCCAGATCCCGCCAGAAATGTTCTTCGGGCGCACCAGTGAGATCCGCGATATCATGTCGATCACCGCGGATGGTTGTTTGGTCTATGGCGGACGTCAGCTCGGTAAATCAGCGCTGCTGAACTACATTGAGCGCCAATATCACGACCCGGCCAACGATGTGGTTGTTGTGCGTCGCGAGGTGAAGCCGCTTGGCAATGCTGAGAAGACGACAAAGATTTGGGCGCATTTAAACGCGATGCTATCTCAAGATGGTGTGGTGAAAGTTGAGAGCCGCACCGCAGACAGTATTTGCCGTGATGTGCGTGCTTGGCTTCATGAACGTCCCTCTGGCCAAATCGTCTGCATGTTCGATGAAACTGATCATTTCATGACCGTCGAGACAAAGGAAGACTATCCTCAACTGTCCCGCCTGAAGGAATTGATGGAAGACTCTGAGCGTCGCTTCAAAGTCATCTTTGCGGGCCTTCACAATGTTCAGCGTGTTTTGCGCCAACCAAATTCACCTTTGGCTCACCTGGGCCGCGCCATTTGTGTCGGTCCGCTAAACTTGACTGCGGATGACAAACGCGCAGCCTACGATCTGATCATTCGCCCAATGCGCGCAGCGGGATTCCGTTTTGAAAATGTTGAGGCTGTGGAAGAAATCCTGGCATGGACCAACTTCTTTCCGTCGTTGTCGCAAGAGTATGGCAAAGGCTTGCTGAGTTCTCTTCATGGGTCTGGCAGTGGCCGGAGCTATAAACTACCTGATGGGAGCCCGCTTTGGACTATCCCGAAGGCGAGCCTGTTTGATAACTCTGAATTTGGAGAAATCGAAAATCGCGTGCGTGAGAAGTTCCACCTGACGTTGGACCTCGACCCTCGCTATGCGATCGTAGCATACACTCTTGCTAGCTTGAACGCAGATGGGTTTGAACAGCAGGCGCTTGTGTCCGGCTTCAAGCCGAAGGAAATTCTCGACAGTGCACAGAGCTTTTGGCCACTTAACAGCGTGGTGCCGTCTTCGCGTGAGTTTGATGCGCTTCTCGAAGAAATGGTTGGGATGGGTGTGCTTGGCCGGATTAAGACTCCGGACAGCCAGCGCTTTAAGTATTTGCTACGGACCCGCCAGGTTGCGGCAATGCTAGGATCTCGCGAAGATGTGGATCATGCTCTGCTTGAACTGGCTGACAAGGAACCCAGCGTTTCTTATGACCGCACTATTCATCGTCGTCGTTATGACCCTGCCGGTAAACACGTGTCGGCCGCGCACAAGCGTCTTCCTTACAGCCCACTGACGGATTTTGCGATTGAGCGTCTGCTCGATCGCGAGGAATATGGGGTAAAGATTGTTTGTGGCTTAAAGGCCTTGGGGCTCTCAAAAATACCGGTTGCGTTCAGCCGGATTTTTGATGGGAGTTCGCTTCCTGGAATGATCAAAAGCGCCATGGAGGTTTCTGAGCTTAATTCTGAAAAGGAAATCCGCGGGCTGTTTGATAAATCGAAGAAGTCTGACGAGATTTCCAAAATTCTGCTGCACACTCCTGAAAATGCAGAGGATGCCTACAAGAAAATTGAGTGGATGGGGCGTCAGGAAGCTGTTCTGGACGGCCGTATCCGTCCGTTTATTTTGCTCAACGCAGGTGATGAAGGCCTTCGGTCCCTTGCGATACGATTTGGCGATGGCGCTGAATTCTTGACCGCTTGGGGTGCGGAGACGCTTCGTATCCACCTGAACAATCTTGAGCGGTCTGAACTAGATACGAGCGAGATGCGGAAACGCATTCTTGAAGCGACGGGCGGCATTCCAATGGATGTAATCAATCTGGTAGCGGATCTATCTGAGCGTGCAGACAACATCGACGCTGTGTTTGAAGAATGGGAGAGGTCCCGTTTTGATATTGCTGAGAACCTTGACGAAGTCCTCACGGCAGCGGTGCCTCTGTTGGAGAACACCAAGTCTAAAGAGGAGTTCCTGTTCTTGGATGAGCTTCTGCGTGACGAAACCAATGCGGATCTTCTCACGCTTGGTCCTGACTTGCATGCCATTGGCGTACTGTCCAAATGGGACCCCAAGAACTTCCTTTTGGGGCTCTCATCTCTTGGGCAGCTTGCAGTGGATACGATCAATAAACTAGATAAATCAGCTTAATCTGTTTAAATATTAGATTCAGCGTGTCAATCTAACGAATGTGATCGCATCGTTAAATCGCTGACATAGTAGATACATCGGCCACAAGGAGTGATCAAACCCCAGTCCAGTCGAACTCTAGGAATCGCTGCGTTGCTACTAATCCCTTAGCTGTAACTTTTCTTACTGTGAAAATATTAGGCGACGACTCTCCATGGGGTTCAATTTATCCTTTCAAAAGAACTAGGGTGTCTTGTTGACCGGTCGAATTTGCCCTTTGCTGCAGTACTCGCTAAAAGTAAAACGCGACGCTGGGTTTGGATGCTCCATCTTTGGGGCAGGTTACAGTACGAATCCGGCCTTTCATAAGCTGTCATGGCCTATATTTAGCGTCTTGTCGCTCTCTCTCGCAACACTGGCGATAGTCATCTTGACGCCCTCAAGTCTATGAAATAGTCACTAATTATTGAGCGGGCGTTGTGTAATGGTTAAGACCCCAGTTTTCCAAACAAGAGTTCTGAGTTTCGTACAGTATCACTGAGTATCTTACTGTTTCTTTTTGTTGACTTTTATTTTGCATTGGGTTGCATAGGGTAGCGCACAGTTGCGTGGCGTTACCTACAAAAGGCCGACAGAATATGCCAAAGCTTACAGAGACGTTTTCTAACAAATTGCCGCATGCGAAAGCAGGGACGGACAAGTACTGGGATGCTGAAATCAAGGGGTTGGTTCTCTTCGTAGGAAAGCGCTCGAAGACCTGGTACTTTCAGAAGGACGTTGGTGGTCAGACCAAACGTATTCTGATTGGCCGGTTTCCCATCATCTCGGCGCAGGCCGCACGGCAGACTGCTCTCGGGTTTGCCTTGGAGATGGGCAGAGGGGCAGGGAAGGCGGCTCAGATTGGCGCGCCCACTTTGGAGGCCGCAATGGAAGTGTATCTGGCACGTCCAAAGCTGCGTTCTGAGACCAACAAGGTCGGGATGCGCGCCCAGCTTACACTTCATCTAAAAGACTGGATGCGCCTGCCCCTGGACGAGATCAGCAAATCAATGGCGGTACGCCGTCATCACGACATGGCTGGATCGCCGTCAGCCGCCAATCATGTGCTTCGCAGCTTTCGCGCCATCTATAACCATGCCCGCCGGACTTGCGATCTTCCGGAATGTCCGACCATGGCAATCGAATGGTTTGAAGATAAGCCGGACGGGCGGATTATTGAGAACCTGAAGCACTGGCGGAAGACGATTGATGATCTGCCCAATCCAATCCATCGGGTATTCTACGAGCTTCTGTTGTTTACCGGCCTTCGCAAAACTGAAGTGTTCACCTTGAAGTGGGAGCAAATACTGGAAGATCGGATCCATCTGCCAATGACGAAGAATGGCCGGAGCTTCGACCTTCCTATCTCGCAGCTGCACCATGAGATCTTGGCACCACTTCGCCCTCTCAGCAGCGACTGGGTGTTTCCATCACCAAAATCAGAGACAGGTCACATCACGAGGCCGGTAAGGCTCAAATATAATCCCCATATGCATCGCCGGACATTCGCGACGGTTGCGATGGAAGCAGGCGTGCTGGAGGAGATTGTAGGGCGGTTGCTCAATCACACGCCATTGTCGATCACTGGGCAGCGATATGTGCGGCCGTCGTTGGATGCGTTACGTCCGTCGATGGAAATTGCCTGCGCCGAAATCCTGAACCGCATCGACAACTGAGACGGTCAGAAACGAAGGGCACCAGCGCCAAGAAACTAGGCACATCAAAATGCGGTATGCATAGCAATTGATAGTTTGGGATCACAGCCGCCGTTTGCTGTGCACCATCCAGATGCCCGCTGTGAAGACCTAAGTGGACCCTTGTGCGCAATGCCGCAAAGGTCGACTTGGTCTCCTCGTGCGCCGCAACGCGACAGGGACGCCGTAAAAGAGCCCTGTATTGGCCTATATCGGCCCCAAACGGACCCTGTGAGCGACTCAGCGAAGGTCAATGTCGAGCCCGGAGTGATCGATGCTGCAACACTCACATTTTGCCATTAAAGGTGGGAATCTGACCTGTGCCACAGGCTGCAAGAGAGTCAGCCCTACGGACAAAGTGAGCTTTCGCTGCGGATGCGCGAATGACCGCTTTTGGCTTGATTTAATTGATCAGTCATCATCCAGTTATTGGAAATACATTGGTTTTTTTGACCACGCCGTAGACAAAGCTGCTGTCTATGGAGGCAATTCCACCAATTGGGTGCAACTTTCTGCGTACGAAGTTTTCATAGTCAGATAGGTCTGCCACAACAACTCTGAGGAGGTAATCAGATACGCCGGTCATCACGAAGCATTCCAGCACCTGATCAACGCGCGCTATGTCTTGCTCAAATTGCATCACTGTCGCTTCCGTATGGCTGTCTAGGCTGACACGGACAAACACTGTCAGGGGTAAACCGTAAGTTTTGGCATCTATGTCGGCACAGTAACCTTTAATTACGCCACCTTGTTCTAACAATTTGACCCGCCTCAGGCAGGGAGAGGGAGATAGGTTCACTTCGGCGGCAAGGTCTTGGTTCGTTATGCGGCCGTCTCGTTGCAAAACGCGGATGATCTGCGTATCTTTTTCGTCCATTAAATGTCCTTTATTGGCATGTTATGCCAAAATTTCTTTAATATTTAGCACTAATAGCAATAAATGAGATGTGATATCAACCTATTCTACCTCCAGAAATGTTGGAGTATTTTAAAATGCGCAATCGTCCTGACAGCTTTGCCACCCGTGCCATTCACCACGGCTATGACCCGATGGAGAATGAAGGTGCACTGACGCCTCCGTTGCACCTGACATCAACATTCGCATTCGAGACGGCAGAGGCTGGCGGGGAGATGTTTGCAGGTGAGCGTGCGGGGCATATTTACTCACGCATCTCAAACCCGACCTGCGAGCTGCTGGAAAAGCGCATCGCGGTGCTTGAGGGCGCAGAGGCAGGACTGGCGCTGGCGTCGGGAATGGGGGCGATCTCAGCCACGATGTGGACACTTCTTGCGCCAGGGGATGAGATCATTCTTGATAAAACACTGTATGGCTGCACGTTTTCCTTCATGCAGCACGGGTTGGCCAAGTTTGGTGTAATCGTGACCCATGTTGATCTGACAACACCTGAAAACCTGGCAGCAGTCATCAGTGACAAAACCAAGGTTGTGTATTTTGAAACACCTGCCAACCCCAACATGCGCCTTGTCAACATTGAGGCCGTTTCAGCCATTGCCCATGCACACGATGCTTATGTCGTGGTCGATAACACTTACGCGACGCCTTATCTGACGCAGCCGATCAGTCATGGGGCCGATATCGTTGTTCACTCCGCCACCAAGTACCTTGGCGGACATGGTGACGTTATTGCAGGCCTTCTGGTTGGTTCGACTGAACTGGTTTCTGAAATTCGTTTGTCTGGCATGAAGGATATGACCGGTGCGGTCATGGCGCCGTTCAACGCAATGCTCATCCTGCGGGGGCTCAAGACATTGGAACTCCGTATGGATCGCCATTGTGCTAGCGCAGGAACAATCGCCACCCTCCTTGAGCAATCATATGGCGTGCAAAAGGTCTGGTACCCGGGGCTTGATAGCTTTGAACAACGTGGTGTCGCCAAACGTCAGATGGCGCAATTTGGCGGCATGATTGCCTTCGAGCTTGGAGGCGGCATCGACGCAGGTCGCTCCATGATGAACAAGTTGCAATTGATCACGCGTGCCGTGTCGCTCGGGGACGCTGAAACGCTGGTTCAGCACCCTGCCAGCATGACTCATTCCACCTACACTCCCGAAGAACGCGCGCTGCACGGCATCAGCGAGGGGTTGGTGCGTTTGTCAATTGGTTTGGAAGGCATTGATGATGTGATATTCGATCTGGAACAAGCATTGCCAAAACGGCCCGTCCGCAGCGCAGCATAGGGAAACCCGATATGTCCGACGACCTGAAAACCATCGAGCAACGCTTGTTGTGGCTGTCCCATTGGATGATCCACAACGCAAATCACATTCGCCCAAAGGCTGATGGGATAAAGGTCGGCGGACATCAGGCGTCATCGGCGTCGATAGTGTCGATCATGACTGCGCTTTATTTTAAGATATTGCGCCCCGAAGATCGCGTGGCAGTCAAACCCCATGCGTCGCCGATCTTTCATGCGATCCAGTATTTTATGGGCAATCAAACTCGTGAGAAAATGGAGAACTTCCGCGGCTTTGGTGGCGTTCAAAGCTACCCGTCGCGGACCAAAGACATTGACGATGTTGATTTCTCGACAGGCTCAGTTGGGCTGGGCGTTGCAATTACGTCTTTCGCATCCATCGTGCAGGATTACATCCAAGCCAAATCTTGGGGCAAGGATCAACAACTTGGGCGGATGATTGCATTGGTTGGGGATGCGGAACTGGATGAGGGCAATATCTACGAAGCCTTACAAGAAGGTTGGAAGAACGACCTGCGCAATTGTTGGTGGATAATTGATTATAACCGGCAGTCCCTTGATGGCGTGGTGCGCGAAGGATTGTTTAAGCGGGTAGAGCAGATTTTCGACGCCTTTGGTTGGGATGTCGTCCGTGTTAAATACGGCGTTCTTCAGTGCGCAGCATTTGAGGAACCTGGCGGTGAGAAGCTTCGCAAATGGATCGATGACTGTCCAAACCAGCTCTACTCGGCTCTGACCTTTATGGGCGGTGCGGTCTGGCGGCAGCGATTGATGGATGCTCTCGGTGATCAAGGGGATGTGACGGCGCTGATTGAAAAGCGCAGCGATGAAGAACTTGCAGAATTGATGGAAAACCTTGGTGGCAACTGTGTTACGACAATGGCACATACGTTTGCGGCTATAGACCATGATCGCCCAGTTTGTTTCCTCGCTTACACAATCAAGGGCTGGGGGACGCCGATTGCTGGCCACAAAGACAATCATGGCGGGTTGATGAACAAAACGCAGATGGCTGCGTGGCAGACGCATATGGGTGTTGCCAAGGGTGAGGAATGGGATAAGTTTGCCACCATTTCTGATCCGGACACATTTGAACGTCGGCTCAGTCAGACCCCTTTCTTTGCCAAAGGCGCGCGCCGGTACAGGGACGATATCATCGATGTTCCGGCCATTAACCTGTCGTCTGACCGTGAAATTTCAACTCAGATGGCGTTTGGTAAAATCCTCGATGATCTGTCCAAGGGTGACAGTTTGCTGGCGCAGCGTATTGTGACGACATCCCCAGATGTGACTGGCACAACCAATCTTGGGCCATGGGTCAATCGTCGAAAGCTGTTTGCGCGTGAACATCAGGCCGACACGTTTAAGGCCGAAAACATACCATCGACTGCAAAGTGGGAATTCACTCCGGGCGGACAGCATATCGAATTGGGCATTGCTGAGATGAACCTGTTCTTACTGCTCGCCGCTGCAGGGCTATCGCATTCAGTCTTTGGCAAGCGGTTAATCCCGATCGGTACAGTTTACGACCCGTTTGTGTCACGTGGCCTCGATGCGTTGAATTACGCCTGCTATCAGGATGCGCGATTTATGATTGTTGGCACGCCGTCTGGCGTCACATTGGCCCCCGAAGGCGGCGCGCATCAATCCATCAGTTCGCCGCTTATCGGCATGTCACAGGATGGGCTGGCCGCGTTTGAACCGGCATTTGCGGATGAGTTGTCTGTCATCATGGAATGGGCCTTTGCTTACATGCAAAAAAATGGTGAGGGAGATCCTGATGAGCGCACATGGCTGCGCGACGAAACGGGCGGGTCGGTTTATTTGCGATTGACCACCAACCCGATTGAACAGCCCGGCAAGCGGGTTGATGAAGATTTCCGCCAAGGCGCAATCGATGGTGCCTATTGGCTTCGAAAGCCGGGACCGAACTGTGAGATTGTGATCGCTTACCAAGGGGCGGTCGCTCAAGAGGCAATTAAAGCGGCTGGCGCCATTTCGCAGGGACGTCGGGATGTTGGCGTTCTGGCAGTAACATCTTCTGACAGGCTGAACGCCGGTTGGACTGCGGCGCAACGGGCGCGCTCCAATGGCGTCCTAAGCGCACAGTCGCATATCGAAACGCTACTGAGTAGTTTGCCGCGCAACTGCATTCTCATAACGGTCATAGACGGTCATCCAGCAACGCTGTCATGGCTGGGGTCGGTTCAAGGGCATCAAACAGTTCCGCACGGCGTAGAGCATTTTGGGCAAACTGGAACGATAGCTGATCTGTACCAGCATTTCCGCATTGACGCAGACGCACTGATACAATCGGCAAGCAAGCTATCCCATGGCCGAGACATCTCCCGCAACGCAATTGAAGGATACTAGGAGCAGACGATAGACGCTTCATAGAGATTTTAAAACTTTTGGCTCAAAGCTGACCTTTGCTGCGCGTTGCACCACACCTGTTGGGGGCGAGGGTCACTTCGTCCGGCAAAGCGGACGTTGGTGGATGGCGCAGCAAGGATCCCCTTAGGGCCGTTCAAAGTTTGCTGGATAAGCAAAAAAATCAACAGTCCAAAGCCCAGCCTTACGTATCAAACGCACCTACAGTATAGCTGACCTTTCCTGCCATGTGAATCACAATAGGGCATGACACAATCAATCGTTATTCACGGACTAATCAAGAAACGTGCAGAGATAGCGGGAGCGCATAAGTTGGAGGTGAAGGCTGCTGATGCAATACGCGACGATCTAGCCGCCATTGACCGCGCCTTGCTACTCTGCGGCTATACCGACCGATACAAGGCCTGTAAGGCGGCTATCTTTCATCATCTTTTGTAACGTTGATCATGTGTTGATTGAGCAAATGAAAACCACCCAAGAACCTCAAGGAGTACCTGATGGAAAATTGCATCATTATTGGAGCTAGAATCAATTCTCGGTTTTAGATTTCCGCCAAAAACTTTTCAGTAGTCATACTGAGGATTTGCCGGACAGCGCACGAATTAGCGCCATTGTCGCTTCCGCCCCAGCAAGAAGGGCTGCCAATATCAGCAAGGCAGACGTACCCATTTCAACGATCAGCCAGCCAGCAATGAGCGGAAAACCAAAGATGCCAACGAAATAAGATAATGCGAAAAACTGTAAGGTTTGCGCCAACAAATCGTTATCGGCGTCGCGCGCAACCATAGCCACCAACATAGGATACGATACGCCGTAACCAATGCCGAACAGAAATGCGGCGAGCCAATAAAGAGGCACATTATTACCAATGACCAAAAACAGCGCTACACTCCCAAACATGATGTATTGCAGAAAAGCGATGGTTAAGTAGGGATTTCGACCTCCTTTGAAGCGAGCAAGAACCAGGCGAAAGATCACCACGGTAATTGTGTAGACTAGGAAATAGTCAGCGTAATTTAGCTCGCGTTCATCCGCAAATACGGTCTGAAAATTGTTCAAGCCTGCAAACACACTTGCTCCAATGCAGACCATAATAATCGGCAGTCGTGCCGGTGAATTTAGAATGCACAAGACTGAACCAAACGAGAGCCTTGATGGAATTTGCGATTCAGATTGTTGTGCATGCCTGTGCACTGGTTTGATCAATGTAAAGAACGACACTGCCGACAGTGCAGATAGACCGGAATTTATATAAAATGCCGCGTTCAAAGAAAAGCCTGTGTTCATCAATATCGAAGCCAATACAGGCGATAGTCCGAAGCCAGCCATAACCGCTATAGCTAGAATAGCAAAACCGCGGACACGCTGTTCTTCAGAAATCAGCGTAGTCAGCGCGATGGGTGCCAGCGCGTAGGTCAGTCCCCATCCAAACCCCAGCAAAACACTTGCTTGAATCACCCAGCCACCAATCCCATCCGCTATCGCGTAAGATGCAAGTGCCACAGAAATCGCCACGCAGCCAACCCCCAGCATACCAAGCCGTCCAAACCTATCCGTGAGATGGCCCGCGAAATAGACCGTGATGAGCGTAGAAAATGCCGTGATGAACAACATTGATCCGACAGCCTTTTCATTCGCGCCGAACGTTTCGAACAGACGTGGCAGCATAAAGGTCAATCCGTACGCTCCAGCTTGTAAGAACACTGCCCCGTAGAAAATTACAAAGGTTGTTGTGCGGTTCATATGGTGCAACTCCAATAGAGGTTGGTCTGGTGTCAGCAATAGTTTGGAGCACATTGCCAGCAGATAGGGGTCGTTTGCGGGAGAGTGTGAAATCCTACGTTAGTGCGTAGCAGCCGTTCGTGCAGCGCGCAGCAAATTCACTGAAAGAGCCCAAAGTGTATCATGCTGCGGTAAGTGCGAATGTCGGCATTGCTCTTATCAATGGAACTACGCGACCTTGCGGGTTTCCTTCAAGAACATCACAGAGGCCGCCACTAATAGTGCTAGCGAAACTGTCGCAAGTACAGCCCAACCGAACCCGGCAATGATGGCTCCGGCAGCAAACGCACACACAGTTGAAACCAGTGCTATCATTGTATCATTCGCGCCTTGCACCAATGCTTTTTCGTCATCGGTCACGGAATTGGCCAACATTGTCGTCGCAGCGATAAAACCGAAATTCCATCCTATACCCAAAAGAACGAGTGATCCGTAAAAGTGAATAGAGGTCAGACCACTTAGCGCAGCCCCCGATGCTACGATAAGAAGCGCCAGTCCAATTATCGCGATTGGCTGAACACCAAACCGCTTGATCAAGAACCCAGTGAAGAAACTGGGGGCAAACATTGCAACGACGTGCCAGCGAATAACATCCCCGGCCACGGCTTCACTAAAACCGCATCCGATCATGGCCAAAGGTGTCGGCACCATCAAGAAAACCATGATGCCTTGAGAGACAGCGCCAAGTCCCACCGCGAGGCGAACAGGTTTGCGTTTCAGCACTGATAGAGAGGCAAAGCGCTCTTTGATACTTTGTGGGGAGCCGTTTTTCGGAGCTGGTAACCTAGTTAACGCCAATGGAATCAGGCCGATAAGCGAAAGAACTGCCAGTGCTGCATATGCGCCGGCCAAAGGAACTGGAACGAGAGTATCTTTTGTTTCAATGAACATCTGCGGCCCTACAAAGGCAGCAATAAGCCCTGATGTGAGCATCAACGAGATTGCAACAGGCTGCCATTCCGTGCTTACAGTCTCAGCTGCGGCGAACCTGAAATACTGGAAGCATGCAAGTGCTGCCCCCAGTGCGAGGTGCGCAACGCAAAGCAGAACAAAATTGCCAGTAAACAAAGCCCAGACACCGATCAATGCACCGATGACAGCACAGGCAACGCCCGTGATAAAACCAACTTTCCTCCCATACTGGCCCATCAGAAACGAAAACGGCGCAGCAGCGAGCAGCCCCGCAAGCGTCTGAAGTGACGCAGGTAACGTCGCCAGCGCCGTCGAAGGGGCCAGTATCAAACCTGCGAGACCGCCCAAGATAATCAGCATCGGCATTGCCGAACCAAGGATCGTGTTCGCCACAAGCAAACCCAAATAGTTGCCGTTCCGAGAAATTATCGAGGTGTGCATGGTGAATGTCCAAATCAAGTTCTATTTGGGGCTTGGTAAAGCATTTCATACCTGTCTAATATGTCAATATGACATCATATATAGACACTTCACCAAAAACCCGCTCGATTGACGTCTTGCTCTTTGATGATGTCAATTTGCTGGATGTCTCTGGTCCGGTTCAAGCGTTCGACACAGCACGGGTGAACGGTAACAGACGATACGACATTCGGTATGTATCGCTTAATGGACGTCCAGTCAGGGCCGGTTGCGGGTTACGTATGGTCCCCGATGCGGCACTGTCGTCCGAGTCCACCAACGACGATCTTTTGATACCAGGTGGCGCGGGAATTAACGCGCTGATCCCAAATAGTACCGTTTGCGAAATCGTTGCTAATCACCTTGAACGCAAGCCGAATGGGCGTGTTATCTCAATATGCTCCGGCGCATTACTGCTTGCGGCGGCGGGGGTGTTGGACGGAAGGCTAGCAACAACACATTGGTCCCGCTTAGCAGATATCAAGACTTATGATCGCGTGTTGTGGGACCTTGACCAAATTTCCACTGCGCAGGACCGTGTTTTCACTTCTGCGGGTGTTACTACAGGCATCGACCTTGCCCTTTCAATCATTCGCGCAGACTGCGGTGCATCTGTCGCCCTAGCAGTAGCACGTGAATTAGTCGTTCAATTGCGGCGCACAGGCGGGCAAAGCCAGTACGCAATTCATTTGGCAGGTCAATTTACTAAGGACGATGCGCTAACCCGATTGATCGAACAAGTCGTTGCAGAACCGTATCTCGACTGGTCACTTGATGCATTGGCCGACACCGCAGGAATGAATCCACGCACGCTGTCACGTCACTTCAAGCGCGATCTGCAAGAAAATCCAGCGCAGTTCGTTGAACGGGTGCGTGTTGATCACGCAAGAGGTCTCATGGCTGACAAGCTATCGCTCAAGCAAGTCGCACGGCTTAGCGGATTTGGCGATCTACAACGCATGCGCCGTGCCTTTCAAAGGAGATATGGTATCAATGTGAGCGATTATCTGAACACTTTCGTTGAATAATCATCTTCGCAGCAGACATTGGTGCAATCGCTGCGAAAGAACGCTCCATCCGCTGAGCGGACCCCCAGCGAGTCAAAATGCTGTACACCTGCTCCAATGTCCACTTCGGTGAAGCTGCATTGCGGCATCCGACGTTCCAGCCAAAGTCGGTTTTGGGCCGTTCACGTCGATCTGGCAGTAGGGGCTTCCGGCAAGATTATGCTGCGTCGCCGCATGCCCTGTTCGAGTACTGAGTTGTAAGGCTTTCAAACCAGCCAGCGCACCAACAGCGGTACGATCAGGCTTGTCAGCAGAGCGTTCAGTGCCATGGCGATGCCAGCATAGGCCCCTGCCAGAGGGTTTACCTGAAATGCGCGGGCCGTCCCAATTCCATGTGCGGCAACACCGACGGCAAAACCTCGCGCCCGCCAGTCGGTAATCCGCAGTAAATTCATCAAAGGTGTGACAGTCACAGCACCGATGATCCCCGTCATAATGACCAACACTGCTGTCAGCGCCGGAATCCCTCCAATTGCTTCAGAGATGCCGAGAGCCACGGGCGCGGTAGTAGACTTTGGCGCCAATGACAGCAGGACCTCCATTGGCAGACCAAAGGCACGCGCCAGTATAATGGCCGAGCCTGCCGCGACGATCGAGCCTGTGAGCAAAGCCAGCACGATCGGCGCTACCGAGGTCCGGATTGTGTCTCGATTATCCCAAAGCGGTAAAGCCAACGCCACCGTCGCAGGCCCGAGCAGGAAGTGGACGAATTGGGCACCCTCGAAATAGGTCGTGTAGTCTGTCTGTGTCAGCCAGAGCACTGGTGCAATCAAGAGGACCGACAGAAGCACGGGATTGGCCCAGGGTGGGTTGCCCAACTGCCGCGCCACCCCATCTGCGACCAGATAGGCGAGGATCGTAGTGGTGAGCCAAATCAGCGGTGAGGTTGCCAGGTAGCTCCAAAGGCTTGCGACGTCTGTCATGGGGCCCAGCGTTCGGTTGCGTGCCGAACGCCAATGAACGTTCCAACAGCAGCCAGCATGGAGAGCACCGTCGAAAGTGTCAGGATAGCCAGCAGTGCAATCCCGTCTGCCGACAAAACCTCGAAGTTGCCAATCACTCCGACACCCGCAGGCACGAATAGGAAAGACAGGTTCGCCAAGATGACCGTGGTAGTCGGCCTTAGCCGTTCTGCGAGTGTGGGCATTGTGGCGAGTATCAGCACGAGCAGGGCAAGACCCAGAACCGGGCCTGGCATTGGGAGGCCAAAGCCCCGCGCAGTCACTTCTCCCAAAAGCTGGCAGCCCAAGAGCAGTCCGAGTGTATGGAGCATTCGTTTTCTCTCCTCAGATGATAATCTAAATCATTCTGACGCCAAACACTTTTCAGAACCAATGGAAAAATTTCGCTCTGAGGCTGCACGAGACCGGCGCGCCTGTGCAAGAGTTGTCCAGCACCATCAGTCCAACAGTGGCAGTGACCTCAAACTACCCAATACGCCAAACAGATCGTGTCGCTGTAACTTAAGAAGAGATACGCTGAGTAGCCTGAGCAGATCGTGGAGGATTTTTGACCATAAGGTTCCACCATCCGCTAGGGATTTGGCCAACTGGCACGATTTATGCGATCTCCTTGAACCGTTCTGAAATCTTACGCTTTTTAAGCGGCTCTTTGAAACGGGACAGCGCTTAATTTGACCGGCGCTTGATGCGTTGCGCCTGGCCATGCAGGATGGCTGCGACGAGTTTGACAAAAGGTTGTGCTGATGATCCTAATTCGACCAGACGGAGCGCATGAGGAACCGGAAGATGATGTGGCGCTGGTCCTGATCAAAACAGGTAGCGCTGAGCTAGTTTTGGACCAGCCGTCACCACCATTTGCGATCATCAAATTGATTGAAGATCTGGCAGGCAACATTGACCGTCTCGGTCCATCTCGGACGGCACCCGATAAATTGAATAAAGTTCAAGAAGGACTGTTTAAAGGTCAGATTAAGCAGAACCTCGTGGCTGGCCGAACGGTATCTTGGCGGCCCCGTGCCAAGCTTGAACAGGAGCTGCTTGATCGGCTCTTCCGTACGAATGACGGCACCAAAAATGTTTACGCCCAAGTAGAAGAAATTTGGAAGCACCGCTTGGATGCAATCAATCATACTGAAGTGCACCAGCCCGCTCTTTCGGAGGAAGAGCGAGCGGCACGTGGGCTCGCTGAGGTTCGACAGGGAAGGCTGCCCAAGGCGTACAAGCCAAATGCTTGGAGTCGACGCTCAGAGTTCCCAGATCCGGGAGAACCATGGCAATACAAGAATGTGGGTCCAGAGTGGGTCAGGTTCCAGCTCCGATTTAGAAAGGTTCTTGAAATTGTTGAGGACACAAAGCGATCGGCGTTCAAACAGTCACGTATTTTGGTCTCAGAGTTGCACAATGGAATCGAACGTCTTGTTGAGCCAGAAAGAGCATTTGAAGCACTCAATAAGCGCAGCAGAAAGCTGGAATTTGTCTTTTCTGCCGACCTCTCACTGATGTTTAACGATCACCGGGACAAAGGTGCGTTGATCACTAACGCGCGTTTGTGGATGGAGCGAGTTTCTGAGGCCCTGGAAAAGGAGGACAAGCTCGCTCGCACGGATGATATGGTCGCCGTAGCTGTCGAGCGCTCTGGAATGTCGAAAACCGCTGCAGGCAAGGCATATGTAGGCAGCAATGTGCGCAACAGGGGCGCAAAACGGAAATCTGGAGAGACATATATCAGCATCGAAAGGTTGAGAGGACTGATCCCCTAGCCGAAACAGGAAGGGGGTATCTGTTCGCGCAGGTATTATCCGACTCGCCGAAATGCTGAACTTGGTCTGCATGCTATTACATGTGGAGTTCAAAAATGAGCAGCAAAAACAGAGATGATGAACGGCTTCTGAGCCGTGACGAGGTCGAAGAGCGCTTTGGCGTAACAAAGCGGTTTCTCGAGTTATGCGTGATCGATGGGAAGGGCCCCAAGCTGATCAAGATTGGTCGGTGTGCCCGCTATCGTCCGTCCGACGTCAGGGCCTGGATCGTAGCCCAAGAAGTGGGGAAATCGTCATGAGTAACCAAAGCGAGTCCCTAGCGAACAACGGTGTTCGCACTACAATTGACAACCCGCGCTCCAATACCGTGCCTACTGACGTTGTTATGGAATTGGCGATTTGCCCCATTACCCCACTTGGTCAAAAAGGGGGGGAGTACTTCTTCATTTCAGCCAGCGGCGAGTTGCGCCGTATGAAGGCTGAGGCTTTAGAGACAGGGCGAGGCGTTCGGGCTCTGCTGAGTGGCTTCAGCACAGCAATCGATGCGTGGTGCGTCAAAAACTTTCCACAGCAAGATGGCGGATGGTCACCACGTGAGGCCGGTCGATGGATAATAGATCAATGCAATGGGAGAGGTGTTTTTGATCCAGATTCCGCAGATGTTCGGGCTGTCGGTGTCTGGAGAGACGACGAAGGGAAAGCGATCGCACATTGTGGGAACCATCTTGTTCAACCTCAAGGACGGTCCCTTGCTCCTTCGGAGTACAGAGGAAAGTGTATAATGATCGGCGCGGCGCCGATTACCCCACCTGACATCAGCTTGATTGATCCAGAGGAAGTTGAGTCTCTTCTTTTGGAGCTGAAGGCACTCTGGGGATGGAAACGGGATGTCGATGCAGACATCTTCTTCGGATGGGTCGCGGCCGCGAGCCTTGGCGGGTTCCCTGCTTGGCGGTCTCATCTGTACGTCTATGGCAGCCGCGGAAGTGGAAAGTCGAAGCTGATGGAGCTTGTCGCAGGATTATTAGGAGAGTTTGGGGGCAATGTCCTAAACGATGCGACAGAAGCCGGGATTAGACAGTCTCGCAATAATCAAGCCCGTCCAATTCTAATCGATGAATTTGAGCCAGACCAAGGCACGCGCAATGGGTCCAAGCAAGACAAAATGTTTGCCCTGTTTCGCCGAATGTCTGGGGGAGAAGGCGGTCGAGTTTCGCGCGGCGGCGCTGATCATTCCGCAGTCTCATTCCGGACTCTCGGGGCAGCATATGTGACTTCGATAAATCACATTCAGCTTGAGCCACAAGACCGGTCGCGGTTTGTGATGATAGACTTGGGGCACTTGCCAACCACATCAGATCCCCTTCAAACGATGTCAAGGTTGGCGGCATTTGAGAAATCTGTCCGCGCACTCTCTTCTCGGCTGAGAGGCCGTATTCTCGCCAAGAGTGGGCGTTGGGACAAGACCCACTCAGTCATTGCTGCAGCAGCCCGTGCGCAAGGAGCAGATGCGAGGCAAGCTGACACTGCGGCAACGATCCTTGCTGGACGTGACTTGGCCCTATTCGGGGGCGATGTTGACCAGGGGAGATTGCGTGACTTGCTGCCGATCTTGAAGGAGTTAATGCGCGATGCTGAGGATTCTGGAGTGAGCTCAGAGGGAGATGACGCGTTAGATTTCTTGCTCAGCACCTCATTAAATTTGGATCACGGGTTCAAGCGGACGATTGGCGAACTCTTAATGTCTGCAATTACTCAGGATAAAATCAAAGGAGTTGAAGATGCAGGCGCGGCCCTTAGTCGAGTTGGTGTGTATGTTTTGTCCAAGAAGGACAGCGTTGGAGTTCGATTGGGACGAACAACGCCCGTCGCCACGCTCTATGCCGGTACGAAGTGGCAAAATGGAGCACACGTTTCTGCTCTGTTGAAAATAGAGGGTGTTATTCGCCCCGATAATCCAATTCGTGTTTGGAAAAACCAACAGCACCGAGTGATCCTTATCCCGTACGACCTGATACTAAACACTTCCAGCGAAGGTGACGACGAATTCTATTGAATGTTACAATACTTGTCCCGAGTAACGGGCTGATTATTATAGGAAATCTTGTAATGGGACAGCTGGGACCGTTCGTAGATTTATGCAACCCCCTATGATCTTTTCTCTCCCCTCCACCAATACTCCCCTTCTCTTGGTAGTAAGTGTAGAGGTAGAGATTAAGTGAACATTTTCAGGGACGTAGGTGGGACATTCAGCTGTCCCACCTACGTCCCAAAGTCCCAACGCAGTTGGATGTCCAATAGGGTGATCGCCCCTAGCGTTAGGATCACGTGATGCCAATTGTAATCAAGATGGCTGATGCGGTTTCCCATTTGGGTCCTTCCTGGGCTTTTTCTACACAGGGGGAATTCGCATCCCGTTACGTACGACAGACGAAAATTTTGAAGGGTGGTGGTTAGGGTTGTTGTTGTTGATTGCTGCGGCGATGATGCGTTTGCTGCTAACTTGAGTTCATAGACTAAAACCGATCAATCGCGCGCGCTGCACTTATATGTGGACTTGGCCAGCCATTCTGGGTTGATCTCAACACCCCAACCTGGCTCGTCTGACACAAGGGCCTTCCCGTCAGTGATTGTGTAAGGATTATCCAAGAACAAGTCGCGCTGCCAAGGATAGTAATCATCCCCCTCGATGGAGAATTCAAGATAACGTCCTGCATTCGGGATGGCACGTAGCAAATGCATAGTGAAAAGCGTCACAAGCGACAGGTTCGCGCAATGTGGTGTGCAGGGCAGACCGGCCTCTTGGCCCATGTGTGCGACGTTCATGCTGAGGCCCATGCCACCCAAATAAAGAATGTCCGGCTGGATAATGTCCACCGCACGCAGCGCAATCATCCGCTTCCAATGTTGTAGGTCCCAGTCCTGTTCACCGCCTGCAACATCAATGGTGAGTTCGCGTGTTACTTCTGCGGTTTGCTCCAGCTCCCAATAGGGACACGGCTCCTCAAAGTGCTCATAGCCATTGTCCTCGAGCATCCGACCCACCTTGATCGCACGGGCGGGGCTGAACCCTGAATTGCCATCAACCAAAAGCGCTTCTTTCGCTCCGAGTGCATTGCGGATGGTCGGAATGATGTCCTCTGTCCGGCCTGGCCATTCATCGCGGTCCTGGCCACACTCTGCACCAACGCGCACCTTGAAGGCATCAAACCCATAGGTGTCACGCAAAGCCATCAGGCGCGCGGCCTCATCCTCAGGCGTGATGTCGCGCCGCATAGATGAGGCATAGGCCCGTATCGACCCAGTAGAGCCCCCAAGAAGCTCGGTCACGGGCTTACCTGCTACTTTGCCACGCCAGTCCCAGACGGCAGTGTCTAACCCAGCCATGGCGCGGCGTATATAGGTGCCCGGAAACTTATGCTCGCGCAGCGGGATTTCCGCAATCACCGCTTCCAGCGCATCCATGCCGCGCTCCAACGCCCAAGGGGCAACTTGCCGGTGCAGAATTTCACAGGTCAGATCGCTATTATAGGTCGAGACCTGCCCCCAGCCTGTTGACCCGTCCTCGGCAGTGACGCGGACAAAACCGATCAGCGGCGTACAAAACGTTTCGATCTGGCTGATCTTTAGCCCAGTATCGTCTTTGCCACGATCATAACCGACAGGCGCGGTTCCGGAAGACGAATAGGGCATACTCATGACGCATCCTCCAAAATCAAGTCGGCTGTCCGATGGGCCAGCATCATCGTAGGGGCATTTGTATTGCTTGAGGTAATGTTTGGAAAGACTGAGGCATCCACGACCCGCAGCCCGCTGATTCCGTGAACTTTCAGCTTGGGGCAAACGACAGAGGACGCGGCATTCTCTCCCATCCGACAAGTACCGATCGGATGAAATACAGTCCCCCCCCGTTCCCGAAAATCGGCAAGGATGCCGTCAGGGGTCATGCAGCGCAGATCGGGGTCAATTGCGCGCTCAACCAGCCGATCCAGTCCCACTGTATTCATTAACGTCTGGCACAGCTGAGCACCCGCAACAACTTGCGCACAATCCTCTTTATTGGACAGCGAATTAGGACGGATCAGCGGTGGTGCATTGGGATCGTTCGCACTGATGTCGATGCGCCCTCGGCTGGTGGGCCGCGACGGCTGGAACCCGATGATGAAGCCAGGAAACGGATCCGGCTGGACCACATTGCGTTTGCCAACCAACGTCGTGGTGTAGGTGACAGGATTGAAATAAAGCTGCTGATCAGGCTGATTCAGATCCACTGAGGAACGAAAATAACCACCACATTGGTTCACAGAAAGCGATAATGGACCGCGCCGGGTCAACGCATATTGAATTGCCGCGCGCACTTTGCCGTGGAAGGGACGCAGCACATTGTTCAGCGTCGGCTCAGTCGCGCGAAAATAGTAATTAATACCCAGATTATCTTGCAGGTTGCCACCCACATGTGGCGCATCCAGCAGAGTTGTGATGCCCATCCGCTTCAACATCTCTGGCGGACCGATACCCGACAGTTGCAAGATCCGCGGCGAGGTCACAGCACCTGCCGACAGGATGATTTCGCGTCCCGCCTGAAGGTTAACCAAACGTCCGCGATGGCGCAGTTTGACTGCAGTTGCACGGCGGCCTTCGAAAACGATCCGTTCAACCAAAGCGCCAGTCATCAACGTGACATTCGGCCGCTTAAGCGCAGGCGCGAGAAAGGCGCGTGCCGAATGCATCCGCCGCCCACGACTGGTGTTGATCTGGTAAGCCGCAGCACCCTCGTTCACAGCACCGTTAATACTGTCTGTTGATGGTAACCCAAGTTCTTTAGCGGCGGCAAAGAAATGTCGGGTTGAGGGATGAATTTGGTCAGACACATCCTGAACGTGCAGCGGTCCACTTCCGTGACGCGCACCACTCGGACTAACCTGCGTCTCCATCACCTCATAGGTGCCACGCACAGTGTCCCAATTCCAGCCCGCAGCGCCAGCGGCTTCCCAATCGTCAAAATCCCTTGGCAGGCCGCGTGCATAGACCAAAGCGTTGATCGCACCAGACCCCCCAACCACCTTGCCACGTGGCCAATAGCCCTTGCGACCTGCCAGCGTCTCTTCGGCTTCAGTCTCGTATTTCCAATTCACAGCCGGATCGAAATAGGTCTTGCCATATCCCAGTGGCAGCACAATCCAAGGAGACCGTCCGCGCCCTCCTGCCTCAAGTACAAGCACCTTGTAACGCCCCGAAGCGCTCAGGCGTTCCGCTAGAACGCAGCCAGCCGAACCCGCGCCGATGATGATGTAATCGTAGTCCGCCATTTTAACTATCCGCTGGCCAAAGTGTCCCTGCAAAACCGTTAGGCCAAGACGCAGTAGATTAAAACTGAAATTGCTTCGGAATTATCATACTATTTGCTTATTAATTGATGACTTGGCGTTTTCGCCATCAGAGGTGCTTTGTTGCACAAAGTGGTATGAAGTCCGACTTCCCCCATGGACCAAGTTCCTGTATCGCCCTGCTAAACCAAAAAACGGTCACGCTCGGGAGGAGGTGAGCATGACCGTTCTTATGTATCCGCGCCTCGGTGCGTCTCGGGAGGAGAAGAGGCAAGGCGCGTCTTCGCCAACATTGCTCGGGAGGAGGTGAGCGCTGTCAGCGGTATTTTCAGTTCCACCCGGGAGGAGGTGGGCGGTTCCGAAACTGGTGTTTGAAGCATTGCTTCATGAAAGAGGTTGTGTGCTGGCCTTGCCAGGATCTGAATGTTTGAGTGAGGCGGGGACAGAACCAAACTTTATGTCTTACGCGCCGTAAGCTGCTTCGTGGGCAATCTGGTGGATCGATGATGGCGCAATTCGAAGTTCCTGTAGGTCACGTGGGGAACACTGCTCAAGTTCCTTCAGTATCGTGAAGTAGACCTTACGCTTGGCTGCGTTCTCGGACATCTGAGCGCGGAACGCCTCAAAACGAGATCTCAGTGATGAGCTGGAAAAGAATGGCGCTGTTAATGTTGTCATGTCGTCACTCGATTTCTTTAGTTATTTATGCGTGTCTTGTGACTGAGATGTATAACCATGCTGCAGTTGCACAATGGCCCTTTCCGCAATGCCGCCATGCAGCATTTGCATGAATGCCGCCGATGGGGGGCTCCATCCGTTTAGTTTGGGTCACTTTTTAGGCTTTACAGATGCAGTGATGTCATTCGTGGCGATACTCCTCATTCCCCGCCGTCGGTCATTGACTCACCATATCAAACTGAGAGAGACAGGAGAACATTACCAGAACACCAAGGGAGAATCTGTGTGCCTGTTTTTCCAGTTGAGACGCCAGTTATTGCAAATGGCATGCCTGTTCGTCTGGTTGCCAACGCCGCCAGTGCAGGGTTTCCTTCGCCTGCGGGAGATGACCTTGAGGACGAGATTGACCCCATCTCGTGGGTTGTCCGGCACCCGTCATCGACCTTCTGGTGGCGCGTTGAGGGTGATTGCCTTTGGGATGCAGGCATTCGAGACGGGGATATCATCGCTGTAGACCGTGCTGGTAAGCGGAGAGTTGGGCGCGCCGTTTTGGCAGTCGTTGACGGGGCTGTGACCGCAAAGATGTTGCGCAAGCGGGACGGGCGGTATTTTCTGGCTCCCGCTAACGGCAAGGAGAGCTTTCCAGATATCGAGTTGACGGAAGACAGCGAGATATGGGGCGTCATTGCAGGTGTGGTGCGGCGGTATGATCTTGAATGAAGCGGCCCATTGCGATCTCGGACAGCGCAAATTTCTATGTTTCAGCAGAGCGGATATTTGACCCAACCTTGAAGAACGTGCCGGTGATTGTGCTGTCAAACAATGATGGCTGTGCCGTGGCGCGCAGTGACGAAGCAAAAGCGCTTGGCATTAAGATGGGCGAAGGGGCAGGGACAGACATATGGCTTTACGAAAGCCGGAATAATGCTTGCTGATCTCATTCGCTTCGAGGATCGGCCCCTGACCCTTTTTGATGTTGAGAAGCCAAAGTCTGTTGCTCTCATGAGTGCGCTTGATCAAGTCAACAACAGGTTTGGGAAGAAAACCCTGGTCTTGGCGAGTGAAGGGATGAAGCGACCTTGGCAGCTGCGGTCCGATCACCGAAGTCCAAGATATACCACGCGGCTTGCTGATTTGCCGGTAGTTCGTTGAGATTTAAGGGTACTGTCAGAGCAAAATCAGTTGAGGCGGGCAGGGCGAGCACTTTGTCACCGATAAGCTCTGTTCCTACGGCGTGGTGATGAAGGTAATCGGCAATGTGGACAAACAGGAAACCGGCCGCTGGCTCAACAATCGAGCTGAGAATTCACATCAGCCATTTAGACGAAGAGAGCGGGCCATGCTTTGATTTAGGCGGATGCGAACTCGTACAATGCAAGGAGCTTAAAGAAACCAATCGCCGCATTTGCAGAGGAGTGGCTCTTCGGCGGCAATGAGCTAAAAGTGTCTGAATGTTGCAGCATTACTAATCTCCACTTTCAGTCCCTGCATTTAAATAAGGATAATACGAAATGGCAGCTAATGAGTGATCCTAACGATCTGCAGGCCTTGCTTGATGAAGCATGGCGCCACCTGACACGCGGTGTGGCCGACAGCCGTTCACCGGCGCGTTACCCCACGTTTGCAACCGTCGCACCGGATGGAACACCCGAGGCGAGGACTGTGGCGCTGCGCGGTGCTTCCCGCTCCCAATCTGTTCTTGAGGTCCACACGGATATTGCAACGTCCAAAGTCGTCGCGCTGCAACACAATCCAAAAGCCGCATTTCACGTTTGGATACCACGCGCAGATTTGCAAATTCGGATCACTGCAACGGTGGAAATCCAGACAGGGAGCGACTCCGAACAAAAATGGGATCGCGTACCCGAAAGTTCGCGGGTTTCTTATGGCACACGACCGACGCCGGGCACTGCTATTTTAGATGCATACGCTTACGAAAAACCAAGCGACAGGGAACGCTTTGCCGTTTTGAGGTGCCATTTGTTGGAGATAGACCTCGTGCATCTTGGGGCACGCCATCGGCGCGCTGAATTTATTTGCGAAAACGAGTGGGCGGGTACATGGCTGGCGCCGTGATTGAAAGACCCTGACGGGCACTGCTTCATTGCGTTGCAGCATTCAACATGAAGGGCGGATTGCGGCCCTTCGCTGCGTTTGCGCGTGCTCTGGGGCCATCTGGCGGAAGCAGCCGTTCAAAGAGAGTTCAAATCCACGAATGCTGCAAACGATCTAATGGCCGCGAAGAGGACACTCACTTGCAACGTGAATGTCTGCTTCTGGCTCAGGAGTATGCACCGTTAGAGTATGTCAGCTCATAGCTGTGGCTGTAGAGTTCAAAGACGATCCCGAAGGGGTCTTCGACATAAACCATGCGATAGGGTTTCTCGTCGGGAAAATATTCACGCACGGGCATCCGTTGTTTACCGCCAGCGGCAACAATTTTTGCCAGTAGATCTTCAAGGTTTGGATCCTGAATGGCGAAATGAAACGTGCCGTGTTGTCGGAAATTGAGGTTGTCATCCGGTGCCTCGTGGCCTTCAAATTCGAAGAGCTCAAACCCTATACGATCAGCCGTCGCCAAGTGGGCGATGCGCATGCGTCCCCAACCTTTGCCAAAAACGTCAGAGCACATTTGGCCAATGTCGCTGTCATCTTCGACAATGACCGTAGGCTTCATGATGACATAGAAACCAAGGACGTCACCGTAGAATTTAATCGCTTTGTCCAAATCTGGAACAGACAAACCGATATGCGAGAATGAACGTGGTGTCGGGTGCATGGCATTTCCTTTTCAAGAGTTCTGATGGAATTTTAGATGGACCTCTCTTGCGTTGGAAATTATCATTTTATATGATTACCATAATTTTATGAGCTGAACATGCTGAATGCCAAGTGGTTGGATACCTTTACAACGCTGTGCGACGTCGGACATTTTACGCGGACGGCGGAATTGTTGGGGATGACCCAGCCCGGTGTTTCGCAGCATTTAAACAAACTGGCGTCCCAAGTCGGCAAGCCCCTGATATCAAAAGATGGAAAGTCTTTCACACTCACCCCTGCTGGTGAAGCCGTGCTGGCCATTGGCATTGCACGGCGTAAGCAAGAGCGCGAATTGCAGGACATTATCCAAATTGATGATCCAAACGTAGGCGACATCAGCATTGGTTGTTCCGGCAGCTTTGCCATGTGGCTCTATCCACATCTTCTGGATCGGATGCATCAAGCGCCTGATCTTGTGATCTGTGTTACGGCTACGCCGCATATGAGTATTGTGACATCCGTTCTGGATGGAAAGTTTGATCTGGGGATCGTTTCTGAACCGACCGACCATCCCCGATTGGAGGCCGTTGAATTAGCCCGTGAAGAGCTGTGTTTGATTGTTCCGAAATCATTCGCTGGGCAAAAGCTTGATCTCCACCTCTTGAACGCACTTGGCTTTGTCGCGCACCCAGACGGATATGCATATGCGGATGATCTATTTTCGCTGAACTTTCCGAAAGATTACAAAGGGGCTGACCGCTTACGGGTCAAGACATTCGTCAACCAGATTGGCCAAATCCCTATTCCGGTAGCGCAGGGGCTGGGATATACGATATTGCCCAAATCTGGCGTCGATGCCTTTGCTGGAAAGCAGGACTTGGCGATAATTCAACTTCCGAAGCAACGATATCATGATCTGTGGGTGATTTCCCGCAAGGGACGGAGCGAGATCGCGCGTGTCGCTGCTTTGAGCGACTTAATTAGCCGTGCCGCAACTGCTTTGAAGTAACGTTTCTCAGGAGTATCAAACATAATAGGTATCGGTTGGAACAGATAGATGACCTTCAGATGTGTATATTAAACGGCAGTTACGTCCGCATAGCAGACGTCTATGCATTGCGCAGCGAAAGTCGGCTTCCCGCCCTTCGCGTCGACATGTATATGGTGCAGCATCGGTCACTTTGAGCTCTGCGCCGCTGATCTGGAATCATATTCGCCCAACTCCACAAAATCCGCTACGATACTACAGCAAGATTACACATTTTTGAGCAACCAGTTGCCATAATCCGTGACTCCACGTCTGAGCTTGCAAACGGGTGAGTTCGTGGCATCACCACACCGGATCTTCGTAGAGGTCGCAGCGAATGGCGGTAGTGAGCCCTTGCTGACCGAGGCTGCAACGCCAATTAATGGCGGCTTTTGGTCAGGAAGAGGAGACAGGCCATCCAAGATCGGATGACCTGAATGTAGCGGGTTCAGGAATTAGGATGCGATATCGACGTGGCTCTTGCGTGATAAAATCCGCAGACACGAAAAGAACTCGCCACGATCCACATAGCAACCATGCAGATGCCGGAAGCCCGTGGATGGATCAAAGGAGTCCCTGCCATGAAGAATACGCCTGTTGTCGAAGACGACCATCTCGCCCGCTTTCAACTTCAGTGTCAGGCGGTATTTTGGATCTTGCGTTTTGGCCATGTAGGCGCGGTAAGCGCGATAATATGCGGGCATAATCTCTGCCGGCATATCGAAAATACCGGCCAAATGCGCGTTATAGCGGATCTCGATAACTTCGCCTTTCGGCCCAAGAGTGATGACTGGCCTGTGCACCCTGATATCTGCGCTATCATCATGGAAGCGGAAAGGAATGGCGATGTCGCACAATAGGCGAAATGCGTCTGGGTCTTCGGATCGAAGATCCTCTGCCATAGCAAAGCCGTCTGCAAATAATGATCCACCACCAGTCGCCTCATTAGCCAAGCAATGTAGAAATTGATAGCCAGGAGGTACCTCTTGGTTGGGCAAATCAGTGTGGAGTGGCAGGGCGACAGAAGTGTACGCGAGGTTGTTTGGATCGGGTTTGTTTAAGACCTCAAAAGTGGAGCCAAAATTTGTGGCTCGCAAAAAGCCGATCCGTTCTGCGATCTCGACGCCTGCATTGGTGCAGTCTTGCAAGTGGTCAATTATTGTTAGGCCAAAAGTTTCTGTCTTTTGCATCCAGTCCTTCAACGCAAAATTATCTGCAAGGATGAGTGCTGCCGCATAACGCGAGATGTTCGTAGCTCCGTGGTCAGCACGCCAAAGCTGCGCCTTCTGGTTAGCTGCGTCAAAGCTTGGTTGGCCGGGGCGATGCGCGTTCATCAGTGCGATTGGCATACGGCTGATATGACCGTCGGCAAAGCTCAGCATGGCCATTTCGCCAACAAGTGCCGCTGAAATCAAGACTGGTGTTTCGTCAATTGTCAGCAGATCAAGCAAGCGTTCGTGGGTTTCTGGGTGCAGACCAGAGGGGCAATTGTCGCGGAGCCAGATTGATGGAAAAGGTGTGGTTATGCCGTCCGCCCAAGTCACGACAAGCGTATCAGGGCGGACCGCGAGGGTCGTTACAGTCATAGGGATACCTATTAATTTGATGTTGCAGGGATTTAATCGAAAACGATTAAACGTAGGGAGGGGGCCACCACTCCTGCGTCTTGCCGTAAGGCGACCCGGCGGCGCGCCCTCCCGTCAACACATGCAAAACCTCAAACTTCATATGAAGATTGATAAGTCGGCCACTATACTACGGCAAGCGCCGTTTAAGCGCGCAACCCGAATTTATACATGGACGTCAATATTCCACGGCATTTTTACCAGCGTTCAGATGTGTTCTGGCGGGGTTTATGCCACGTCCCCACGAAACTCTTGCCCAAGCCATTTCATGAGCAAAATATGAGACAAAGCCTGCGACTGATCCGACAAAAGCGATACCGCTACTTGCCGCTACCGAACCGGTAAAGATGAAACCAATCAGCATCATTGAAAAGAAGCCGGCAACTTGCCAAGTTACAGCCTTGGTAAAGAGTCTCATTGTGCTGTCCATGGGGATCATCTCCGCGAAGTGTTTAACGTTTCTTCTCGGCTATCTCGGATTGAGATGTATAGACATTATGTGAATTTGCTGCGTTAGTTCTACTTTGGTGCTTTAAGGCTGCAAGGTAGATTATAATGGACAAACGGATTCGGGCAGACTTATTTCGAAAACGCCTGCTTGAAGCGATGTTGCAAAAAGACGTGACGCGAAGTGGGTTGTCCAGAGAAACCAAAGTAGATCGTTCAACCATCGGTCAGCTTCTTAAGGACGACCATCCGAGACTGCCAAACTCGCAATTGGCGGCCGATGTAGCTATCGCGTTGGGTGTGAGTACTGATTGGCTACTTGGTCTGACAAATAGGCCCGAAACGCCCGGTGACATTGTGGCTGCAGCATTGTCGCTAAGCCCCGCCGAACGTACCTCTGCTGATGAACAGATCCTGGAATGGCACCATGAAGCTGCAGGCTACAAAGTACGTCATGTTCCAGCGACTTTGCCAGATATTTTAAAGACAGAACGTATGCTGGATTGGGAGTATGCATCCGTGCGAGAACGCAAGTCGCCAGAGGCATTCAGCGCGATACAGGATCAACTTGAATGGTTATCCTCTAGTGTGTCTGACTATGAGATCGCCATACCAATTCATGAAATTGAGGCATGTGCAGCTGGAACGGCTTACTATAAAGGCGTTGAAAAAAACATCAGATTTGAACAGCTGAACTTTATCGCTGATCAATGCGACCAGATGTTCCCAAGATTGCGTATATTCTTATTTGACGCCCATCAGGTCTTCAGTTCACCCGTCACAATTTTCGGCCCGAATTTGGCGGTCGTTTATGTTGGGCAATGCTATCTGGCGTTTCGTGAGAACGAGCGGGTAAAATCGCTATCAGGTCACTTTGATTGGCTTGTCCGCGAGGCTGTCATCGACGCTCGCAATGTCCCTTCATATATCCGTTCATTAATGGAAGAGTGACGAAACCAATCCTTGAGGCAGTCGGGTGCAATAATTGGAAAGTCCGGCTGAGCCGACCTTGGTCACGACCCCAGCGAATGTTCGGTTCCCGCCCTTCGTTTCGAAATGTGCGCAATGAAGCATGTCACAAACGGCCCAAACCCGACCTTGGTGCAACGCGCAGCGAACGGCAGCAAAGAGCCCGTTTTGACCGATGCTGCGCCGAGAACGAATGACGGCTTTGGCAATCTCAGCGCACCAATTCATTGTAAGGGCAAACGTCATCTTCGAACGGAACATGGCGACGACGGAAATTTTGATCGTCTATGGCGGCTGGGTCGCTGACCCGGTCCATTCGAAAATGCCGGAAGTCTTCTCGCGTTGGATCCCAGGCAACAAGATACCAGAGCGGCGAAAGGATCAGCATGGCCTGTGGCTCCACCTGCCGCTGCGTCTTGCGGCCTTTTGCGTCGCGATAATCAAATCGAATGAACTGACGATTTAAGAAAGTCGTTTCGAACACAGGCAACAAGTCGGCGTCCATCTTCCCCATGTCCGACAGATCCTGATGCGGGGACAGGTTCCCGATATGCAAGCAGCCAAGAAAGGCGCGCAAGTCACGGACTTTATCGGAGGGAAGTGATCTTTCGATCTTGGCAAGGCCCGCATCAGCGAGGTCTGAAAAGGGTAGATTGCCAGCCGCCCGCATCGCCGCAACACTGATCAAAAGGGCAAAAACTTCAGGTACCGAAAGCCGCGCCTTGGTTTGCAGTGATTGCGGATCGAGCTGTAACCCACCGCCACGCCCGACATCAGAATGAATAACAAAGCCCTCATCGCGCAATGCGCTGATGTCGCGCAAGACAGTGCGGCGCGACGCCCCAACTTCCTCAGCAAGGTGATCCACGGTGGTTGTTCCGTTACGGCGAAGGCTGCGTACGATCGCATCATGTCTGAGTCGAATGTTCATGTGACCACCATAGCATTAATGGTGACAGATTTTGGCACTATTTCGTTTTACACCTGTTTCAGCAACACCAAACAAGGAGAACCAAGAGATGAAACGTTCTACTGTAAACCCATGGGACTGGTCTTTGAAGCTGGGATATAATCAGGCCGAAATGATCGAAGGAGCAACGCGCCAAGTTATCTGCGCAGGTCAGACAGCTGTGGACAGCGAGGGCAATCCGCAACACCCCGGCGATATGCGCGGCCAGATCAGTTTGGCATTGGACAACCTGGAAGCGGTGTTGAAGGGCGCAGCGATGGACCTGAGTAATGTCACCAAACTGGGCGTGTATGCCACCGATGTGGACGAAGCTCTGAAGAATTTGGATCTCATGGGGATGCGCTTTGGTCCACATCAGGTTGCACCGCCTATGACACTTCTGGGTGTCACCCGTCTTGCGATCCCAAGTCTGTTGTTCGAAATCGAAGCAACGGCAGCAGCCTAGATGAAAAAGCGAAGCGGTCATTTGGATGTTTCAGCCTAATGACCGTTTCGTCCGCACAGCTGACCTCCATGCATCGAGTAGCGAACGGCAGCTCACCGCCCTTTGTAGCAAAATTTAACGTGTAATCTTGAGGTGTTTTGGGTCCTTCCCGAGCCTTTCCCTCACAGGGGGAATTCGCATCCCGTTACGTGCGACCGGCGCAAAATTTCTATAGTGGTAGTTAGGGTTCTTGTTGTTGTTATGGAACGGCCAGTCTTTGAGCATTTTAGTCGGCTCATGAATTGGTCACTTCGGTTTATATCAGCAGCCGATTGAGCTGGGAGCTAACGCTATTAGTCATAAGGGGGGGGGGGATCTAATGCGGATCAAGATTATCTTGACGCCGCCAACACGGTGTTTTTCCGCAGAATCGGTGGAGAGCGGTCTTTCGCTGCGGCATGCACCAAGGTCAGCTTCGCGCGGGAGCTTGCTTTACAGAGCTATATAAGCGCGCCTTTAAAAAGACTTTCAGTCTTCCGATAAGACATCACTAATGGCATTTGCCCAACTTTGGTCGACCAATGCATCTGAGGCGACATGCAATCTGACTTGGAGTTCTGCAGTACTTCCACACAACAAATCATGGAGCTTGTCACGCAGGCATTTCTCAAGTTCTTTTCCATGGCAGCTCGCAAACCAGAATGGGTCGTTGCCGTTTCCTGGCCGAAAGTCACTTGCTGGAGCACATCTTCTAGGCATCTCTGCTTCTCGCCACTTTACAGCCTTCCCTTTCATGCGGTCTGTGTAAAGCCTATCAGATATTACTGAACGGCCTCGGTCCAATCGAATGACAAATTCATCGCGTTTCTCTGAAATCGCATTATCAATGCATTTTTGTAATTCATCAGAACCCTTGTCCGAAAATACATGCGATAAGTGCTCAATGGAGGCAAACTTGTGTTCAATATCGTTTAGATCAGTAAATATTTCTATAACCTTTGAGCCGCCTTCAGCACTTAACCAACTAGAGAATAAGCTCTTCTCAAAAAGAAGTTCGTTTTCAGTGCGATAATCTCGATCCCTGTGAATGATTATTTTAGTTTCGGGTCTAAGGTCTCGGAGCAATAGTGCTAATTGTCTTGCGCCTTGTAAATTATTGCACCCATTGTAGGAGAGATATGCGAACGTGTCGTCGGCCCCGTTTGCTTCAGCAAAAACCTTTACCAGTTCAACCTTTTTATCCTCAGTGAGTAAGATGACTTTTTTGTCGGGGGAAAAGGCTTCAGATCCAATACCCATTGCGCCTAAACTCATCATTAGTGGAATGGCTGGCAGGTTTTGGTCGTCTAGTTCAACTCGTGCACCTTCTTCCATCCAAACCACTTGAATGTCATCCTGCCTATTCATTCTCTGAATGAGTTGCGGTGAATGGCTAGTCAGAAGAATTCGAGTGCCGAGCCGCTCTGAAAGCCCTCGTAAAGCACTAAGTAGTTTGCTTTGGCTGTCTGCATGAAGATGTGCATCCGGTTCATCCAGCAACAAAAGTGGTGGCTCAAAAAAGCAGGAATAAGCTAAGATCTGGATGACTTGTAACATACCAGTTGATGCAAGGTCTATCGGCATAGTTTGCCCTAGATAATCCACATTTACCTTAACATACTGTTCAGTATTTTCATCATGATCAACTTTGATACGAGCGCCGTCATATACTTCGTTTAGTAGCAGGCAGAACCGCCTCCACTTGCACTCTGGTAAAGCTGAAACCGGACCATCATTCCAATCTGTAGTCTGCCAAATACTCGCAACATTTTTGGACCAATCTGCTTTGTCTTCGAAGAGATGATAAAGTAAGCTTCGTAAGTACGTATTGGCGTCGCCTTGCATTACACTAGAGGCAAGAGCACCTCGTGTTTTCAACTCTTCGCGCGTAGAAACTCCCGAAAGTCCAGGAGTAAAAACCGAAGCATTGTTTTTAGGGTCTGCTAGCTCAAGCGCAAAATCGTCATCGCCTTGGCGCTTCAACGAAATATTGGCGTTTTTACCTCTACGTACTTTAAGTGAAAGCGATTTTGCAACGCGTTCATTATTAATCAGCATATTTCCCGAAAGAGTGATGTCGAACCCAACCCTCTCGGTAGCAGGCCGGCCTCTCCGTAAGTCAACGATGTTGTGGGTGGGGCGGAAAGACACCTGTTCATCTGACACAGAGCCAACAATTTTGGCTTTGCTTCTCGGCCTAGATCTATGTGCAGCCTGCAATAATGATGTGCCTAATTGGATAGCCTGCAAAACACTACTTTTGCCACTGGTATTCCCTCCCACCAACGCAGTAATTGGTGCCAAATCCAACGTGAGATCAACAATACGTTTAAAGTCCTTAATGGTAACATTAGTGATTTGAAAATCAGACATAAATCCACCTTTTTGAAAAAAAGCACAGTCTTGAGAGGTAAGCAAGGCTTGAATGCGCCTCAAATCTGGGTTGGGAGCTGCCTTTAGGCGTACTTCTCACGAACGGCAGGTTTGGGCGGCGGCCTCAACCGGTCGACGCAACACTTTAATCTTTAGGAAGAGCTGGAGTGTTTCAAATGAAGTATCGTCGCAGGATTTACTATTCAGCTGAGCAGCGGGCTGAGATCTGGGATCGTTGGCAACGTGGCGAGTCGATGAGGTCTATTGGGCGGGTGTTCGATCGCCAATCATCCTCAGTCTTTTCAGTGATCTCACCAACTGGCGGGATACGTCCGCTGGATCGCAAGCGCGGACACGTTGCATTGAGCCTTTCTGAGCGTGAAGAGATATCTCGCGGGCTGAGCACCAAGCAGTCTCTGCGCGCAATTGCGCTTCAGTTGCGGCGTGCGCCCTCGACGATCAGCAGGGAGGTTCGGCGCAATGGTGGACTGACTGGCTATCGTGCGATGGCGTCTGATCAGGCCGCTTGGGATCGCGCTCTGCGTCCCAAGTTGTGCAAGCTGGCTTGTCACCCAACATTGGCGCGCGCAGTATCAGCTAAGCTGCGGCGCAAGTGGTCACCAGAGCAGGTTGCCGGTTGGCTCAAACGAGCGTTCCCGGGGGAGGCATGCAAACAGGTGTCACACGAAACGATCTATCGTAGCCTCTATATACAGGCGCGCGGTGTCCTCAAAAAGGAGCTGCTGGCGCACTTGCGCGCAAAACGCACCGTCAGGCGCTCCAAGCACGCCAGCCAGAAGCGCAACGGCAATGGTCAGATTAAAGATGCTGTGTCCATCAGCGAAAGGCAATCTAGTCATGACGCATTATGTCTGCGTTTTGGTTGCAAAGTTAAAGTTGGCGACAACGGTCACTTTGGTTTCAAAACAGATTTTCTCTTAGTGAGACAGGCACATGCGGACCGCCAACTTTAAGTTGTTCGCACAGCAGGCCTTGGTGAAGTTTGCAGTCAGCAGCTGTTATTCTGATGCTCCGCCGCCCTGTGTCAGTTGGGACAGAATGTTGGCGTAATTGTCGACCCCCTGTGCACCAGTAACCAAATGCTGGCGGTCAAAAACCATTGCGGGGACTCCGGTGATACCTTGCTGGGTCCAGAATTTTTCTTCTGCGCGAACTTGGTCAGCAAAACGTTGATCGATCAGAATGGCCTCGGCTTCTGCACGGTCGAGGCCGACTTTTGACGCAATGGCGGCAAGTACATCGGGGTCGGACAGATTGCGACAATGGGTGAAGTGCGCGATAAATAGCGCCTGTTTCAGATCGTCGCCTTTGCCCTTAAGCGTCGCCCAGTGCAGCAATTGGTGTGTATCAAACGTGTTATGCATTCGCATGTCGTCAGCGAATAAAAACGTAAAGTCGAGATCTTCACCGATTGCTGTCAGGCGATCACGGTTGGCGTGTGATTCAGCCTGACTGCTGCCGTATTTTTCCATTATGTGCTCGACGATGTTCTGGCCTTCGGCAGGCATGCTAGGGTTCAGTTCAAACGGATGCCAATGGATATCTACGGCCGTGCCCGACGCTTCGGCAGCCTTTTTCAACTGGCGGTAACCAACAATGCACCACGGACAGACGACGTCTGAGATAATATCGATACGCAATGGCGTCGTTGTCATGGAGGAATTCCTTTGAACTGTGATACCTCATGCAGGTGTGGTCGAATGAACAAAACGTCAAGTTATGGAGCTCATCTGGCTCTCAACCAGCGTCTTCAAATAGTAAATTTGTCTGTATAGCTCACGCCTGAACTTCCCAATTTTAATTTTTGAAAGTTGCCGCGTGTCTTCACATGATCCTTGAGAGGATATTTACCGCAAATGCCGCAAATGCCGCAGCCTAAGGTGCCTGCACGCAAAGTAATTATCCTAGGGATTTGGCGTTATTGCACTGTCGTGAGAGTTGCATGATCTTCGTTCTTAAGTTCAAGTGCGGGTATCCACGCCTCGCCGCCGCGACCGAGCTTGGTGAGGTGCGCCCGCACCCGCTCACCCCTTCAGCTTCAAGGTCAGGCAAGCCGCGACCGAGCACTGCATCAATGGCTTCGATATCAAAATCGGGAAGCGCAAAGTCCTGAAAGCCAGGTCTTTGGCGGATCGCATCCGCAGATCGTGCGGCTGCAAGACGGCGTTCAGCATCCGGTATCTTGGTGTCGATATCGTCATCCGGCTCAAGGTTGCAAAATGCATCCACTTTGTACGGACCGCGAGCATTGGCGGGGATCGCGTCGGCAAGATCGCGGAGCGACGCGTTGTGTTCTTCGATGCGGCGCACATGAGGAAGGGGATTATTACAGTCAGTGCGCCGAACGCGAGCGCCGGTCCTAGACGAGGAGTTATGAGCCATTTATCACCAACAAAGGACAGAAAGATGAGAACAAACACCACTCCTGTTAAGTGATGCAAAGTCCAGCCGATCAAACTCTCATACGAGCGCGCCGGGCTGGCGGTGATCGGGCTATGGCGAACACGGCCTTGTAGTAGGTGAACGAACCATCGCCCGACCAAAGAATAATTGAGTGGTTGAATGCTTAAACTTTGTTTTAAAAATAGGGCGACGAGGTCCATAAACAGGGTGGCACCAATGCTGATGACAAAGCCGTCGAGTAGAACCTTATCCATTTTTGCGCACTTTCTGTCCGAATGCTGCGTAGAGAGCTATCACAAAGGCGGTACCTGCTGATGCAATCAGGGCCAAAGACCAGCCATCATCCAGTTCGGGCCGCAAAGCTGTCAGGGTAAGGAAACCGGCCATACCAACGGTGGGCCCAAGCTCCATCGCAGTGTTCATAACACCGGCAGCAAGACCCATTCTTTCAGGTGTTATGTCCTGCGTTAGCAGCACGGCAGATGCCGCAAACATCAGGGATGTTCCCGCGGGCAAGATTATTAATCCCGGTAGAATTTGCTGAAGATAGTCTGGCCCGAAGCCAGATAGTAGACCAAGCGCCACCGCTAGGAGGCCAAGGCCAATAACCATCGTGCGGTTAGCCCCGAACCGAAGCACCGCCCAGCCCGCAGGCCCGTTACCCAGGATCAACACCGCAAGATACGGTGTCAGAGCCATTGCTGTGGCAAGTGGGCTCCATTCCGGCCCGCCTTGCAGATAGAGTGCAAGAATGAAGGTCACGAGCGCCATGCTTGCTGCAGCCAGCATAATCCCGAGGCTTCCGATGACCCGCCGACGATCATCGAAAAAATCTGGCGGCAAAAGCGGCAGCTTGGCGCGCCGCTCCCGCCAAACAAATGCCACCACGGCCAGCACTGCTAGAGTGCCAAAGCCAGCTACTGAGAGAGACAGCCAATTGTGTTCGCTGCCCATACTTAAAGCATAACCTCCACTCGTGAAGGCCAACAGTGCAAAGATGGCACCTAGAATATCCAACCTTCCTCGCGGGGCTCGCGCAGATAGTACTGGGAAAATGCGTCCGCGTAGGGTCAGGGCGACAAGCGCCGTGACGCAGGGGACCGCGAACATCCAGCGCCAAGAAATCCAAGTGGTGAGTACCCCAGAAAGAACAACGCCAGCTGCCGCTCCGAGGACCGAAATTCCGCCCCATCGCGCCATAGCACGATCAAAATCTTGAGCATTGGGATAGAGAGCCGCAACATGAGTGACAGCAGCAGGAGCGATCATGGCGGCTGCAATCCCTTGCATGGCACGCATTCCCACAAGCACTTCAAAAGACGGAGACAATGCTGCACCGAGAGAGCTGAGCCCGAAACCCCAAAGGCCAATGTGCAGTACAGGTGTGCCGCCGAAACGATCACTCAGCCCACCACCGAGCAGGAGCAGGCCGCTATATGGCAGCCCATAAGAGACTTGCAGCAGTATAAGTTCGGATGTGTTGAGCCCAAACTCTGTTCCGATGTGGGGCAACGGCACCGCAATAAGAGTGATTGTAAAAATCAGAACCGCTTGGACCAGCGCCAGCAACACAAAGGCAAGCAGCGGCGATGTGCTTGGTGGATTGGTGGTATGCGAGATTGTCATGGACCTGAAACTCCGTTGATATTTTGCTGAAGTACTATATGTACAACTTCAAGCCAACTTGAGGTCAAGGCCATGTTAGATATTTCTGAACTTTCCCGACGTACCGGGTTCCCCGCTTCGAAGCTGCGGTACTACGAAGAGGTCGGACTTATCCGATCAATAGGACGTAAGGGGTTGAAACGGCTGTTTGAAGAGGAGGTAACAACGCGATTGGCGTTGATCGCACTTGGGCAGACGGCAGGCTTTTCTCTTGCTGAGATACGCGCATTGATCGGCGTGGAGGGGCAACCTGATTTGGATCGCTCCGCCCTTGGGCAGAAAGCCGATATGCTTGACTCTCAGATCCAAGAGTTGGCCGCCCTAAGAGACGGAATTCGGCATATTATGAATTGTTCCGCAGAGCACCACTTGGACTGCCCTCGATTCCGACGCATTTTACGGGTGGCAATGAAGAGAAAAGCGTAAAGCGGAGCATTTCCACGGCGGAAGAGATGACTGCATTAAAGTGAGCGGCGATAAAGGCGGTTCTGAACCGCCATTTGCTATGGTTTAACAAACGATGGTTTTTGGACTCTTTCGAATGGCAGTTGCCAGCCCTTCTTGAATATTCGATCCGCGGCCAATATAGTGTTAATTCCAATTTGAGAGTGAATGAAGATGGACAAGCGCCACCGGTAATCCGGCTAACCGCATTTGACGAGCGCATCGCTTTAGGCGAACGGCGCTCGAAATCTATCTTCAGTTCCACAAAGGAAATCCTATGCCTAAACTAACTGGAAAAACCGCCCTCGTGACCGGTGCCGCACGCGGTATCGGCGCGGCCATTGCCCATGCTTTCTTACATGAAGGCGCAGAGGTTATTGTCACCGATATCAATGTTGAGGTTGGTCAAGCAACCGCTGATTCAATGGGCGCTACCTTCGCTCGCTTAGACGTTGCCTCGGAGGCAGACTGGACCGCTATCACAGAACATTTCCCGACCCTTGATGTGCTCGTAAATAACGCGGGTGTCACAGGTCTGGAGGGGCCGTTCGACGGGCCACCACCTGCCCACGATCCCGAAAATGCACAGCTTGCAGACTGGCACGCCGTCCACGCCATAAATCTTGACGGCACGTTTCTCGGTTGCCGCTATGCAATTCGCGCCATGCGCAGAAAGGGTGCTGGCTCTATCATTAATATTTCGTCGCGTTCGGGGCTAGTAGGGGTTCCAATGGCGGCGGCCTATGCTTCATCTAAATCCGCCATACGAAATCATACCAAAAGTGTGGCGCTTTATTGTGCGAGCCAAGGTCTAAAAATTCGCTGCAATTCAATCCATCCAGCGGCGATCATGACCCCCATGTGGGAGCCGATGCTCTGCAATGGACCTGATCGGGAGAAACGTGAAGCTGCGATGGTTGCTGATACGCCTATGCGGCGTTTTGGAACGCCGGAAGAAGTAGCTGCGATTGCCGTGCTGTTGGCCTCTGATGATGCCGCCTACATGACCGGAGCAGAGCTCACCGTCGATGGAGGTATCCTGGCGGGATCGGCGGCTACACCCGGTAGCTGAAAAACTGAGGGCGGGGAATGTCTCATCCCTGCTCTCATGCCATTTCGGTTCAGCAAACCCTTGTTTTTGGCGCTGATCTAGGCGCAGAATTTAGTCGTTATTTACGTGTCTCTAGGACTATCGACGAAATCGAGGATGTAATCATATTGCTTACCCCGACCTTGTCGTTGAGGTCTGTTAAATCCCTGGGTGTTGGGACAAGGCATCTGGCAATTGCATCAATATCTCCCGACAGGGACTGCACTTCCTGAACACCCTTAAGAGACGCAAGCCAATCTAGCGCCTGATTACATGGGCGTATAGCAATCTTGATGAAAAGCAGGGCGCTGATCAGCCCTGGCTGACCTAAAGAATAATCGGTAAAATACCCGGTGATGACGCCGTCTGTTTCGAGCTTTGTGACGCGATCTTGGATAGCTGTCCTCGACAAGCCAATCTCACGCCCCAGTGCCGCGAAACTCATCCGAGCGTCCCGCTCCAATACTGCCAATATCCTTTGATCTGTTTTGTCCAAACTCAATTTCCTCGGTTCGCAACCCCATCACGTCGGTTCGCAACTATGTTCTTCCGCGCCCTTGACCCAGAGTAGGTCTCAAATGAGGAGAACGTTAGATGGAAAAGATCACCGCAAGCGAATTTACTGGCTCACACGCATGGGATGCACGCGATATCGAACGAATTGAAGACGCGACTGTACGGCTTCATTGGACCGATGCGCCCTACATATGGCACGTAAATGATGGGCCTGAAGTATTCGTTGTGCTGGATGGCGAGGTGGACATGCACGTCCGTAAAAACGGGGTCGAAGAAGTTTTGAGACTGAAAGTTGGTGATATTTTTCACGCTGAAAATGGTGATGAGCATGTTGCTCATCCTGATGGTGCCGTCCGTGCCTTAGTGATCGAAAAAACAGGTAGCGTTTAGGCTGGCGCTGGAAACATCCCCTGCTGGGCACGCCGTGTCTGCCATTAGTGGCCGCTCAACAAACGGTCGGTTTGGCAGCGCATCGAACTCGACTATCTACACAGACTGGATTTTTGCAGTAATGATTTTGAAGCTTGTGGCTCCAAATCCGATTGCGAATGTGCCCTCGAACCACCTTCTAAGACGCAGATAAACCCGTGTCATTGCTTTGGAAGAGAACAAAATAGCATATCCATGAAAAATCAAAACACCCTGGATTCCAACTGCAATAATTACAATTGTCAAATCACCGGTGGACGATCCTACTGGAATGCCCAACGAATAAAGAGACCCAAAGAACAAGATCGCTTTCGGGTTTGTGACATTGAGCAGGAGGCCTTTCGTAAATAATCTCGATTTACTTCCAGTCATAGGCTTAGTCGCAATCTCTTTTCTGGAAAGTGCTGACCGAGCCGATTTGTAAGCGAGAAACATGAGGTATGCGGCTCCAAAATATCGGAACACCTCAAACATCCATGCGTTCGCAAGCATAACCGCTCCAAGACCGAGTGCTGCTGAAACAGACCACATTAACGAACCGGTTGTAATTCCGGATGCCAGCGACATCCCTGAAGCTCTGCCAGAACCCATAGAAGTTCCTGCAATTGCAAGTGTCGCAGGCCCGGGGCCAGCGCTTGCTACGAGAGCGGCAAGAAGGATCAGCGGAAGATTTATATCCAGCAACATGTTTCACAGGCCTTTTGATGGTTCTAACGAACCTTTTGACACTCACATCTGAATGTAAATCTTGGTTGAGGGTAGGTCTTAGGTGCATACGCAATGGTTCCCAAAAAGGACCGTTTGTTGCATGATCAAAATTTAGGTCGATCTGATACTCTTTTCCCGAAAGTAGTCATTGGTCATGCATAGGTCAGAGTTCGCTAAGTCCACCGACCTACGTTTTTACCGAAAAATGCTTTGCTGTGCACGAATGGCCGCAATGGTGAGCCACGCCGCAGTATAGTGACGTGGCGGCCAAGGTCCGCTATGGGCCTATTCTGTTGAAAAACTCCCTAATTGGGGATTTGGAAATTCCTGCCAAAAGCACATCTTCGCTAAAACTTCGAGAGGATTGCCGCGTGGTGCTCCAAAACGCTTAGTCGTGGCCGGAAGCCCATTTTAGCCGAACCCCTCGCCAAAACCCTTTAGTTCCGCTGTATGGGCAAATATTTTCCGATTTTGCTGGAAATCGGAGTTTTTCAACAGAATAGGCCGTTCACGTCGATCTGGCAGTAGGGGCTTCTGGCAAGATTATGCTGCGTCGCCGCATGCCCTGTTCGAGTACTGAGTTGTAGGGCTTTCAAACCAGCCAGCGCACCAACAGCGGTACGATCAGGCTTGTCAGCAGAGCGTTCAGTGCCATGGCGATGCCCGCATAGGCCCCTGCCAGAGGGTTTACCTGAAATGCGCGGGCCGTCCCAATTCCATGTGCGGCAACACCGACGGCAAAACCTCGCGCCCGCCAGTCGGTGATCCGCAATAAATTCATCAAAGGCGTGACCGTCACAGCCCCGATGATCCCCGTCATAATGACCAACACTGCTGTCAGCGCCGGAATCCCTCCAATTGCTTCAGAGATGCCGAGAGCCACGGGCGCGGTAGTAGACTTTGGCGCCAATGACAGCAGGACCTCCATCGGCAGACCAAAGGCACGCGCCAGTATAATGGCCGAGCCTGCCGCGACGATCGAGCCTGTGAGCAAAGCCAGCACGATCGGCGCTACCGAGGTCCGGATTGTGTCTCGATTATCCCAAAGCGGTAAAGCCAACGCCACCGTCGCAGGACCGAGCAGGAAGTGGACGAATTGGTCATAATCTCTAAAGGCGTCAATCAGAGGTTGGAGTAGGGGAACAGCACGTTCCAAACCATCTTTGTCCATGCGTCGGACTCGGTTGGTGCGATAGACAACGTGTGCTCTGTTGCTGACCAGCTTTAGATCCCTTACCTGAAGGCCAGCCGCCTCTGACGTCCTACAGCCTGTGTAGAGCATCAAAAGACCAATCAGTCTGATTTCTATATTGTGGTGACTCTGGACGTGATGGAGGTAGTCGCGCCACTCATCAGGCTTAAAAGAACGCCTTCGTTCGGCCTCTTCTTTCTCTTGGTCCTTGTTTGATAGGCCTGAGAATGGATTAAAGACCGCAACCGTCATTTCTCTGTTCCAGCAGTTGATAACGGCACTAAAGCAGTTGTTGTAGCGGTTTCTTGTGCCTGCCTTCGGCCATGTAGCCCATAGCCAATCCCTGATGCTTTGACGGTCCAAGTCCCCAAGACTTAGTTCCATGCCTCCATTATGTTTTGCGAACTTTTCCAGCAGCTGACGAGTGGACTTTTCCCATGCGATCTCTTTAACAAGCTCACGCTTTTTCTCTTGCTTATTGGTTTTAATATATAGCTCAACAGCATCGCGCCAAGTTGCATGAGATGGAGCGTAACTCACGCCTTTGGCAATGGCATACGCAACCGCAAATGGGTGGTCTAGGTTAATAGCCTTGTATGGAGTTTGATAGCCTGCTGTTCCCCAAATACCCTCAGCGTAGTCTTTCTGCTGTTGCTCTTCATCGATAGAGTCATGCCTGATGTCTTCAGCCATAAAACCTATTTTATAGTCTAAGTTATCGTGCCACTCAGCTACTTTCTGAGGAAAAGCACTGATTTCTTCGGGGGTAGCAGACGCATCTAAGGTAGGGGCTTGATCTGGATGTATTCCCTCATCAATTGTGAGCTGTTTAGCAACTGCTGACGCCCTGTGTGACTGAATTACTTGTGGCCCACCTAAGGAAATCTCTGCTGCTTGGTGTGCTGCCATGTAACGTTCATTTTCTGCCACCCACTTTCTAGGGGCTTCAGCTTCACTGGTGGTGTTGAGCGACTGTTTCCACTCCGTCATCAGCTTACCACGCCTGTTATTAGGGAAGTGGGGCTGCAAACGTTTAGGGATTCGGCGGCGATACTCAAACCAGCCCGTAGGCGACCTAAATAGATAAGATATCTTAGACGCCATAAGTAAACCTGTGTGCCGAATGTGTACCGATCTTGTGTACCGAATACGACAATTAACCCATGTGGGTCAAAGATTTATGGTCATAATGAGGATAATTGGCTCCGGCGGTAGGGATCAAACCTACGACAAATTGATTAACAGACAACTGCTCAGTTAGACTGCATGATATATCCTTATACTCAGTCTGGGGCAGGGCCTACGGTGGCCTCTCTCGCAGCATTGGCGATAGTCATCTTGACGCCCTCAAGCCTATGAAATAGTAACCAATTACTGAGCGGGCGTTGTGTAATGGTTAAGACCCCAGTTTTCCAAACAAGTGTTCTGAGTTTCCCTGACATTCTTTTTCACTCCTAGTCATTCAATTCATTGACTTATGTTGTTCCTGCTGATGGACTGAGTGTCACGGACATTCAGTTCAAAACCGACAAAAAGCAGACAAAAATATGCCAAAGCTTTCTGAGACTTTTGCGAGCAGACTTCCTAATGCGAAAGCAGGGACGGATAAGTACTGGGACGCTGAGATCAAAGGGCTGGTGCTCTTTGTGGGGAAGCGCTCGAAGACCTGGTACTTTCAGAAGGACGTTGGCGGCCAGACCAAGCGTATTCTGATTGGTCGGTTTCCAATCATCTCAGCGCAAGCCGCACGGCAAACGGCGCTTGGGTTTGCCTTGGAGATGGGCAGAGGGGCAGGGAAGGCGGCCCAGCTCGGTGCGCCGACGTTAGAGGCGGCGATGGAGGGATACCTGGCACGTCCAAAGCTGCGTTCTGAGACCAACAAGATCGGGATGCGCGCCCAGCTTACGCTTCATCTGAAAGACTGGATGCGCCTGCCTCTGGACGAGATCAGCAAGGCGATGGCCGTGCGCCGTCATCACGACATGGCTGGATCGCCGTCGGCAGCTAATCATGTTCTTCGCAGCTTTCGCGCCATCTACAACCATGCCCGCCGGACTTGTGATTTACCAGAATGTCCAACGATGGCGATAGAGTGGTTTGAAGATAAGCCGGACGGGCGGATTATTGAGAACCTGAAGCACTGGCGGAAGACGATTGATGATCTGCCCAACCCAATCCATCGCGTATTCTACGAGCTGCTATTGTTTACCGGCCTTCGCAAAACTGAAGTGTTCACCTTGAAGTGGGAGCAGATACAGGAAGACCGCATTCATCTGCCAATGACGAAGAACGGGCGGAGTTTTGATCTTCCTATTTCGCAACTGCACCATGAGATCTTGGCACCGCTTCGTCCCCTGAGTAGAGATTGGGTGTTTCCGTCGCCAAAGTCAGAGTCAGGCCACATCACAAGGCCAGAAAGGCTCAAGTATAATCCACATATGCATCGCCGGACATTCGCGACAGTTGCGATGGAAGCAGGCGTTCTGGAAGAAATCGTAGGACGACTGCTCAATCATACGCCGTTGTCGATCACGGGACAGAGATATACACGACCGTCCTTGGATGCATTGCGTCCGTCGATGGAGATTGCGTGCGATGAATTGCGGCGACGAGCAGTTGGAAAAGAATAGGATAGAAGATGCGACGACAAGTACCTGAAGATGGAACGGACGAATTTTATGATCAGATCGACGGTATCTCGGCTGTCCTAGAACGTTTCTTTGGCGAGAATGTGAATTTCAAAGCAAAATCTGAAGCTTACAGTTTTCATGGGACCTATAGTACAATAAATGACGACGCCTGGACGCGAGCGGAGGCGCAAGACGTGCTCCTAGAACTAGAAGAGAGTCTCGTCAGGCTATCTCGGGCCTACAGCGCTCTCCCGGGGTCTCTACGCAGTGGGTTTGAAGATGATGCAAGTCAGGCCGATTGGTTGGCACAACAAGAATTCCTAAAGGTTACTAAGCTAGACTTGGTGACTAAAGCTCATTTGCCAAAGGAGCTCGGCAGACAAGCGGCTCTTGCGCTCCGAGATGTGAATGCCGGCAGCAGAGAGCTTATTCGAGGGATCCGCATCCTCAACAATCGACTTCCCGAAGGCATTCCAACACGAAATCGCCCAATAAGCGATTGGGCAATCGTAGAAGCAGCTGCCAAAATGTGTCGCTTTTATGGCTTCATGGACGTTCCGAATTCACTCGGTAAACAAAGCCCGTTCGGCCGGCTTCTTGAGGCGCTATTCGCGGTGCTTGGTGCTGAAACCACTCCAATCGGCGCTTTCAATGGTTGGAAGAAGGACTTCGATAGCAAATACGAAAAATTCGATTTGCTTGATATGGAGTGAACGTATCTCACAATGCAACTGTGCTCCAAGGAAACCATCAGGAGTAAAAGGCATTGCAACAGACCTACCTTACGGCCGGTGAGGCCGCTGACTACACAGGGCTAAGCAAGAGCTATCTTGCCAAACTTCGCATGTGCACAAACAAGAGGTCGGGGCCCCTGTTCGTTAAAATTGGTCTACGTGCTGTGCGATATCGTCGCGCGGATCTCGACGTTTGGATTGAAGCAAACTTAGTGAACGCTGCTGGCATCTAATCTCCTCCGGCCAGTTTCGCCCTGAGGCAAGCCAGAACATACACAAATAGTTTTATTGAAAAGATGTCAGTTTCTCGACTGGCAAATGGAGAGCCTATGTTTAAAGATACCCCGTCCGAACCTATTCCCCTCATGCGGCCGTTGCCGCAAGCGACGGAGGTTCCGCTCGCCGATCTCGGTCCTCTTATCGCGCCGATCACGGCGATCACGACGCTGACGCAGGCGCCTAAGGCCCTTGCCTTGCAAGGTGTGATGAATGCCATCAGCATTGCCGCTCAATCTCACGCGGACACTGAGACACTGTTTGGCAAAGCTCCTTTAAGCCTATTTGCATTTAGTGTCGCGGAGTCCAGCGCGAGGAAATCAAGCGTTGACGGACTTGCCATGCAGGCCATCCGGGTCTTCGAGAAACCCTTGCTCGCGAATTACGCGAAGAAGCTCGCTCTTTTCGAAGAACGCCAAATATCGAAAGACTGGGGGCGTGCAGGGAGGAACAGTATTGATGACGAAAGAAATAGTGCGTTGGTTGATGTTCCGTGCACTCAGCCGATCAGTCCCAAGATTTCGTTTGACGATATGACGTATGAGGGTCTTGTGCGGCACCTTGAATTCGGCCAGCCCTCGATCGGCCTTTCCTCCGACGAAGGTGGGAAGATCGTGGGCGGCTACTCCATGAGTGCGCAGAACCAGCTCGGTTTCGCAGCTGCTTTGAGCAACCTCTGGGACGGGAAAGACATCAACAAAGTCCGAGCGGGTGTCGGCGCCACTAACCTCGCCGGTCGCCGAATGTCGCTGCACTTGTCGATCCAGCCTTTGGTGGCGCAAAGGCTCTTCACGAATGACGAACTGCGCGACCAAGGTATTCTCTCACGAGTTCTGGTTGTCATGCCGGAGAGCCTGAAAGGCACGAGGTTTCTTTCTGAGGACGAGGAGGCCCTTCGTGAAAGGGAAGTCGCCAAGGAAGCAATGGGGATGTTTGGCGAAAGGATCGTCGCGCTTCTCGAGAAACTTCCCGCTGTCGCCAAGGACAACCACCTAGAGCTCACCCCTCGGACTTTGCAGCTCGAAGCAACGGCGCGGATGCGGCTGGTCGACTTTTACAACTTAGTCGAAACACAGCAATTGGAGGGCGGCCTCTATGCAAACATCTCCGGCTTCGCGGGCAAGGCGGCCGAGCAAGTCGCCCGCATTGCAGGCAACATCGCCCTGTTCGAAGACCCAGAGGCGCAGTTGATCAGTCTGGACCAGTTGGCGATTGGGATCACACTCATGGAGTTCTACCTCGCTGAAGCGGTTCGCATCTTCGATACTGGACACGTTTCGCAGAATCTTCTCGACGCAGAGGACCTCCGCAAGTGGCTATGTGACCGCTACGCTGATGATTTTGTCGACGTCAGTGAAATCTTGAAGCGCGGCCCTCGCAGGCTGAGAAGTTCTGAAAAGATCAAGGTCCTTATGCGGATTCTTGAAGAATACGGTCATCTTAAGCAGTCCGGTGGTGTGGTTGTCAGCATCAACGGTAGGAATTCCCGGAAGGCCTACCGCATCATCCGGAGCTAGCCTTGCTGCCGTCAGACGATGCGCGCGAATTGATCATGGAGGCGTTCCGCAATGCGGAGCGCTTTCCGCCGCCAATTGGGCGCTCCTACAGGCCAGCGAGGAATTCGCAACATTCGCAACATTCGCCGGGGATAAGGTGATAGACGAATACTGATAGGGCCTCTGATGACGAAAGTTGAAGGGATAGTCCTCTGAAAGTCCAAAAAGCTGCTGCTGGTGCTCTTTGATTGATCGGTGGCATTGTCCCGCAGAGCGGACGTCCGTAAACGGGATAGCGAAGGTCTGGAAAGCACCTAAGTCGGTGGCCAGTTGGCGGGGACCTAACCCAGTTAGTAAAAGGGGAGGGGTGGGTCAAATCGCTCCAGACTCTTCATGGCGCAGACCCACTACACCCCCACGCGCAGATTTTATTTCCCGGTAAGAGGTATTATCTAGTGAATGGTGACTTTTCCACCTTCGACAATAAGGGAATTGAGTGATTGTAATGTATATCGGGTTTAAACTGTTTAATTTCAGCAGCTTAAGTGCAGGCTCTTAGGGAGCTTCTCGCGACCATGCCTTTTTGGCCAAAGTTCAAATCGTTTTTCCCGAAACGTATAGTTATGGCCGGCTTTGTTGCACAAATCGTGCTCTGTAGGATTCACTGTATGAATCCAGTGTAGTAGCAAGCTGTTATGAGCAGCTGGACACCGACGAAGTACAAGACCCGGAACTGGGCGGATTACAATTTTTCACTCAAGCAACGAGGATCGTTATCGATCTGGTTTGATCCGCAGATGGTTTGGGAAGCGGACGCGTCTGGTCGAAGGGGGCGTCAGCAAACCTACAGTGATGCTGCCATTCAAGCTTGTCTAACCTTCAAAGTCTTGTTTGGTCTGCCCTTAAGGCAGACGACTGGGTTTGTAGAAAGCCTGCTGAAATTGGTTGGGCTGGATTGGGCGGTGCCGGACTTCAGCACATTGTGTCGGCGGCAAAGGACTTTGATCGTTGCTCTTCCATACCGAGGGTCAGCGGGGCCGCTGCACCTTCTGATCCCCTCTCATGGTTTGGCTAGCAAACCACTGCCGGGCAGTGGACAGCACAGGCATCAAAGCGGAGGGTGAAGGTGAGTGGAATGCGCGTAAGCATGGCGGGTCAAAACGCCGCCTCTGGCGCAAAATACATATCGGGATCGATGAGAAAACATTGGAAATACGTGCAATCGAGGCAACCAGCAGCAGCATTGGTGATGCGCCTGTGCTCCCTGATTTGCTCAACCAGATCCCACCAGACGAAGAGATCGGGAGTGTTACAGCGGACGGTGCATACGATACGCGCAAATGCCACGATGCGATTGCGGCACGCAATGCCCATGCAGTTATCCCGCCGCGCAAAAACGCCAAACTTTGGAAGCCTCCCTCTCATGGTTTGCAGGCAAACCACTGCCGGGCAGTGGACACGCCCGGTGCGAGGGCGCGAAACGAAGCAGTTCGATCCTCAAAGTATCTAGGAAGGGCATTGTGGCGGCAGCTGTCTGGATATCATCGCCGAAGCCGCGTTGAGACCAAAATGCATTGTGTGAAATTACTCGGCCAACGTCTCTCTGCACGAGACTTCGACCGGCAAGTTGCGGAAATCCAAATCCGTGCCGCAATCCTAAATGGCTTCACCGCTCTTGGCATACCCCAAACAGAAGCTGTACACTGAATCCGTCTGGGGTAAGGGTAAGCACGTCTTTAAGACGATTTGTGCAACAAAGCCAACCAACATGGAAAAGCGTCTAGTACAAAGCCTGATCATTCGAAACGATCTCGAAGAAGCGAAGTCCGAGATCGCGAAAAAAGGCCTCTCCCCTTCAATTGCTCACATAAGGCTTATCCCTTTTAGTCCGGTTGCCCCACATGTTGACGCGGCGCAGAGCCTCGCCCTTGTGACTTGAGAGGTGGATCGGACCAGTTTGTAACGTCTGGTGGATTTATTGGGCGTGGCTTTTGCCGTGAACGAGGGCCTTCAGGCGCGCTGTTCAACAAAATCACGATATGTCGCTGGCCCGAGACCAACACCGATCCCCAGCAGCGTGTCGAAGGCACTTCGCATGTGTCGCCGTCGGTTCCAGCGGAACACGAATTCGTCGAGATAGCGTTGTAGATGGCATTTTCTGAGGCCGTGGAAGACGCCTTTTGCCCATGTTTTCAGGTTGGAGAACACGCGGTGGACCCAGTGGAGTATGTCATGTGCCTTTTTGCCGCTGACGACCTTCGCCTCATGCGTGTTTGCAGGGGGGTTTTCGTAACCGAGCCAGCCGTCCGTGATGATGTGAGCGCCAGGTTCTACAGCCTGATCAATGAACCCGTGCAGCGTCTTCGACGCGCCGTTGGGAATGTGTTTCATCCTGATCCGGCGCGGATGTCCGTCACTTGATAACTCGACGGCACAGACGACAAACATCTTTCCGACCGGGCTCCGCCCACCCTTTGGCCGGTCCTTGGGATCATGCCGGGACCGGAACGGCATCTCTGTTTCATCGATTTCGACAAGGTCTTTCAGGGGGTTGCGGTCAGGGTTGACCATCGACCGCCGCAGCTTTTGCAAGAGGAGCCACGCCGTCTTGTAGCTGCCAAGGCCAAGTTGCGCCTGAAGTTGCAGCGCTGACATGCCGTTGGAATGACTGGTGATGATGTGCGCGGCAAGAAACCAAATTCGCAACGGCAAATGGCTGCTGTGCATCACCGTGCCAGCCGTCACGGATGTCTGCCGTGCGCAACCGGCACATTCCCAAGTCGCGCGGTTTCGCTTTAACGGCCAGCCCTTGCAGGTGCCACAGGAAGGACACACGAAGCCCTCAGGCCAACGATGTTCCGACAGATAATGAGAACACGCTTCCTCATCAGAGAACCGGGCGTCGAACGCCGGGCGGGACATGGGTTTGTCGTTTTTCCATCTGGCTGGCATAAGAAGAACAATACCAGAACATTGTAGATTGGCAAGCCGCGTCGCACTACATCAGGTGCCGCCGGAGCAAAGGGGATAAGCCTTTGCTCACATCAAGACCGCCTTTTTGGCATTTCACAATTTGTGCGAACTCGAGAGGTCTATCCGACCAATGTATGCTGAACATCGGGAACTTAAGGCGACCACATTTTCGTCTTAGCTAGATGAAATAAATCAGTTCCACTCTAAACATCGTTTGCAGCAATAATCGCGTCTGCGATCTCACCGATACTGCGCTGAGAGTTCTGGGATTTGTCGCGCAGGCGTTTGTACGCAGATTGCTCATCAATGCCTTTAGACTCCGACAGTAGCGCTACAGCTTGCTCTATTTTCCGTCGCGCTTTCAGCGTTTCATCGAGCGAGCGGACACGCGTTCGCAGTGTCGCCTCATGGCGCGCAAGGCCAATCGCTGTCGTCAGTGCAGCAAGGACACCAAAGATACGGATCGGTTTGGACAAGACGCCATGCACGTGCAGCCGTTCTAACGCGTTCAGAATTTCAGGCGTCTCGAAGGAGATAATCGCGATGCGGGCAATATCGCCTGCATTGGCCATCCAAGACACTGTGTTAGCATCGCGGTTGGGACCCAGAAGGAACAGCACAACATCCGCGTAATCGGGCAAGGAATCAGGTGCGGGCCAAACCATGTCGACTTGGCAACCGATCCGTTTTAGATGCGCCACAAGTGTAGCACGCTCTTCATCATCGGGATGTATAACAAGAATACGCATGCGACGCAGCCGCCGCACCAGATCATCCGTTTTGGTTGGAAAGCTGCTCAACCGGCTACTCGGGTTGTGATCGAGCGATCATAAGCCACAAGGTAGGGGTCGGGTGCTGCAACTTTCGGGCTATCCCAGACGACATCGAATGTGCCGTCCGTGCGCGAGAGACCAATGTGGGGGCGTAGCGTAAAATGGTTGGTGTCCATGTCGATAGACAGGTCACCACCCGGTGCTTTGAACACAGAGCCAGATAGGGCTTGCAGGACACTTCTTGTGTCGACTTTGCCGTTAAGTCTCGCCGCGTTCGCGTAAAAATGAACAAGCGAATAGCCTACTTCGCTATAGACACTTGGGCCTGCATTCACGCCATATTTCTCTTGAAACGCCGAGACAAACGTAGGGTTCTGTGGCGTTTCAACCGATGCAAAGTACGAGGCGATAGAGATATGGCCGCTTCGCGCACCTCGGCCAACCTTCATCAATTCGGTTTCGGTCGTCGTCAGCGAGGCAATCGGAACCGATTTCTCACGCAAACCACTTTCCGCGTAGAGATCATATAGCGCCACACTGTCCCCTCCGACCATCGTCGACAGGACCGCGTTAGTTTGATCAACACCGCATTGCGCAATTGCCGCCCGTATCTCGCCTGTCTCAGCGGAAAAGGGGAGGTAGACTTCGGCGACGACGTCACCACCGCTTTCGGACAAGAACTCTTTCACAATCCGATTGATTTCTCGCGCATAAAGCGTGTCTGAGCCGATCAGAGAAATGCTACGTCCGTGATGCTCAAACACATACTCAAGAAGGGGTGGCACGATCTGGTTGGGCACAGCGCCCCCATAGATGACGTTTGGAGAATACTCAAAACCCTCGTAGACAGATGGGTAAAATAACACGCCGTCAAAGCGTTCAATCAACGGCAGAACAGCCTTACGGCTCGTTGATAGACAGCACCCAAAGATCGTTTTGACCCCATAGTTGACCAGCAGGTCCGTGGCCATTTCGGCGTATTTTCGGTCGTCGCCTTCGGGGTTCATCAAAATCGGCTCTATCTGCCGTCCACGGATGCCCCCCCCTTCGTTGATCTCTTCGCAAGCTAACAGAACCCCGTTGATGTGCGCGGTCTCTGTCACGGCCATACTGCCCGTTTGCGAGAATAAAACGCCTACTTTGACAGTCTCTTTCACGATGTTTTATCCCGCCTTTTTTATGTTTTGATCAATAACTTTGGCCGCTGCCAAAAGCTCTTCATCTCCACTCGGTTTACCCATCAACATCATTCCAATCGGCAGTCCCGCATGTGATTTCCCAACTGGTATCGTTAGACATGGTAACCCAGCAAGATTTCCGAGCCAACAAAACCATGTCATGCTGTCTTGAGTTGTCACACGACGGCCACCAAATTCTTGCCAACCATCGCCGTGCTTGGGCGCGGTTACAGGCAGAGTGGGTAGGACTAACACATTCCAATCGGGCATATCATTCATCAACGCAGGCATCAGCTGTGCGCGAATTTTTTGAGCCACTAACAATTCAGTCGCACCGATTTGCTCTCCCGCTTCAAGATGTGCGCGCGTGACAGAGCTAAAGCCTGCTGGTTCCTGCGCCATCAAAGCCTGGTGATAAGATGAGGCTTCGCAGTGCAGGATCGCTTCCCATGATGCTAAATACTGATCGATATTACTGAGCGAAGCCTGCGTGACGTCAGTTTTGCTACGCAATAGTGCCGTATTGATGGCTTCATCAACGTCTGTGGCTCGCTCAAGCCCCGGCCCAGATAAGTTCAGCACTTTGATCGTGTTTGGCGCAGGCGCCTCGTTGAATGTGCCCGCCCCAGACGTGGAGTGATCCGCTGGATCAGCCCCAAGAACATAAGGCAACAAATGCACAATATCTTGCAACGATGTGGCCATTGGCCCCGGGGCATCTAATGACCAACTCAGCGGCAGAACACCATGGCGAGACGCACGGCCATAGCTGGGCTTGAACCCATAAATACCACAGGCAGAAGATGGGATGCGGATTGAGCCGCCTGTATCACTGCCGAAGGCAGCTGAAACGATGCCACCCGCGACTGCCGCACCTGATCCTCCGCTGCTGCCACCGGTGATATGATCGATGTTGTGCGGGTTACGCGTTGGGCCGATGTTGGACGTCGTATTGGTTGCGCCGAATGCCCATTCGTGCATATTGGTCTTCCCAAAAATCACCGCACCTGCCGCACGCAAGTTTGCAACAATCGTGGCGTCCTGACCCGTGGGTTCTAACGGTTTGGCATTCGAACAAGCCGTCGTTGGGTAGTCTTTGGTCAGATAGTTGTCCTTTATCGCGATGGGGATGCCGTCAATCGGGCTCAACGCCTCACCCCGCGCTCGCCTCTGGTTTGCCGCTTTGGCCTGTGCCATCACGATGCCTGCATCAAGTGCTGCAAACGCATTCAAGTCGGCGTGTTGCGCCGCGCGCGCAAGGGACTGTTTTGCCAGGGAGAGCGGCGTCTGCGTCCCCGCGGCCAAAGCGGCAATCATATCCGTCAGGCTCTCATTTCGATGTATCATGATGTACCACCGGCTTAAAAAGGTGCGCGGGTTCGGAAAACTGGCCGCCTGTAGCGCGAGACAGTCCCGCACGAATACGGCGCAGGGTGGCAGCGATCCGCTTCTGCTGATCCTCGGTGAGTTTCTCGGCCATTGCCTATACCCCCAACAATTCTTGCTGGAGCGCTTTGTCTGCACGTAAACTATCGCGGTCTGTCTCCATGCGGATCGCACCTTTTTCCATGACATAAGCGCGATCGGCAATGGACAGGCAGAAATCAAGGTTCTGCTCTGCTACCAAAATCGCTATCTCACGATCCTTATTGATCCGCTTTAAGACGCCAGCCATTTCATCAATGATAGATGGCTGGACACCCTCTGTCGGCTCATCAAGCAACAGGATTTTGGGACGAATGGCCAAGGCGCGCGAGAGGGCGAGAATCTGTTGTTGACCGCCCGACAGCCCACCGGCCAGGTCGTTTGCCTTCGGTTGCAGCAGTGGGAAGTCTTCCATCATTTCCGCAACCGTTTCTTTCGCATCAAACCCGTTTGAAGCAGCAGCCACAGCGATGTTTTCCGTTACTGTCATACGTGGGAATACGAAGCGGCCTTGTGGCACATATCCCAGACCGAGCCGCGCGCGTTTCGCAGGCGATGGTGGTGCTCTCTCGCCCCCGATCTCAACTGTGCCAGCCTCTGCCTTGATCAGCCCCGTCGCATAGCGCATTAGTGTCGATTTTCCAACGCCGTTGCGCCCCAGCAGGGCGACCATTTCGCCTGCTTTGACATTGATAGACACGTCTCTAATGATGGTGGTCTTGCCGTAGCCACCCGTGGCCGCTGTGATTTTAAACATGCTCGCCCCGCCCCAGATAAATGTCGAGAACAGCATCGTTCGCGCGCAGTGTTTCAATATCGCCTTCGGCAAACAATTTGCCCTGGTGAAGGACCGTCACGTGGCCTTCAAGCGTTCTGACAAACTCCATGTCATGCTCAACCACCACGACCGTCGTGTGTTTGGCCAAGGTGCGTACCAGTAAGGATAACTCGCGGGTTTCCTCATTTGTCATGCCGGCCGCAGGCTCATCCAACAGCACGACACGCGGCGCAAGGCACAGCACCATCCCGATATCGAGCCATTGTTGTTGACCATGCGATAGCGCAGACGCCTGAACAGCGCTTTGGCCATCCATACCCAGCATGCCCAAGATACGCGTCGCAACCACATCGGCTGCCCGCCCGTCTTTGGTGCGCGCGTAGGCCGCGATCCACAGGTTCTGCATGACGGTGTTGTCGCCAAACACCTGCGGTTTTTGGTTTTTGACGCCCATACCTTTGCGGACACGATCAAAGATAGCCGCCTTGGTGATATCATCGTCGCCCAACAGGATTTTGCCACCTTCAGGCCGGTAGATTCCCACGCAGGTTTTTAAAAACGAACTTTTGCCAGCGCCGTTTGGTCCGATCAGCGAATAGGGTTTGCCTGGTGTAAAGTTGCGACTGACTTTGTTGACGGGAATGACACCGCCGAATTGTTTGAACGCCTCATCCGTCACAAGGTTCTTGGCAGGGCCGGCTTGTGCTGTTGCCTCTGCCAGGATGGCATCCAACACATCTGTGTCGATCTTGACAGCACCCGCATTGCGCGCCGCTTCGTTCGGGTCAGGCAGGTAACGCATCCACAGCTTATTGAGCGCACCAAGAAAGCCGTTTTGCAGGAACAAGACGAGCAAGATCAGGATGGCACCGAGGATCAACGTGGTTTGACCACCCGCAGCACCACCGCCAAGCCAGAAGGACAGAGCGCCAATGACGATGGCCCCAAGGAACGGACCTGCAAGTGTGCCCAGTCCTCCAACCAAGACGTAGATTGGGATCAACAATGCCTCTTGAACAGAAAAGATAGACGGGTTCAGGTAGTTCGCCCAAAGCGCAAACAGCGCACCCGCGATCCCTGCGATTGCGCCTGAGTAAGCAAAGTTGAGAACTTGGATTTTGCGAATATCATAGCCAAGTAGCTCAGTTTTTTCGATGTCGATACGGATGCAATCGACAACCTTGCCAAAGTTGCTGCGCATTAACCAGTGGGTGAAAAAGTATACAGCAGCGCTGACGACAACGACAGTTGCAAACGCCCCATTCGGCTTAAGCTTGCCGGCCTCTGCCCCGAACCCCAGAATAATCCCTGGTATGTTGGATAGCCCGTTGTCCCCACCAATTGTTGCTTCGCCAACATCCAGTTTGAACGTCTGCGTAACAGACCACAAAAGCAGCGTGAAGGTGTAGGACAGGATCGTGCTTTGGAGCTCGCCCATACGCGAATAGAAGATGATGTATCCCAACGCAGCGGCGATCAAGGCACCAAAGACTGCGGCAGCGGGCAGAGCCCAAACCAAAGTCATGCCAAATGACGGTGCCATGTTGATGGCGATAACTGCGCCAAAGTATCCGCCCAAGCCGTAAAAGGCCGTTTGCGCGAGACTAAGCAGGCCACCACGCCCCCAGATCACGTCAAGGCTGAGGCCAAGAAGACCAAAAATGATCCACGAAGTTGCAACAAAGGCGAGGTAGGGGTCGAGTGAGCCTGAAATAGCTAAGGCGATGAGTGTGGCGAGGATCGGAAATACCAATCCTGACCTTCGGTGAAGTTTTTCAAACATGCTATGGTGCCTTTACAACTTGCGACGCCACTTGGACGAAATACCCCTTGGGTACAGCCACAGCAGCAAAGCAGTTATGAGGAAGAAGAAAACGTCGCCGATCACAGACGTCATGAAACTGGCGGTAATGGACGCGCCACCGCCAAGCCCGAGGGCAGTCATCGCTGTGCCGGTAATGGCGACAGGGCCTGCAACCACAACGACCAAGAAGCCCTTCACTGCGAAGAATAGCCCCATTGAGGGGGTCGCGGGAATGATAGGCACCAAAATCGCACCGGCAAAGCCGGCAAGACCACATCCGATGGCGAATGTCAGCGTATTGACCCGCGAACTGTCTATACCAATGGCCTGCGCCATTTCAGGCTGTTGGATAGAGGCCCGCGCCTTCATGCCGTAGACGGTCTTGGTCATCAAAAAGTAGGCGAAAATCAGCATTGCAGCGGCCACGCCAATCATCGCGATGGGATAAACCGCAAGGCTATAGTCACCGATCTTAAAGTTCCATTGTGGCATCCCGATGCCCGGTGTGACGGTTCCGAACAGCAAAACGGCCATTTGGTTGAACACCATTCCAAGCCCCCAAGTGGCCAGCATCGTATCAAAGATGCGCCCGTAGAGACGCCGAATAATCAGCAACTCGACAATGGCTCCAATCAACATCGTCATCGCAACGGCAAAGGGGATAGCCAAGACGAAGGGCAGCCCGATCTGAGTTGCAGTCAGCGCGGAGTACGCCCCGACCATTAGGAATTCACCGTGGGCGAGGTTGATAACACCCATCAGCCCGTAAACGACCGCAAGGCCAAGCGTGGCGATCAACAAAATTGACGCGCTAGAAAGCGACGACAGTAAAACCGTCACCAAAAAATCGAGTTCCATGCTTTCCTCCCGAAAGCGGTGCGCCCGTGCAAACAGTAGGGCGCACCATTTTGGTTTTAGCCTTCTGGTGTGAAGTGTTCAGCAAGATCGGGATTGGCGATCAGATCACACATCTCGTTCTCATACGTTGGCGCTGCGTCTGCAAATGTCTCTACGATATCAAAGCCATTCGCGTTGTTGCCGCGCGCAATGTAGATGTTCTGACGCAAATGGTGCGATCCAGGTTCAAGCGTGACAGTGCCGTTTGGTGCTTCAAAGCTCAGACCACTTTCAAGAGCTGCGATAACAGCGTCAGTCTCGGTTGAACCAGCTTGGTTGGCCGCAGCGGCCCACAAATGCACAGCGTTCCAGACATCAACGGCTCCGGCGACGATTGGTGTGTCCGTGCCATATTCAGCTTCCCATACTGCTTTGAACGCAGTGTTGGCATCGTTTTCAACCGACGGGAAGTACCCCATGGCAGATACAAGTCCCTCGCCAGCTTGTGGGGATACAACAACCTGCTGATTGCCCGAGCCGTAGTTAGTCGACACAACACCGATGCTGTCTTTCAAGCCAGCCGCAGCGAACTGCTCGAGAAACCCCGTTTGGGCAGCGCCAACAGGCAGTGCCACTACAACGTCTGGGTTGGCTGCTTGAATTTTCTGAATGGTCGGAGCGTAGTCCGTCACGGACAGCGCAAGGTAGTCTTCGCCCACCACTTCAGCGCCGTACTGTGCAGCGTATTCATGGATCCAATGGCCAGAAATTGTGCCAAAGTTGTAGTCTGGTGCCATAATGTAAATGCGAGGGCCATAGTTTTCGACAGCCCATTTAATCAAGACGCTCAGTTGTTGGGACGCAGAAGAACCCGTCACAAAAGTCTGTTTGTCACATGCGCCGCCCTCGTAAAGCGAAGAATAGAAATAGGGAATGTTTGCTTCGCGGAAAATCGGGCGGATCGCCTCCCGCGAAGAGCTGGTCAAACCAGCAAACATCGCAGAGATACCGTCGCGCAGAACTGCTGTTTGTGCAAACTGGGTATACTTTGACAGCTCGGATTGTGCATCATAGCCAACAACAACGACCTCTTCGCCGTTGACGCCGCCAGCTGTGTTCACGCTGGCAATTGCCAAATCAAGCGCATTGTCCTGCTGGATGCCGTAAATGTTCAAGCCGCCGGTCAAGTCAAAAATTGCGCCAACTTTGACTTCAGCCATTGCAACAGTCGTTGTCATTGCAAGTGCGGTGGTGACGCTCAGCGCTCCAATTAGATTTTTCATTAGTTAAGCTCCCTGTTTTGAAACAGACAAGACGTCGATCACAACTAGAGGCTTAAGGGATAAGAATCAAAAAGCGACCCTTTCGGGCGTCAACGTCCAGCTGTGTCGCTTGGTGATTTTGCGTGCATCGTCGCACACCCTTATCTAAGACGATGGTGCCACACGTTGTCAAGGCGAGATATCGAGACTTTGATAACCGGCTGGATGCAAACAACATTTCACCGGTAAATCCAGTGCACGCGCGACGCAGCTTTTGCATTCTTGTACTACTTATAAGTTGTTTGAAATTTCCAAATATAGCCACAGCCTGAATGGCTGGTATGGTGAAGTTCGCTGCACTACCAAAAGATCGCTACTGCATGTGCGAAGGAATGCTGCGCCAGCACAGGCAAAAAAATAAACGGCGGTTTATCCGCGTAGTAGACCTCAGTGCCCTCCGCCACAAAGTCCGGTTTCCGCCCTTTGTGGCGGAATTAATCGCGCAAACTTGAAGTGTTTGGGTCCTTCCTGGGCCTTTCCCTCACAGGGGGAATTCGCACCCCGTTAGGTACGACAGGCGGGAATTTTCTTAGCTGATCGTTTGGGTTCTTGTTGTTGTTATTGCGCGACCTGACCGGAGTATATCTAACGCTATGCGACGAACCCGCCATTAGCTACATACCACGCCAAAGACAAAACCCCTGACACAGCTTCCCTGCCAAAAACGGCACGTTTCAGTTGTTAAAAAGCAAGCTAAAGGCAATAACCCACATTACACAACCTACAGCCTAAGGTTAAAAAAAGGGGGGAAGGCCGCCTGATTGGACTGACCAAGGGCTGCATGAATACCAAAATGCATGCGATCACAGACACCAGCGGACGCCCTATCCGTTTCTTTATCACAGCAGGGCAAGTCAGTGATTATACTGGCGCTAACGCCTTGATGAATGACCTGCCGGAGGCGATAAGCGTATGGGCCAAGTTCCTGCATCGCCCCTCTAAACCAAAAAACGGTCATGCTCGGGAGGAGGTGAGCATGACCGTTCTTATGTATCCGCGCCTCGGTGCGTCTCGGGAGGAGAAGAAGCAAGGCGCGTCTTCGCCAACATTGCTCGGGAGGAGGTGAGCGCTGTCAGCGGTATTTTCGGTTCCACCCGGGAGGAGGTGGGCGGTTCCGAAACTGGTGTTTGAAGCATTGCTTCATGAAAGAGGTTGTGTGTTGGCCTTGTCAGGATCTGACTGTTTGAGAGGAGGGGAAAGATCCGAACTTTATGTCTTACGCGCCGTAAGCTGCTTCGTGGGCAATCTGACGGATCGATGATGGCGCAATTCGAAGTTCCTGCAGGTCACGTGGGGAACACTGCTCAAGTTCCTTCAGTATCGCGAAGTAGACCTTACGCTTGGCTGCGTTCTCGGACATCTGAGCGCGGAACGCCTCAAAACGAGATCTCAGTGATGAGCCGGAAAAAAATGGTGCTGTTAATGTTGTCATGTCGCCACTCGATTTCTTTAGTTATTTGTGCGCTTCTTGTACTTAAGATGTATAACCATGCTGCAGTTGCACAATGGCCCTTTCCGCAATGCCGCCATGCAGCATTTGCATGAATGCCGCCGATGGGGGCTCCATCCGTTTTAGTTCGGGTCACTTTTTAGGCTTTACGGATGCAGTGATGTCATTCGTGGTGATACTCCTCGTTGCCCGCCGTCGGCCATTGACTCATCATATCAAACTGAGAGAGATGGGAGAACATTACCAGAACACCAAGGGAGAATTCGTGTGCCTGTTTTTCCAGTTGAGACGCCAGTCATTGCAAATGGTATGCCTGTTCGTCTGGTTGCTAACGCCGTCAGCGCAGGGTTCCCGTCGCCTGCTGGAGATGACCTTGAGGACGAGATTGACCCCATTTCATGGGTTGTCCGGCACCCATCATCGACGTTTTGGTGGCGTGTTGAGGGTGATTGCCTTTGGGATGCAGGCATTCGAGATGGGGATATTATTGCCGTAGACCGTGCTGGTAAGCGTCGAGTTGGGCGTGCTGTTTTGGCAGTCGTTGAAGGTGCTGTAACTGCGAAGATGTTGCGCAAGCGGGACGGGCGGTATTTCTTGGCTCCGGCCAACAGCAAAGAGAGCTTTCCAGATATCGAGTTGACGGAAGACAGCGAGATATGGGGCGTCATTGCAGGTGTGGTGCGGCGGTATGATCTTGAATGAAGCGGCCCATTGCGATCTCGGACAGCGCAAACTTCTATGTCTCAGCTGAGCGGATATTTGATCCCACTTTAAAGAACGTGCCGGTGATCGTGCTGTCAAACAATGACGGGTGCGCCGTGGCGCGCAGTGATGAAGCAAAAGCGCTCGGCATTAAGAAGCCTGATACGCTCAGCAGGGATATGTTCCCGCTCGGCACCTAGAGCTATCGCTGCCAAACTGGGGAAGGCAGCTATGCCCGGGATGAACTTCATCATCATAGAGCGCTTGGCCCTTATAGGTCCGTCGCTGATCATCAAGCGCGGACTGTGACAACATTTTCCCAGTGTCATGATAGTGCTGATACGAGAGGAATTTTTTGAATGCAGCTTACGGCACTGTCAGAGCAAAATCGGTTGAGGCGGGCAGAGCGCGCAATTAGCGTTGCGGGATGACAAAACGCATCCTTTTCCGCTACTCCAAGACGAGCCCAGAGATCATCCGTCTGGCCGTCATGATATATGTTCGGTTCCCGCTTTCGCTTCGCAATGTTGAGGATCTTTTGCACGAACGCGGTATCGATATCAGCCACGAAACCGTTCGTTTTTGGTGGAACCGGTTTGGCCCGCTGTTTGCCGCAGAGATCCGCAAGAAAAGGGTCAGCCAGATGCGCGCATATTCGAACTGGCAGTGGCACCTGGACGAGGTGTTCGTGAAAATCAACGGCGAGACGCACTATCTTTGGCGGGCTGTGGATCACGAAGGGGAAGTCCTGGAACGCTTCGTCACAAAGCGCCGTGATCGCAAGGCAGCATCGAAATTTCTCAGGAAAACAATGAAGCGCTTTGGTCGACCATATGTCATTGTGACCGACAAGTTACGTTCCTACGGCGCTGCAGTGAAGGTCATCGGCAATGTCGACAAACAGGAAACCGGCCGTTGGCTCAACAATCGAGCCGAGAATTCACACTAGCCATTTAGACGAAGAGAGCGGGCCATGATTCGCTTTAGGCGGATGCGAATTTTACAGAAATTCGTCGCCGTACACGGCTCAGTCCACAACAATTTCAATGCGTATCATCATATTTACAACCGATCAAATTTCAAGCTGAACTGCGCCACCGCTCTGACCGAGTAGCGCGACCTCTGCTTAGCCTAAGCGATTGAGGTTGCTCGAGAACAGTGACTTGTTCGCATTCGTCTGACAGCACCCGCCAACTGCATTGGCGAGCTGATGCCATGGGCGTATCAGACCATGGTTGAGGAGTAGAAAGCTGAGATCGAAGCCAAAAATGTCGCTTGATCGGATGTAGTGTTGATGCTTGCGACAAAAGAGACCTTCCCTTTACGGACTTCAATGTCTGCTATCGCGCTTGATCTTGCGGCCATTGCTCACGGACGTTTGTTGCGCAATCTCTTTTATTGAGAAGCGGTGAGCCATTCGGCAAGTTGGTGGTAGTGGACTCGAATGGTGTTAGGGTGTTTCACTGTTTTGTGCCCGTCACCGATGGAATACCGGTCACGCTTGGAGCGGTTTGCATGCGCGAGGCAACTGCCAAAGTGATCGCCTGTGCTAAACATATAGGTGCGGTAATGGATCGCGACAAAGGTCCGGGATGTTCATGAGCCGCAAGGAGGACATGCGCTGACTTGGCCAACGGCGACAGCGAGCTGTCTGACAAAGCTACGATTTTCCGCCCTTGCGCTGCGACTTCTTCGACAATCGACACCACCTCGTTTGCGTAGAACCGGAATGAGACAGCCAACAGCGCATCTTTTGGCCCGATGGTGCGCGCGATATGCGTGGCAAGTCCACCGCTGGGGTCAAGCATGATGCATTTCTTGCCAACCATCGTCAAAAGGTAGCGGATCAATTCGACCACTGGCGCAGATCGCAATTGACCCAAAAGGAACACCGTTTCTGCGTCGCCCAAAATCTCTGCGGCTTTGGCCAGATCATTGGCGTCGATCTCATCAAGCAGGCTTTGCACTGAGGCGGCATCGCTGACCACCATATCCCGCAACAAGTCCGCCTCGGAAAGACCATCGCGCGATTTCAGTTCTTGTTTGAGCGCATAGACCCGCGCCTCAAACCCCGGGGCTGCTGTCGCGAGGCGTTGTTGAAACAACGCTTGCAGGCTTCTGAAGCCATCATATCCCAGCGATTGCGCGAACCGCACAAAGCTGGACGCATGAATGTCACAGTTTTGGGCGATTGCATTGACCGAACGGACCGCCACGTCATTAGGATTTTGCGTCAGATATACCGCAATCTGTTGACGTGTCTTGCTCATGCCGTCATATCGGTCATGAATCAAACGGATCAGGCTTTCGTAATCCTCCGGTGGCTGTGTTTGGGTCATTTTGGGTCGTCCCGGTTATCATGTTTCGGCAATCAAACGTCGACCCAGCTTGCGCAAGCCGAGGACCTCTGAATGCTTTCAACTCGATGTTGAATTCGTAGGCCCTTTTGGAATGAAAACGTCTCTGTACGTTGTCCGGCAATTGCACGAGCATTACCAGCGACTTCGATTGACTTGAGGTCGTTAAACCCGATCTGATGGCCCAGAGCCACACAGAAACTGCCATACGGCGCGTGATTGGGCGTGGCATCTATCCAACGGAATCCTCTGGGATCGGTCGCATAATTATGCAGTTCGTTGAATCTTTCCTGATTGAAATAAAGAGCACCCTTTGAACAGTACACCTCAAAATCGTGCTGCATCTTGCGCCCCGTAGCGAGCCAATTACCCTCAATTGATCTACTGGTACCATTTTCAAATCGTAGGAACGCGCGCCCAATGTCGCCAACCTCGATTGCGCGGCGTCCACGTTTGCCGTCAGGTTGCTCTGAAATGGTCGTCACGCCGCCGCCCATGACGCGTGCAATTGGGCCAAGCAAAAATTCTGCGGTCGCCAATGCATGACTGCCCAAGTCTGCCAGTGCACCGCCGCCTGTTGGATCGTGGCGGAACGTATATTGACCATCGGCGTCTGCCATATAGTCCTCAGCATGTAACCTGCGATAGCCATGGATTTAGCCCAACTCACCGCCAGCAATCATCTTGCGTGCGAGTTCAAACATCGGGTTGCAAATGTAGCTAAAGCCGACCTGTATTTTATGCTGGCAGACTCGGCTGCCAGGGCCATTTCAGCGGCGTCTGCGGCCAGGGGGGCAACGGCTTTTCGCAATAGACGTGTTTGCCTGCAGCGCCATCTCTTTGTGCAATGCATTGGGGGCGGTGATATCGAACACATCGATCTTAGGGGTTGGCCAACATCGAGCGCCAGTCGGATGTGGCATAGAAAAACCAAATTCATGGGCGGGGCGGGCGCCAGCTTTATCATTAATATCGGCCACTGTGTGCAGATCAATCTGCATCTGCAGGTCAAAAACCTTTTGTGCAGTGACAATGCCAAAGACATAGGCCTTGCCCATGAAGCCAGAGCCGATAATCCTGATAGAGAATTTTTTGTTTTTAAGTCATTTCAGTGCTTCTTTGTTAACGATCAACCGAAGGTCAATTGTACCGTTTAGGGTATCCATTGCATTTTCGATGCAGGACAAGGCCATGCGTTCGCTGGCCTCTTCCGTCAACCCAGCGATGTGGGGCGACAGGATTGCATTGTCATGATGGGCCAGCGCCATGTCGCCCGTTGGTGGCTCGACGTCAAAGACGTCCAATCCCGCCGAATGGACACGCCCATCGGACAAGGCGGCGGCCAGTGCAGTTTCACATAGCACGCCACCACGCGCGGTGTTCGCGATGATCATGCCGAGTTTCATTTGTGCGAATGCGGCGGCATCGAGCAGCGGCTTATCCCCGCGTGGCACATGCAGCGACAAACAATCCGCCCACGCCAAAGCGTCGGCCAGCGAGTCAATCGGTTTTACAGGGCCATCAGGCCAGCCCTGAGATTGCAGATAGGGGTCATAGGCGCAGACACTCATATCAAAGCCTACCGCCATCCGTGCCAGTTTTTGCCCCGCGCGGCCATACCCGATGATCAGCAGGTTCCGACCTGATATTTCGCGCTGTTCCAACTGGTTGCGCCAGCCCCATTTCGCCGGATCACGTACCGCACGGTCTGCACGGATCGCCTGTTTGGCTCCAGCCAGTAGTTGCATCATCGCGTGTTCCGCGACCGAGACCGAGTTCACATCGCCCACAATCGCCAGCGGAATACCACGCGCATTCAGTGCCGTCACATTAACCGCATCATAGCCGACGCCATGGCGCGAGACGACTTTCAGGTGTTCGGCACGGGCGATGGTCACCGCAGACAGCGGTTGTGTCCTGATCACCAAAGCATCCGCAGTCTCGATGTGATCGGCATAGCTCGGCTCATCAATTTCTTCGATATAGGTGACTTTAACACCCTCGGATTTCAGCACTTCAAGACTCGCGACACCCACTGGATGCAATTTTCCAGCAACAAGAAGATGCGTCATTAATACATTCCCCCATCGTCACCCGCGTCGCCGTCGCGACCGTTCAATTTGCGCCATGCCGTAACAGAGGCCCCAGCTGCGCCTGCAAGCAGGCGCGAGTCGCCGCTGACGGTGGTCAGGTTGTAACCCCAGCCGATGGCCTGTGTTGCATATTCTGGCGTGCCGCAGTGCAGACAGGCTGAGATCGCGTTCGCCTTGCAGGCCTCAGCTATCTGTTTGATCAGGGCGATCATCTCGGGTTCTTGACGGTCAAACCCCGGCGGCAGGCGGCCCTCTTGGGTGCCCAGGGTCAGGTCTGCGGGGCCGACATAGATCCCGTCCAGCCCCGGTGTCGCGGCGATTTCGTCAAGGTTCGCTATGCCGTCAGCAGTTTCGATCATCGCCAGCGCCAACACTTCGTCGTTCGCGGCCACGCCATAGCCAGGAATCGCCACAGCCGCGCGTGTCGGACCAAAGCTGCGTTGCCCATAGGGTGGATAGCGCATGTAGGACACGAATTCCTCGGCCTCAGTGCGGTTGTTGACCATCGGGCAGATGATCCCCATGGCACCGGCGTCTAGCGCCTTCATGATATAGCCCGGATCGCGCCACGGCACCCGTGCCATCAGCGTCGCACTGGAAGCGCGCATTGCCTGTAACATTGGCAGGGCATCGCCATAATCAAGCGCGCCGTGCTGGATGTCGATTGTCACGCTGTCATAGCCCTGTGCGGCCATAATCTCGGCTGTGAACGGATTGCCAATGGAACACCAGCCGTTCATCGCGGGCTTGCCAGCGGCCCAAAGTTGTTTGAGCTTATTATTTTGCATCATATGCCCCTTCAAAACACAATCTGTAATAGCTTGGTATCAAGGTAGTCCTCGATGCCCTCAGAGCCGCCTTCGCGACCAAGGCCGGAGTAGTTGGTGCCACCAAAGGGTGCCTCGCTTGCGGCCAGCGCAAAGGAATTGATCCCAACCATTCCTGCTTTCAGTGTGGCCGCGGCTCGACGCGCACGCTCTGGGCTACGGGTAAAGGCGTAGGCCGACAGACCCATGGTCGAGGCATTCGCGCGTGCCCAAACCTCGTCGTCGCCCGAAAAACGACTGATCGCGGCAATGGGGCCAAAGTTTTCGTCGGCAAAGACCCGCATATCGTCGGTCACATTGGATAGCACAGTTGGCTCATAGAAATGGCCCACATTGAAGCCAGCGGCGCGTTGGCCGCCTGTTTCCAGCTTGGCACCGGCCGCGACAGCCTCTTGCACGATTGCATCCACTTCGGTCATGCGACCTGCGTTGATCAGAGGGCCCATTTCAACGTCATCATCCAGCCCGTCGCCCAGTGTCAGCGCTGCGGCGCGCTTGGCGAATTCGGCCACAAAGGTATCATGCAGGCTGTCATGTACGAAAAAGCGGTCGGGCGTTACGCAGACCTGACCCGCATTGCCAAATTTCGAAGGCACACAGGCGTCCAGCGCGGCGCCAAGGTCGGCATCGTCAAAAATAATGCACGGCGCGTTGCCGCCCAGTTCCATCGACACTTTTTTCACAGTTTCTGCCGCGTCGCGGATCATCTGCTGGCCGACTCGCGTTGATCCAGTCAGAGATACCTTGCGCACGCGAGGGTCGGCCATGATTGGACCGTAGGTATCAGCGGTTGATCCAACAACCAAGTTCATCGCACCGTCCGGAAGGCCACCAGCACGGATGCAATCGACCATGACCATAGCAACGCCCGGTGTCTGCGAGGAGGGGCGCAGGACAACTGGACAGCCTGCCGCAAGAGCGGGAGCAATCTTGCGGGCAGGAAGGGACGCTGGAAAGTTCCACGCAGTAAAGGCACCAACAATTCCAACAGCCTCTTTTGTGATCTCAAAACGGCCACCGGGGACGCGGCTTTCCACCACGCGGCCGTAAATGCGGCGTGCTTCTTCAGCGTACCAGCGGAACTGATCCACCGAAAGAACCCATTCACGCCCGGCTTGCGCCAGTGGCTTACCTGTCTCTGTAGAAATCATGAGCGCGGCTTCATCGCCGCGCGCGGTCATTTCATCTGCGATCCGGTGCATCGCATCAGCGCGGGCAAAGCCACCCATCGCTCGCAAGGGCGCCAGCGCGCTTGCCGCCGCATTGATGGCGCGCTTTGAATCGGCGGCCGTGGCTGTTGTCACATCGCCAAGTGGGGTTTCGGTCACGGGGCTTATGACAGTTGCGGTTGTCGCGCCGCGTTCCCAGTTGCCTGCGATGAATAGGCCGAATTCCTGATACATTAGTTTTTCTCTCTGATGTTTATCTGACGTGAGCAGTCAAAGACTGAGCTTTGCAAAGCAAAGCGATTCTAAGCATGACCCCTCCCAAAAGAATTTTCATGCAATGTTTGTTGCAAAATGTTTATAAAGTCAATAATCATTGCAAATTGAAATTAGATTATCGGAGGGGGCGACATGGTCGGAGATACAATTAAGTTGACAGTGGGGCAGGCGCTAGTGCGTTATCTTATCAATCAGCACACGGAAATCGACGGCGAGCGTGTACCGCTTTTTGCGGGTGTTTTTGGTATTTTCGGCCATGGTAATGTGACGTGCCTGTCCGAGGCGCTTGAACAGGTGCAGGACGTTCTGCCAACCTGGCGCGGCCAGAACGAACAATCCATGGCGCTGGCCGCGATCGGCTTTGGTAAGGCGAAGCTGCGCCGCCAAATCATGATCGCGACTACTTCGGTTGGGCCGGGTGCAACCAACATGGTGACCGCTGCAGGTGTGGCGCATGCCAACCGCCTGCCGGTTCTGTTGATCTCGGGTGACACCTATATCAACCGCTTGCCAGACCCTGTGTTGCAGCAGGTCGAGCATTATGGTGAGCCATCGACGACCGTAAATGACAGCTTCCGCTCCGTGTCGCGGTTCTGGGACCGAATCATCCACCCTGCACAGATCATTTCATCTCTTCCGCAGGCGGTCGCGACGATGCTGGAACCTGCTGACTGTGGTCCTGCATTCATTGGGCTGCCACAGGATGTTCAGGAAATTGCCTACGATTATCCGGTCGAGTTTTTTGAAGAAACATTGTGGACCATTCCGCGCGCCCGCCCTGATCGCGATCAGGTTGCAGCAGCCGCCGCGCTTTTGAAAATCGCAAAGAAGCCGCTGATCATCTCTGGTGGCGGCGTGCGCTATTCCGGCGCAGCAGAGGTATTGGCTGATTTCGCCACGGCGCGTAGCATTCCGATGGCCGAGACCATCGCGGGAAAAGGGGCGGTGATGCATGATCACTCCGCCTACGTCGGACCACTTGGCATTGAAGGTACGGACGCGGCCAAAGAAATGGCCGAAGGCGCTGATGTCGTGATTGCCGTTGGCACGCGACTACAGGACTTCACCACTGGGTCGTGGACGACATTTAATCGCGACACCCAATTCATCAATATTAATGCAGCCGGTTTCGATGCACGCAAACACCGATCTTTGCCAGTTGTTGGTGACGCGCTGGAATGCCTGTTAGACCTTGATGCGGCCATGGGCGACTGGACCTGTGATCCCGCACGCATGACAGAGGCGCAGGCGCTTTATGCAAATTGGAACGCCATGTTGGACGCGGGTCAAACGCCCACAGATGCTGCCGTTCCAAGCTATGCGCAGGTCATTGCCGTTGTGAACAAGGTAGCGACAGAAAAGGACACGATGGTCACGGCCGCTGGGGGCCTTCCGGGCGAGACGGTCAAGAACTGGCGCGTGAAAGCGCCCAATACTTTTGATTGCGAGTTCGGGTTTTCCTGCATGGGCTACGAGATCGCCGGGGCGTGGGGTCATGCAATGGCCAAAGATGGCGATGGTGTTCCTATCGTTATGGTCGGTGACGGGTCTTACATGATGATGAATTCAGACATCTATTCATCGGTATTGTCTGGGCACAAAATGATCGTTGTTGTCTGTGACAATGGTGGTTTTGGCGTCATCAACCGCCTGCAAACGGGCATGGGCGTGCCGGGCTTTAATAACTTGCTCAAGGACAGCCGGGTTCTGAACAAGAACAATCCGCTACACGTGGACTTTGCCAAACACGCGGAATCCATGGGTGCTCTTTCGCGCCACTGCGACAGCCTAGCCGATCTTGAAGCGGCGATGGAATGGGCCCAAACCACGGACCGCACCACGGTCATCAGCATCAATTCAGATGCCTACACTTGGACACCCGGCGGGGCCGATTGGTACGTAGGCGTCCCTGAAATCAACGAGCGAGAAAGCATCCGGGAAGCCCGTAAGGGTCAGGAAGCCTTCCGCGCCAAACAACGTCGGGGGGTCTGATCCATGCTGAAAGCTCGACTTGGGATCGCACCGATTGCGTGGTGGAATGACGATCTGGCCGAACTGTCAGATGATGTCAGCCTTGATGAATGTCTGCGGCAAGCGGCCGAGGCTGGTATGACGGGCATGGAAACGGGCCGCCGCTTTCCGATGAACATGGATGAACTTGGGCCCATTCTCGACCGTCATGGCATCTCTGTCTGCGGGGGCTGGTTTTCGGGGCTGTTGCTGGACGGAGACATCGAGGTCGAGAAAGACCGCATTGCCGAGCAGCACTTATTCTTTAAGGCCGCTGGTGCGCCTTGCATCGTCTACGGCGAAACTGCTCGCTCGGTTCAGGGTGAACGCAATACGCCCTTGACGCGAAAGCCCAAACTGACCGAGGCTGAGATGGCAGCCTATGGGCGCAAGGTCTCGGATTTTGCTGATTGGTGCGCGGCGGAAGGCATGCCGCTCAGCTATCATCACCACATGGCGGCGGCGGTTGAAACCGAGGCCGAGCTTGATCTCTTCATGAAGCATTCTTCGGTGCCGCTTCTGTATGACGCGGGTCACATGGCCTTTGCTGGTGGCGATGTGATGCGGGTAATTAACACCCATGCAGCTCGGATCTCGCATGTCCACACCAAGGATGTACGGATGGAGGTCATAAACGCTCTCAACCGTAGCAAGGAGAGTTTCCTCGACGCCGTGATCAAAGGCGCGTTCACCGTTCCCGGCGATGGCTCGTTGGATTTCGAAGCGATAGTCAAGGCCCTTGCGGCCAGGGGTTATGAGGGTTGGTTCGTGGTTGAGGCGGAACAAGACCCGGTGAAGAACCCACCGCTAAAGATGGCCCAGGTCGGCCACAAGGAACTCATGCGTGTAATGGCGGCGGCAGGCTATGAGGTCACAAAATGAAACTTATTGATGGAAAAATCGCCGTTGTAACGGGCGGCACCAAAGGTTTGTGCGCGGCCATCGCGCGGAATTTTGCCATGGCCGTTGCTGCAGGCATGGCTATAGTAGGACGCGGCGCCGAAAAAGGCCGTAAGGTAGCCGAAGCCATCGAGGCCAAAACCGCCGTGCCGATGCTGGTGGTCGCGGCTGACCTTGGCAACATTGATGACGTGCGCCAGACCATGGCAGAAGCTGACGCGCGCTTTGGACGGGTTGATATTCTTGTCAACGCAGCTGACCTGACCGATCGGTCACCCAATAGGAACACCACGCCGGAACTCTTTGACCGGAAGTTTGCTGTCAACACTCGAGCGCTGTTATTCCTCATGCAGGATGCAGTCAAAATCATGGAGCGCGAAGGGATCGAGGGCCGGATCGTGAATATTGGCTCCGCCTCGGAATTTGTGGGTCAGCCCTTCATCGACCTCTATAGCGCGTCCAAAGCCGTGCTGGCCGCATTGACCCGCAACTCAGGCTATGCGCTGATGAGCAACCATATTTATGTCAACTATACCGCAGCTACGGCAAAACCCGAAATTTTTCATGAGTTATGACGCGGAAATTGTCTGAGACTTGGCTTCGGAAGGTTTTCCACTCATTTTGGATGGTTTCGCGAAAGAATTTCAGGATCGCATTCGCGAACTGTTTTTGTGTCGGGTGATATCGATTGTGCGTCACATGTTGATGCATGACCGCCCATAATCGCTCGATGGGGTTGAGATGTGGGCAATATGGCGGCAACTGGATAAGATGTATGCGGCAGTCTGGCCTTGCGAGAAAGGCCCTGACATCTGGCCCTTTGTGATAGGCGGCATTGTCCCAGATGACGTGGATCATTCGCTTGTCGGGATTGCGAGCCTCAATCTTGGCCAGAAGTTGCGCGGCACTAACGCCGTCGACGGTGGTTGGCTCGACAAAGGGCGTGTCGAAGGTTTCGAGGTTCAGCGCGCCATGGATGTTTACGCGGCCACGCCCTGCTGTAGTTTTGATCGCCGGGTTTGATCCTGCCTTTACCCAGCCATGGCTGGGTTTTGTCTGATATTCAGGATGTACAGCATCAGCGAAATAGACGGCTTCATCTGCGCCCAGATCGCCCATCAGACGTTCGTACAATGCGATAAATGCGGCCTGCTTTTCAGCAGAGACAACGCGCGGCAGGGCCTTGGGCTTGCGATATTCAAACCCCAACCGGGCAAGAAGCTTGATGCAGCCAGAGTGCGAGTAGCGCAGGCCAAATTTTGTTGAAACGTGGGCTCTTATCTCAACCGACGAGTGGCAGAAGCGGCCGTCCAGCCAGTCGCATAATGCCGCCTCTTGGTCAGCGGCCATACGAGATTGACCGCCTTTCCAGCCATCAACTGCAAGCGCATCCCAGCCGTTTTCACGATAGGTTTTGTGCCAGCCGCGAACGGTGTCGTCGTCCAAATATAGAAATTCCGCGATTACCTGACAGGACTTCCCATCATCCAGCAAAAGAAGCGCATTTGCACGCCGTGCAATCCCATGATCTTCGCGTTGACTGCGAACACAGACCTCAAGCTCAAGGCGCTCCATGGGAGAAAGAAAACCGGGACGGATCATGCAGATAGCTGAATCGGTCTACGTCCAGACGTCAACCCGTCAAAATTCGGGTGATCGAGGACTCTGTGTATAACTCGATATCGGTTGGATGGCATCTGACAACGAGAGTGCGCTTTAATTGTCCGAAACTGGCGACACGGATTGGGAGAAGAAAGCCAATGCGAGCCAGCCTTTCGGTAGGCTTCTGGATCGGGAAGAAGTTGTGCGAGCTGTTTTGTGGATGTCATTCGACAATAGCGGGATGATGACTGCCGCAGTTATCCATTTTGATCAGTCCGTTTGGGATGGATATGACGGACAAGCCCCCGCTCCCACCGAAAAACTGAGAGCCTAGCCTGTCTGTCGTCATAAGAAGTTGAAGTATATAGCGGATGTGCAATACTCATCGCGCCGTTATCCGCGTTTATGCCACACTCAAATAGCCAAGAAGGCTCTTGGCGTGATCCGGTTTGTGTTCTGGTTCTGGTTTTGGTGCCGAAGGCCCTCCGATGCCTAATTGCGAATGTTTGAAGCAGCAAAGTGAGGCACAAGATGCTCGATAGTGAAATATTGGCTATGATCAAGTTTCTCGAAAATACGCGTACACCGGCCACAAGTAGTTTGGGAATTGAAACGTCGGACCCCTACTGGATGATGACATTGGCGCTGTTGGGACGTTACTATCAAAAGCAGAGCATCACGATCTCTTCGCTCGCTAACTCTGCTGGTGGTGCTTACACAACGGCGTTGCGCAACATTGAAAAGATGGAGAAAGCAGGCCTAATCAAACGGCGCGGTTCCGATTACAACAAGAAGCATATCATCATCGAACCGGAAGAGAGGCTCATCATCAACTTCCGTTCCTATTGCCTCTCGTTGAAAACTCAAGTCGGGTCTATGTTTGGCTTGAACCAGGATGATCAGCCTGACTTTACATTTGGTGGTGCCTATTTGGCCGCTAAGATCATACCGCGACCGAGAAAGCTGCCACATCCTATCAGTCTTAAAGGGCCATTGCGTCTCTTGCTAAAGGACGATCCCACATTTCTGTCCTTGGTTCGAATTAAGGAGGAGGTCGCTCGATGTCTGGGTGTCGAAGTTGAGATAGATGTACTGAAATATGATGAACTCTACGCAGCATTGTTGGAAAATGCAGATAAACAATCATCCAACTATGATTTAGTCGCCGTGGATATGCCTTGGCTGGGGCTTCTTCAAAGCAGAAGTGCTATTACGCCGATTGGACGCCTTGCTGAACGCAGCAATCTTAATACTTTCGATTTTTATGCTGCTGCGTGGGAGGGTGGAAATTGTAATGGGGAGCTGATGGGTATACCTTACGCTCCGGCCGCTGAGCTCTTTTTGTATAGAAAAGACATTTTTGCGGATCATGGCCTTATCGCTCCCAGCACTGTCCAAGAAGTCATTGATGCAGCGCGTTTGATCAATGATCCAACAAATGGAAGATATGGCGTATCTTGGAACGCTGCGCGGGGGCATGCAATTGGACAAACATTTATACAGGTACTTGGCGCCTTTGGTCAGCCTCCTGTCAGCCTGAGAAAATTCGGAGAAAACTATGATCTTAATACTTCCTCGGAATTGCTGCGCCCCAAACTTGACACTGAAGCGGGGCACGCCGCACTCGAGTTTCTCCGCGAGCTTGTCCGCTATTCTCCGCCCGATATAAAGGACATGGATTGGTACAGTCGGATTGAGGCCTATCGCTCGGGTCGAACAGCAATGACATACGAATGGTCTTCACAGACTGTTAGTTTCGAGGAGGATACGCATTCTCCCTCCCGCGGTAAAACTGGCTATCTTCCTCACCCACGGGGGCCGAAAGGGAAAAACATCTCGCCCATGGGAGGTTATATAATGTCGGTGCCTTCCAACCTTTCAAAAGAGCGTGTCGAACCTGCATGGTGTGCTTTGCGGTGGCTCGCCAGTCCTGAAATGGTCAAACAACTCATCCTAAATGGGAGTCCAGTCAATCTTCGATATAGTGTCGCTGCTGATCCGGAGGTTTCGCGAGCGGACGCTGTGGTCCGCCATGTTGATGCGCTCGCGAGGTTAGATCAATTACAGCATTGGTGTCGACCGGCGATCCCGCAAATGAATGACATGACTAGGATCGTGGGAGAACTGCTGCATGACCACCTATGGGACGGGCACGAATCGAAGAACTTGTTGCGAGAAATGGAAGAAAATCTGGCGGGGTTATTCGAAGGTGACTAGCTTTACTTCGGCTTACCAAGAATAAATTATCCTTTTCAAGCAGTGCCTTATAATTGTTCATATTGAACAACGAGGTCCTTATTATGAGGGATCTCTTATGGCATATTCTAGGGAGGCGGCTTCCATCGATGTAGGAGCATCGATAATTTGGTTTCCGTCGTAGAAGTATAATAATTCCAAGGGAGGAATGAAAATGACAAAAGAAAAACTGGGTTTTTCTAGTTTCAGCGTGCGTTCGCTGCTAGGAGCAACCGCGTTGATGACTGCTACGGCGATCCCCGCCCATGCGCAATCCGTCTTGGACGGTGAAACGATCCGAATTCTTGCAATCGGCGACCCCGTCTTCCAAGTAATGCAGAGCATGCAAGACGAACTGGAAACCATGGCAGGCGGCAAAATTCAGCTGGATGTACGCCCATTCGATGTTTTGCGTCAGCAAGTTTTACTCAATGCAAAAAACAGCGATTCAGGCTATGATTTGATTGCGGTCGACCTGCCGCAATTTGGCGAGTATCGTCCGTATCTCACAGACCTAAATCCGCTGATCGCCGCGTCGGATTATGATGGGTCTGATTTCCATGACGTTGCATGGAGTGGAGCACAATTTGGTGGCCAGCAACTCGGCATCCCGATCCAACCGCACCCGCAAATTCTTGCCTATCGTAAGGACCTCTTTGACGCTGCAGAAATTGCTGCACCCGTCACAACAGAAGACGTGCTAAATGCAGCGAAGGCGCTGCACGGCTCGCAGGCGGGTCTGAGCGGGATTTGCTGGAACGCCGCCCGCGGCACAGCTCTGGGTCAGACATTCATGATGAACATGGGCGATTTCGGACAAGCACCTATTGATCTTTCGCATGATGGGACTTCTTTCGCAATGAGCGACATCCAGCCGGAAAACATGCATCCGATGATCACGTCCGATGCTGGTTATGCTACTGCGAACTATCTAATGGAGCTGATGAAATACTCTCCTCCCGGCGTTCTCAATATGGCTTGGGACGAGCGTGTTCGGGTTTACGGTCAGGGTGGCTGTGCGATGACCTATATCTGGTCTGGCCGTTCGGCGATTTTCGAACTTGACGAAGCTTCGGCTGCCAAAGGCAATACCGGTTACGTACCCCATCCGCATGGACCTGGAGCGCCGGCCGCATCGACACTTGGCGGTTGGTATCTTTCCATCCCCAACAATCTCGATGAGAGTCGCGTCGATCTGGCCTGGGAATTTGCCGATTGGCTTACTAGTGCCGAGATGCTTGCCAAATATACTGAAGGCGGCAACTGTGTAAGCCCCCGGCATTCCGTCAGCCAAGATCCAGCTGTTATCGCCAGGTGCCCAGTAATTCCATTTGTTGACGCCATGGCGGAGGCTGGTCAGCTTCAAGGCTGGCAGCGTCCGCCGGTTCTGGAAATTCAGGGCATCGTCGACGTACTTGGTACCGAAATGCACCAGATGCTTGCAGGCGAGAAGACCCCAGGTGAAGCTGTTGAGAACTCCCAGAATCTGATCGACCGCATGATGCAGGCGGCCGGCTACTACTAAGCAGGTATACCCAGATCAGAGGGTGGCGTTGACTGTCGCGCCGCCCTCATGGAACAACGGGATGCCCGAAATTGAAGGGCTGCGCGTTCTACCTCCTGATAGATCCATCAGCAACAAGATAAAAAGAGGAGGCGATTAAAATGTCTCAACGACTTGAGGCGCGTCGCGCTGCTACAATTCTCGTGTTGCCGGCAATAATATTGCTACTCGCGCTGAATATTTTTCCGATCATTTATGCGGCCTATATCAGCCTGCATCATTGGAACCTTGCTAGTCCGAACCCCCCTCGCTTTGCTGGGCTCTTCAATTATGAAGAACTGCTTATTGATGAGCGTTTTTCCAATTCGTTGATGGTGTCTGGGCAATTCATTTTTTTAGCCGTTGGCATTGAATTGCTGCTCGGTTTCGCACTGGCTTTTGTATTCAATTCAAAACTTCCCGGTTTGGACACGTTGCGGAAGATTTCCCTGCTTCCTGTCATGGCGATGCCGCTCGTAGTAGGACTCACTTGGTTCTATATGTTGAACGAGAACTTTGGCGTTACGAATTGGATCGTGACCCTTTTTGGCTTTGAACGGCAACCGTTTCTAACAGATCAGACGCTGTCCATCCTGAGCGTCGTCCTAACGGATGTATGGCAATGGACGCCGTTTGTGACGCTAGTCATTTTTGCTGCCCTCCAATCCTTGCCGGAGTATGTGTTTGAAGCAGCTCGGATGGATGGCCTGAACGAACGTCAAATCTTTTTCAAGATGACGTTGCCCTTGTTGCGGCCCGCAATCCTAGTGGTTCTGGTCATTCGCGCTGTCGATGCGTTTCGAATGATCGAACTGATCTTTATGATGACAAAGGGGGGGCCTGCGGGCGCGACCGAAGTGATGCCCTGGTATTTATACACCACAGGATTTTTGTCCCTGAACCTCGGATATGCCGCGGCAATGGCCGTTGTCATGATCATCGTTGTGACGCTTGTGGCTCAAGTTTTGGTACGGAAAATTGTCAATCAAGGAGAGATGGAATGAGCGCCTCAGTTGATGTCACCAAGGCGCAAACCACTGTACCTAAAAACCGACCCAGCACTCTCGGCGACTATACACGATATTTAATCGCATCTGGGTTCGTCGGATTTTGCCTGTTTCCGTTCTATATCATCATCTCGACGTCACTTAAGTCGGATGCGGATATATTTGCATGGCCGCCGGTTTGGTTCTTCGAACCTACAACAGAGAATTTCTATAATGCGCTGTTCGTGTTTGGTGGAGATGGGATTTTCAAATATTTGATAAACAGCCTGATAGTCACAGGAATAAGCACGGTGCTGGCCGTCGGTCTGGGCGCGATGGTTTGCTATGGGCTTACAAGGTTCAAGGTGGTCGCAGGTAACCACCTGTTTTTCTTTATCCTTTCTACCCGTTTTGCTCCACCAGTGGCTTTCGTTGTTCCGCTTTACTTGATGGTTCAGCGAACTGGATTAATGGATACTCATCTGGCGCTCATCCTGATTTACACCTCAATGAATATGTCGCTGGTGGTTTGGGTTATGCGTGGATTTTTTGAGGCGATCCCGATCGAAATTGAAGAAGCCGCGTTGATTGATGGTTACTCTCGGCTTCAGATATTCCACAAAGTAGCTCTCCCGCTGGTCAAACCAGGGCTCATCACAACTTCTATCCTGTCTGCCATTATGGCTTGGAACGAATTTCTAATTGCTACGGTCATGACCCAAAATAGTGCTGCAACACTTCCAGTCTATCTTGCCGGTTTCTCTGGCTCGATGGGTCTGGAGTGGGGTCCCTATCTGGCCGTCGGCACTCTGGCGGTCGCTCCGATAATGATCTTCACACTCGTCCTGCAGCGTCACCTAGTGCGCGGTCTGACATTTGGCGCGGTAAGGTAACTCAATGGCACGTATCACTTTTAACAACGTAAACAAAATCTACCCAGACGGGACACCTGCGGTGTCAAGCTTGAATATGGAAATTGCGAGTGGCGAATTCCTTTGTATTGTTGGTCCATCTGGATGTGGAAAATCTTCAACCTTACGGATGCTCGCCGGGTTGGAGAGGGTGTCAAGTGGACACATCCTGATTGATGGTGAGGATGTTAGCAACACGCCAGCGCGGGATCGCGATATTGCCATGGTATTCGAAAACTACGCGCTTTATCCGCATTTGACCGTTCGCGAAAATATTGCCATGCCTCTCGTCGCGAGAAACACGCCCAAAGCAGAAACTCAGTCTCGAGTCGCGGACATCGCAGGGCGCCTTTCGATTGAGAGCCAGCTTAACAAAAAACCAGCCAAATTAAGCGGAGGCCAAAGACAACGGGTTGCCCTGGCGCGCGCAATGATACGAAGCCCGCGGATGTTTATAATGGATGAACCTCTAGGTCACTTGGAGGCCTATTTGAGGGTCGAACTACGTCGCGAAATCCGCGCGCTTCATGAAAACAGCGGCGGGACCACAATCTATATCACTCACGATCAAGAAGAGGCTGCGGCCATTAGTGACCGGATCGCGGTTATGTCCCGCGGGGTTCTTCAGCAAGTTGGAACATTCAAGGAGCTGATTGACCATCCAGTGAACAGGACCGTCGCTGAATTTGTTGGTGAGCCACCAATTTCGATATTGGAAGACGTGAAGCTAACTGAAACAGGGGTCATGTTGGGCGATGTCGAATTTTCTCTGCCCGCCGCCTCCATTCGACGAGCAAATAAAGTCTCGGGGCCTTTTGCTTTGGGCGTCCGACCTCGTGATTTTCAAGTCGTAGCCAAAGACGACGTCGGAATTGGCGCCAAAGTTCGTTCCGTTCAGCCGATGGGGGAATGGGCAATATTACTTTGTGATACCGCTGCAGGTGCGCTGACCGTTGTCAACCCGACTGCAAGCGCTCTACGCCTGGAAAGCGAGATAAGACTAAGCCCCGTACTTTCGCGGGTTCATCTTTTCGCGGCAGATGGAACCAATTTGTCTGTTGAGGAGAACTTATAATGACGAAGATAAAACTAAAGGGGCTCCAAAAGTCTTTTGGAGCGCTCAATATTTTCAAGGATCTAGACCTAACAATCGAAGATCAGTCATATGTTTGCCTAATCGGGCCTTCGGGCTGTGGAAAATCCACCTTGATGCGGATAATTGCTGGGCTGGAAGAAGCGGACGGAGGCCAGATTCTTTTCGATGGGGAAGACGTAAGCGCATTAGGATGTGCTGACCGTGATGTTGGAATGGCGTTCCAAAACTATGCGCTTTACCCGCACCTCGATGTTGCCGGGAATCTTAAGTTTCCACTACTGGCCCCTCGCCATCGAGGTCTGTACTCAAAAAAAGAGATAGCGGATCGCGTAGACTCGGTCGCCGAATTGCTCGAAATCAGCCACTTGCTGCATCGTACCATAGGTCAACTAAGTGGCGGTCAGCAGCAGCGGGTCTCGTTGGGCCGGTCCTTAATTAGGCGTCCCAAGGTTTTGTTGCTGGACGAACCCGTCACCCACCTAGATGCACGCCTTCGCTACGCGATGCGGTCCGAACTCCGCCGTATCCACGAAGTCATGGGTACGACGACCATTCACGTCACCCACGACCAGCAAGAAGCGCTGGCGATGTCAGACCACCTCGTGTTGCTGCGCGACGGCGGGATCGAGCAGCAGGGTCCGCCGATGGAGATTTATACCGAACCTCAAACAAGCTTCACTGCAGGCTTCCTCGGCGATCCTCCGCGCAGTATCGGAACTGTGCCGCTACGTCGGGTATGTCATGGGTTCGAGTTGGTTCTGGGCACAACTCCGCTCGCGCTTCCTGCTCAATTGGGTGACGCGTGTGAAGGTTTGACTGACGAGAACGTCACTATCGCGCTTCCTGCCAGTGCTATCAATTTGGCCAGTGCAGGAGGGGCGCCGATCGCCGGCACCGTCACCGCTCACGAGATGATCGAAGGAGCCCAGCGCATCGTTCTTGACGTTGGCGGAGTACGTTTCACGGCGCAGTCCGCGCAGGTTCGTCATGTGGCGATTGGAGATTCTCTTTCTGCCTCGGTGGACATATCGCGAGCCCAGCTTTTCAGCGCAAAAACCGGTCGCAGATTGACCACCAAAGTAAAGGAAACACTGTGAGCATTGGAATCTGTATATTTGGCGCGGGTCGAATCGGAAAACTACACGCTGCTAATATTTTGGCCACGTCTCGAGCAAGAGTTGTCAGTGTGGTTGATGTGAACCTTGATGCCGCCACTGCACTTGCGGCGGCAAGTGGTGCCCGAGCCGGAACAAACGTTGAAGAGGCCTTGGCATTCGACGACGTCGATGCCGTAGTCATTTGCGCGCCGACTAATTTACACGTCCATCTGATTCTTGCTTCCGCCCGAATGGGAAAGGGAATTCTTTGCGAAAAGCCGATTGATTTGGATATGATGCGGGTCGACGCCTGCCTGTCCGAGATGGAGAGATACGCAGTCCCATTCGCTGTCGGTTTCAACCGCCGTTTTGATCCCACTATAGCCCGAATGAAGCGCTCTATCGATGAAGGTGAGATTGGCAACGTAGAGATTCTGATTATCACCAGTCGCGATCCAGCGCCGCCGCCTGTTGAATATGTCAGCACCTCTGGCGGATATTTTCGGGACAGTACGATCCACGACCTTGACCTGGCGCGTTGGATGTTGGGAGAAGAGCCTATATCTGTAAGCGCCTTTGGCTCCAATCTTGTGGATCCCGAAATTGGCGAAGAGGGCGATTTTGATACCGCAATAACATCCCTCCGAACCGCCACTGGCCGGCTTTGTCAGATCAACAACAGCCGACGAGCGACTTATGGCTTCGACCAGCGCGTTGAAGTGTTTGGTTCGGCTGGTATGATGCAGACGATGAACCAGCCTGAGACCGGGCTACTGCGTTTTGGAACGGGAGCTACGGCAGCGCAGGATCCATTGAAGAACTTTTTCTTAGAACGTTATGAAGAAAGCTTTCGTAAGGAACTGGATGATTTTCTTGATGCCGTGGAAGCGGGCCATGCGCCGGCAGTGACCGGTGAAGATGGTCGCCAAGCGCTGAAATTGGCTGATGCCGCCGAACTGTCCGCGCGAACCGGTAAGACCATTGCGCTTTAAATAAACGCCAAATCTGAAGGTCTGAAATGGGGCCGGGGTAATCGACGGAGTCCGTAACTTAAAAGATTTGGCCAATTAGAACGTTGCAAATTGCCAAACGGGCGCTTGCAGCAAATGTCTGCTGGAAGACAAATTTGCAGAAATAAGAGAAGGAAGGGTGACTACATGATAAACCGCGCACTTAACCACATGGCAGCGCCACGATTGAACTGGTCGGAGCTTTTAGGACTGGCAGACAGACTATGCTGTGTTGGTGTGGAGTTCCGAAACGACCTTCCGGGCGAGCTGTTTGACGGCGCGTCGCCACAAAAAGTGGGGGACGCGGCTCGTGCCTCAGGATTGCGCATCCTCGCTCTTGCCGAGGTGAAAGCGTTCAATGACTGGTCAGATGCAAAGCGCGAGGAGGCGGCGGCGCTTATGAAAATCGCCAAGGCGTGCGGGGCCGAAACAGTTAGTTTGATTGCACGCAACGATGCGAAAGGAATGGGCGATACCGAGCGACGCGCTGACCTTGCAGTCGCACTACGTGAATTGAAACCACTCCTGGATGAGCATGACTTGGTCGGTTTGATTGAAACTCTTGGTTTCGAAACATGCGCGCTGCGTAGAAAGAGTGAGGCCGTAGAAGCCATAGAAACGCTTGGCGCAAAAACCCGTTTTCGGATCGTGCATGACACGTTCCATCATGTCGTTGCTGGCGGGGGGGCGATCTTCCCAGAACATACCGGTATGGTTCACATTTCCGGGATTGTTGAGCATGACGTTCTGTTGTCAAAACTCGAAGACCCGATGCGCGTCCTAGTCGATACCAACGACAGGATTGACAATGTGGGCCAAGTGTCGGCGCTTCTTGATGCCGGATACGATGGTCCAGTGAGTTTCGAACCGTTTGCCCAGGAAGTACATGTTCTCGCCAATCCTCAGGCCAAACTATTGCAGTCGTTTCAATACATTGAGGCCACGCTCCAAGAAGCCATGCCAGACCGATAGACCAGTAAGGAAATATCATCGCTGACTTGCTCAGAAAACTGTTCGTAACCTGTTGCAAAGTCCATCAGATCACCCCCGAAAGCGCGGGATTGCGATATGGGCGTTGTCGCAAGTTTTGTTCGTAGGGTTAACGTCAGCAGGTAGGGCTACAGCATAACTTGTCGATCCTTACGGCCCTTTCCCTGTTCGACACGAACCAGCATGCGGTCGCTGTCATTTCTCCTGATCCCTGCAAAAGTGTCCGAGAAGCCGCGTGCAATCGTATCCCGTGTCTCAGAGCTTTGTTGTAGACACCAGAACATAATAATCAATTGGCGTGAGACCTTGCCATCCCAATTTTCTTGTAGACCAATTTCGCCCTTCTCACTGGTTGCAAGCGATACCGAGATTCTACATCTCTGGCCAATGTCCGCTTCCAAGAACCTACGCTGCTACAACCTATAGTATCATGAACGGCAGAAATGGACCAGTCTTTATGACCTGTTGCGGTCTTACGATGCCCCTTATATCTTGGCACCTTTTTAAGGCGAACCACCATGAGCGATCCGGTTGATCACCACTAACTGGGCAGTCTTCTACCTCAATCGCTGGGTGGGCGAGGATGGGAAGGTTTGTCGGTTCAGTCGACCTCATGGCGACAAGGTGTTTTCCAAGCGCGTTTCGGCCAGAGGCACCGGATATGAAGTGCATCTGTATTCGATGCGAGCGCCCGATGGTCCACCAATTGCCAATATGGAGCGGGACTTCATGTCTCGATTGGACTCGGAAGCCGCTGGGGCACTGGACCTGCTTGAGCAAGGTCTGCCGGAGTCTAAATGGGAGCAACGCTTAAGAAGCGCTTGGTCGCGCTTCTTATGGGCGCAGTCGATCCGGACGCCGTCTGAAATTGCCCCGCTGAAGTTATCAGTCAAAGAGTCGTGGTGCGCGGCAACTCTCGGCTTGCAGGAGGCATACGAAGCGGAACGCCCAGACGGCGCGCCCGAAAGCGTTGACGACTGTCTTGCCACTCTTGACCCACACACCGAAGATCGCTTCGGGCTGACTATCGCGCGTCAGTCCATGGACCATTCGAGCATTGGCCAGATTGTCAACAAAATGAGCTGGAAGGTGCTTGATTTTGAGGGTTGTGGGATACCATTGTTGACTTCGGATCGCCCAGTTTGGATGACCACGACACTGGTGGAAACTGATGCGTTCATACTGATGACCATCGCCCCGAACCGTCTCTTCGTTGCGACACGCGAAACCGAAACCATGTTGCGCATCGCAGCGGAGAACCGCCGCCAACAGGCGAAGAACATGAATAAGACTACAGTACAGCATGCGATCAAATTCGTCTTCGGGGTGGATGACAAAATGAAGGCCTTTGTGCAGAAGTACTTCGCGGCACGGCGACATTCCACCCTTATGGAGCGCCTCGCCGCGATACGGGGACATAGGATAGCCGCTAAAGATAGCCCGCTTGGATAGTGTAATCGTTGGGATTCATCGATAGCTGCTGATTAAGCTCCCGCTACGAAAATTAGTGCTTTGTCCCACAATCCGATGTTTGAGGCCCAAAATGCTGCGCCGTGCACCAAGGTCGGCTTCGGGGAACCTGGTCAGATAAGTTTCAGGGGGTGACGAATGTCGGCACAGGGCCGTTTGGAGACATGTTTTGCGTTCGCCGTCGCAACTTCTGCCATCGCTGTCTTGACGCGCTAACACCCATGAAATAGGAAGATTTTAGTAAGCGGGCGTTGTGTAATGGTTAAGACCCCAGTTTTCCAAACTGGAGATGCGGGTTCGATTCCCGCCGCCCGCTCCAGAAATTCAATTCCGACACTTGACCTACAAAAAAGCGCTCCACGTTTAGTTATGCCTTTGTAAACATAAGATTTATCCAGATTTGCGCGCCAGCTTTCCAAACTGAAGATGCGGGTTCGATTCCCGCCGCCCGCTCCGATCTTTATTTGATGTGAGAATGATCTGGAGAGCCTCACCTGCGATGCAGGGGGCTATACCCCCGTCCTGGCGGACTCTCCCCAAGATATTTTTGAAACAAAGACAGGCGTAAGAAAGTGTTTCGAGGCTGGGGAGAGGTTGTGGCTTTGGCGGCGCGCCATTAGGTCAGGCGTAACATTAAAGGATAGACCATGGCTGATGCCCCCAAGAACGCCCAAGAGGAGCGCGCTGGATCAAAGCAGATCGGGGCGCTGGCAGCCCTTTGGCCATTTATGAAACCCTATGGCTGGATGATTGCGCTGGCGGGCGCCGCGCTGGTGTCGACTGCGATGATGTCGTTGGTCTTGCCGTTGGCCGTGCGCCGCGTTGTAGATAATTTTGATATTGCGGAACCTGGCCTGCTTGATGGGTATTTTACTGCAGCCCTTGGGATTGTAGCGCTTTTGGCCATTGGCACCGCACTGCGCTATTACTTTGTGACCGGTCTGGGTGAACGTGTGGTGGCTGATATCCGCGTCGCCGTATTTGATCGCATGATCGGCATGAGCCCTGCGTTTTACGAACGCATCATGACCGGCGAGGTCCTGAGCCGGATCACCACCGACACGACGCTGATCCTGTCAGTTATCGGGAGTTCGGTTTCCGTGGCACTGCGCAATGTCTTGATCTTGTTGGGGGGCATCGGGTTGATGTTGTTCACCTCGGTGAAGATGTCGCTGATGGTGCTGTGGCCGATCCCGTTGATCATTTTTCCAATCATCATTCTGGGGCGCAAAGTCCGAAGGTTGAGCAAAGAAAACCAAGACTGGATCGCGCAAAGTTCTGGCGACGCGTCTGAACAATTACTCAGTGCGCAGACCGTGCAGGCCTTCACCCACGAAAGCCAGAGTCGGGGCAATTTCCACCGTGTCACCGAGCAAAGCTTTATCGCTGCACGCAAGCGCATCGCCACCCGTGCGATCCTGACAGCGATCATAATTTTTATAGTGTTCAGCGCGATTGTTGGGTTCCTTTGGATGGGTGCTGCAGATGTGCGTGGGGGCATTATTACTGTCGGCGAATTGGTGCAGTTTATGATCTATACGATCATGGTTGCGGGCAGCGTCGCCGCACTCACGGAAATTTGGTCTGAATTGCAACGTGCCGCCGGTGCCACCGAACGGCTGGTCGAGTTGTTAACAACGGCCGACGCGGTCACTGATCCAGTTAAAGCCTTGGCCACGCCTGACACGCGCCGCGGTAAAATCGCGTTCGAAGACGTCGGCTTTGTGTACCCTGCGCGGCCGGGTGTGCAGGCGCTGGGCGGCGTGTCGTTTACCGTTGAACCCGGTGAAACGGTGGCGCTTGTAGGCCCATCCGGTGCTGGCAAGACGACGATCATCCAGCTTTTGTTGCGGTTCTATGACCCGTCTAGTGGACGCATCACGTTGGACGGTGATGACCTGCGCGACCTGAATCGCGCCGATTTTCGCCGCCACATGGCGCTGGTGCCACAGGATCCGGTCATCTTTGCCGCTTCGGCGCGTGAAAACATCCGCTTTGGTCGCCCCGATGCCACGGATGCGCAGGTGCAAGCTGCCGCCAAAGCTGCTGCTGCGGACGAATTCCTGACAGCACTTCCCGACGGCTATGACAGCTATGTTGGTGAACGCGGCGTCATGTTGTCGGGCGGGCAGAAGCAACGCATCGCCATTGCGCGCGCCATCTTGCGCGACGCGCCTGTGCTGCTGCTGGACGAAGCGACATCAGCACTTGACGCGGAATCCGAACGCGCCGTGCAACAGGCTGTCGATCATCTGTCGAAAAACCGCACCACATTGATTGTGGCGCACCGTCTTGCGACCGTCAAAAAAGCTGACCGCATTATCGTGTTTGAAGCTGGCAAAATCGCTGCCGTCGGCACCCATGACACCCTCGTCGCTCAAGGCGGGCTTTATGCGCGTCTGGCGCGGCTGCAGTTCACCGATGGTGCTGTGGAACCATAATTTCCCTTTGTTGGAACGTAACTTCAAGGAAGGTGTTGATACGGTAATACTTCCAATCGACGCGGGAAACACCACATCGATCTGGGGATCCCTCAAGGCGATAAGACCTGATATAAACCTGTGTTTGCTTGCAGGAAGTCGTTCCAGCATTACGCTGGGGCGGTCCTTTTTCGCAGCGTCAGTCTTGCGCGGCGCGGCAATTAGCCACATCTTAGGCATCAGGGAAAACCTGCCTGATCAGGCGGACACATTTACAGGGGAGGAGCGTCCATGACTTTCGCGTCTATGGCCGATCGCAATGCAATCGAAAACGAAATGGTGTGGGAGGATCGCAATCTGCCCCATTCCGTCTGGGCACAGTTATCCCAGACCGCCGCAACACATGGCAGCCGCAACGCGGTGACGTTCCAGATGTTCGCAGCAGGGGGCAATGATCCGGCTGAAACGCTGACATGGTCGCAGCTGCAAGGCAAAGTCGCACAGACCGCCAACCTGTTTCGCGAGCTTGGCATCGGGTCTGATGACGTAGTTGCGTTTCTTTTGCCCAACGCGATGGAAACTGTGCTGACCTATCTCGGCGGTACGGTGGCAGGCATCGTTAACCCGATTAACCCTTTGCTTGATGCGGACCAGATCGGCGCAATACTACGTGAGACAAACGCCAAGGTCTTGGTGACGCTCAAGGCATTTCCGAAAACCGATGTGGCACAAAAGGCGGCTGAAGCTGTCGAACTTGCGCCCAACGTCAAAACTGTCGTCGAAGTTGACCTGCTGCGATACATCACCGGCATTAAGAAATTCATCGTGCCGTTGATCCGTCCAAAGGTGAAGGTTAACCATGGCGCCAAAATTATTGATTTCAACAAATCCGTCGCCAAGCAGCCGACAAAGCTGACATTCGACGATCCGAAAGAAGATCGCGTCGCGGCCTATTTCCACACTGGCGGCACCACGGGCATGCCGAAAGTCGCGCAGCACCGCAATTCCGGTATCATCTACAATGCATGGCTTGGCGATAAGCTGTTGTTCGAAGAAACGGACGTTCAAATCTGCCCGCTGCCGCTGTTTCACGTCTTTGCGACAATCGTCTGCATGGGTGCGTCGCTCAGTTCTGGCGCGCATATCGTGTTCCCAACGCCGCAGGGGTATCGCGGCGATGGCGTGTTCGACAATTTCTGGAAACTGATCGAACGTCACAAAGTCACCTTCATGATCACCGTGCCAACGGCCATGTCAGCGCTGATGCAACGTCCGGTGAATGCCGATATTTCATCCCTGCGTTTGGCATTCTGCGGCTCAGCCCCACTGCCGCTTGAACTCTACAAGAAATTCGAAGCCGCCGCAGGTGTCACCATCTGCGAAGGTTATGGTTTGACCGAAGCCACTTGTCTGGTGTCGATCAACCCGCCAACGGGTGCAAAGAAAGTCGGATCAATCGGCTGTCCGTTTCCCTACACCCACGTTCGCATCATCGACCCAGCCAGCCAGCGCGATCTGCCAAGCGGTGACATTGGCGAAATCTGTGTCGCCAGCCCCGGCGTGTACGACGGCCACACCTACACCGAGGTCGCCAAGAACAAGGACCTGTTCTACCCAGGCGAGGATTCCCCGCTAGGCGATACCATGCAATATCTGCGCACGGGTGATCTGGGCCGCTTTGACGAAGACGGCTACCTTTGGATCACCGGCCGCGCCAAAGACCTGATCATCCGTGGCGGTCACAACATCGATCCCGCCGAAATCGAAGAAGCCCTTGCAGGTCACGCGCAGGTCGCTTTTGCGGGCGCAATCGGGCAACCCGATGCCCACGCAGGTGAAGTGCCGGCAGTGTTTGTCGAACTGACGGACGGTGCGACTGTCACGGTTGAGGAACTCATGGCCTATGCCAGAAAGCACATCCATGAGCGGGCTGCATACCCGAAACACTTGGAAATCATGGACGAGTTGCCAAAAACTGCCGTTGGCAAAATCTTCAAACCTGATCTGCGCAGGTCCGCCATCACGCGGGTCTATAACGCGGCGCTGGATAAGGCGGGCGTTTGCGCACAGGTCACGGCTGTATTGGAAGACAAAAAGCTCGGCCTCGTGGCACATGTGACGAAATCAGGTGACGCGACGGACGATCAGGTTAAGGCCGCGCTTGGCGCGTTTACCCGTCCTTGGATCTGGGCTGCATAATCTCATTTGAATAAGACATGAGATGAAGCGCCGCCCTAACAGGTGCGGCGTTTTTCATCTACATCAGGGATATTAAGAAAGGGGTTTCAATGACCGGCCAAACCTACCCGATCGCCGTCATGGATGGCACCTGCGCTCTCTGTGCGTTTGGTGCCAAAATAGTGCATCGCCTAGATCGGTCTGGCGACATTCGAATTGCACCAATTCAGGGGGAAACTGGTGCGGCATTGATGCGCGACCATGGCCTCGCCCCATTCAACCCGGACTTGTGGTTGTTTATCGAAGAAGACGGCACCGTCACCCGTGACCTTGATGCGCTGATCCGTCTTGGACAGCGCACTGCTACCCCGGTAATCCCCCCTAAAATTAGTGGTGTTTAAAAGTAGAATTTTCTCAGCAAGATATCTGAGGAGATTTTTGATGAAGACAGCACGATTTAGCGACGCACAGGTCATGGGCATTTTGAAGCAGGCAGAGGGCGGTACGCCGGTCTCTGATCTGTGCCGAGAGCATGGGATGAGCAGCGCCAGTTTTTACAAGTGGCGTGCCAAGTTCGGCGGTATGGATGCGTCCTTGATCACCGAGATGAAGGACATGGCCGAGCAAAGCCGCCGTCTCAAGAGGATGTATGCTGAGATGAGTTTGTCCGAGACGATCTTCTGAAGGAGGCGCTCGGAAAAAAGCGATAAGGCCGTCTCGCCGACGATATCCTCTCGGTGAATGTGCCATTCACTGCCGTTCAGTGGATGGCCATGAATGCAGTCATGCAGCGGGGCACAAGTATCGCACTTGCCTGCCATACCTTCCAAATCAGCGAGACCTGCTATTGGTACAGCCCGATCTTGAGTGATGAGAACGAGGAGATTGCAGATTGGCTGGAACGCCTGGCCGTGCCTGATGCGCCAAACGATACTTGGTCTATCGCTGCCCGGCAGTTGATTGATTTGCAATCAATGAGAGGGGATTTCATGGCGGATCAGCTTGCAGACGGCAGATCAATCCGAACTCTTAACGTCTTGGATGACTTCAATCGTGAAGGCTTGTGCATTGACGTGGACTTCTCGCTGCCCGCAGAACGCGTCGTCCGGAGCCTGAACCAGATCATCGAGTGGCGCGGCAAACCCCAAACCATACGTGTCGATAACGTCCTATGCGCGGAATGATTAGCTGAATTGGCGTCAGGTTATTGTCGCATCGAGGCGTCTCGACACGTTAGAAGCATTGCTCAGTTTGGCATTTTGGTCAACGAACTGTCTCTCCCATAACAAACACAGAGTACGCTTTTGCGGCTCTCACCGTCCTTAAGACGAGATCTTTGGGTCGTTGAGCAGAAGGCCTAAACATTATCTACGAGGTCAGTTGTCTGCCTCCACGGCCCTTACAGAGAAAGGTCCTACTGCTGTCGATCACCCCTCAAAGAAGGGGCGATATGGTTCGCCGTGCTTGATGATCCCATGAACGGTTCGGGCCATCTTCGCTGCGATTGCGGTGTACGCCTTTCGGCGCAAATGGGTGTTGTGACGGTCTTTGGCGATGTAGCGCTCGAACTTGTCGCGGAAGCTGTTGGTGCGCTGCAGAATAGCAACCTGTCCAGCCATCCAAAGCGTTCGACGAAGCCGAGCATTGCCATATTTTGACAGTTTGGTTTGCCCTCTGAATGTACCTGATTGCATAGTCGCAAGGTCCATTCCACAGAACTTCAAAAACTGCCGGTGATGACGAAAGCGCCGTACATCCCCAGCTTCTGCCAAAATTGTCAAAGCATTGCGTATTCCGGGGCAATCCGGCCACCCATACCGATTTGATCCGGCCGGGGGTTCCGGGGCATCCGGCCACCCCCCTTTGACCTGATTTAGTGTGCTGCGAGGCGATCTGTAGCAGGGCTACTCTGACGTTCCTTTTGAACATGCTTATCGCGTCGGAATCTGCGGCAACCGGCAGTCCGACTGATACTTTGGCAGTCTCGTAGATATCTGAAAGTAAACGCTCTTTTGCAACCTTGAGGCCCACCACATCCCAAGCGTCAGCGATGAATGCCTCCTTGCTCATGGCTGAGATCAAGTGTGGTGACGGATAACGTTCAAGGAAAGCAAAGAACCAGTCACTGCGAGAACTGCGAGAACTGCGATGGAAACGATCAGCTTCAGGAAAATACAGCGGCAGATAATGGGTTAAAACTCGGTGCCACAACTCGGTGCCACAACTCGGTCTTCGACTTGGATACGATGTCATGCGTTTTGGAAAGCTCTTGGATGTCGTTAGTGCCACGCACGAGGGGGTCATGATAAAACTGCTCGTTCCCGATCTCCATCATGTGAAGAATGACCTGGGCATCCTTAGGGTCGTTTTTGTCCCAACTGTTGTGCAAGGCCTCTCGCGTTCTGGCCAGGGCCACAGATGACACCAACTTCAACTCAAAACCTGCTGCGGCAAGATGATAAGCCAAGGCACGGTGATAATTACCCGTTGCTTCAAAAGCTACACGGACAGGGCGGCCGTAGCAGGCAAGCGATGTGATTAGACGATTGAAGTCGTCTAGCTGGTTCAGAACAGTCAAACGACGGCAGCGCTTCTTGTCCGCAATAGCAATGAGAACTTCGTCGCGGGCCTTCGAGATATCGATGGCCACCAAAACGGGCGCAGTTTGTGTAATAATGATATCGGTCATAGTTGGTCTCCTTTGCGGTATGGTTTGTACAAAACCACCGTAGGGACCTGAGGCACGGCTATGACCACCTGCTGCGTTATTTGGGGCTGCGCAGGCAGTCATAGCCTTAAATTAGCGATATTTCGAAGGTGTTACGGCCCAGAATACATCAGTGGGACCTTGATGACATAGGCTGAAAAGCACGGTGTTCGGCTTGAACACATCCAGCCAGGCAAACCTCAACAGAATGCCTATATCGAGCGATACAATCGCACCGTTCGCGGCGAATGGTTGAGCCAGCACATCTTTGAAACGATTGAGGAGGCCCAAAACCAGGCGACAGAATGGCTCTGGACTTACAACAATGAGAGACCCAACATGGGCATCGGCGGCATAACACCCGCAATGAAACTGAAAACAGCCGCGTGAATTCTACGGCCGAGCCCCATTGAAAATGGGGGGATTACCCCACAAGCAGGGTCCGCAATGGTTTGACCAGGGGCAGGGCGAACGCATTGAACCATTGCGCTGATTCGGGCGCGAGGGGTGAAGTATTGGCCTGCACCCGATTTCGTGTCTTCGGCGTTCCGCTCGAGCAAGCCCTTGTAAATATCGCCCTTCACGTCGGATCCTAGTTGCGCCCATTTAGTGCTGTCCACCATGTCGATAAGGCGAAAAAGCTTTGCTGGATCGGTGATCTTGTTTTGGGATTTAGCTTAAGCGCCGTAAGCTGCTTCATGGGCAATCTGGCGGATCGATGATGGCGCAATTCCTAGATCTTGCAGTTCACGTGCGGACGTCCGCTCAAGTTCGGATAGTGTCGTGAGGTAGACCTTACGCTTAGAAGCGTTTTCAGCCAGCTGATCGCGGAACGCCTCAAAACGAGATCTCAGTGATGTGCCTGTAAAGAATGTTGCTGTTAATGTTGTCATGTCGTTACTCGATTTCTTCAGCTATTTGTGCATCTCTTGCAGTTCGCTTGTGATTAGGATGTATGACTGTGCTGCAGTTGCACAATGGCCCTTTTGGGCAATGCTGCCATGCAGCATTTGCATGCTTGCTGCTAAGGCTTATCCCTTTTAGTCCGGTTGCCCCACATGTTGACGCGGCGCAGAACCTCGCCCTTGTGGCTTGAGAGGCGGATCGGATCAGTTTGGAACGTCTCGTGGATTTATAGGGCGTGGCTTTTGCCGTGTACGAGGGCCTTCAGGCGTGCTGTTCAACAAAATCACGATATGTCGCTGGGCCAATACCAACACCGATCCCCAGCAGCGTGTCGAAGGCGCTTCGCATGTGTCGCCGTCGGTTCCAGCGGAACACGAATTCGTCGAGATAGCGTTGCAGATGGCACTTTCTGAGGCCGTGGAAGACGCCTTTTGCCCACGTTTTCAGGTTGGAGAACACGCGGTGGACCCAGTGGAGTATGTCATGTGCCTTCTTGCCGCTGACGACCTTCGCCTCATGCGTGTTTGCAGGGGGATTTTCGTAACCTAGCCAGCCATCCGTGATGACGTGAGCGCCAGGCTCTACAGCCTGACCAATGAACCCGTGTAGCGTCTTCGACGCGCCGTCGTGTCCAAGATGCGCCTATGGCATGGGGGAATGTGTTTCATCCTGATACGGCGCGGATGTCCGTCACTTGATAATTCGACGGCACAGACGACAAACATCTTTCCGACCGGGCTCCACCCACCCTTTGGCCGGTCCTCGGGATCATGCCAGGACCGGAACGGCATCTCTGTTTCATCGATTTCGACAAGGTCTTTCAGGGGGTTGCGGTCAGGGTTGACCATCGACCGCCGCAGCTTTTGCAAGAGGAGCCACGCCGTCTTGTAGCTGCCAAGGCCAAGTTGCGCCTGAAGTTGCAGCGCTGACATGCCGTTGGAATGTCTGGTGATGATGTGCGCGGCAAGAAACCAAATTCGCAACGGCAAATGACTGCTGTGCATCACCGTGCCAGCCGTCACGGATGTCTGCCGTGCGCAACCGGCACATTCCCAAGTCGCGCGATTTCGCTTTAACGGCCAGCCCTTGCAGGTGCCACAGGAAGGACACACGAAGCCCTCAGGCCAACGATGTTCCGCCAAATAATGCGAACACGCTTCCTCATCAGAAAACCTAGCGTCGAACGCCGGGCGGGACATGGGTTTGTCGTTTTTCCATCTGGCTGGCATGGATAGAACAATACAAGAACAATGTAGATTGGCAAGCCGCTTCACACCACATCAGGTGCCGCCGGAGAAAAGGGGATAAGCCTTCTTGCTGCTAATGGGGCCGCCGTTTGTTTTAGTTTGGGTCAATTTTTAAGCGTTATGGATGCAGTACTGTCATTCGTGGCGATAAGGCAGGGCCTTGCCCTATAGTCAGCGATTGACCTTGCTCTGTGTTCTCTTATTGTTCCCAAGATGGGCAGACGATACGCATCACCCGCCGATCTGGACACACGTTTGTTTCATGATAAAACGACACACATCACTGCGACGTGCTGTTCATGTAAGCGTGTCGTTGTGGTGACGCCGGATAAGCTGCCTATTGATATTGATCGGCACGATTTTGAACGGCGGTCGGTTTGCTAGAGTTGCGGCGCGAAATGGCCGCAGATTGTGCGGTATCCAGCGCCGAAAAGTTGGTGGTGAGTGACTTCTGACGGGCTGAATTTGGTTCGACTTTATATCGAATGGTTGAGTTTGTGTGTGGTGGTCCCTAAGTCGCGGGTGCTTGACTGACTATGAAGGCGACTAACTATTTGTAATTGAATTAGTATTGTGAGCTCTGCACGCCTTCATCCAGCCAAGGCTCTGATCGGTCAGGCCCAAAGGCTTATATTCAGCTCCAATAGGAGCTTGATATCCAAGGCGTGTAATGACTTGGAACAAATAGTTATAGTTAATTTCACCGTTATTTGGTGGCCCTCGGTCAGGCACTGATGCAAATTGAATATGCCCAATGTGTTGAAAGTTTTGCTCAATCTGGTGTGTAAGATCAACCTCCATAAGTTGGACGTGATAACAATCAAACATCAGCTTGAGGTTTCCAGCACCTACCTCGGTAATAATAAGAACAGCTTGATCCGTGGTCGTCAAAAAGTAACCTGGTGCATCATACTTGTTGAGCGGTTCAATCAAAATTGTGATGCCATGCGGTGCTGCATTTTCGCAGGCGTACTTCAAGTTTGCTACAAATGTCGCATGCGCCTCAACGCCGGCGGCAAATCCTGCCATCACATGAATACTTTTGGCACTGATTGCTGCTGCATAGGTTATCGCTTCGTCAATCGCAGCACGCGCTTCTATTTCGCGGCCAGTGATTGCTGATAATCCGTTGTCACCCCCAGCAGCGTCGCCCCGACGGGTGTTTAAGCCTAACATTTTAAGATCTGTTTCAGCCAAGGCATTTGAGACTTCAGCGACAGGGACATCATATGGCCAGTGGCATTCCACGGCATCAAAGCCTGCGGCTTTGGCCGCTCGAATTGCGTCCGGCAATGTGCGATCATTCCACAGAAACCCTAAATTAGCTGAAAATTTCAAACGTCCCACTCCACATTAAATTTAGTCACCAAGGCAAGCACGTCTTCGGATGACAAAGCGCGCGGCGACAACCCACGGGTCATCATTGCAAGGCGTGCTGTATCTTCAAGTTCTTCAATTGCATTGCATGCTGCTTCAATGTCTTTGCCCGCGACGACAGGTCCATGATTGGCGAGCATCACCGCCGAACGTTTACCCGCTAAACCGCGCACCGCCATACCCATCGCTGGATCACCGGGCATGAAAAATGGTAGCAACTTTACTTTGCCCAATTTCATAATCCCGTAAGGCGTCAGCGGGGGGAGGAAATTATCAGCATCAACCTCTGGCATCATCGACAAGGCAACAGAGTGGCAAGAGTGCAGATGCACAACCGCCCCAGCAGTTGAGCGTGTGTCATAAAAGGCCGCATGCAACGGCATTTCCTTGGTTGGTAGATCACCGCTAATTAGCTTACCGTCGGAATTAAACCGACTAAGCCGTCCTGGATCAAGGCGGCCAAAGCTTGTGCCTGTCGGGCTGACAAGCAGCCCGCCGTCTTGCGTCCGCGCAGAAATATTACCTGTGCTCCCCCCCGTGAGTCCTCTGTCGAACATCGATTTTGCGAGCAAACAGATTTGTTCGCGTAAATGCGCCTCAGACATCATAGGGTGTCCAATTTTTGTTGGGCGTCAGCAAAAAAAGTTTTTGCGCCGAAATTACCAGACTTCAGAGTTAGCGCGATCTGGACTTCACCTGATACGCAGAAAGTCCAAGGCACTCCTGGTGCAATTTCTGCGCCAATGTCCAGTTGTGATACGCCAAGTGCTTTGGTTACGGCGCCTGATGTCTCACCACCCGCGACGATGATACGACGAGCTCCGGCATCGCGTGCGGCTACTGCGCAGGCAGACAATGTTTGCTCAATCAGATTTCCAGCTGCTGCAATGCCCAAGACCTCTTGCGCAGCTTTTACACTTGTTGCATCCGCCGTTGCATAGATAAGCGGCGCTTTGGTCAAATCCTGGGCTGCAAGCCAAGCAAGCACTAAAGCTGACCCTGTTTTAGCTATCTTCAATGGGTCTAATTGATAGCTGGGTGCGCCAAGCTCAATATGATTGGCAACCTGAATATTGGTCATAGCAGAACAGCTGCCTGATAAAATAATAGTGCCTTTACCTATTTTTGGTGATGGGCGTTTGACGGCATCCGCCGACAGCGTTCCATCTGCAAGATAAAGTGCGGGGAGCGGCATAGCGACTGCTGACCCCCCAGTTATCAATGGCATGTCGCGACAAGCCTCAGCAATGACGGATAAGTCCTCATCTGCTACAGCGTCCACCACAACATGCGCCACACCTTCGAGCTTGAGTGTGTCCAGCTTTGCCCGCAATGCAGACGCACCCTGTGCGACAGTCAACCGATCAGCCAAACCAACAGGGCGGGTCACTTGGGGTGTAAGGAGTCGCATCAAATTACTATCACACATTGGCGTCAGCGGGTGATTTTTCATAGGGCTTTCGGATAAAAGTTGCTGCCCAACAAACAGGTTACCCATGAAAATAGATCGTCCGTTTTCGGGAAATGCAGGGCAATAAATAGTTTGTTCTGTGCCAAGATCATCCATGATAGCCTCGGCCACTGGGCCAATGTTGCCCGCATCGGTGCTATCGAAGGTCGAGCAGTATTTCCAGAAAAACCGCTGTGCACCTGCACGCTTCAGCCAATCCAAGGCTTCGAGCGTTTCAGATACGGCGTCAACGGCAGAGATCGTGCGCGACTTTAGCGCGATGACCTCAAACGGGCTGGTGTGGGACGGCGGTTCTGATGGCACACCGATGCGCAGCGATACCCGCACACCGCTACGCGCTAAAAGGCCGGCCAAATCCGTTGCCCCAGTAAAGTCATCGGCAATACAGCCCAAAATAGTTGTCATTTCAGTTTCTCCTATGCTTCACACGGGCAATGTTATTCCGGCATTTTTGGCATAGACTTTAGCCACGGCAGCATCGTCATCGCCACCTAGCCCCATAGCTGCTGCCGCAGTAAACTGTTGCAGTGCTGCGGTTGTGATTGGGGCTGCAAACTGCACTTCCTTGGCGATGTCCAAGACGATGCCAAGGTCCTTTGGCCAAATATTGACCGAACTATGTGGCGTGTAGTCACCCGCTACTATGTGCGGTGCGCGGTTTTCTAACATCCAGCTAGTGCCAGCACACTTGCTAATAACCTCGACAAACTTTTCGGGTGTTACGCCTTGGGTTATGCCGAAAGTCAGTGCTTCTGCCATGACAGCAATATGGACACCGGCAAGCAGCTGGTTGACCGCTTTCATCGCACTGCCTGCGCCAGCCTCATTGCCCAGTGCGAAAACCTTTTCGGAAATGTCGTCTAATACAAGCTGCGTAGCGGCAAATGCTTCTGGCGTTCCCGCAGCCATAATAGACAGTTTACCGGATGCGGCTTTGACAGATCCACCAGAAATCGGTGCATCCAAATAATGCACCCCAAAAGTGGCGCAACGTGCCGCCATGTCTTTTGCAAAAGCAGGTGGCACGGTGGCGCACGATACGACAGCGGCACCTTTCTGCAATTTCTCAACAATTCCCTGATCGCCAAACAGGACACTCTCAGTTTGTGCTGCATTCAAAACAGCGACAATGACGACATCCAAAATAAGAGACGCATCGCTCAGACTGCCGGATTGGCCGCCTTCACGCACAAAGCGCGTCATCACTTCAGGGTTAATATCTTTCCCCCAAACTTTGTGCCCACCACGTAAGGCTGAGGCTGCGATGCCGAATCCCATCGATCCAAGCCCGATAGCTGCAACGTTCAGAGTTGATACCTTCATATTATTCATCTCAATTTCCTTTTACCCAACCAGGTAACCAAAGCGCAATTTCTGGGAAGAACAGCACAAGTGCGAGTGCCACGATCTGAATCGCAATGAAGGGTAGTAAAGCCCTAAAAATTTCAGAGAGGCTCATGTCGCTTGGCGCCACGGACTTCAAATAGAAAGCTGCTGGACCAAACGGTGGCGTCAGATAGCTGACCTGCATGTTCATCGCAAACAAAATGCCGAACCACACAGGGTCCATGCCAAGTGTAATGATGATAGGAACGAAGATCGGCATCGTCAAAAGTGCGATACCAATCCAGTCCATGAATAGGCCAAGCACAATCAAAATACCCATCATCATCAGGATGATCACCATTGGTGATGCGCCGCTGTCAAGAATTGCGCTTTCGATAAAGCGGTTTCCACCCATAAGGTTATAAACCCCAACAAGCGCCGCTGCGCCTAGGCCAATCCAGATAATCATTCCGCACGTTTCAAGCGTCTGCTTGAGGCTTGAACTGATCAATTCCCACGATACCTCGCCACGAACCAATGCTGAGATAAACACCCCAACAACACCCATAGCTGCCGCTTCTGTTACGGAAGCGACACCACCGTAAATTGACCCAAGAACAGTGAATGCGACACCAACAGGCAAAATCACACCACGCATCTTTTTGAGCTTTTCAGCAAGTGGCATGTCGAGTTCTGCTTGTGGGATCGATGGCCCCATAGAGGGATCAAGAGTGCATCGAACAAAAATATAGATGATGTAAAAGGTAGCTAACATAAGCCCTGGAACAACGGTCGCTAGAAACAGGTCACCGATGGAAACACTCGCTGTTAAACCATAAACGATTAAGACAATCGATGGTGGGATCATTGTCCCAAGCGATCCACCCGCACAAACAGTGCCGATAGCCAACGCTCGATTATAGCCAAGTCGAAGCATCTGTGGCAAAGCGATCAAACCAAGAAGAACAATCTCTCCGCCAATAATACCTGAGATGGAGGCAAGGAAAATAGCTGCTACAAGGGTTTGAATGGCGACGCCGCCCTTAAGGCGCCCCGCTACAAGGCGCATTGCGTCGTATAGATCACGTGCCATGCCAGAGCGATCTAGCAAGGAGGCCATCAACACAAACATTGGAATTGCGACAAGCACGTATTCATTCACGAACGAGTAGATACGGCTTGATACCAGCGGCACACCAGACACACCAAACCATGCTATGGTAAACATTATTGCGATAAGGCCAGTCACAAATGCGAGCGGAATACCAGTTAGAATGAGCACCATGATGCTGGTTACCAGCAGGATTGATCCGGTTTGAATTCCCAAATCACGCCCTTGGCTGAACAAGACGTAGCCACCTATAGCAAGGAGGCCGAATACAATTGCGATACCTATGATAGCGTATTTACTTGCAGCTTCACCTTCAGATTGACGGTAGCCAGTGCCTTTAAAAGCAACCCAAATATGCCCCAGCGACTGGATCGCCAACACAACGGCTGTGATAAATAGACCCATTTTAACCAGTGCTGGTGTGATCGGGTTCCACGCTGAGCCAGACCGCTCCAAGCGGAAATCACCTTGCGGAGTCCACCATGACTTTTCAACCATCGTTGAGGCTGCATAGGCAATGGCAATTGCAAAGAATAGGGCGAGCACTCCGTTCACAAAATCAAGCAGACGGCGCGTGCCACCACTCGTGCCAAAGTAAATCAGGCCAATGCGTATGTGCTTATCTGCAGCCAGGCACTGGATACCACCGTAAAGGTAACAAACGGCCACCAACGCAATCACAGTTTCATGCACCCAAATTGTTGGCGCATTAAAGAAATACCGCATAACAATTTCATAAAGTGATACGATCGTCGCTATTGCGAACAGAAAGCTAAAAATTCCGCCAAACGAGACAATTTTTCGGTCCAACGCAGTTTGTGGGCCAGCAGCATCTTCTTCGTGGGCGCGTTTGAGAGCCTCAAGCTGGGCCTCGACTTCGCCAGCAGTCATAGCTGAATTTTCTTGTGACATATCGCCTCCCTGAACGCATCCAAGTTATTTTTAATGAAAAAAGAGGGGCATTTCTGCCCCCCTTTGAGTGTATTTTTTAACGATTACTCGATCAGTAATCCCGCTGCGATCAGATAAGCTGAGACACTCGTATATGCCTTGCCTGCCATTTCGGAACGGTCAGCCCAGTTTGCCCACTGCGTCTGTGCAATCGCACGAAACTTAGACCGCTCTTCGTTAGACCAGTTGATGATCGTGATGTCTGGATCGGCGGTGGCTTCTGCTACAGCAATCGCGTTTTCTGCGTCAAGACGTGCAACCATATCTTGCGCGAAGTCGCGAACTGACACGTCAAGAATTGCCTTAAGATCGTCTGGCAACGTGTCGAAGATTTCCTTGTTAAGGGATACTTCAATTACCGGCATCGAATGGAACCCAGGGTAGAGCGGGTATTGTGCAAATTCATGCATTCCCTGCGCGTGGTTCGTCGAGAACACGGTGTAGTCTGCCGCATCGATCACGCCTTTTTCTAAAGACGTGTATACCTCAGAGCCCGGTAAGTTCACTGGGGATGCCCCTGCGGCCGCAAACACTTCCTGAACCATACCTTCGGGAGCACGCATCTTGATGCCTGCAAGGTCATCAACGCCGTAGATTGGCTTGGTTGACAAGAACGCCTCAACGCCTGTTGCTGATGCACCTAAGAATTGTAGGCCGTATGGATTAACGAGCTCGTTAAACAGCTCATTACCGCCACCATAGTTCATATAATTGAACATCTGCTGTGGTTCAGACCATGCCCCAACGAGGTTGCCAAGCATTGCAAATGCAGGATCTTTACCTGAAAAATACGACGGGTCAGTAATGTGACCCTGCAGAATGCCTGCTCCTACAGCGTCAAGTGTTTCGTTGTGGGCAACAACTGTGCCAACCGGGACAACTGTAATTTCGATCCGACCACCTGACATCGCTCCAACGCGCTCGGCCCATTCTTCTTCAATAGGAAAGAAGTTGTCTCCTGCCTGTGCGGATGTTTGAAACGTCCACTGATAGTCTTGCGCGTTAGCTATGCTTGCAAACAATGCGCTCGCGGCAACAACGCCAACAAAGACTGTCGTCTTCAAATTAGTAAGTTTCATGTCTTTCTCCCTTCGACGATCAGTTTTCTGACCCCCGTCTTTGCAATGTGACTAGGCCTTTCAGCTTTTAATCACTCTCCCCCCGCATCGGTACCGATACCGGTATCGGTACCAGTGACATACTCCAAGACAGCCTGTCAACGGTCTGGGAATTGCGTTTGACGCTTAAAGGAAATATTATGTGCTAAAGTATAGGCGTAGTGGACGCCTATAAATTCATTCGATTGTTGCTAAGTATATGAATAAAAATAAAACTTTGATTGACGTTGCTGCAGCTGCTGGAGTCAGCAAAATGACTGCGTCACGCGCATTGCGGGGTAGCAAAGACGTTTCCACCGAGAGCAAAGACCGGGTTATTGCAGCTGCAAAAAAGATTGGATACTTTGGGAATCACCTTGCAGCATCACTGTCTAGTGCACGTTCTGACCTGGTTGGGGTCATCGTTCCCAGCCTCACAAACATCGTATTTCCACAAGTAATGTCAGGTATATCCGACGGACTGTTAGGAACAGGTTTTCAACCTGCATTTGGTGTCACTGACTACAATCTTTATCGTGAATATGAGCTTGTCGGACGGATGCTCTCTTGGCGACCTGCCGGCATGATTATTACGGGAATGGAACAATCAGACCAGACCCGTAAATTGCTCATTGAAGCTGATATTCCAATCGTGCAAATCATGGATACAGACGGCGATGCCATCGATTACGTTGTTGGATTTTCCCATCAATCGGCTGGTGCAGAAATGGCGGAGGCGCTTTTTGGTGCTGGCCGCACTCGCTTTGGTTACATCGGCTGCAATCTTGAAAATGATTTGCGCGCAAAGAAAAGAAAACAAGGGTTTTTTGACGTTTTGAAGCGTTATGATATCGCAATAACCACACAGTTGGGTGGCATTCTGTCCTCAGTAAGTGAGGGCCGCCGCTTGACCCAAGAACTGTTGGAACAGACCCCTGATCTTGACTGCATCTATTTCTCGAACGACGATGTCGCATTTGGCGGACTTTGCTATTGTATTGAGGCAGGAATTGCCGTCCCAAATAGTGTGGCACTGGCTGGGTTTAATGGCCTAGGCTTACTAGAAGGCTTTCCCGGCCTAATCGCCACGTCAACGACCCAAAGGCACGATATTGGCCGGGCTTCCGCAGGAATCATAACGCAATCACTTCAAAGCCCAGAACAATTGAAAAGTCGAAAGCTTGTAATGCAACCAACAATTAACTTGGGTGCATTACAAACATAACCAATCTTGTATTGGCCGTGCATGTGGACTGCCACCGGCGATTCCAAATAGCTGATTAAGATGACCAATAAAGACAGAACACCCCTTCTTATCAAGGACTAACCCCATCTTATCGGTCAGACAAGGAATGGGTGCGTCCACCTATGATTGCCCGCGATGTTCGCAAGGTTGGCCACTTTGGCACTGGTCATCTGGAGGTGACAGTCAGGTCAAACTTGGATTTTTACAAAGCAAAGTCGCTGATCGAGCAAACCTATGAAGGTGCGCAGTTTTGTCAGCACAGCCCGTGTCGGACAAGGAATGGCCGCGTCCATGTGCAATTATAGGTGGGCGTAGCATCCCATAGAAGTCTTAGAGAACTGAGTGCTTTGGTATGGGGATGAAAGGGGTTGCTGAAAGGGAAGGGTGGCCAATTCCACCGATGGCCCTGCTCATCACTTGATTGGCTGGAGTTCCAACTCACAACAGCAGCCCCAGCATTGCTGCCGCTGCTGTTGCTTGATCAGTCTTGTTTATTCAACCGGAGCGTTATGGTTTCGCTTCACAGCGATGATGCTGGGAGGGGGCTTTGTTGCACAAATCGCCCTTATGGCGTGCTTCCCCTGACCCCTGACGGATTCAGCCTACAGTAACGGTGTTTGGGATGCCAAGGGCGGTGAAGCCGTTGAGTATCGCGGCACGGATTTGGACTTCCGCAACTTGCCGGTCAAAGTCTCGTGCGGCCAGGCGCTGCCCGAGTAGTTTCAAACAATGCATCTTTGTCTCAACACGACTCCTGCGGTGGTATCCGCTCAAGCGACGCCATTGAGCGCGGCCGAGATCCTTTGAGGACTGTACCGCTTCGTTTCGGGCTCTGGCCCCCAGCGTATCCGGCTTCCATAGCTTGGCATTCTTGCGTGGCGGGATGACAGCACGGGCATTGCGGGCCGCAATCGCATCATGGCATTTGCGGGTGTCATATGCCCCATCTGCTGTGACACTGCCAATCTTCTGATCTGGTGTGATCTGACCGAGAAGGTTGGGCAACATGGGTGGGTCTCCAATGCTGCTACTCGTCACTTCGACCGCGCGTATCTCCAACGTTTCTTCATCAATCCCTATATGTATCTTGCGCCACACCCGACGTTTCGGCCCGCCATGCTTGCGAGCGTTCCACTCACCTTCGCCCTCAACTTTGATGCCGGTACTGTCGATAAGGAGGTTTAGCGGGCCCTTTGAGCCCTGATACGGGATGGTAACCGATAGCCTTTTCTGACGCCGACATAACGTGCTGAAGTCTGGGACCTCCCAGTCAAGGTCGATCAATTTCAACAGGCTTTCCACAAAGCCCGTCGCCTGCCTCAAAGGCATTCCGAACAGCACTTTCAACGTGAGACAGGCTTGGATCGCCGCATCGCTATAGCGTGGCTGGCGGCCCCGTTTGCCCCCCTCTCATGGTTTGCAAACAAACCACTGCCGGGCAACGGTAGGCGCAGCTTTCCAAGTGACCTCTGGGTTAAACCAAATGGTCAGTGACCCGCGTCGCTTCAGGGCCTTGTTATACTCAGGCCAGTTCCTCGTGCGGTAAATCGGGGCGATAGGTTTACTCATGACGCCAGCTACCATGCTGGATTTACAACATGAATCCCTGATACGAGACTATTTGTGCAACAAAGCCCTGGGAGGGGCTAATTCACCTTCATCGTCTCGGAACGTAGCAGCGGGCTACTGACTCGTTGTTCAAAGGCCGTCGTATTCGTATGTGACTAAATGTTCGGCATATTCCCTGATGCCACTTCGTTCGATGCCGATCTTATGCAACTGTTCGTCGTTCATCGCTTGCAAGACTGACTGCATTCTTCCAATCTGGATTTGGCTCCACAGGTTTTTGAAGCTCTTGCGTATTCTGGTCGCGGTGTGGCCGACGGCGGTGACGGCGTCTCCAAGGGCATGTTGGGCCCAGAGGAACGTGCTGCCTGCTGTGTTGCTATGCATTTTCATTTGCGAGTTCCTTTTGTGATTGCTCGAATGCAATTAGGGGGATGTCTGCGCGGGATATTCCGATATCCAACAGATCTCGGTTCGACAAAGCCTTGAGCTTTGTCAGGGATCTCTGATATTTTGCGGTCTTAATCTTTGCGTTAGCGGCTGCGTTACGGCGACTAACGTAGCGCGTGAGCAGTTCAGTCAGACCTGACGTCAGCCAGCTATTTGTGTGGGGAACTACCATTGTCATGGCGCAACTCCTGTTATTTCTCTACAGCGCAGTATTAATGCTGCACTGCAGAAATGGCACTTGCAGCCCACGCTTCCAACCCTCTGAATCCGCATAGGGGCTATGTCGAACAGGAAGGGAACCATCAAAGTATCGACGTATCCACCTAAATAATCACCATGGTGAACGCGGAGGACGCGTTCATAAAAAAGGTTCGACAACTGCCATGCTAAGACTTTGCGCGTTGCCCAGTCTATTGTCGCAACCCGCTAGAGGATGCCGCGTCCTTGGGATGAAGAAATGACATTTTCCGCTCTGTCAGATCTGCCCCCAGTTCTCGAGGCAAGTATCTCCAACTTGTGCCAACCTTGAATTTTTACCGCTTTTGCTGTATTTAGTAGATGTTCTAATCAGAAGATCCTCATGAGATCAGGGTCGGAAGTGTGCGGTGGAGCATGACATCTAAATCGCACGAAAATGCTAAGCGGACCCAACCAAACTTGGCCGTCAAACCAAACTAATTAACAGCAACTACCCGATTGGCATCCAATCGAGTGAGAGAGGAGATCCATGACCAATTACGCAAAAATGAGAATATCGAACCCCTCAGTATATTATGAATCTCCAGATCTTGTTCTGAATGATGGCAAACTCAACCGTGGTGAAAAAGAGAAGGTCCTGAGGTCAATGGCATCTGATGCCGGGCAGATGGCAGAGGCGACGATTGAGGGTATGGAGGAGAGCGACCCGGCATATAGCGCCAACGATCTTCAGGCTGCTCTGATCCAACTCGAGAAGTCCAAAAAACGTAAAACCATTGATGATCTAAGCCTGCCGAACGCGCGCTTTCAGCGGATTATGGTCGTGACGACAGTCGACCAAGATTTGAACCGTGACGTCGCGGATATTGCCTATGACATGGCTGAGGTCGCGGACGGCAAGGTTTACTTGCTGAACGTTGTCCCGTCGCAATATGCGGGGGCAGGGTTGATGGCCGCAGGACCAATGATGACCTCCGTTCCGCTTATTGCTATTGATAATACTCAAATCATTGAAGAGCGCACTCAGCAACTCGCTGAGTTGAGGGTCGAAAGTGGGGCTAGCGTTAAGACTGAGATTGAGGTGCGCAGCGGCCAAATCGAACAGGTGATCGCCGACTATGCCGATGAATGTGATGCCGATATCATAGTTGTTGGATCCCCAAGCCGATCTTGGCTCGAAGCGTTGTTCGATCCTTCTATCACCAGCAGAGTCACCAATTCGGCCCCATGTCCTGTTCTGATAGTGCCGGAATCCGCGTAGTCCGTTCATTTGCAGTGGCTGATTTTTCTAAGATAATTACCCTCCAACGCTGAGTTCTTGTGCTGGAAGCTGTCAGTGATGCGCTGAACGACACCAGTGATATGGCAATATGTCATGCTATTGCGGTGCGATCATACTGAACTTCGTCCCTGTTCCCGGACATTGGGGTACTTCGTCTCTGTCCGTGAAAGGGGCACCAAATGGGACAACAGCGGCGTAAGTACACAGACGATTATAAGGCCGGGGCAGTTGAGCGACTGTACGAGCCTGGGGCGACGCAAGGCAGCGTTGCCAAGGAGCTCAGGATTACTGGTACACAGCTGAAGACGTGGAGATTTTGCACAAAGCATCCGCTTTTTTCGCAACGCGGGCGGTGAACCCATGACGAGCAAGCGCACTTTCATCACTGCCCATAAAGCGCAATATGCGGTTTCAATATTATGCCGTCTCCTGGAGATATCCCGGGGCTGGTTCTACGGATTTCCAGCCAGTCAGCCTGCACGCGATCAACGTCAAGTTAATCGTGAGGCCCGAGATCAGGAGTTGCTTCCCAAGATTAAAACCTTCTTCAAGGTCAGTAAGAAATGCTATGGATCAAAGCGTATTCACCAAGACTTGCTGGCGGATAGTGAGGTCGTCTCTGAACGGCGTGTTGCCAGAATAATGAAGGAAAACAAGCTGTCTCCGCTTCTTCGCAAGCGTAGAAAGCCAATCACGACGGACAGCAATCATATGCTGAAGCCTTCCATTGCCCCCTCTCACACATACTGCGTATGTGCTGCCGGCAAATGGGCAGGCGATTGCGAAGCAATCTGCCGAGAGGGGCCAAACTTGCTGGAACAGAAGTTCCACAGCCAGACGCCTAATACCGTTTGCCCTCTCAGCGATGCAGAGCATCGCCTGCCGGGTAATAGGTGGCCGACATCACCTATATCGACACCCCTTCTCGGGATCATGCTTCGCATAACCCTGCCGGGCAAGGGACGAGGGCTGGCTTTATCTGGCTGGCGTGAAGGACATGGCCACGCGTGAGATCGTCGGCTGGGCAATGGAAGATCACATGCGTGCCGAGCTTTGCTGTGCCGCCCTCGAGATGGCTCTGGGACGCAGAGGCCCTGTTCCAGGGTTGATACACCACTCCCCCTCTCGGGATCATGCTTCGCATAACCCTGCCGGGCAGTGGATAGGGGCCGCCAATATGCTGCTGGGGACTATCGCAAGTTGATCAAAAAGGCGAAGCTTACCCAGTCCATGAGCCGCAAGGGCGAGTGCCTCGACAATGCGCCTATGGAGAGTTTCTTTGCCTCACTGAAAAAGGAACTGGTGCACCATCAGCGCTTCAAAACACGCGCCCAGGCCAAGGCTGTAATCTTTGAATACATCGAGGTCTTCTATAACCGCCAGCGTCGCCATTCCGGCGTCGGATATCAAACGCCGCAACAGGCCTTCAATAATATGACTTGGGAAATGGCCGCATAGGGTCAATAACTAAACTGTACGGTTTCAGGGACGAAGTTTACACAGCCAAAAACACAGCGTTTCTGAGCACTGCTGTTAGGCAAGGCTTGCTGGTGCTCTGGCTGGTTGCTCACTTTTGTTGGGTTCGACGTTGTGGGCGGAATGCTGACCGTATCTGAAAGATGCACAGATGGCGGCTAGGACATAGCGGTGTAAGTTCCTCATGGACTATGTTGTGCGACTATTGAAGTAACCAACAATAACAGGTGTTTTCATCCCACAAAATTAAGTCGTAAACATGGCCAGCTCAATTCAGTTTTTTGTCTTACAAAGGGATCTCAAGCTAGAAAAATTATCGCCTAAATTTTAGCCAGATGATGGCTGAGGGTGGCTAAATTTTTTGCACTTTAAAACCATGTCTCTCGGTAGCTTGAAATGTCTGGTTCTGCCATTGGTTTAGTCTAGCATACCTCCGAGTCTTTGTTGTCTGCAAAGGCTGCGTCAATTTTCAGATCGCAACGAAAATCAAACAGGGTGAATTATCATGAAAACAACATCGGCACTTACACTGGCCGCAGTGCTGCTTGCGACAACTGCACCGCTCAATGCAGAAACGCTGCGTTGGGCACGCTCTGGAGACGCGCTGACTCTTGATCCGCACGCACAAAACGAGGGGCCTACCCATACGATTCGTCACCAAATGTACGAACCCTTGATTATTCGCGACATCAGTGGCGCGTTTGAGGCGGCACTGGCGACCGACTGGGCACCCAAAGCAGATGATCCGAATATCTGGGTCTTTAATCTACGTGAAGGCGTGACTTTCCATGACGGTGCGGCATTCACTGCCGAAGACGTGGTCTTCAGCTTTGAGCGCGCCAAACAGCCAAATTCGGATATGAAAGAACTGATCGGTTCGATAACGGAAGTGCGCGCGGTTGGTGACTTTTCTGTAGAGATCGTGACTGATGGACCCAACCCAATCCTTCCTTCCAATCTGACTAATTTGTTCATCATGGACAAAGACTGGACCGAGGCGAATAACACCGTTGATGTGCAAGATTTTGAAGGTGGCGAGCTTACGTTTGCAACAACCAATGTAAACGGCACCGGCCCCTATGTGCTGCAAAGCCGTGAACCTGACGTCAAAACCGTTATGGTGCGCAACGATGCATACTGGGGCATTGATCAGTTTCCGATGGAGGTCACTGAAATCATTTATACCCCGATCCAAAACGCCGCGACCCGTGTGGCAGCGATGCTTTCAGGTGAGATCGATTTCTTACAAGACATGCCCGTGCAAGATCTTGAGCGTGTGAATGCCGTCGATGGTTTGATTGTCAAACAGGCGCCACAAAACCGGGTTATTTTCTTTGGTATGAACCAAGGTGCTGATGATCTCGAATCCGATAACATTGATGGTGCCAACCCACTGGCTGATGTGCGTGTTCGGCAGGCTATGTCGATGGCAATCAACCGCGATGCAATCCGTCAGGTTGTGATGCGTGGTCAAAGTGAACCAGCGGGCATGATCGCGCCACCATTTGTAAACGGCTGGACGGCTGAGATGGACGCGGAATCCTCTACAGATGTCGAAGCGGCCAAGGCTTTGTTGGCTGAAGCTGGCTATGCGGATGGTTTCTCGATCCGGTTGGATTGCCCAAATGACCGATATGTGAATGACGAAGGTATCTGTCAGGCTGCAGTCGGCATGTTGGGCCAAATCGGCATCACTGTGAATTTGGATGCTAAACCAAAAGCGCAGCACTTTCCGCTAATTAGTGGCGGTCAAACCGATTTTTATATGTTGGGTTGGGGCGTGCCGACTTACGATTCTGAATATGTCTTCAACTTCCTTGTTCATTCCCGCGAGTCTGAGATTGGTACTTGGAACGCGACCGGTTTCTCTGATGCGGATCTAGATCTGATGATCCAATCGCTGGCCTCTAACACTGATCTTGAGGCACGCAATGCTGACATTGCGACGATTTGGCGGACCGTGCAGGACGAACAGCTTTACATTCCAATTCATCACCAAGTGTTGAACTGGGGTATGTCGGAAAGAGTTGGGATTGAGGTCGATCCTGAAGACCAGCCAAAGATCAAATATTTCACTATGAATTGATCTGACAGTCCCATGGCGCGCTAGTTATCTAGCGCGCCAATACTGTTGCCAATGTGGCGAAGCTTAGTGATATGGCAACTTCGAAACTAGAAGCTGAATGTTTTGGTCCATGGTGAACATGACCTGTTGGCGATCAGTTTTGATATTCAAAATTAAATTCATCTGCAGGGCCGCCATACGCTCTTAGAAACTAAGGCAATTACCACCATGCTGGCCTATATTATCCGTCGCGTCGTGCAATCGGCGCTTGTCTTGCTAATCGTCGGTCTTGCCGCGTTTTCGATGTTTCGTTTTGTTGGTGACCCGATCGAAAATATGCTTGGTCAGGAACGTACGACTGTTGATATTGAGCGGCTGCGCGACCAGCTCGGTCTGGATGAGCCGTTTATCGTGCAGTACGTCAAATTTCTTGAGGGTGCAGTGCAAGGCAACTTTGGAGTAAGCTACCGGCAGGGGCGGCCTGTGTCTGACATCTTGGTAGAACGCGCGCCTGCCACCCTGGAACTAGCAACTGTGTCATGTGTGCTTGCTATTGCGTTTGGCATCGCATTCGGTGTGTTTACAGCGATCCGGCGTGATGGATTTTTGGCAAATTTTATCATGTCGACATCCCTGATTGGCGTATCGCTGCCGACGTTCCTCATTGGTATACTCCTGATATATATCTTTTCAGTAGAGCTCGGCTGGTTGCCCAGTTTTGGCCGTGGAGAGACGGTTCAAATTGGAAATTGGTCGACCGGGTTTCTGACTGCTTCGGGGTTGAAGGCGCTGATCTTGCCGTCTATCACACTTGGGCTTTATCAGATGACACTTATCATGCGGCTTGTGCGTTCTGAAATGCTTGAGGTCTTACGCCAAGACTACATTCGCTTTGCTCGCGCCCGTGGACTAAAGAACCGTACCATCAATTTTCGCCATGCGTTGAAAAACACAATGGTGCCTGTGATCACAGTTATCGGCTTGCAGCTTGGGTCTATCATCGCTTTTGCGATCATCACAGAAACGGTGTTTCAGTGGCCAGGAGTTGGCCTGCTTTTTATAAACGCTGTCCAATTTGTAGATATCCCAGTCATGGCGGCGTATCTGATGTTGATTTCAGTCATGTTTGTAGCGATCAACCTGATTGTAGATATCCTTTATTTTTTTATTGATCCGCGTTTGCGCGTTGACCGGGCAGGGGGCCACTAATGAACGATACTTTAGACAAAATCCCACAGAGGTCGCGACTGCGCATGTTTTTAGACAGTGATATCTATTATGCGTTTCGCCGATCACCGGTTGCAGTGGTGTCCACAGTTGTCGTCAGCATTCTCATTTTGGCGGCTGTTTTCGCCCCGCTGATTGCACCGACGAACCCATTTAATCCTGCGACACTGAACCTGATGAATGGCTTTACAGGACCAATGGCCCCTAACGCCTTCACAGGTGAAAGTTTCTTGCTGGGCACTGATGACCAAGGTCGTGATGTATTTTCCACAATCCTTTATGGGATGCGGGTGTCTTTGTTTGTCGGTGTGGCAGCCGTACTATTTGCAATGGTTCTGGGGATCACATTGGGGCTGGTTTCTGGCTATGTTGGTGGTTGGACTGAGACGATTATTATGCGCGTCGCTGATGTGCAGCTTACGTTTCCGTCGATCCTTATAGCGATGCTGATTTTTGGCATCGCAAAAGGCGTAACGCCTGTCGAATACCGTGACCAGATGGCCATATGGGTGCTTATCCTCGCTATCGGGCTGAGCGATTGGGTACAGTTTGCACGTGTTGTTCGTGGTGCCACTTTAGTTGAAAAACGCAAAGAATATGTTGAGGCAGCTCGGCTGATTGGTCGGACGCCCTGTGCCATTATGTTGCGTCATATCTTGCCCAATGTTCTGTCGCCTGTGCTAGTGATCGCAACGATATCGCTGGCCTTGGCTATTATAGCCGAAGCCACGCTTAGTTTTTTGGGTGTTGGCGCACCGGCGACCCAGCCATCATTGGGGACGCTGATCCGCATTGGGCAAGGGTATTTATTTTCGGGCGAATGGTGGATCTTACTGTTCCCTGCGCTCACACTTTTGACGCTGGCGTTAAGCGTGAATTTGCTGGGTGACTGGCTGCGCGATGCACTGAATCCGAGGCTGCGCTGATGTCAGACGTTGTTTTGTCGATCAGGGGTCTGTCCGTCAAGATTCCCACCCGCAGCGGTATTGTAAAGCCCGTAGACGATATCAGCTATGACATCCGTGCGGGCGAAATTTTGGGTATTGTTGGCGAAAGTGGTGCAGGCAAATCAATGGCTGGCAATGCTGTTATTGGACTGCTGAACCCACCTGCGCAGATAGCGGCGGGCGAAATTTGGCTCAACGGCAGCCGCATAGATAATCTCAAAGACGCGGCGATGCGCCGCTTGCGTGGGAAACACATTGGAATGGTGTTCCAAGACCCTCTGACATCGCTTAACCCGCTGCTCAGCATTGGTGACCAGCTGACCGAAACCATGCTGACCCACCTGCCTATCAGCCGATCCGAGGCACATCAGCGTGCTGTTGCTGCACTGGACGAAGTTGGAATTCCCGGTGCTGCTGAACGTATCGGCAGCTATCCGCATGAATTCAGTGGTGGGATGCGACAACGGGTTGTGATCGCGTTAGCACTCTGCGCTGAGCCGTCGTTGATTATTGCGGACGAACCGACCACAGCACTAGACGTGTCTGTGCAGGCGCAGATCATTGCCCTGCTCAAACGGCTTTGCCGTGACCGGGGGACTGCTGTAATGCTGATTACGCATGATATGGGCGTTATTACAGAGGCAGCGGACCGCGTTGCTGTGATGTACGCTGGCCGCTTGGCCGAATTGGGTGCTGTGCGCGATGTGCTGACTCAACCCCAGCATCCTTACACCCAAGGTCTCATGGCCTCTACGCCACTGGCGTCACAGGGGAAAGCGCGGCTGCACCAAATCGAAGGGGCAATGCCCCGGCTGAATGCAGTTCCCGAAGGCTGCCCGTTTCATCCACGTTGTGCGTATGCGCAAGACAAATGCAGGGCCGCGCCCACACCACAAATTGTAGGTGGCCACGCTGCATGCTGGTTCCCACTGATCGCACAAAAGGTATCGTGATGTCGTTGATTTCTGTAAAGAACCTGACCCGCGTTTTTGACGTGTCCAAACCGTGGTTGAATAGGGTGATTGAGCGGCGTGCGAAGGCGTTTCTCACGGCAGTATCTGATGTGGATTTCGAAGTTGAAGAGCGCAGTACCTATGCACTGGTCGGCGAGAGTGGGTCTGGGAAATCCACCATTGGTCGCATGTTGGTTGGGCTGCTGACGCCCTCGTCAGGCAAGGTTGAAATTAACGGTGTGAACCTTGCGACCGAAACTGACGCAGACAAGGTTGATGTGATCAGGTCAGATATTCAGATGATTTTCCAAGACCCTTTTGCCTCGCTTAATCCGCGTTGGCGGGTGCGTGACATCATCGTGGAACCCGTTGTAGCCCGTGGTGGTGATGCGACGGGGCTGGCGGAAAAGCTGCTGGTACAAGTGGGACTTTCGGCGCTGGATGCTGGGAAATTTCCGCATGAATTTTCGGGTGGCCAACGGCAACGGATTTGTATTGCCCGCGCGTTGTCGTCTGAGCCAAAACTTATTGTGTGTGACGAGCCGACATCAGCACTTGATGTATCCGTGCAGGCGCAGGTCTTAAACTTAATGAGTGATCTTAAGGATAATTTTGGATTAACTTATGTTCTGATCAGCCACGACCTGACCGTGGTTCGACATATGGCTGACCGGATTGGAGTTCTATACCTTGGACGACTGGTCGAGGAAGCGAGCCCTGAGGATTTGTTTACCGACACCAAACATCCGTATACTAAAATGCTGCTAGAAGCAGCCCCTCGGATGGATGGCTTTGGCCGCGAGGCAGACCTGCCAGAAGGTGAAATTCCAGACCCTATCGATCCGCCAAAGGGTTGTGCATTTAACCCGCGCTGCCCCATCGCTACGAATATTTGTAGACAAGAACGGCCTATGATGCGTCAGTTGGGTGATATTCGCGTTGCGTGCCATTTGGCAGATTAGCGTGATGCGGTGTTGTCAGAGGAAGCTGACTTGAGGTGGTCAAAGTGCCGACTTAGCTTTGTCGGACCACAAAACACAGCCCACTCTGCTACTTTAAAACGTGTCCTTAAATCATTCGCTTGGCCGTGTTGATGTATGTCCGGTTTGCGCCTTCACTTCGAAATGTCCCGACACGGTTGAGAACGCGGCAACGCTTTGCCCGAACTGGCACCGCCGTGAACACTTTGGACCGGCCATTTGGCCCCACGGAGCAGTTGATCTAGGGTAGTGGCGGGCTGCAATAATGTGTTTGCGAAAGTGTTTGCCGACACCGTGTCAAACACAGCGTTTCAGTTTACTGTGTTGAACACAGTGTTTGCCTTTATGTGCTAACCAAACGATATCGCACAGTTTTTCGCACACCTCTAAAATAGTATAGTTTAGCAATTTAAAACTATGGCTTATTTTAAACGCAAAGGCTTATCCCCTTTGCTCCGGCGGCACCTGATGTAGTGTGAAGCGGCTTGCCAATCTACAATGTTCTTGTATTGTTCTACCCATGCCAGCCAGATGGAAAAACGACAAACCCATGTCCCGCCCGGCGTTCGACGCCAGGTTTTCTGATGAGGAAGCGTGTTCGCATTATCTGGCGGAACATCGTTGGCCTGAGGGCTTTGTGTGTCCTTCCTGTGGCACCTGCAAGGGCTGGCCGTTAAAGCGAAATCGCGCGACTTGGGAATGTGCCGGTTGCGCACGGCAGACATCCGTGACGGCTGGCACGGTGATGCACAGCAGCCATTTGCCGTTGCGAATTTGGTTTCTTGCCGCGCACATCATCACCAGCCATTCCAACGGCATGTCAGCGCTGCAACTTCAGGCGCAACTTGGCCTTGGCAGCTACAAGACGGCGTGGCTCCTCTTGCAAAAGCTGCGGCGGTCGATGGTCAACCCTGACCGCAACCCCCTGAAAGACCTTGTCGAGATCGATGAAACAGAGATTCCGTTCCGGTCCCGGCATGATCCCGAGGACCGGCCAAAGGGTGGGCGGAGCCCGGTCGGAAAGATGTTTGTCGTCTGCGCCGTCGAGTTATCAAGAGACGGACATCCGCGCCGTATCAGGATGAAACACATTCCCGACGGCGCATCAAAGACGCTACACGGGTTCATTGGTCAGGCTGTAGAGCCTGGCGCTCACGTCATCACGGATGGCTGGCTAGGTTACGAAAATCCCCCTGCAAACACGCATGAGGCGAAGGTCGTCAGCGGCAAGAAGGCACATGACATACTCCACTGGGTCCACCGCGTGTTCTCCAACCTAAAAACGTGGGCAAAAGGCGTCTTCCACGGCCTCAGAAAATGCCATCTGCAACGCTATCTCGACGAATTTGTGTTCCGCTGGAACCGACGGCGACACATGCGAAGCGCCTTCGACACGCTGCTGGGGATCGGTGTTGGTATTGGCCCAGCGACATATCGTGATTTTGTTGAACAGCGCGCCTGAAGGCCCTTGTTCACGGCAAAAGCCACGCCCCATAAACCCACCAGATGTTACAAACTGATCCGATCCGCCTCTCAAGCCACAAGGGCGAGGTTCTGCGCCGCGTCAACATGTGGGGCAACCGGACTAAAAGGGATAAGCCTTTTAAACGCAAGTCTTGAAAATCCTCGTGTTGGTGGTTCGATTCCGCCTCCGGACACCACTTATTTCCCGTTGTGTATCAAGTGATTAACTACAAAATCGATACAATTTCTTTTATTCACAAAATTAGGATCGATACGGCGAAATCGCTGCAGATTAGTATTTCCGTTACGCACAGCATCCAATCCCAAGGACATTTCGAAAACCAGTCTTTGAAAAGATGTCTTCATATCGATCCTATTTCCCTGAGAACCAGGGAAAATTAGGTCTATTTTATCATGGTGGTCAAGCGGCAAGACGTCTTCGGAAGAGACAACTAATCCGCCCCAACATTCGGAATTATTGAATTTACCGGCGATAAAGACGGTAATCGCAGCGTATACTATTGGAACATCACCAAACGTGGCGTCACTGATCATCAAGATCTAACCTTAATCATCCCTCACACACGCTTGGTGCGCTTGATACATAGGGCCAGATATTTTGAGACAAAAGCAGGGCGAAAAGATAAGGTTTAGGCGAGCTTTGTTTCAATTTGATTCGAGCGTTCAAGCGATTGGTGAACGGGGCAGCGGTCCGCGATTTCGAGCAGGCGGGCGCGTTGGCTGTCATCAAGGTCGCCTTGCAGGCTAATCGTGCGAACGAAGCTGTCAATCTTTGTTTTGGTTTCGTTGCCAGCGTCCTGAGCGTGGACTTTATCATGGGTTACATCCACGCTGACTGACGCGAGCGGCCAGCCTTTGCGACGGGCATACATGCGGATGGTCATGGATGTGCACGCACCGAGGCCCGCCGAAAGGAAACCGTAGGGCGTCAGACCTTTGTTGGTGCCGCCGTAAGCTGCCGGTTCATCCGCGAGCAAGTGATGGGGCCCCGATTGTACGTCTTGCAAGAAACCTTTGGGGTCGGCTTCGGAGACACGCAACACGCCTTCGGGGGCGCCGATTGGCGCCGCGGCGCGGGGCAGGTCAATGTAGCGCTTGGCCCATGTCGCGATGACGTCGGCGGCGTATTCGGCGTCCGCTGCGCGGCTGAGCAGGTGGTCGGCGCCGTCCAGAGTAATGAAACTTTTTGGATGTTTGGCTGCCAGGAAAATCTCAGACGCGTTGTCGATGGACACCGTTGCGTCGCGTGGGGCGTGGAGCACCAAAAGTGCGGCGTTGAGGCCCGCGATCGCCGGGGTGAGTTTGCCTTTGGCGATGTCTTTTAGGAAGTCGTTGGAGATGCGGAAAGGCCGCCCGCCAAGCGACACTTCTGCTACCCCGTCACGAATGATCTGCGGCAGGGAATCGGCGAAATTTTTGGTGACGTGTTCGGGATCAAACGGCGCGCCCAAGGTGACGGCAGCCTTAATATTTTTCATCTCGGGTGCTGCTTTGAGCACGGCTGCCCCGCCCAAGCTGTGACCGACCAGCAAGGATGGGCACATGCCGCGCAGTACGAGTTCCGCGTTTGCCGCCATGAGGTCTTGCACATTGCTAGTGAAGTTTGTGTTTTCAAACTCGCCTTCCGAATGGCCCAGCCCAGTGAAATCAAACCGCAACACGGCGATGCCCATGGACGACAGGCGCGCGGCAATGCGACGGGCCGCGGGGATGTCTTTGGAACAGGTGAAACAATGAGCGAACAGGGCCGTCGAGAGGTACGGACCATCGGGCAGATCAAGACGGGCTGCGAGTTGCTGGCCATCATGACCGGGGAAAGTGAAGCGTTCGGTTGGCATTCAGCATCGCCTTTTGACTTGGGGTTGCAGTACAGGTGAAGCAGGACGGATGCGCCCGCAAGGGCTGTGACGCCTGCGTCACAGGAAGGTGAGTAGATGTGGTCTTGGATCAAACATGGATTGGTCGTCAGTGCGGCTGTGGTGTTGGCCGCTTCGTTCGTGGGGGATGTGCACGGACTGGGCGATAGTTTGGTGGTGTTTCGACCGTTGATCCTGCTCGGGTGTTTTGCGGTGTCGGGCTTGGCATGGCGGGCTATTTCAATAAGGTCGCGTCGAGGCCGGGCGCTGCCATGGTTTAAACAGGCAACCGCGACCGAGCGGGTCGGCCCGCTGGTCCGCACGTTTGATCTGTTCGGCTATCCGTTGGGCATCGATCACATATTGGTGACGGGCGGCAAAGGGACGCTGTCGGTCCGGCCGCAGTTGGGGTCTGACCACTTCGGCTTGCTGGCGTCGGTCGTGTTTCGCTCGCGGCCCATCAGCGCATCATCATGGGGATAGGTCGTCAGGTTTTCGAACCCGTCTTCAGTGATCAGCACTTGGTCTTCAAGTTTGATTGAGAAATTACCGCCTTCTTCCCCCAACAAAGCCTCGACTCACAAAACCATGCCAGGTTCTAGTTCGTGATCGAACGCGCCTTCGACCATTCTGTCAGGGTAAGCGACCAGCGGCCATTCATCGCATAACCCAACGCCGTGCATCAGGCAGCCGTATTTTTGTTTTTGATACTTGGCTTCCAACACGTGGGTGTTGCGGCTGAGATCTTGGATATTCACCCCGGGCTTGAGCATTTGCATATTGGTTTCAATATGTTCTACGCCATGCTTCATTGCTTCGATCATGTCTGGGCGGGGTTTTTGATTGCCAATCCACCATGTGCGGGAGATGTCGATGCAAATACCGTAGCTGCCGATCAGGTCCGAATCGAACGCAAGGATTTCGTTGGGCTGCGTGATGCGCGGGCCGCATTCTTGGAACCATGGGTTGGTGCGCGGGCCGGACGACAATAGGCGGGTTTCAATCCATTCGCCGCCGCGTTTGATGTTTTCGGCGTGTAACACGGACCAGATATCGTCTTCGGATGTGACGCCATTGCCGGAGTGGCTGCGGGCGAAATCCTCCATGACTTTGACAGCAGTTTCGCAGGCGTGATTGGCGCAGCGCATTGCTAGGATTTCGTCAACGCCTTTGACAGCGCGCGCGTGTTCGGTGACTTCTTCGCCTTCCATGACTTCAAATCCGCGGGCTTCAAGCGCGCGAAGTCCGTCTATCATGATCTTGTCCACCGCAAGGCGGGTGTCTGACCCCGCATGTTCGCGCATCACGTCTTTAATCTCGTCTGCGAAGGTCGATGCGGCTTGTAAGCCTTTATTGCCATTCGAGAAATAAAACATCGACGCGCCGCTACGCCGTTCGCGCACGAGGGGGTTAAACGCGCTTAGAAACGGCGAAATTTTGTAATCCCAGATGATCATGTATCCATCAGCACACAGCAGCACCGCACGAAACGGATTGTGTGTGTTCCACAGCTGCATATTGGTACTGTCGGTGGCGTAGCGGATGTTGAGCGGGTCAAACATCAGCAATCCGCCATACCCGCGATCCACAATGTGTTGCGTCAGCCGTTTCCAGCGGTATTCGCGCATGTTGTGTAAGTTCGGCAGAACCAGACCCGCAGAGTGCCATTCCCCAAACGCCAGTTGCGTCGGCCCGATTTCAACGCGGTCATTGTCGTTGGGGGTGCCGTCGCCCAATATAGCACTTTTGGACGGGTAGATCTTGCGCGTGTCGCGATAATGACTGTTCATGGCGTGTCTCCATTGGGTATGATCAGCGTGACGGGGCAAATTGCGTCTGTCAGGTTGAAAAGCGACACTTACAGGCGACGCAAATGAATGAAATCCGGACCCCGATACTGCAGGATAAATTGCCGCCCGGTCAGGCCGAGGTCGCCGCGGCGCGACTTCCGTCAATGCGCCCTGTGGTGGGGCCGTGGCTGACGTTTGATGGTGCGTATGGGGCCCAGATGGCGCTGCGGCGGCGGTTATTGCAGAGCTGTGAGGCGGATGTTTATGCCCAGACGCTGGATGGTTTGGCGGCTGCAGTTGGATTTGTTGCCGCCGCACTTGATGCTTTGCCTGCTGGGTTTGTGCGGACGGGCGATCATGTGCGGTGTCCGGATGGGCACAGGGCGGTTATAGATTGGAATGCACCGCTTCGATCCATCGGGGCGGTTTTGCAGCAAGACGTCTGTATCTTGGAACGGCGCGGCCATGAGCATGTTTTGAGCGGCGCCGTCTTGTGTTTCCCGGCGAGTTGGACCCTAGCGCAAAAGATAGGCAAGCCGTTGATCAAAATTCATAATCCGGTGGCGGACTATGACAGTGCCATTGCGACGCGGGTTCAGCGTTTATTTGATGGGGCGCAGGAGGGGCGTCCGATGTGGCGGGCCAACTTGCTTCGTTATAACGAAGCGCACCTGCATCAGCCGAGGCGGGAAAACGATCCGCGCCCAGTCGTGCAGCCGGATGCACCGTATCTGCGCAGCGAACGACAAACTGTTTTACGACTGCCGCAGCCCGATGCCGTGGCGTTTGTGATTCATACGACTGTTGTGGCCGCAGACGCGCCAGATGCGCGGGATTAGAGGATAAGGGTAAGAAGGGCGATCATGGTGCCGCACGCGAGCGCAATTTTGCGGGGCTTGGTAGCGACAAGCCAGCGGAACGGGTCATATGCGATGGCGGCCATGCTGCGCCCCGGCCACCGTATTGATATGCGTCAATCGGTATCCTGTGGCTCTGCCACGCGCTCGGCATCCTGTTGGCACCTGTATGATAGGCAGAGGCTGGACGATTAGATATCCGATGCGCACCAAAACGTGGCGTTGAGGTTGCGCGTTGGGCCACTTTTGGCGTGAGAGAAAATTCAGTGTTGGTCATGAAATCACTTTGGCCCATCAATTCGTCAACAAAACGGAACCGTTGTGGTATTTTGGGTGTTTGTTGGGGCCACAATGTGGCGGGTTGACCAAGCGCGGCTACAACTAAAAAAAGCGCCCCATTTGGGGGCGCCTTTGCACTGGTGTTTAGGTCTCATCCCCTAGGCGGTTAGCAGCTGTAATACAGCTTAAATTCAACAGGGTGCGGGGTGTGTTCGTATTCGTAAACTTCCTCCCACTTAAGGTCCATGTAGCCCTGCAACTGATCCTTGGTGAACACATCGCCTTGCAGCAAGAAGTCCATATCTTTTTCCAACTCTTCCAGCGCTTCGCGCAAGGAACCGCAGACCGTCGGAATTTCAGCCAGTTCTTCTGGTGGTAGATCGTAAAGGTCCTTGTCGGATGCAGGACCGGGATCGATCTTGTTCTTGATCCCGTCGACGCCGGCCATCAACAGTGCGGCAAAGCACAGGTATGGGTTGGCTGCTGGGTCAGGGAAACGGGCCTCAACGCGCTTGGCTTTGGGGGATTCTGTCCACGGAATCCGCACACAGCCGGACCGGTTGGACGCAGAATACGCCCGCAGAACCGGCGCTTCGAAGCCCGGGATTAGACGCTTGTAGGAATTCGTGGACGGGTTCGTGATCGCGTTCAGCGCCTTGGCATGCTTAAGGATGCCGCCGATGAAATACAGCGCTTCTTGTGACAGATCGGCATACTTGTCGCCTGCAAACAACGGCTTGCCGTCTTTCCAGATCGACATGTTCACGTGCATGCCCGTACCATTGTCTCCCGCGATGGGCTTTGGCATAAACGTTGCGGTTTTGCCGTAGGCCTGTGCGACATTGTGTACGACGTATTTGTACTTTTGCAGTTCATCGGCTTGTGTCGTCAACGTACCGAAGATCAGGCCGAGTTCGTGCTGGCAGGACGCCACTTCGTGGTGGTGCTTGTCGACCTTCATGCCCATTCGTTTCATCGTCGACAACATCTCAGAGCGAATGTCCTGTGCGTCATCGATTGGGTTAACAGGGAAATAGCCGCCCTTAACACCGGGGCGGTGGCCCGTGTTGCCCATTTCGTACTGCGTGTCGGTGTTCCAAGATGCGTCGATTGCATCGACCTGGTAGGACACTTTGTTGATACCGACTTGATAACGGACGTCATCAAATAAGAAGAATTCAGCTTCGGGACCCCAATAGGATGTGTCGCCGATACCGGTGGATTTCAAATATGCCTCAGCGCGTTCGGCAGTGCCACGCGGGTCGCGGTCGTAGCCTTCGCCGGTGTCTGGTTCAACCACAGAACAATGGATGCACAGTGTTTTCTCAGCATAAAACGGGTCAATGTATGCGCTGTCCACGTCCAGCATCAGTTTCATGTCTGACTTATCAATTGATTTCCAACCTGCGATGGACGATCCGTCGAACATAAATCCTTCTTCAAGAAAGTCTTCGTCAACTTGATCTGACATCAAGGTTACGTGCTGCAATTTTCCGCGCGGGTCGGTGAAACGGACGTCGACATAATCGATGTCCTCGTCTTTGATCATTTGGACAATATCTTTGTTGGTCATATCAGCGGTCTTTCGTTTGATAGGTTTGATGTAGGACTGATCTTATTGCGCGTTTGATATAGCGTCTAATTTTTAGATCGCTTCGTCGCCTTCTTCACCGGTCCGAATACGGATCGCCTGGCTCACGTCAGACACAAAAATCTTTCCGTCACCGATTTTGTCGGTTTTGGCAGCGGTGATGATGGCTTGAATGGCGCCATCGACCTGATCGTCGGCCAAAACGACCTCGATCTTAACTTTCGGCAGGAAATCCACTACGTATTCAGCGCCACGGTACAATTCGGTATGGCCTTTTTGACGACCGAACCCTTTGACTTCCACGACGCTCAGGCCTTGGATGCCAGCCTCTTGCAGCGCTTCTTTTACTTCGTCCAACTTGAACGGCTTGATGATCGCCTCGATCTTTTTCATGGCTGCGACTCCCCTGTCTTGCATCTTCGCCAAGAAGAGATCACGTCTGCCTCCCTGTCACAATTCGGGAGGGTGGGGGAATCTGGAGTCAGGTTGGTTTCCATGAGGTGTGCACAAAAAATAGGCACCTTGATGTAATTATGGCCGAAATTGAATCGCGTTGATTGCGAGGGTGACTCCGTTATTGCAACACGCAGCCTCAAAAGACTGCGTTTCATCTGGCTTATGACGTTATAGTAAAATCTGATCAAAAGCATGATCTGCGCGTCAACGCTCACTCAGATCAATTGTCGAGCAGATCAGTTGTCGATCATCAATGATGTGTCGGTTCGATTAACCGGCTGTACTGGCGACTTCGAGCCCGTCTGCGTAAACGATGTGCTGACGCTCAAAGATCAATTCATAGATGCTCAGTGTTTTGGCGTCGACTTGCGACACGACTTCATCGTCAATCAGGCGCTTTGCCTTGACCGTTGCGACATCAGCGCCAAACAGTGCTTTTGCACGCCAGTCACGAATGTGAACCAGCGTGTCGGGGCCCACGATCATATCGTCTTGTGGCCGCATATGGCCAAGGTCCCCCCCTTGATCTTGATAGCGGCCACGCGGATCTTTGAGATGCGCATTTCGCGCTGGATTTTCATACCGCTATCGCGGGTGATGTGAACTTCGTCCCTGAAACCGGACAGTTTATTTATTGACCCTATGCGGCCATTTTCCAAGTCATATCTTCAAATGCCTGCTGCGGTGTTTGGTAACCGATGCCGGAGTGGCGGCGCTGTCGGTTGTAGAAGACCTCGATATATTCAAAGATTGCAGCCTTAGCTTGGGCGCGGGTTCTGAAGCCTTGGCGATGGACCAGCTCCTTTTTCAATGACGCAAAAAAGCTCTCCATCGGTGCATTGTCCAGATATTCGCCCCTGCGACTCATAGATTGTGTGAGCCCTGCTTTTTTGATCAGCTCGCGATAGTCCCCACCAGCGTACTGACTGCCGCGGTCCGAATGATGGATCAACCCAGGAACGGGCCCCCTGCGACCCAAGGCCATGTTGAGGGCATCGCAGCAAAGTTCAGCGCGCATATGATCCTCCATCGCCCAGCCAACAATCTCACGCGTGGCCATGTCTTTCACGCCAGCCAGATAAAGCCAGCCCTCGTCCCTTGCCCGGCAGGGTTATGCGAAGCATGATCCCGAGAGGGGGTGTCGATATAGGTGATGTCGGCCACCTATTACCCGGCAGGCGATGCTCTGCATCGCTGAGAGGGCAAACGGTATTAGGCGTCTGGCTGTGGAACTTCTGTTCCAGCAAGTTTGGCCCCTCTCGGCAGATTGCTTCGCAATCGCCTGCCCATTTGCCGGCAGCACATACGCAGTATGTGTGAGAGGGGGCAATGGAAGGCTTCAGCATATGATTGCTGTCCGTCGTGATTGGCTTTCTACGCTTGCGAAGAAGCGAAGACACCTTGTTTTCCTTCATTATTCTGGCAACACGACGTTCAGAGACGACCTCACTATCCGCCAGCAAGTCTTGGTGAATACGCTTTGATCCATAGCATTTCTTACTGACCTTGAAGAAGGTTTTAATCTTGGGAAGCAACTCCTGATCTCGGGCCTCACGATTAACTTGACGTTGATCGCGTGTAGGCTGACTGGCTGGAAATCCGTAGAACCAGCCCCGGGATATCTCCAGGAGACGGCATAATATTGAAACCGCATATTGCGCTTTATGGGCAGTGATGAAAGTGCGCTTGCTCGTCATGGTTTCACCGCCCGCGTTGCGAAAAAAGCGGATGCTTTGTGCAAAATCTCCACGTCCTGAGCAAGCCGCTTGTTGTCTTTGCGAAGGCGGACCAATTCAGCCGCATCGGCTTGCTGACGCAGTTTGGCTTCAACTGAGCCAAATGCCTCGATCTCAAGCCGCCACGTCTTCAGCTGTGGACCAGTAATCCCGAGCTCCTTGGCAACGCAGCCTTGCGTCGCCCCAGGCGCGTACAGTCACTCAACTGCCCCGGCCTTATAATCGTCTGTGTACTTCCGCCGCTGTTGTCCCATCTGGTGCCCCTTTCACGGACAGGGGTAAAGTACCCCTGAAGTGGTCCTGCTTTTCAGGACAGGTATGTGGCTTGGCTAAGATGCATCTGATTTATGTTCATGCCGTTTTTCGTATCTCCGCATGGCCAAAGTATGCGATGTCCGGTGTTCGCTTATCAAGGGCCGTGTGAGGGCGTTCTGAGTTGTAGAACCCAATCCATGTATCGATGATCCTTTTTGCTTGGAACCCATCGGTGATTTCATGCAAGTAAACGGCCTCCTGCTTCAGGGATCGCCACAGACGTTCGATGAAGATTTTGCCGAGATAGCGGCCGCGTCCGTCCATTGATATTTTGATGTTGGCTTCGGTCAAAGTTGTGATCCAACCCGCACCAGTGTATTGGCTGCCCTGGACGTGTTCATGATCTCTGGCTTGCCGTATCGGGCGATAGCCTCCTCCAGCGCCTCAACACAGAAGCTAGCATCCAGCGTATTTGAGAGCCGCCAAGTCAGCACTTTTCGCGTTGCCCAGTCCATGATCGCCACCAGATACAAAAAACCATTCTTGACGGGTATGTAGGTGATGTCGCTGCACCAGACCTGATTGGGTCGGGTGATTGCCAACTTTCTCAGCAGGTATGGATAAATGCGGTGCTGTGGGTGCTTCTTGCTGGTGTTCGGCCCCTTGTAGATGGCCTGCACCCCCCCTCTCAGCGATGCTTTGCATCGCCTGCCGGGCACAAGGCATGATGTTCATCATGCGACGAACACGATGCCGACCCGCAGAGAACCCTGACTGGGGCAAATAGGCTGCTATCTGTCGGCTGCCAAAGAATGGATATTTCGTAAATATCCGATCAATCTCATGCATCAGCTTAAGCGTCTCAGCATTCACCCCAACTGGTGTGTAATAGATCGACGAACGGCTGATCTTGAGCAGCTTACACTGGCGCGTCAGGCTCAGTTTTGTGTTCTCTTTGCGGACCATCTCGCGGCGTTTTGATGGGCTCACCCCGGTGAATTCGCTTTAGCGAAATAACCTGTCTTCAGCCCTTGTGACAAAAAATCGTTCTCCACCGCTAACTGACCAATCTTGGCGTGCAGCTCTTTAATCTCACCGGCCTTGTTCTGAGCCTTTTTGACCTTGTCGGTAAAAACCCCGGCCATGCCTTCGATCGCCTGTCGTTTCCATGTGCTCACCTGCGTTGGGTGGAGCTGCCGCTTGGCCGCAATCTCCTGAACCGTCTTGTCACCGCGCAGCGCCTCAAGCGCCACAGTAGCTTTAAAGTTGTCTGAAAAGTTCCGTCGCTTTGTCATCCTCGTATCCATTCGTTCGTGTTGGATACATCTTAGCACGCTGTCCAGTTTTGCCGGACCACTTCACCCACTCAGAACGCGGCGATAGTAGCATCAAGTGGTTTAATGGGTCCTGAACCTAATGAAGATAAGCCATCGGCTTTCAGCTGGTTCGCTTCAGCGTAAATTCTAATGACCTCTCCTTCACATTTTGAAGCCCCCGATTGGGGTAAGGCTTCAAAATGTGAAGGAGAGATCATGGCCTATTCTACAGGATCATTGAGGAGCCCCTAGTTTGCTAGACACCTGCCTTGATCATTTTCCTTTGTTTGGTTTCATAGTCAACCGGCGACAGCATGCCGTTGTTGGTATGCTTGCGGTTTGGGTTATAGAACATCTCGATGTAGTCGAACATGTCCTGTCTCGCGGCGTCGCGCGTCAGATACATCCGCCGCCTGATGCGCTCACGTTTCAACAGTTGAAAGAAGCTCTCTGCGACGGCGTTGTCATGGCAGTTCCCACGTCTGCTCATACTGGCATCTAAATTGTGTTTGCTGAGGAACGATTGCCACTCCTTGCTGGTGAATTGTGAGCCTTGACCCGAGTGGACCATTACTTTGGTCTTAGGCTTGCGCCGCCAAACAGCACTCAGCAGGGCCTGCAAGGCGAGGTCCGTCGTCATGCGCGATTGCATCGACCACCCAACCACACGCCTTGAGAACAGATCAATCACAACAGCCAGATACGACCAACCTTCGTGCGTCTTGATATAGGTGATGTCAGTGACCCAAACGAGAGCGGTCATATCGACCTCAAACTGTCGATCCAGTGTGTTATCAGCGACCACCGCTGGCTTGCCGCCATATCGAGCAGGTCGACGTTTGTAGCCAATCTGGGCAGTGACACCTGCCAAGCTGGCCAAACGCGCCACACGGTTCTCTGAACAGGTCTCACCCGCGTCACGCAGATCGTCATGCAGTTTGCGGTATCCATAGACTTTGCCGCTATCTGCCCAGGCCTGCTGGATCAGATCCGTTTGACGCACATCTTCAAGTGCACGCTGGCTCAATGGCTCCTTAAGCCATGCATAGAAGCCGCTGAAATGCACCAACAGGACCCGGCACATTGAACGGACTGAAAACTCAAGCGATGTGCCTCCCTCTCGGGACATTGCTGCGCAATACCCTGCCAGGCAGTGAATAAACGCGTACCTCACTGAGACTCTCGAGCGAAGTACGCGGTCGCCTTTTTTAGGATGTTGCGTTCCTCAGTGACGCGGACCAGTTCCTTTTTGACCAGCTTGAGCTCAGCGGCCAAATCTAACTCAACATCTCAAACTCGTGCTGGCTTCGCAAACTGCGCCTTCCAAGTGTAAAGCGACTTGGTGCTGATCCCTAACCGCTCAGCCACTTCGCTTACTGCGTATCCGCGCTCCACGACCTGCATCACAGCATCCCGCTTGAACTCATCCGTAAACCGCATTCCCTTACTCATATCCATCTCTCCTTGGTTCCAAAATTACCAAGCAAAGCGTCTACAAATCTAGGGGCATCTCATGACGCTAGTGTTCTCCAGGCGCCAATCCGTATCCTAAAAGGTGGTTCGGCAAGCAAAGAGGAGTTTTCTACAAAAATCCATCTCTTCTTTCGAGAAGCGCTCATTCGAATGCTCGAATATCGCAAAGTGATTTTGAGTGTGCTGAAAGAGTCTGAGAGGTCTAATTTCTTGGTTGATGCATCACCACGGTCTTGTTGCACAAATAGCTATCTGTGGGAATTCATGTTGCGAATACAACGTGATAGCTGGTGCGTATGTGCACATTTGCCCCCCCCCGATTTATCGCACGAAGAACTGGCCTGAGTACAACCGCGCCCTAAAAAAACGCGGATCACTAACTTTTTGGTTTAACCCAGAGGTCACTTGGAAGGCTGCGCCAACCACTGCCCGCGCATCAAAGTGGAGGGCGAAGGTGCCCTCTCGGCAGCATGCTTTGCATGCGCCTATCTGGTAATAAGTGGAACGCGCGCAAGCATGGTGGACCCAAGCGCCGGTTGTGGCGCAAGATACATATTCCTTGCCCGGCAGGGCATTGTTGAACAAACACTGGAGATCCGTGCCATCCATTGCCGACAGGCGATTGCAAAGCAATCTGCCGAGAGGGGCGTGACGGGCAGCAATATTGGTGATCCGCCCATGCTACCATATCGTCTTGACCAGATCGCACCGGATCAGGAGATCGGCAGCGTCACGGCAGACGGTGCCTACGACCCGGGGCTTCGCCCGTTCAGGGCTGAATTGATCCACTGGATTAATTCCAAGACGCCCATCACCCGCGCAAGTGCCATGAGGCCATCGCTGGCCGCAACGCAATAGTAAGGCCATGTCCGGTCTAAGATCGAAGAAACGCGTCCACCAGTGGTCAGGAGCAGGATCACTGCCAGTCGAATGTGAGGAGCGACACAATTTTCCACGATGCTTTGGATTTGCGTATCTGTTAAAGGCCGGATGTCGCTGTCAGGTTTCGGAGGAGGTTCTATCGGCGGCACATGGTCAATGGCGCTGGCGTTGTTCTTTGCCTAATTCAAGCAACTACAAAGGTGGTAAAGTTCGGCGTGAAGGGAGCCAACCTTTTCCCCCGTTGCAAGGCGTTTCAGGGTATTTCTGCGGCTGTCAGCAATCGTAAGTTGTTCAGGGCGGTAAGCACCAAAGTGGGGCAGGATGACCTTTCCGGTATAGCCTATCGCTAAAGCGGTTGGCTTGGCCCCTAGGTAGTCGAGGTAGAGTTCCCACAGATCACCAATCGTCTGCGTCCTGCCGTTTGTTGTTTCTTTCAGGTATTTGGCGCAAACTTCGGCTTTTTCTTTCGTTCGGGTGCGTGTCTTAAGTTGATAGCGCCTGCGCTTTCCGTTTTCGCGCCATGATACGCAGAACCCGCCGCGCAGCCGTCCGATTGTGATGTCTGGTATTGTTCATATTACTCGAATGTTGCGGCTGGTATCCGATATAGCTTGCCGACACGGACGTGGGTCAAGCGGCTTTCCATGCACATATTGCGAACCGTCGTCGCACTGAAGTCTGCAGAAATTTGTCGTCGTTGACGCATCAGTTCAGAAGCATTTCAATCTGGAACGCGCCTATTGCAGCAGGGACAATTTCAAACTCACCCGACCCGCTGCTATTGCTGAGTGGCGTGGTCTTTGTTTCGCGTAGGTTTCGGTATTTCGCGGCAAGCTGAGACGCGTTCGTATTTGTCTGGCAGCACCTTTTCATTCAATCGCCAAGTCCGGCGTGCCAGATGACGATTGACGAGCCCTTCTCATTTGATGAGGTTGTCATTGGAATGGGGGACGACTTTCCACCAAAACCAGACATTACTCGGGAGATTACAAATGCGCACCAAAGCCGCTGTCGCCGTTGCCGCCGGAAAACCACTTGAGATCATGGAGGTGAACCTTGAGGGGCCTCGCGCGGGTGAGGTTCTGGTTGAAATTAAAGCTACGGGCCTGTGTCATACGGACGAATTTACCCGATCAGGCGACGATCCAGAGGGCATTTTTCCCGCCATTCTTGGCCATGAGGGTGCCGGAATTGTTATTGAGATTGGCGCGGGCGTCACAAGCCTTGCGGTCGGCGATCACGTAATCCCACTTTATACGCCGGAATGTCGTGAGTGTGACTACTGCCTAAATCCGAAAACTAACTTGTGCCAGAAAATCCGCAGCACGCAGGGCGCGGGTCTGCTGCCAGACGGAACGACGCGGTTTTCCATGCTCGATGGGTCGCCGATTTACCACTACATGGGCTGTTCGACCTTCGCCAACCACACAGTAGTGCCTGAAATCGCGCTGGCAAAAGTCCGCAAAGACGCGCCATTTGACAAGATTTGTTATATCGGTTGCGGCGTCACGACGGGCATTGGCGCGGTGATTAATACTGCCAAGGTTGAAATTGGGTCGACAGCAATCGTGTTTGGCCTCGGTGGGATCGGCCTAAACGTGATCCAAGGCCTGCGGCTGGCTGGGGCGGATCAGATTGTTGGCGTCGATCTAAACGATGGCAAAATAGACATGGCAACGCATTTTGGCATGACTGACTTTGTGAACCCGTCGAAAATTGACGGCGATCTGGTGGCGCACTTGGTCGACCTCACTGGCGGCGGCGCGGATTACACATTTGACGCAACAGGCAATGTGAACGTCATGCGCACGGCACTGGAAGCGGCACACAAAGGCTGGGGCGAAAGCATCATCATTGGCGTCGCCCCTGCGGGCGCAGAAATTTCAACCCGTCCGTTCCAGCTGGTGACCGGCCGCAGCTGGCGCGGCACGGCCTTTGGTGGCGCATCCGGGCGCACGGATGTGCCAAAGATTGTCGATTGGTACATGGACGGCAAGATTGAGATTGACCCGATGATCACGCACAAACTTAAGCTCGAAGACATCAATCACGGGTTTGATCTGATGCACGAAGGCAAATCCATCCGCGCCGTGATCGAGTTTTAGGCCGGGTCTGTATTGACGGGCGCGCAGAAGCGCGCCCGTCAATAGCATCAGCCGAAATGCAGTGTCTTGACTTCTTGGTAGTCTTCCAAGCCCATCGCACCGCCTTCGCGCCCATTACCAGATTGCTTGTAGCCGCCAAATGGCGATCCATAATTGAACCCGCCACCGTTGATGTGCACAGCGCCCGCGCGTAATTGTGCTGCGACGCGTTCGGCGCGGGCAGGATCGCCAGTTTGCAAATAGGCCGCGAGACCGTAGGGCGTGTCGTTGGCGATCACGATTGCCTCGTCTTCGTCGTCGAACGGGATAATCACCAGCACGGGGCCGAAAATTTCCTGCTGCGCGATGGCCATGTCGTTGTGCACGTCTGCAAAGATCGTGGGCTTGACGAACCAGCCGGTTTCAAACCCGTCGGGCTTGCCCAGACCACCACACAGCAATGTTGCGCCTTCATTGATGCCGGTCTGGATCATCGCCTGAACGCGATCAAACTGGATCCGGTCAAACAGTGGGCCGATGTGATCACCGGCCTGTGTCGGGTCACCAACCGCCTGACCCAAAGCCGCGCGTTTGGCGATTTGCAGGGTGACATCGTAGCACGATCTTTCCACCAACAAGCGCGTCGGCGCGTCGCACGATTGTCCCGTGTTATACATGCATTCCAGAACTGACGCGGTGACGCGGTCTTCCAGATCGCAATCGGCAAACACGATGTTGGGGGATTTCCCGCCAAGTTCAAGCGTGACCCGTTTTACCGTATCAGCGGCGTCTTTGGTCACGGCCGTACCGGCGCGGGTTGATCCGGTGAATGACATCATCTGCACATCGCGGTGGCGCGAAAGCGCACTTCCCACGGTGGCACCATCGCCATGCACAAGCTTGAAAACCCCAGCGGGATAGCCCGCCGCATGAATAATTTCCCCGTAGATCGCGGCGGACATTGGCGTGTGCTCTGACGGTTTCAGCACGCAAGTGCAGCCTGTTGCCAGCGCAGGAATGACCTTAAGTGCGATCTGATTCATCGGCCAATTCCATGGCGTAATCAACCCGCAAACACCAATGGGTTCGCGCAGTTGCACGTCGCCATTTGGCAATGTCTCGCGCGCGTCCTGCGCCGCTAGTGCTGCAATAAACCCTTGCAGATGGCCCACGGCGGCGTCCGCCTGTGCGTCGCGCGCCATGGTGATGGGGGCGCCCATCTCAAAGCTCATCGCCTGTGCGAGGTCTTCGATACGGTTTTGTGTTTCAACGAGCAACCGTTTGAGCAGGGCAAGACGTTCGGCCTTGCTCGTGCGTGAAAACGCGGTGAATGCCGTCTTGGCAGCAGAAACGGCGCGATCAATATCGCCCTGATTGCCCAGAATAATCGACCCGATCTGCATTTCTGTGGCGGGGTTAAGAACGGGGAATGTCTGATCACTGAGTGGCGCAACCCAAGCCCCGTTTATATAGTGTTGCTGCAGGTCCATTTTGTCGTCCTTTCATTGTTATATTTGCTTCGGCTTACGGTAGGGGTGGCGTCTGATCGCGGCAATAAGGTTGGCCCGGACATGTCATCATCAACATACATCACGCGACAGTACGAACCCGCAATGCGGCCCAAATCGCCGCGCTGGCGCAGTAGGTTTACGGGCGATGACTTAGCGCGTGCTTAGGTTGCCCTGATATTGTCATTGAACATCACGCCGCCACTGCCGTTGACCTGCAAATCTACAGACCCTGCGGTGATGAACCCGCCGTCCAGAACCTCAGTCGGGCAACCACGCGGCATCACTTCAAGTAGTAGAATGCTCAAAGACCCGTTCGATCCCGCCACAGGTGCGTGCGATGAATGAAAGGTCTGACCATCTTGGATCAGCGCCCCGACGTAGGCTCGGGCAATGCCAGACATTCCGTTTAGATTACTCAAATTTGGTGGCTGGGCGTGTCATTCAAAATGTTGCGCGAACGTTTTATGCATTCAACCTTTGTCTGGCCCAACGCCAGCTGCAAGACTACAATGCACAGATCAAAACCGCATGAGGACGCCATGAAACTGAGATCAGATTTTTCCATCCGCGAAGTGGTCCGTCCCGGCGATGAAGGCTGGCGTGCTTCGCCGATGCCCGGCGTTGATCGTATGATGCTGGACCGCGTCGGCGATGAGGTCGCGCGCGCGACAACGATCGTGCGCTACGCCCCGAATTCGCGCTTTTCCAAACATTCCCATGAGGGTGGCGAAGAATTCATTGTACTTGAAGGCACGTTCAACGACGAATATGGAAGTTATCCCAAAGGCACCTATGTGCGAAACCCCGTCGGCACATCCCATTCGCCCTATGTCAGGCACGATGGCTGTACGATTTTGGTAAAGCTGCATCAGTTTCAACCCGACGACACGACCCCCGTGGTGATCGACACCGCGACTGCCACGTTCCGGCCCGGGCTTGTGGGTGGTCTCAGCGTCCTGCCGCTACACGCCTATGGGTCCGAAAGCGTGGCGCTGGTGCGCTGGGCACCCAACACGCAGTTCAACCCGCACACCCATCGGGGTGGGGAGGAGGTTTTCGTGCTTGAGGGGACGTTTCGCGATGATTTGGGTGACTACCCGCAAGGTACATGGATTCGCAGCCCGCACCTGTCCAAACACACGTCGTACATTGGACCTGAAGGAGCTTTGATTTTGGTAAAAGTAGGACATCTGCCAAACGACGACTGATGCGACAGAAATTTTCTGTCTGCGCAGGAGGTCTTAAGTTTTTGACGACAGTGCTGATCGCCCATGGCAATTTGTGGTGTTCAAGCGATTGACGCGGCGGCCATAATTAGCGCGTGATGCAACGTCGTCGCTGACGCTTGTGGGCCAAAGATGCGGATGTGATTATCATCCGTGCGCCGTAACACAAAGCAGCCAAGCTGGTGAATGACCGTTCGCTGCACGTCGCCCGCCACCATTGTGCGGATCGCAATGTTACACAATCGTTCACACATGTCGCGCATTGCGGGACCTGTGATGTCAAAACATACCCAAGCGCCTGATTGTTCCGTCACCGACGCGTTGTCGCCAAACAGGGTTTTCAGCTGGTCGGCGATCAATTCGTGGCTCACTCGCGGCGCGCTGATCATCCATTGATCCGGGCCTGTGCAAAACCCAGCGTCGGGGTCATGCAGCACCACGCGTCCGGTTTTGGGCACGGCGCCGATCAGTTTTTTCAGCACTTTGTGGCATGCAGCCTCGCGCCCTGTGCGCGCGGCGACCGACGCGAGCGCGACTCCGTCATTTTCCGTTATGGTGATGTGGTCAAAGGCATCGACGCGCCCTTCGGTTCCACCCAATGCAGTGACTGGTTGAAGATCATGCACGAAGCCGTTCCCCCTGTGGGTCAATGAAATGCGCGCTGACAATCTCCACGTTGACATTCACGCCTGTCAGCGGGCTGACCAGACGCATCTTTTCGCCCAACCGTTCGCTGCCGTTTTTGAGGAACCCGATGGCTATCGAATGGCCCAAGTTTGGCGAGTAACAGGCGCTTGTCGCGTAGCCTTGATCGTGTGCGGCATCGATCGGCCCGTCCGCGCTCATCAGGTGTGCACCTGCAGGCACCGGGTTGTTTGGATCGACTGGTTTGATGCCGACTTGGCGCAGATCACCATCTGCATTCAATCCTTCGCGCTGTGAAAGGACTTTGCCGATGCTGTCCTTCAGCCCACTCACCATGCGGTCCATGCCTAGGTTCGCGGCGGTTGTTGTGCCGTTCAATTCATTGCCCGCCGCATGACCCTTTTCGATGCGCATCACGCCCAAGGCTTCCGTGCCGTATGGGGTGATATCAAACTCCGCACCCGCCTGGATGATCTTGCGCATGAGTGCGTCGCCGTAGGCCGTTGGGACGGCGATTTCATAAGCCAGTTCGCCGGAAAACGAGATGCGGAACAGCCGCGCCCGTAAGCCGGCACAGATAGTGATGTTGGCGCAGGCCATGAAGGGGAAGGCGTCGTTGCTGATGTCTTGATCAACGATTTTCTCCAATAGCTTGCGTGCGTTTGGCTCTGCAACTGCGTATTGCGCCCAGGCCTCGGTGGTAGAAATCAGCTGCACGTCAAGGTCAGGGAACAGGCACTGGCGGACGAATTCCATGTGGCGATAGACAGCCAGGGCGTTGGCGGTGGTCGTTGTGACGACGAAATGATCTGTCGCCAATCGCCCCGCCGTGCCGTCGTCCAAGGCAATGCCGTCTTCGCGCAACATCAGTCCATAACGAACCTTCCCCACGGCGAGCTTTGCAAACCCGTTGCAGTAGATCTTGTTGAGGAAAATCGCAGCATCCGCACCTTGCACATCAATCTTGCCCAACGTCGTTACGTCGCACACGCCGACAGAACCGCGCGTCGCGAGAACCTCACGATCGACACTTCCACGCCAATGGGTCTCACCTTCTTTGGGGAACCACTGCGCACGCATCCAATTGCCGACCTCAACAAAAACCGCACCCTGTTCGGTGGCCCATTTGTGCGAGGGCGTGAGGCGTTTAGGGTGGAAATCCTGCCCGCGATGCCGCCCCGCCAAAACGCCAATTGCCGTTGGCGTATAGGGGGGGGCGGAAAATAGTGGTGCCAACTTCGGGGATGGTTTTACCGGCAAGTTCAGCCATGATCGCAAGGCCGCCCATGTTGGACGTTTTGCCCTGATCGGTCGCCATGCCCAGCGTGGTATAGCGTTTCAGGTGTTCGACAGACCGAAAACCTTCTTGGTGGCTCAGTTTGACGTCTTTCACGGTCACGTCGTTTTGCTGATCCAGCCACGCGCGGCTGCAGCCTTCAACGTACCAGAACGGCGTCAGCTTCACGGGCGTGTCTTCGGCCTCGGGTATCTTCGCCATGCGCCCCTTCAGGCCAAGCGCCAATTTCGCCGCCTGCGCCCCGCCACGCAACGCGCCAGCGGTGGACATTTCGCCATTGGCCGCCCCCGCGACGATCATGCCATCGGGCAGGGTGCCACCTGGGACGAACGCGGCCAGATCATCGTTCCACGTCGGGCGACCGCGTTGATGGCAGGTCATATGGAAGTTCGGATTCCAACCGCCCGACATCCCAAGCGCGCCAATATCAAGGGTGCGAGTGGTCCCGTCCGCCAGTTTTACTTCGGCGAATGTCAGACCAAGCCGCCCCTTGGTATCAACGACTTGGCCATGCACCACCTCAAAATCCAAACTTCTGGGCGCGTCCGCGCGCACGTCCACAACGGCCGCAATCTTAACGCCCTTTGCGTGCAGATCAGCCGCGGTGCGATGGCCGTCGTCATTGTTGGTGAAAATCGCCACGCGCTTGTCGGTGGCGACGGCAAAGCGGTTGGCATAGGTGCGGATCGCAGACCCCAGCATAATGCCTGGGCGGTCGTTGTTTTCAAACGCAATCGGGCGTTCAATCGCGCCGGCTGCCAGCACTGTGCGCCGCGTGTAGATACGCCACAGGATTTGGCGGGGCTTGCCAGCATCCGGCACTGCGATGTGGTCGCTGACACGTTCAACCGCACCGTAAATACCATGATCAAACGCACCGATAACGGTTGTGCGGGGCATGATGCGCACGTTTGGCAAGTTGGTGAGTTCGGACAGGACACCTGCCGCCCAGTCCGCACCAGCCTCGTCGCCTATGCTGAACGTTTCGCTGTTCAAACGCCCGCCCATACGGAAATCTTCGTCTGCGAGGATCACATCTGCGCTCGAACGCCCCGCCGTCAGTGCCGCCATCAGACCCGCAGGGCCCGCGCCGATAATCAGCAAATCACAGTGCAGGAACCCTTTTTCGTATACGTCAGGATCGTCGAGCAATGACAATGATCCGAGGCCAGCAGCCTTACGAATAATCGGCTCATATACCTTTTCCCAGAACACTTTGGGCCACATGAACGTCTTGTAATAAAATCTCGCCGTCAGGAAGTTTGAAAAGCGGTCATTGATCGCCATCGCATCGAACCGCAATGATCCAAGACGGTTCTGACTTTTAGCCTCAAGCCCTTCGAACAGTCCAATCGTTGTGGCCCGCGTGTTGGGTTCCTGGCGTGCACCGCTGCGCAACTCGACCAGCGCATTGGGTTCCTCGGATCCCGCAGACAAAACACCGCGCGGGCGGTGATATTTGAACGACCGCCCCATGAGGCGCACACCATTTGCGAGCAAGGCAGAGGCCAGCGTATCGCCTGCTTGCCCCGTGTAGGATTTGCCATCAAATTTGAATTTCAGCGGTGTGGCCGTATCGATCTGCCCGCCGTCCAATCTGTTTTTCTGGATCATTTCGAACGCCCCCTCTGGCGGGCCACATCGCGGGCCAACTCAACCTTGGAAATTTCATGGGTTAGCGTGTTGCGGGTCACGACAAGCCAGCTGCGATCGCCCGCTTCGTGAAACCACAACTCATCGTGCCAACCGGCTGGATTGTGGCGCAAATAGGCGTATTCATAAAAATCGCGCTCAGCGGTATCACTATCGGGATCGGGGCGATCGATCAGTTTGGCATCGCCCATATAGGTGAATTCCGCGCTGTCGCGTGGGCCGAGGAGGGGGTGGTCGATAATCATACGGCACCTTTGGGGGTGGATGTGGGACTTGAGTTGTAAGGCCAAGATGAAGGCGCGAAGAGGTGCTTCAATGCAAATTGGGCTGATTGCCCACGCCTTTTTCGTCGATCATCAGGCCGTTTTCGAACCGATCAAACCGGAACGCGGTGGCGGTGGGGTGTGGCGCGTCTTTCGCCAGTAAGTGCGCAAAGCAAAACCCGCTCGCAGGGGTCGCCTTAAAACCGCCGTAACACCAACCGCCGTTGAAATAGAGGCCGTCGATATGCGTGCGGTCGATGATGGGGGAACCATCCATCGACATGTCCATGATTCCGCCCCACATGCGCAACATCCGGGCGCGCCCAAAGGCTGGAAAGACCGCCATCGCGCCTTCGCAGACGTCTTCTACCACGGGCAGGTTGCCGCGCTGCGCGTAGGAATTGTAGCCATCCAGATCGCCGCCAAACACCAGGCCGCCCTTGTCAGACTGGCTGCAATAGAAGTGACCTGCGCCAAAGGTGATGACGCCGGGCAAGACAGGTTTTAGCCCTTCAGACACAAAGGCTTGCAACACATGGCTTTCCATTGGCAGGCGCATGTCGGCTTTGGACATTAGGCGCGATGATGATCCTGCGACCGCACAGCCGACCTTGCCCGCGCCAATAAATCCGCGTTATGTTTCAACGCCTAAGACTTTGCCGTGCTCAATCTTGAACCCCGTCACTTCGCAGTTCTGTATGATATCGACACCGCGACTGTCGGCCCCGCGTGCATAGCCCCACGCGACCGCATCATGGCGCACGGTGCCGCCGCGATGTTGTGCCAATCCGCCTTTGATGGGGAAACGTGCGTCTTCGGCGTTCAGATAAGGATAGCGTTTCTTGATCTGCGCGGTTGTCAGCATATCGGCATCAATGCCGTTCAACAGCATTGCATTTCCACGTCGAATAAACGCGTCACGCTGCGCATCGCTGTGGATCAGGTTCAGGATGCCACGCTGTGAAATCATCGCATTGTAGTTGAAATCCTGCTCCAACCCCTCCCACAGCTTTAGCGAAAATTCGTAGAACGGCGCATTGCCGTCCAACAGGTAATTAGACCGGATAATCGTCGTATTACGCCCCACATTGCCGCCGCCAATCCAGCCTTTTTCCAGCACCACAATGCGTTTGCCGCCGAATTCTTTGGCCAGATAATACGCCGTCGCCAGACCGTGCCCGCCGCCACCAATAATAATGATATCGTAGTGCGGCTGTGGCTCAGGATCGCGCCATGCAGGTTTCCAGCCTTTATGGCCAGTCAGGGCCTGCTTGATCACCTGAAAACCGGAATAGCGCATGTAAGTGATCCCTCTTCGGGATAGAGTGAGCGTTCAATTTGGCCGCGTCCTTTGGGGAACTGACATTTAGCGGTTCAAATGCGACATCCTTGGCCGCCGTGTCCGACTTGCAGTCGTGTTGCTTGCAGACTATGGCGCACCCAAGCCACACCTAGAAAGCCTGCACCCATGATCCTTAATATCGACGTTCAATTGGACTACCGGATGGATCAACCCACGGACGTCTTTATGCAGGTTCAGGTGCCAAACCTTCCCGATCAGCGTGTGCTTGCTGAAACTGTGACGATGTCGCCGATTGAAAACATCAGAGCTGTCGATGCCGAATCGGGCATCGGGCAGCGAACCTTGCTGCGCACCACGGGTGATCTGGCCTATTCATACAGCGCACAGATCGACGTGACCCGCCGCGTTCATGATATCGCCACTCTGTCCGAAATTGCGCCGCATAAATTACCAGGCAACGTTGTGCGCTATTTGATGCCATCGCGTTACTGCCTCCCTGATGAGGTGCAAGATCTTACGCAAACTAGGGGCAGGGCAGGTTTCGATCGTCTGTCAGGTGGTGCGCGGATCGCGGCGATACGTGATTGGATTTTTGAGCATTTTGAATATGTTATAGGGTCGAGTAATGCGCAAACCACTGCCGTAGACAGCTGCCGAAATCGCCAAGGTGTATGCCGCGATTATGCCCACGTTTTGATCGCACTGGCCCGCGCGGCGGCGATTCCCGCCCGCTTTGTCAGTGTCTACGCGCCGGACGTTAAGCCACAAGACTTTCACGCAGTCGCTGAAGTGTACTTGGACGACGCGTGGCATCTGGTCGACCCCACGGGCATGGCTCACGCGGACGAAATTGTACGGATCGGCGTTGGCCTGGACGCAGCTGAGGTGTCGTTTCTAAGCAGTTTTGGCCGGATGACGCTGTTTTCACAATCTGTCGGGGTGACGGTGTTAAACAGTCTGGCGGTTAAATAGTCCGGCGCGTCACAGTGGGCTGAACCGACCATCGCCGAACTCATCCGTTGGGCGCACCCAAACCGTGCCGTCCGCATCGTCATAAATCATCACATTTGATTGGTCTGCTTCCAGAATGGCGGGGCCGATCACACGGTAAAGCGCGCCCTTGTGGTGGCGATGTGTCGGTTGCCAGGCGTCTGTGCGCATCGCGCGACGCCAAAGGGACGCCAAGCCGATCACAACGACAATACCGATCCGGTGATCGTATTTGGCCGATAAGTCGTGCAGCCTTTGCAATCTGCATCATAGGCCGCACGGTAGATGTCTTTGAATGTATCAAATGGAATGTCCTCTGGACAATTCACGGTCTTGGAAATCCCGCTGTCAACCCATTCTTGCGCTGCGGCCTGCATGGCGACGTGATCGTCGGGTGACAAGTCAGCGACGGTCACAAAACTGTCCGGCAGTGGCGCATCGGGCCCGAATATCTGCGCAAACCGCCACACCGCATAATCTATGACCCGCTCGCTCGATTTATCGCCGTTGGGTTTGGTGATTGTGCGCAAAAACGAGGTCGAAAACATCGGCTCAATACCTGATGACACATTTCCCGCAAACATTGATTTGGTCCCCGTTGGGGCGATCGTGGTCAGCGTGCCATTGCGCAATCCGTGTTGTTCCACCAGCGTGCGAACGTCCGGATCCAGCGCTTGAATGCCCCGAGATGTCAGATGTTTATCGGCGTCATAGCGCGGAAATACCCCGCGTTCTTTCGCTAGCAGGGCGGATGCGCCGTAGGCTGCATTCTGGATTGTCTGCATCCAGCTGCCCAGTAAAAATACTGCCTTGGATGATCCGTACCGTGCGCCAAGCATGGCAATTGCATTCGCCACACCCGTCACGCCAATCCCGATGCGGCGCTGATCCTTTGCTTGCTGCTTTTGCGCCTCCAACGCAAAGCGCGACACATCCAACGAATTGTCGAGCATGCGAACCGCCACCCGCACAAGCTGGCGTAATTGTACCACATCCAGTCGCGCGTCAGGGGTGAACGGAGCGCTTACCAATTGTGCAAGATTGATCGACGCCAGCGGGCAGGTGCCGTTGGGGGGCAGTGGCTGTTCGGCGCACGAATTGGTTGCGGCAATGTTTTCAAGATAGCGCAGCGGATTGGCCGCGTTGATCTTGTCGATGAACAAAACGCCCGGTTCTGCTGCGGCGTAGGTCTGTTTCATGATTGCATTCCACAGATCGCGCGCCCGCAGGCGGCGCATAATCGCACCCTCCCAAACCAAATCCCATGTGGTATCTGCAGCGATCGCGGCCATGAACGCATCCGTGACCATGACCGACAGATTGAAATTGCGCAGCCGCGAGCGGTCTGATTTCGCGACAATAAACGCTTCGATATCGGGGTGATCGCAGCGCATCGTCGCCATCATTGCGCCGCGCCCCATCCCGCTTACGATCATTTTGCAGGTGACGTCAAAGATATCCATCGCCGCAAGCGGCCCCGCCGCGCGGCAATCAAGCCCGTGCACCACAGTGCCCGAGGGCCGCAAAGTTGAAAAATCGAAGCCAACACCTCCGCCCATCTGCATAGTCAGCGCGCCATCCTTGAGCGTGTCCATGATCCCGTCGACGGAGTCGGGGATCGTGCGCATCACGAAGGTGTTGGACAAGGTGACATTGCGCGCCGTGCCGCAGCCCGACAAAATCCGCCCCCCCCGGAAGCACTTTGAAATCGCACATTGCCGCACGGAAATCTGCCGCCACTTTATCACGAACCGGTAAGGCTTCATGCGTGACAAGACCGCTCGCAACTCGCGCCCAAGTATCGTCCACAGTTTGGTCAACTATGCCACCAGCCGTCACATACCGGTACTTCGCCCGCCAGATTTGTGCAGCTAATGGTTGTAAAAATGCCGCAGCTTTTTCTTGTGTCCGTTTTGCATCTTGCAATTTAGAATCCCACCCATGTATTTTATTACTATAGATTTAAACGTAGAAATGGTTAAAAAAACGTCAATATATTTTAAGCTTAAGGTTGTATTATCTGCTTTACAATTTCTTAAGAAATTGTTTGAATTCTTGAGAAGAAACCTGTGTTGGCGGACAGGCAATAGCGCAAACCAGCGGTTGGAAATTAGGATAATCTTAAGCGCCATTGCGTTAGGACTGTGTCGGTTCGTCGGGGATTGGCCGGGCGTACTTGGTTTCGAAAGGGGTTGGCATCAACCATGGCGGTCAGATCAATCAGGTCCACATTAGACATGGGCAGGCCCTCTTTAACCGTTGCTGACGCGTCGTTGGGCATCGTGCGACGCCTCATTGCGGCTGTTTGGGTCTTTGACATTGACCGCGCACGGGTTGTGTTAGCCAACGATGCCGCTTGCAGCTTGTGGCAGGCGGACACCGAAGAAGAACTGTGTGCTCGCAATATGGCATTGGACATGACGCCGACGGTGGCCAATCGGCTCAAGCAATATCAAAGTGATTTCTCTCGCTCGGATGCGATTTTTACAGAACTCTGGACGTTGTATCCCAACGGTGAACCCATGGGCGTCATGGTTGTCTTTCGTGGATATCGCCTTGATGACGGGCGCATGGGGATGCAATGCGAGGCGCTGAGCGACGCTGAGGATCAGCCCGACAACCTGCGCAGCGCCGAGGCGCTGTTGCACACCGATGTGATGATTACCTTGTTCTGCAGGGATGGGCCGCCGTTGTATATGAACCCTGCCGCGCGCAAGACATTTCGAGCGCCGCTACAGTCGTTTAAAGCTTTGCTGGTTGACCCGCAGGACTTTGCGCAGATGATGGCGCGCATTGACGATGTGGGCGAAAATCGGTTGCTTACGAAAGTGTACACCATTGCGGGGACCCGATGGTTCGACCTTTCCATCAAAAGCTGTTCAGACGCGGTGACGGGGCAACCTGCGATCCTGCTCACCGCCATTGATGTCAGCGAACTCAAAGAAGCCCGCGACACCGCGCGACATCTCGCGCAGCGCGATCAACTGACAAACCTGCACAATCGATCCTATCTACAGAGTTATCTTGAAGGGCGCGAAGGCCGTGGCGACACCGCTGGCTGCGCGGTGATCTTCTTTGATGTGGATCGCTTTAAACTGATTAATGACCGCTATGGCCATGACGCGGGCGATACCGTACTTAAACAAATTGCCACTCGTGCGCGCGCAGTTCTGAGCCCGCAAGATTTGGTCGCGCGTCTGGGTGGTGATGAATTTGTGATCGTCATTGACGGTGACAGTTCCAAAGCGACGCTTGAATTGCAGGTGGAAAAACGGCGGCACGCAATCTCCAAAACGATTTTGCACGACAAGACCCGCATCGACGCCACGATCAGCGTAGGGATCGCTGGACATTCGTCTGACACAGACAGTTTCTCGACTGTGATGCGTCAGGCCGACATCGCGCTTTATGCCTCCAAACAGGGTGGCCGAAACTGCACCACGTTTTTTACTACCGAAATGGGCGATGCCGCGATCGCCCGCGATAAGATTGAGGCTGCGCTCAGTCATGCTGTTTTGGCGGAGGAATTTATTCTGCATTATCAGCCCCGCCTCGATATCAAATCAGGAAAGATCGTGGGCGCCGAAGGTTTGGTGCGCTGGCTGCACCCCGAACGGGGCATGGTTATGCCGGACGTGTTCATCCCGATCTGCGAAGAGACTGGCTTGATTGACGAATTGGGTCGCATTGTTCTGGAAATCGGCTGCACCCAAGCGATTGCATGGCATCAAGCGGGGCTCGATCTTGATGTCTCATTGAATGTGTCGCCGCGCCAGTTTTCCGACCCGGGGTTCGTGACAACGTTGCAAGACCTCGCGGCGAAGCCGGGTTTCCCGCACGGCAGGATTGAGCTTGAGATCACAGAGACAGTGCTGATTGGCGAACACAACCAGATTGCCGAAAAGCTGCGGGCGATCACAGCAATCGGGTATCGCATCGCGATTGATGACTTTGGCACTGGCTATTCCAACCTGTCTTATATTTCGCGTTTTCCGCTGACCTGTCTGAAAATTGACCGCTCGTTCATTGACCAATTGCCGGCCTCGGGCCCGATCGTCCAGCTGATCCTGACCCTCGGCCAGCAAATTGGTGCGACAGTCGTTTCCGAAGGCGTCGAAACGCAGGAACAATTGGATTGGTTGACAGATAACAACTGTGGAGAAGCGCAAGGTTACCTCATCACGCGGCCCCTGGCGGTGGGTGATTTTGAACGTTTCGTGCAGACGTTCGCGCCATCAGGCCAGCTGGGTAACGATGATTACTAGCGCCTGACCCACTCCGAACCTAGACGTTGCCTGTGATCTGCTGTCTGGTGGCGCAAATGCAGGGGGATTGCACATGGCCGAACTCACAACGCGAATTGCGCAGGGGCGGGGCGACGCTCCGGCAGATTTGGTTCTACGTGGCGCTCAGGTGTTTGACGTCATCACCGGCGAGATGCTGGACGGTGACGTGGCAATTTGCGGCGATACGATTGTTGGCACCTGCGCGGATTACGACGGCCGTGAGGTCGTAGATGTCACTGGCCTCACCCTCGTGCCCGGTTTCATCGACACGCATCTGCATATTGAAAGCAGTCTTGTTACGCCGTTTGAATTTGACCGCCTCGTCACACCGCTTGGCGTGACCACCGCGATCTGTGATCCCCATGAAATTGCAAACGTTTTGGGCGTCGCGGGTATCCAGTATTTTCTTGCGGCGGCGCTTGAAACAGTTCTGGATATCCGCGTCAACCTCAGCTCCTGTGTGCCCTCGACCGACATGGAGACGTCTGGCGCGCGGATTGAGGCGGCGGACCTGATCCCGTTGCGCGACCACGCGGCCGTGATTGGTCTGGCTGAGGTAATGAATTATCCCGGAGTGATCCACCAAGACCCAAGGATAATGGCGAAGCTAGAGATGTTTAAAGGCGGCCATATTGACGGCCACGCGCCCATGTTGTCGGGGAAAGATCTCAACGCCTACATCGCTGCTGGCATTCGCACTGAACACGAAGCCACGACTGCCGATGAAGCCCGTGAAAAGCTGCAAAAAGGGCTGCGCGTGCTGATCCGCGAGGGCTCGGTGTCCAAAGATCTTGACGCGCTTTTGCCTCTGCTCAATGAACGGACAGCCAGCTATATGTGCTTTTGCACCGATGATCGAAACCCGTTGGATATCGGCGAACACGGACATCTGGATTACATGATCCGCACCGCCATCGCGCGCGGCACGTCGCCTGTCGCCGTCTACCGCGCCGCGTCGTTGTCGGCTGCCGAAGCGTTTGGATTAAAGGATCGCGGGCTTATCGCACCGGGGCAGCGTGCCGATATCGCCGCCCTTGGCAGTTTGGAAAATTGCGATGCGAAAATGACGTTTTGCGGCGGGATCCACGCCGCTGAAGCTGCGTTTTACGCACGCAAGATCACCCCCCCCATTGGGCGCAAGTCCGTCAAGGCTCCCAGCGTCACGGCGGTCGATTTTCGCACCACATCCAACCGCGCAGAGACCGACGTGATCGGCGTCATCCCTGGCAAAATCATCACCGACCATCTGTATGAAGTTATCGAGCCGCGAAACGGTGACAAAGCGCCCGACATCGCCCGCGACCTGATCAAAATCGCCGTCATCGAGCGCCACGGAATCAACGGCAACATCGCCACGGGCTTTGTCAAAGGCTTTGGTCTCACACGCGGCGCCATTGCATCCACCGTCTGCCACGATCATCACAACATCGCCTGTGTTGGTGCAAATTACCATGATATGGCGCTGGCCGCCAATCGCATGACTGTGCTTGAGGGTGGTTTTGTCGTCACTGAAAACGGGAAAATCCTAGCCGAACTCGCACTCCCCGTCGCAGGCCTTATGAGCCTTGAGCCTTTCGAACACGTCCGCGAAAAACTTGAAATCCTGCGTGCTGCTGCCAAATCGTTAGGCGTCACACTTGAAGAACCGTTCCTGCAACTGTCGTTCCTCGCGTTGCCGGTGATTCCAATGCTGAAAATCACCGACCGTGGCATGGTCGACGTCGCCAAATTCGAAATCATCGCGTCCTAAACACTGTTCCCCGTCTTTGTTTTAAAATATCTAAGGTTCCAAAGCCAAGATCGAAAGCCAAGATCCGAAGTCAGGTGTCTGAAGGACGGAGCATTGCGCCAGAGCCATGAGGGTGCGGGTTGCGCGCCTTTCACGCTCGCGGCACGCGCATCACAACCCGTTCACAGGCACCTTCAGCACCGGATTTCCGTCCTTATCTGTCGGCACATGGCCCGCCCGCATGTTCACCTGTAATGCGGGTATGATCAGTTTTGGTACCGCCAGTTGCGCGTCGCGATCTGTTCGAAACTTGATGAAATCTTCGCGGGACTTTCCGCCGCCCACATGGATGTTGGTCGCCCGTTGGTCCGCTACGGTGGTTTCCCACGCAATCGCGCGGCCATTTGGCCCGTAATCGTGGCACATGAACAGGCGCATATCGTCGGGTAGTGCCAGTACTTTTTGGATGCTGTCATACAATTCACCCGCGTCACCACCTGGGAAATCTGCCCGCGCTGATCCGCCGTCGGGCATGAACAGCGTGTCCCCGACAAACGCGGCGTTCCCCATCACATGCACCATACAAGCAGGCGTATGCCCTGGTGTGGCCATGACAAAACAGCTCATCTCGCCAACGGTGTAGGTGTCGCCGTCGCTGAACAGTGCATCAAACTGCGACCCGTCGCGCTGGAATTCCGTGCCCTCGTTAAACACTTTGCCAAAGGTTTCCTGCACCACCATGATCTTTTCACCAACGCCGATCTTGCCGCCTAGCTTGTCTTGCAAATAGGGCGCAGCGCTCAGGTGGTCCGCGTGCACATGGGTCTCAATAATCCAGTCCAGCACCAGCCCGCGTTCGCCAATCCGCGCAATCAGCTGATCGGCGTTTTGCGATGTGATGCGTCCGGCGGCGTAATCAATATCCATCACGCTGTCGATAATCGCGCAATGATCCGAATTTGGGTCCTTGGCGATATAGCTGATTGTGTTAGTATCATTGTCAAAGAATCCTTCGACGTGCGCCTTAATTTCCATGTTTACGGTCATGCTGTATGTCCCAACGGTTGTGATCTTGATTTAATGGCCTTGGCAATAACGATGCCAGCGATCATCGCGCCCGTAAAGGTCAGCACGGCAGGGTCCAGCGTTCCGATGACGGGCAACGCCCCACCGGGGCAGAACCCAGCGACGCCCCAACCGATGCCAAACGCAGCCGAACCTGCGATCAGCGGCACATCAATACGGAGCAGCGTTGACAGGTGGAATATGTCGGCCATACGTGGGGCAGGACGGCGCAAAACGATGCGATATCCCAACGCAGTGACGCCCAATGCACCGCCCATAACAAACGCCAGCGACGGATCCCATGTTCCGGCAACATCAAAGAAGTTCAACACCTTGGCAGGGTTTGCCATGCCACCCAAGATTATGCCGAACCCAAAAATTAACCCGGATTCATAAGTCATCAAAAACCGCATCATGCCGGCCCCCCAATCACATGGCGCGTAACGTAAACCGTCACAACTGCCGCGAACATAAACACCACCGTGGCCACAACGGATCTCGGCGACAAACGCGCGATGCCACAGACGCCGTGCCCTGATGTGCATCCGCCGCCAAATGTCACGCCTACCCCGACGATCAACCCGCCAATAATCATAGCTGCCGTCGAAACCGGCACTTGAACCGTCACCGATTGCCCGATGATTGACCAAACGAGCACGGGCGCGCTAACCATTCCGGCAAGCAGGCTTGCGCGCCAGCCCCATTCGCTGCGCGACGTTGGCATAAGAAAGCCCGCCAAAATGCCAGTTGCGCCCATGAGCCGACCAAAATTCGCCATCAGCAGAACGGACGCCAGCCCGATCAAAATGCCACCCCCAAGGGAGGCGAGGGGTGTAAAGTCAGTTGGCATAGCGGTCCTCATGAATGGGTCCGCTTAACGTACGCTTGAAACGCGATATTACAACTGCTCGCGCGTCAGGCTAACGTGCCGTCCGGCGCAAGTGTTAACGTCGCAGGCAGCGCCTTATCCAGCACGCTTTGTGCGTTCGGGACATCGTTGCTTGTGGCACGCCGCGTGGCTGCTGTGCGGCTTAAACCATGCCCTAACCAGCGTTGGATCAGCCGCGCGCGTAAATCTTCCATTGGCACGTCAAGGCGCACAGACAGCGTCCAAAGCGACGCCAGATCGAACCAAGGCGCATCGTCATACAGCAAATAATTGCCTTCAACGATGATCACTTCGGCGCTGGCGGGGACGATCCGCGCCCCAGCAATTGAAATGTCGCGCGTGCGATCAAACGTCGGCACCGCCACGTCGGCGCGCTCTTTCAGGCGGCGCACTATATGCACAAACCCTGCACCATCGAACGTCTGCGGTGCGCCTTTGCGGTGTAGCTGGCCACGTTCCTCAAGAACCTGATTGTCCAGATGAAACCCGTCTTGTGGCACCACCACAGTTTGACATTTCTGCGCGTTGAGCCGCCGCGCCAGTTCATCCGCCAACATGGTCTTTCCGCTGGCAGGCGGGCCTGCAATCGCGACCAAAACACGTGCAGGTCCCTGACGCAGCGGCTGGATGCGCTCAGCCAATAGGTTTACTTGGGGGGTCAGATTAATCATGTCGGTAACTCCTCGGGGTCATGCTTGCACAGATCACAGACTTCGCCGCAAAGGGCGCGCTAGCGGGGCGGCAAATTTCGGCACGCGTCCTTGCGAAGGGAAGGTTTCATCTTGTCGCCATGGGCATCCAAAAACGCCCAAACCCGTGGCGCGTCGTGGCGGCCCAATTCGCGCAACCACCAAGAAACGGACTTTTGAATGAACCACGCTTGGTCGTTGGTGTATGCTGCCGCCCAGCCCAAAATACGTTCCCGCGCTGCCAGATCATCCGGCTTGGGGTTGTTCATTTTCGTCCACGGCAAGGTCATGACCATCGCCGCACGCTTGGTCCAGATATGCTCTGACGTGGTCCAGCTTTCGACGACGTCCAGCCGCGATGGGTCTGCCAACAACCGGCGCGCGCCCGCACCGCAGACGTGATCGGCAATCGCCCAAGCATCAAATTGCGGCACCCATGACGTGATCAACGCCCACGCGTCGTCGTCGGGATTGATCCGCGCCTGCACCAATAATTTAGCCGCCGCAACGCGGGCTTCGTGGACGTTGCTGTCCCAAAGCTCAGCCGCCAGCGCCAATCTGTCGTCAACCGACAAATCCGACCGCCAAGTTTTGACCGCCGCATCTAATGCGGCGTTGGGCACGCCAAAATAAATACGGTCAGCCCTGTGGTGGGATTTCATTTCAACTGCTTTTTGCCCGTCGCCTTCGATTTGCAGAATGGCAATCGCATCTTCAATAGGGATCATTCGACTGTTACCGATTTGGCCAAATTGCGTGGCTGATCCACGTCGGTGCCTTTGGCAACGGCCGTATGATAGGCCAACAATTGGGCTGGGATTGCATAAAGGATTGGCGCGACGAAGGGGGCAACTTCGGGCATCAGGATCGTGTCCCATACCCCAGGTCCCGCCTCTTTTGCGCCCTGCTTGTCTGTGATCAACAATACCTTTCCACCGCGCGCCATGACTTCTTGCATGTTCGAAATCGTCTTTTCGAACAGCGCGTCGCGCGGCGCCATGACGATGACAGGCACGTGTTCATCGACCAGTGCGATTGGCCCATGTTTAAGTTCACCTGATGCATAAGCTTCTGCGTGTATATAACTGATTTCTTTCAGTTTTAATGCGCCTTCGTGGGCTAAGGCATACATCGGTCCTCGGCCCAAAAACAGGATGTCGCGTGCTTCTGCCAGCTTGCGTGACATAGTTTTCATGCGCTCGCCGAGGGCCAACGCATGGCTCATTAAGCCGGGCACAGACTTTACTTGCTCCAGCGCTTCGGCCACTTGATCGGCGTTCATGTGTCCACGATCCTGAGCGGCCTTGATTGCCAAAATCGCAAGCACTGTCAGCTGGCACGTGAACGCCTTTGTTGACGCGACGCCAATCTCTGTGCCTGCCAGAATCGGTAGCGGCAAATCGCTTTCGCGCGCGATTGAACTTTCGGGAACGTTCACCACTGACACTATCTTGTCGACCTTGCCTTCACAGTATCGCAACGCCGCCAAGGTGTCCGCCGTCTCACCCGATTGGCTGACGAACAACGCGGCTGTGCCTTTCGGGATCGGAGGCTCACGGTAGCGGAATTCGGATGCGACATCGATCTCGACGGGCAGGCGGGCAATTTGTTCGAACCAGTATTTCGCCACAAGGCAGGCGTAGAATGCGGTGCCACAAGCCACCATTGTAAGGCGATCAATCTGTGCGAAATCCAGACCCGGATCGGGCAATACGATGTTGCCATCCTGAATATAATACCCCAGCGCATTGGTCAGCACCGACGGCTGTTCGGCGATTTCTTTCGCCATGAAATGCTTATGGCCGCCTTTGTCGACAGACGCAGTATCAATCCTGACAATACGAATTTCGCGGTTGGCAATCCGACCTTCGCTGTCGCGGATTTCTAACGATGCCCGCGTGATGACGGCCCAGTCACCTTCGTCCAGATAAGTGATTTGGTCCGTCATTGGCGCCAGCGCAATCGCGTCCGAACCGACGAACATTTCGCCGTCACCGTGCCCGATTGCCAGTGGCGACCCCTTGCGGGCCGCGATCATCAGATCGTCTTCGCCTTCAAACAGAAAACACAGCGCATAGGCGCCGCGCAGGCGGGTAATTGTCTGTTCAGCGGCGTCGCGCGGGCTAAGCCCCTGATCTAGATAGCTTTGAGCCAAAAGCGCGACGGTTTCGGTATCAGTATCGGTCTCGTACCCAATGCCTTTTTGGGATAAATATTCACGCAGTTCACGAAAGTTCTCAATAATACCGTTGTGAACCACAGCCACGCGTCTGGTCTGATGCGGGTGTGCATTTTTCACGTTGGCTTCGCCATGGGTCGCCCACCGAGTGTGCCCGATGCCGGATTTTCCCGCCAACGGTTCATGCACCAGCAGATCCTGTAGATTAACCAGTTTTCCCACCGCGCGGCGGCGATCGAGAACGCCGCCGTTAACCGTTGCGATTCCCGCGCTGTCATAGCCGCGATATTCGAGCCGTTTCAGCGCTTCGACAAGGATCGGTGCCGCTTCGTGCCGCCCAAGGATACCCACAATTCCGCACATTCTCAGGAATCCTTAGCTGCGTTTTCGGCACTAGACTTGAACTTTTGCTGCATCCGCCGGGCAAATCCTGTTTTATTCTCTTGGCGTGCACGACCCACCGCCATGTCGCCCACAGGCACATTCTTTGTGACGATGGTGCCGGTGGCCGTCATGCTTTCGTTCCCCAATGTGACGGGTGCCACGAGCATTGTGTTGGACCCGACGAACACATCCGCGCCAATGGTCGTGCGGTGCTTGGACACACCGTCGTAATTGCAGGTGATCGTGCCTGCGCCGATGTTGCTCCGCTCGCCCACATGCGCATCGCCGATATAGCTGAGGTGGTTCACCTTCGCGCCAGCCTCAATCACGGCATTCTTGATTTCCACGAAATTGCCGACCTTCACGTTCTCCGCCAGTTCGGTTCCGGGGCGGAGCCGCGCGTAGGGGCCAACGACGCTGCCGCGCGACACGTGGCAGCCTTCAAGATGGCTAAACGCGCGGATCGTGGCGTTGTTTTCGACCGTGACACCCGCGGCAAACACCACGTTCGGTTCCACCATGCTATCCGGCCCAATATAGGTATCAAAGCTGAAATAGACCGTGTCGGGTGCGCGCAATGACACGCCGTTCGCCATTGCGTCTTTGCGTGCGCGACCCTGAAACGCCGCCTCAGCGTCTGCCAGTTCCGTGCGGGAATTGACGCCCATCGTCTCAGCCTCATCGCAGCGCACAACGGTAGCAGACAGATCCTTGGCACGGGCAATGCCAATAATATCGGTTAGGTAATATTCACCCGCCGCGTTGTCGTTCGAAACAGCATCCAATAGATCAAACAGCACATCCGATCTGGCGGCAATAACACCAGAATTACATAGGCTTATCGCGCGTTCTTCGTTCGATGAATCTTTGAATTCCACGATCCGTTCTAACGTGTCTCCAGTCATCACCAACCGCCCGTAGCGACCTGGATCAGCGGCCTTAAACCCTAGAACAACCACGTCACTGGCTTTACGTGCGGCCAGCATCGCGTCCAGTGTTTCGGGCTGAATGAACGGAGTGTCACCGTACAGGATAATCACGTCTCCGTCAAAATCGACCAAAGCCGCGCGCGCCTGCAGCACAGCGTGGCCCGTCCCCAACTGTTCCTGTTGGATCACGACAATCGCGTCCTCGTCAAAGGCCTGCGCCACGGCTCCAACAGCGTCAGCCCCGTAGCCTGCGACGACGACTGTGCGTTCCGGTTCAAGGTTAGATCCAGACATCATCGCGTGGACCAGCAAAGACCCGCCCGCGACCTCATGCAGGACCTTGGGAATGTCGGACATCATCCGAGTGCCTTTGCCTGCGGCCAAAATAATCAAAGCGACTGTCATTGCGCCCCACCTGTGTTGTTTTTTCACCTTCATACGCGCAAAGGCCGATTTCGCAAGGGTGCGACCCGCTTGGGGGCTTCACATCCCATGTCGCTGGGTTACAGAGGTCGCCAAACTGTAGGGGTCCAGTATGAAAACGGTTATTTTCGATCTTGATGGCACATTGGCGGATACGTCCGGCGATCTGATTGCTGCGGCGAACGTGTGTTTCCGGGGCCTTGGCCTTGGTGCGCTGCTTGATCCGGCCAAGGATGCGCGCACGGCGTTGCGCGGCGGGCGGGCGATGCTGACACTTGGGTTTAGCCGTGTTGATGGGTTTGGCGAGGATGACATTTCTGGCCAATATCAGGTCTTGCTGGATGCCTATGCCCAAGACATCGACCACCATACGGTGATGTACCCCGGTGCGATGGATGCAGTTGAGGCCTTGAAATCGCGCGGCTACGGCGTTGGGATCGCCACCAATAAACCCGAAGGGCTGGCCGAAGAATTGATGCGTCGCCTTGGTGTGCGAGACGCATTCGCGTCACTGGTGGGCGCTGACACGCTGTCGGTTAAAAAGCCTGATCCGGAACATCTGTTCGAAGCGGCGCGGCGCGCGGGTGGCAATCCGGCGCTAACCTGTCTGGTGGGCGACACTGCGACGGACCGCAACACTGCCAAAGCCGCTGGCGTGCCATCGATCCTTGTGACGTTTGGACCGTCGGGTGAAGACATGGCCGCGTTGCAGCCCGAGGCGCTGCTGGATCGCTACGAAGACCTGCCTGAAATCGTGAATCTATTGATGGGTGCGTCGCAATCGCCATTGACGGGTGGGCAACACAGACGCACAAACGGATCATGAGTGAGAAATCTAGTGACATATTCCGCGGCAGTTTTACCCAGCAGGAACCGATCCCGCAGGAGGGTATTGATGCGGCGTTGGCGGTCCTGAACCACGGGCGTCTACACCGATACAATACATCTGGCGACGAAATCGCACAGGCCGCGTTGCTGGAAGAAGAATTTGCAGCACTCACGGGGGCGAAATATTGCCTCGCTGTGGCGTCGGGGGGCTATGCGATGACCACCGCGTTGCGCGCTTGCGGTGTCGGGCACGGCGACAAGGTGTTGACCAACGCGTTCACCCTTGCGCCCGTTCCTGGTGCCATTGCGGCCGTTGGGGCCACGCCGATTTTTGTTGGTGTGACCGAAGATTTGGTCATTGATCTTGATGACTTAGCGGCCAAATTGGACCAATCGTCGGTGCTGCTGCTGTCGCACATGCGCGGCCATATCTGTGACATGGATGCGCTGATGGCGTTGTGTGATGCGGCCCAAGTCACCGTGATCGAAGACTGTGCCCACACTATGGGCGCCCATTGGAACGGCACGCCGTCCGGACGCTTTGGCAAATTCGGCTGCTATTCCACCCAGACCTATAAACACGTCAATTCGGGCGAGGGCGGTTTGCTGATCAGTGATGATGCGGACGGTATGGCCCGTGCGATCATGCTGTCGGGCAGCTACATGCTGTTTGACCGCCACCGCGCTGCACCACCGCCCGAGGCATTTGCCCAAATCAAATACCAAACCCCCAATATTTCAGGCCGGATGGACAACCTAAGGGCGGCCATTTTACGCCCGCAACTGGCTGATCTGCAAGCACAATGTGCCCGTTGGAACGCGCTATACCGGTCGATGGAAACCGGTTTGCGCGACACGGGCGGTCTGCAGCTGATAGACCGTCCAGCGCGCGAGGACTTTGTTGCGTCGTCGTTCCAATTTCTGCTTCTCGATTGGGCGCCTTTCGCCGTGCAAGAAGTGATCAAGCGCTGCCGCACGCGCGGCGTTGAACTGAAATGGTTCGGCGGCGCAGAGCCGAGCGGTTTCACATCGCGCTATGACAGTTGGCGCTATGCCCCGTCTGACCGCATGCCGAAAAGTGATCGCATTTTGACAGGGATCATCGATATGCGCCTGCCGCTGACATTTTCGATAGACGATTGCACACAGATCGCGGGGATTATCCGTTCCGAGGTCGGCGCAGTTTGGCAAAACCAAGTCGATAATTGATCACAGGGGAATGATTACTGGGGCTGCTGGGCGATCCAGACCACTTTGCCCAGCACCTTAAGCGCGCGCAATTCAACGCCTTTGAAAACCTGCACGGGATGGTTGGGTTTGTCCGCCTTAAGAACCAGCATGTCCGGTGACGGGCGCTGAATGCGGGCGAACATGTAGCGGCCTTTTAACGCCAAGGCCCAAATGCCGTCGCCGCGCGGTTCCACATCTGACGAGTCCAGCAGCGCCAATGCACCGACTGTCAATGTTGGCACCATGTCATCTGTCACTACCGGCAGAAACGAAAGTGATTCCGCCACCAATTCGCTGGCTGTTAGCCATTGCCGCGCCAGCGCCACGGGTGCTGTGCCGCGAAAATTAGGTTGTGCGGCGCTGTGATAGGGGATCGGCAGAAACCCCATCTCAAGCGCCTCTTGGCGGGCTGTCGCGGTGGCTAGGGGTTCGACCGTTCGCTCGGCAAATCCGGCTGGCAGACGAACGATTGTCTGCGTTCGGGGCTCGCCGAAATAAAATTCCAGATCCAACACGTCTGCTAGCTGACGCAAGGCTTGTGCGTTGAACCGTTTTGGCTTGCCTGTTTCGGTGCGCATGTTTTTGATTAGCGAAGGATTGCCCACGGCAAGCCGCGACGCCGCAGCCGCAGACAGTCCCTTGCCCGCAAGCGCTTCGTCTATGATTTCTAAAATGTCCTGCACCAATTACCCAAACGCTAATTTTGTGGCTGGGGCAATCCTGTTTGAAAACGAACCTATACCTTTGGCCAGTTATGGCTCTAAGGACGGTTGGCCACAGACGTGCGAAGATATCAGACGTGACGCCACGTACAGCAGCACTTGAAAATATCTGCATAATATGACCCATATCTTCAAAGATATGGGTTTTGCCACCAATATTGCGGTCATAGTGTCTCAGTTTCGGTGCAAAGCAATGACAAGGCCATGTCGCGCCAATATTGAGACCGCGGGATTGACGCGGCAGCTACCGCAGGGCATATTATTGAACAAGCGTTCAATAAATTTGGAAATACCATGTTTACTGCCTCAATGACCTTTGATCTTGGCGATGATGTGACCGCCCTGCGTGACATGGTGCACCCGTGGGCACAGACACGGTTGAAACCGATGGCCGCGCAGATTGATCGCGACAACCTGTTCCCGACAGCGCTTTGGCGCGAAATGGGCGATCTTGGTTTGCTTGGTGTGACGGTAGATGAAACCTATGGCGGCGCCGGCATGTCATATCTGGCCCACACTGTAGCCGTCGAAGAAATCGCACGCGGATCGGCGTCTGTCGCGCTGTCTTACGGGGCGCATTCAAACCTGTGCGTAAACCAGATTAAACTGAACGGCACCGAGGCGCAAAAATCCCAATACCTGCCACGCCTCGTCTCCGGTGATCACGTCGGTGCGCTGGCGATGTCGGAAGCCGGTGCCGGATCGGACGTGGTGTCGATGTCCCTTAGGGCAGAACGCCGCAATGATCACTACGTTCTCAACGGCACCAAATACTGGATCACGAATGGTGCAGAGGCCGACACCTTGGTCGTTTACGCCAAAACTGATCCGTCAGCGGGGTCTAGGGGAATCACTGCGTTTTTGATTGAAAAATCAATGATTGGCTTCACCACATCGGCGCATTTTGACAAGCTCGGCATGCGTGGGTCCAACACCGCAGAACTGGTCTTTGACGATGTGCAGGTGCCGTTCGACAATGTTCTGGGGGAAGAAGGTCGCGGCGTGCGCGTGTTGATGTCTGGCCTAGATTACGAACGGGTCGTGCTGGCGGGCATAGGTCTGGGCATTATGGCGGCCTGTCTCGACGAAGTGATGCCCTACATTGCGCAGCGCAAACAATTTGGCGAACCAATCGGTAATTTCCAACTTATGCGGGGTAAGGTGGCGGATATGTACACCGCCCTGAATTCCGCGCGTGCCTATGTCTACGAGGTCGCCAAAGCCTGCGACAAAGGCACCGTCACCCGTGCGGACGCCGCCGCATGCTGTCTTTACGCCTCCGAACAGGCGATGGTGCAGGCGCATCAAGCCGTGCAAGCACTGGGCGGGGCGGGCTTTATGGCTGACGCCCCCGTTGCGCGGCTGTTTCGCGACGCCAAACTGATGGAAATCGGTGCGGGCACGTCTGAAATCAGGCGCATGTTGATCGGGCGCGAATTGATGGGGGCGATGGTGTGACAACGACGTCCGCTGCGTCGGTGCGCCAATGATCCTCGCGTTTTACCGTCGTCTTTACTACTTTAAATGCCCAACGTGCCAGGCGATACAACATGTCCTCGCGTTGGGAATGACGTTCAAAGGCGGGTTTGCACAGGGACCTGTCAATGCACACACGCACTGTCTGGGATGCAAGCAGCGCCTGCGTTTGGCACACCGCTTTGGATTTATCAAAACGATTGCCTTTCAAATTGGTATTGCGGCTTTGTGTCTCGTTGTTTTCCTTGTGACCGTCGCAGCTGCGATGGGCCTGATCCAGCTTCTGTTTGGGGCATGGGGGCTTTTGGTGTCGCCGATCTTGCTTGTGATGCTCCCCCTCATCATCGCGATCATAATTGGTCACTTGGCCTCCCTCTATAGAGAGGTCCTTGTGGTATGATGGTCCCGTATCACTCTCGGCACAACAAACACTGCCTATTTGAGATGGTGAACAACTGATGGCCACCGTGAACTGGCGAACGGTGTCAACGTCAGCCCCAACGATAGGCGCTAACTTGCGCAGCGTTGCATATACGCTCGCGCTTACCTGTTTGGCATCGTCGGGTCACGCACAGAGCGTTGCCCTCCTCAAAGGCGATGTCTTGGCGTTTGAAGCCTGCTTCATCCAGTTGATGATCAAAAAACCCGACAATTCAACGCTGGATATGATCGGCCCGATCATCTGCGGCGAACGCCACATCCCCATGGGACAGTCCTGTGATGCGCTGGGCTACATGCTGTTTGATCGCCGTGCTGCTTCCCACGCTGAAGACCTTGTGTTTTGGCAATCTCATGTCAGTCGCCGCGCCGAGGCTGTAATCGCTGAGGGGCGCAACGGAACGGGCGGACTTTACGGCGATGGCCTGACGCTATGTGAAGAGGTCGCAGCGGCGGGCGATGATCCCGTTGGTCGTCTGATCAAAATCCACTGGCGCACCGCCTTGGAATTTGTTGCCGCCGATCTGGTTGCAGACCTAGCAAGGGCAGAGCAATGAAATCCCCGCTGATTGCCACCTTGATCGCCCTCATCGGATATGGCCCGCCTGCATTTGCGCAGAACATTGATTATGAACCCAAAATCCGCAGTAGCTGCCTTGATGGCACCGGCGAAGCCGACTGCGCCACCTGTATCGGGCAAGTGGTTGATGCCTGCATTCAAACTGATGCGGGCAGCTCAACTGTCGGTATTGGCATGTGCATTTCATCGGAATGGCAACAATTGGACGACCGCCTGAATGCTGCCTATCAAGACATCCAGCGCGGTTGGATCGTTTATCGCGATACCGCCTGTGATTGGGAAATGGTACAATGGGGCGGTGGCACGGGTGGTGGGCCAGCGTCAGTCGCCTGCATGATGCGCCTGACCGCACAACAAACGCTGTTCTTGGAGAACCACCTATGATCCGCACCTTGACACTTTTTCTGCTGTTTGCGCCGCTCAGCGCCACCGCGGAACTGCAACCCACCGTGGCCGAACTGATGCGCTACATGGACGTCACCGCAACCTGTTTTGACGGTGCCGAAGACAGCGCCGAGGCGGGTGCTTGCGTCGGGCAGGGGGCCACGGTCTGCATGGAAACCGAAACCCACGGCTATACGACCGTCGGCATGATGTTCTGCACATTGGCCGAATACGAAGCATGGGACCGCCTTCTCAATCGTGATTACGGTCCGATGATGGACGGTATGCGCCGCTTGGACGCCGAAGATGCGGAGTTCTTCCCCGAATTTGCCAACCGCGCCGACGCCCTGCGCGACGCACAACGCGCTTGGATCCCGCTGCGCGACGCGCAGTGCGCGCTGGAATATGCCATGTGGGGGGGCGGATCAATGCGCCAAATCGCAGGTGCATCCTGCCTGCTTGATCTTACGGCCAAACGCACGATTTATCTGCGGTTCTTGGGCGAAGGTATGCGCGAATGACTGATACTTCATCCCAAGCCGCCCACATCGCGGCTCTTGAACTGGTTCGCAAAGCCGCCGCGCACGCGGCTGCCGGTGGGGGTGAAAAATCCCGCGCCCGCCATGTGTCACGCGGCAAAATGTTGCCCCGTGATCGCGTGGCAAATCTGCTCGATGTCGGATCGCAGTTCCTCGAAATTGGCGCGACTGCGGGCCACGGCATGTACGACGATGCTGCACCGTGCGGCGGTCTGATCGCAGGTATCGGATTGATCCACGGTCAACATGTCATGGTGGTCTGCAACGACGCCACCGTCAAAGGCGGCACCTACTACCCGATCACGGTCAAGAAGCATCTGCGCGCGCAAGAAATCGCTGAACAATGCCGCTTGCCCTGCATTTATCTGGTTGATTCTGGCGGCGCGAACCTGCCAAACCAAGACGAAGTGTTCCCTGACCGCGACCACTTTGGCCGCATTTTCTACAATCAGGCTCGCATGTCCGCCGCTGGCATTGTGCAAATCGCCGCCGTTATGGGCAGTTGCACCGCAGGCGGCGCCTATGTGCCAGCCATGGCTGATGTATCCGTCATCGTGCGCGACCAAGGCACAATTTTCCTTGCGGGACCGCCACTGGTTAAGGCCGCAACTGGCGAAATCGTGTCCGCCGAAGACTTGGGCGGTGGTGACGTTCACACGCGGCTGTCCGGCGTGGCCGACTACCTTGCGGAAGACGACACACACGCGCTGGCACTCGTCAGGCAGATTGTGCAAAATGCAAAAATGCAGTCTGAAAAAACGCACAAACCGCATAAATTCGACCCGCCAATCAAGTCTGAACAGGACTTTTTTAATCTTATCCCGTCTGACCTCAAAACGCCGTTTGATATCCGCGAGATCATCCTACGTGTCGTGGATGGGTCACAATTTGATGAATTCAAAGCCCGTTTTGGCGAAACCCTTGTGACAGGTTTTGCCTGGATCGAAGGCATGCAGGTCGGTATCATCGCCAACAATGGTGTCTTGTTTTCTGAAGCTGCCCAGAAAGGCGCACATTTCATTGAACTCTGTTCACAAAGGAAAACCCCCCTCATCTTTCTGCAAAACATCACTGGTTTTATGGTCGGGCGACAATACGAAAACGAAGGCATCGCCCGTCACGGGGCCAAGATGGTCACCGCCGTGGCGACCACGTCGGTCCCCAAAATCACTATGATAATTGGCGGCAGCTTTGGTGCGGGAAATTATGGCATGTCGGGAAGGGCTTACAGCCCGAACTTCATCTGGTCGTGGCCGACATCACGCACCGCAGTCATGGGTGGTGAACAGGCCGCAGGGGTGCTTGCATCCGTGAAGCGCGACGCCATGGATCGCGCTGGTACACCTTGGCCTGAGATCGAAGAAAAGCAATACAAACAGCCCGTTATTGACCAATTCGAAGAACAATCGCATCCGCTTTATGCCTCTGCGCGGCTGTGGGATGACGGCATCATCGACCCACGCGATAGCCGCGCGGTGCTGGCCTTGTCCCTTCGCGCCGCCCTAAACGCACCCATTGAAAAAACACGTTTCGGCGTGTTTCGTATGTAATTTTGACCTGATATTAAAGGCTCACCAATGACCGACAGAAAGAAACGCGGCGATTTCTATTCAGGTATCCCATGGGTGCCCGTATCGCCAGAACAGGCCCGTGCGCATTCTAAGGGCGCGCTTGGCCCGCTGCTGTGGGCGATCGTCGTTTATTTTATCGCCATCGCAGTGCTTAGACTTTACCTGTCGCTGACGTATGGGTTGGGACCAACAACTGCGATTCTCAATTCCATCTGGCCACTTCTTGTCGGTCTTGGGCTGGCAATTCGCGCGCCTTGGGCGGTGATTATGGCCGCGATTTCAGCGGCTTTGACGATCTTCGCTTTGGCGCGTGGATTGGGCAATGACGGAAACCTTATCACGTTGTTTGAAACTCTAGCGAACGTTGGCATCTTGTTTTATCTGGTCGACGCGGATCGCCCAAACCTGATCTATCGCCACCGCTATCGCAAATATTCTGTCGTAGATGCGGACCCCGACACATGATCACAAAACTTCTCATAGCGAACAGGGGCGAAATTGCGTGCCGGATCATGGCAACTGCGAAGACCCGTGGCATCGCGTGCGTCGCGGTCTATTCCGACGCTGATGCACAGGCGCGCCACGTGCGCTTGGCGGATCAAGCCGTGCACATCGGTGGTGCGTCCCCGATTGACAGTTACCTGCGCGGTGATCGGATTATTCAAGCTGCGCGCGACATGGGCGCTGACGCAATCCACCCCGGCTACGGGTTCTTGTCAGAGAACCCCGACTTCGTAGACGCTGTCACCGCGGCGGGGCTGATTTTTGTGGGCCCCAGCGCTGATGCAATCCGCGCGATGGGCCTGAAAGACCGTGCTAAAGCATTGATGATAAAGGCAGGTGTTCCTGTCGTGCCGGGCTATCATGGGACGGAACAGGACGATGATCTGCTGCGCGGTGAAGCCGACAAAATCGGCTATCCAGTGATGATTAAGGCCGTCGCGGGGGGCGGTGGCAAGGGGATGCGGCTGGCAGAAACAGCGCTGGATTTCGATGAACAACTCGCCTCTGCGCGCGCCGAAAGCCGAAACGCTTTTGGCAACGACGCGGTCTTGATTGAGAAATTTATCACCGCGCCGCGCCATATTGAGGTGCAGATTTTTGGTGACGGCGTGCAGGCTGTTCACCTGTTTGAACGCGACTGTTCGCTGCAACGCCGCCACCAAAAAGTCATCGAAGAAGCCCCCGCGCCGGGGATGACCGACGCGGTGCGCGACGCCATGGGTGCTGCGGCCGTCAAAGCTGCAAAAGCGATTGGGTATAGCGGCGCGGGCACTGTCGAATTCATCGTTGATGGGTCTGGTCCGCTACGCACGGACGGGTTTTGGTTTATGGAAATGAACACCCGCCTGCAGGTCGAACACCCCATCACTGAAGCCATCACAGGCATCGATCTGGTGGATTGGCAGTTGCGCGTTGCAGGCGGTGAAACCCTGCCGATGCGTCAAGAAGACGTTAAAATTCAAGGTCATGCGTTTGAAGCACGGCTGTACGCCGAAGATGCCACGCAGGGTTTTCTACCCGCGATTGGCCGACTGACACATCTGACGTTCCCCGATACTGTTCGCGCCGATACTGGTGTTGAGGCAGGAGATGAGATCACCCCACACTACGACCCGATGATCGCGAAAGTGATCGTTCATGGACCTGACCGCGCGGCTGCCCTTGCGATGCTAACCAAGGGTCTCGCGGCCACGCAGGTCGCAGGCACGGTGACGAATTTGGGTTTTCTGACAGCCCTCGCGACCAACGCGGATTTTGCGGCGGGCCGCGTAGATACGGGGCTGATCGCGCGCAATCTTGACGGGCTCACCGCAGCGCCCAACCCGACGCCGTCCGATCTGGCACAGGCCGCCCTTGCGCTTAGTGGTGTGATGGCGCGGCACGGCGGCGCGACTGGTTTTGCGCTGCATGCGCCGCTGACATGGTCCATCGACGTGGGTGCCACTGTCGTGGCTCTGACCATCCACAGGCCTGATCATGCGACTTGTACGGGAGCAGGACATGTCGTGGACGTGCGAAGGCTGGGCAATATCTGGCGGCTTGATGGGCAAAAGGCGCGCCCACAGCATCTTGCGGGGCGCGTTGTGACGCTGTTTGGCGCAGCACCAATCACCTTTACGCAGCCCGACCCGTTGGATCGGGCCAGCGCCTCACAGGGGGGCGACACTGTGCTAACGCCGATGCCCGGAATGTTGCGCGATATATCGGTTGCCGTGGGCGATGATGTGCAGGAAGGTGATCGTCTTGCGGTGCTTGAGGCGATGAAAATGGAACATGTATTGCGCGCGCCGCGTGCGGGCAAAATTGCCGCGATCCATGCGGTGCCGGGCAGCCAAGTGCAGGCGGGTATCGCGCTGATATCGTTGGAGGTCCTAGATGCCGACAAAGATTGAACTGTTTGAGGTCGGCCCCCGTGATGGTTTGCAAAACGAACCCCGCGACATTCCAGTGGCGGAAAAAATCGCACTCGTTGACACCCTTTCGAAGTCTGGTCTGCGCCACATCGAATGTGCCAGTTTCGTCAGCCCCAGATGGGTGCCGCAGATGGCGGGTAGTGCGCAAGTTTTGGTGGGAATCAAGCGCGTTGAAAACGTCCGTTACACAGCACTGACGCCCAATTTGCGCGGGTTTGATGATGCGCTCGCCGCCAAAGTGGATGAGGTTGCGGTGTTCGCCTCAGCCTCTGAAGGGTTTTCGCGCGCCAATCTTAATGCCACGATTGCCCAAAGTCTGGCCCGTTTCCGTGACATCACATCGGCTGCAAAAGCGCTTAATATCCCAGTGCGCGGTTATGTATCGTGCATCGTTTCTTGCCCGTTTGATGGCCCCACAGACCCCGCGCAGGTGGCGTATGTCGTGCGACAATTGCGCGACATGGGCTGTTACGCGGTCAGCCTTGGTGACACCATCGGGGCAGGGACGCCTGACAGCATCCAAACCATGCTCGGCGCGGTATTGGACGTGGCGCCAGCGCGTGATCTGGCTGGGCATTACCACGACACAGGGGGCCGCGCCTTGGCCAATATCGACGTGTCAATTGCCCTTGGCCTGCGGGTGTTTGACACGTCTGTGGGTGGTCTTGGTGGCTGCCCCTATGCACCCGGTGCATCGGGTAATGTCGCGACAGAAACAACCGCCCGTCACTTGGCCGCAATGGGCTACGACACCGGGCTGGATCTGCCCGTAATTGACGCTGCTGCAGCACAGGCGCGCGCAATGCGAGGGACCAGCGATGTTTGAAACGATCACCCTAGACGTGGACCCGCGCGGTGTGGCGATGCTGACGCTGAACCGGCCTGAAAAACACAACGCCATGTCGGGCCAGATGATTGATGACTTGACGCAGGTGGCGGCACGTCTTGACGGGGATGCCGCGGTGCGTGTCGTGGTTCTGGCGGGGCAGGGGCGCAGTTTTTGTGCGGGCGGCGATTTGGGTTGGATGAAGGCGCAAATCGCCGCCGACAGCGCTACCCGCGCGGAAGAGGCGCGCAAACTTGCCGATATGCTTGGCATCTTAAACAGCCTGTCCAAACCGCTGATCGCGCGGGTTCATGGCACTGCACTTGGCGGTGGCGTCGGGTTGTGTTGTGTGTGCGACAAGGTCTTCGCTGCAGACACTGCGATGTTTGGCCTTACGGAAACCAAACTCGGCCTGATTCCCGCAACCATCGGCCCTTTCGTAGTGGCCCGCATGGGTGGCGGTAACGCGCGGCAGGTGTTCATGTCGAGCCGACCGTTCGACGCGTTTGAGGCCCAGCGTCTGGGCATCGTGTCTACACTCACCACATCGCAAGGCCTTGACGCAGCAGTGGAAACTGAAGTCATCGCCTACCTGAAATGCGCCCCCGCTGCCGTGGCCGAAGCGAAAGCCATGGTGCTTGTCTTGGGCCAGGCACCCACCAAAACCACCCTCGATGCATCGATCAAAGCGCTGGTGAAACGCTGGGAACACCCAGAGGCCCATCAGGGCATCACCGCGTTTTTCGACAAGTCCATCCCGCCTTGGGGGTAGCCTGAAACCGGGCGCGCTGACCTAAATCCGACAATCAGCGGCAATTCGCCCCCATATCGCGGCGTTGTGCCCGTTGACCCCCTCACGCGCGGGCGGTAAACGCGGAGGTGACAAAGGGCGTGCCAACGTGCGCCCGCCAAAGTTGGAGTGACCGCGCGTGGACGAGATGCTCAGAGAATACCTGCCAATCATCATTTTTCTTGGCCTGGCCATCGTGCTTGGCGCTGTGCTGATCCTTGCAGCGGTCATTCTGGCCGTGCGCAATCCGGACCCTGAAAAAGTATCGGCCTACGAATGTGGGTTCAACGCGTTCGACGATGCGCGCATGAAATTCGACGTGCGCTTCTACCTTGTGGCGATCTTGTTCATTATCTTTGACCTAGAGATCGCGTTCCTGTTCCCATGGGCCGTGGCGTTCGGTGAAATTTCAATGGTTGGGTTCTGGTCGATGATGATTTTCTTGGCTGTGCTGACGGTCGGCTTTGCATACGAATGGAAAAAAGGGGCACTCGAATGGGAGTAGCTGTTGGCGATAACACCGCTGGGTTTGACCGCGACGTCGCGACCCAAGACCTCAATCACGAACTGACGGACAAGGGTTTCCTCGTCACGTCGTCCGCCGATCTGATCAATTGGGCCAGAACCGGCTCTTTGCACTGGATGACATTCGGTCTTGCCTGCTGCGCCGTTGAAATGATGCACACATCCATGCCGCGCTATGACGCGGAACGCTTCGGCATCGCGCCGCGTGCGTCCCCGCGCCAGTCCGACGTGATGATCGTCGCCGGAACGCTAACCAACAAAATGGCGCCCGCCCTGCGCAAGGTCTACGACCAGATGCCCGAACCACGCTACGTGATTTCGATGGGCAGCTGCGCAAACGGCGGCGGCTATTATCACTATTCCTATTCTGTGGTGCGCGGCTGTGACCGCATTGTGCCTGTGGATATCTACGTCCCCGGTTGCCCCCCCACCGCCGAAGCACTGCTGTACGGCATCCTGCAACTGCAACGCAAAATGCGCCGTACCGGCACGATTGTAAGGTAACGATATGTCTGATGCCCGCACTGAAAACCAAATCGAAGCCCTGAATGAACTTGGCATACATATCGAAATGAAACGCCCCGATTGCGTGCTGTCGTGGGACGTGACGGGTGGTGAGCTTACGGTTAATGTCGCCCCTGCCAATCTTGCGGTGTTCATCGAATTTCTAAAGGTCGACAGCGCGTGCAAGTTTTCGTCGCTGGTTGATATCACCGCCGTCGACTACCCAGGGCGCGATAAACGCTTTGATGTGGTCTATCATTTCTTGTCGATGTACCAAAATCACCGTATCCGCCTGCGCGCTAAGGTCCGGAGCGACGAAATGGTCGCGTCGATCACTGATGTGCATAAGTCGGCAAACTGGTTTGAACGCGAAGTGTTCGACATGTTCGGTATCATCTTCAAAGGCCACCCTGACCTACGCCGCATCCTCACCGACTACGGCTTTCGCGGCTATCCGTTGCGCAAGGATTTCCCGACAACCGGCTATACAGAAGTCCGCTATGACGAAGTGCAAAAACGCGTCGTCTACGAACCTGTGTCGCTGGTTCAGGAATACCGCCAGTTCGATTTCATGTCCCCATGGGAAGGCGCGCAGTATATTCTGCCGGGTGATGACAAAGCAAAAGACGAGGTGAAATAATGGGTTGGTATATTGTCTTTGGTGTCCTGTTTGTTGTCCCACTTTGGCAGATGGTTCCGAACTATCGGTTACCACAATGGGCCGCACTGATTGCGCTGATCCCGTTCGGCATTTTTGTGCTGCTTTGGGTCATGGCGTTTCGTGACAAAATCACAATTCCGGGGATCGACAAATGATGGACGGCGACATCCGCACCAATACCTACGACGATGGGTCCACTGATGCTGCGACCAGCGAACAGCAGATCCGCAATTTCAACATCAACTTCGGCCCACAGCACCCTGCGGCGCATGGGGTTTTGCGTCTCGTGCTCGAACTCGACGGCGAAATCGTGGAGCGTTGCGACCCCCACATCGGCCTGCTGCACCGTGGCACTGAAAAGCTGATGGAATCGCGTACCTATCTGCAAAACCTCCCGTATTTTGACCGTCTCGATTACGTGTCGCCAATGAATCAGGAACATGCTTGGTGTCTGGCGATTGAACAGCTAACAGGCACAGTCGTCCCGCGCCGCGCGTCCCTGATCCGTGTGCTGTTTTGCGAAATCGGCCGCATTCTATCCCACCTTCTTAATGTCACCACACAAGCGATGGACGTCGGCGCCTTGACCCCGCCAGTGTGGGGTTTTGAAGAACGCGAACAGCTCATGGTATTTTCCGAACGTGCCAGCGGCGCGCGGCTGCACGCTGCCTATTTTCGCCCAGGCGGGGTGCACCAAGACCTGCCCGCAGGACTGATTACGGATATTGAAGCTTGGGCCGACCAGTTCATGACCAAATTCATGGTCGACGTGGACGAACTGCTCACCGAAAATCGCATCTTTAAGCAGCGCAACGTCGACATTGGTGTGGTCAATGAACAAGATATCCTCGACTGGGGATTTTCGGGTGTCATGGCGCGGGGGTCCGGCCTTGCGTGGGATTTGCGCCGCGCGCAACCCTATGAATGTTATGACGAATTTGAATTCCAGATTCCCGTGGGCAAAAATGGCGATTGTTATGACCGTTACCTGTGCCGCATGGAAGAAATGCGTCAATCTGTGTCGATCATCCGCCAAGCCATTGTCAAACTTCGCGAACCGGACGGGCAGGGCCCGATCATGGCGTCTGGCAAGCTGACGCCGCCCACCCGTGGTGAAATGAAGACATCCATGGAAGCGTTGATCCACCATTTCAAATTGTATACCGAAGGGTTCCACGTCCCCGCTGGCGAAACCTATGCCTGCGTCGAAGCCCCAAAAGGCGAATTCGGCGTGTTTCTTGTGGCAGATGGATCAAACAAGCCCTACCGCGCCAAAATCCGCGCACCGGGTTTCTTGCACCTTCAGGCGATGGATTTCATGGCGACAAAGCACCAGCTGGCGGATGTCGCGGCCATCATCGGATCGATCGACGTTGTGTTCGGGGAGATTGACCGATGATTGCGGTGATCGTTGTCCCGCTGTTCCTTCTCTCTGGACTGGGCACGCAGTTGCTGCCAATGGCGATGTTCGTCGCCATCACAACAGCAGCAGTCGGCGGTGGTGTATCGTGATGCGCGCTGTGATCGTGTCCTTTGCCCTGCTTGCCAGCCCAGGCTTCGCCCTAGACGCTGATGATGTGTCCGTCGCGGCGATGACCAAGGCGATTGAAGACGCAGGTTGCACCGTTACGCCGGAAAACGGCGACGCTGTTTTGGCCGCATCAGGTCTGACCGAAGAAGACACCATGTCCGTTATAGCGACCATGTATGCTGCTGGCCTTATCGGGCTTGGGGCAGACGGAAACATGTCGCTCACCAATGAGGTTTGCGGGTGAAATACGCAGCCCTCATCCTGACCGGCGCTCTCGTCGCTGGCTGTGACGGGTTTGGCGGCCAGACATTACCTGATGGCGTAAGTGCTGCAGACGTCGCCCTTTTTAAAACCGCAGTCACCGATGCGGGCTGCGCGATTGAAACAACCGCCGAAGCTGTCCCTATTGCGATCCAAACCGGCTTTGATCGTGACAAGCTGTTGATAATAAACCAATACCTCGTGCTTGCTGGCGAAAGTGAACCCACTGCCAACGGCTTCCGACTGACCTCAGGATCTTGTGCCAATGCTTAGACGTCTCCACCTTGACCAACCCGCCAGCTTTGCCTTTACGCCCGACAACCTTGCGTGGGCGAATGCGCAGATCACCAAATATCCCGAAGGCCGACAGGCGAGCGCGATTATCCCGCTGCTCTGGCGTGCGCAGGAACAGGAAGGCTGGCTAACGCGCCCCGCCATTGAAGGCGTCGCCGACATGCTCGGCCTCGCGTTTATGCGCGCTTTGGAGGTGGCGTCGTTCTATTTCATGTTCCAGCTTCAGCCCGTCGGGTCAGTTGCTCACATTCAGGTTTGCGGCACAACGTCCTGCATGATCTGTGGCGCCGAAGATCTAGTCGCTGTGTGCCAAGACAAGATCGCCAAAAACCCCCATGAAGTATCTGCGGATGGCAAGTTTTCTTGGGAAGAAGTCGAATGCCTTGGTTCATGTTCAAACGCGCCCATGGCCCAGATCGGCAAGGATTACTACGAAGACCTGACGGCGGCCAGAATGGGTGAATTGATTGACGCGTTGGCGCGCGGTGAAGTACCGCTGCCCGGTCCGCAAAATGGCCGCTATGCCGCTGAACCGCTTAGTGGTTTGACGACGCTTACTGACTATGAGGCTGGCAAGAACCCGCACAACGCATCCGTGCAATTGGCCCATGACATCGGCGATACCATCAAACGTATTGATGGTACCGAAGTGCCGCTACTGGCGCCGTGGCAAATGTCTGGCCCGGCGGGTCCGACGTCCGGCAACACGTTGCCTGCCGCCAAACAACAAGCCAAGGCGACATCCGCGGCGAAGCCTGTCGGTAAATCCAAACCAGTGGCAAAACCTTCTCTACGGCGAAGGTAGCTGTGACGCAGGCCCCAGCCGCTCTGGTTTCCGCCGCACAAGCCAAACCGCACACGATGACCGCACCCCGCCAATCCGATGCGGACGATCTCAAACGTATCAGCGGTGTTGGTCCGAAACTCGAAACAATGCTGAACGAAATTGGATTCTGGCATTTCGGCCAGATCGCCAAATGGACGGACAACGAAGTAAGCTGGGTCGACAACCGCCTGAAATTTAGCGGTCGCATCCAGCGTGACGATTGGATCGCCCAAGCTACGACGTTTGCCACCGAAAACTAGCAACGCGCGACTAAATCTGTGAATTGTCCGCAAAAAGCAGTCCAAATGCATCGTCTGGACTGTTTTTCGCGAATATCCCCTTTATCAAGGACGGGTCGCAAGGCTAAGCTTTGTGCAATTGTAGCGCGGATGCAGGAAATTTTGCGTTTAAATCTGGAAGGGTCAATAAATGAATGCGTCCTCTAAGTTTACGGGCATCCTCGCCATCGCTGCCTTGTTCGGTATCGTCGCGTTGATCGTGTCCTTAGTCATTCTGAATTTTGGCGGCATCGCGGCCTTTTTCATTGGTGTGATCGTCGCCATCATCACGTGGATCGCGTTGTGGTTGGGTTGGGGCGAAGACGAGGCTGACCAATCGACTTCCGGTTCAGACGACGCAACAGGGATGAATAAACCCACAACTGGCGCGGCACCCGCCGCGCCGCCAGTCGTCGCACCCGCTGGCGCAAAGGTTGGATCTACATCCGCCAAAGCGTCCAACCCCGCAGCGAAGCCCGCGTTAGGTACCGCAAAAACTGCAAAACCCGCCGCAACGAAGGCGACAGCCGTAAAGTCACCCGCATCGCAAACCGCGCCCGTCGCGCCAGACGGCAAACCTGCGACGCTGACTGCGGCGCGCGGAAGTGGGGCGGATGATCTTAAATTGCTCAAGGGTGTTGGTCCGGCCCTCGAAAAGACCCTCAACGAGTTGGGCTTTTATCACTTCGATCAGGTCGCCGCATGGCGCGAAGCCGAAATCGAATGGGTCGATAGCCGCCTCAAATTCAAGGGCCGGATTGTGCGTGATGACTGGATCAAACAGGCGGAAACCTTGGCAGAAGGTGGGGAAACCGAATTCTCCAAACGCGCCAAAAGATAGTAAGATTCTGACATATTGATACCAAAGGCCCGCCGGATGCACCGCGCGGGCCTTTTCTTTTGCGTCCGCCCTCTTTTCTTCTGATCGGGCACAGGCCACAAACGGCCCATGGACAATCAACCAGATCAAGACACCGCCCACCTCGGCCGCCAAGCCGCCATCGTCATTGCATGTGCTGGGCTGCTCAGTATTTTTGCGCCGCAACTGACCCGCGCGCTCGGCGCACCCGTGCGTGTCGAAATGTTGTTCTACCTGATCTCGCTTGGTGCGTTCATTTGGTCACTGGTCGTCACGTGGAAGCTGTGGCAAAAGACGCGTAACAAATGATGCTTTGCTAATGACGGAAGGGGCTCATGATGCTCGCTGATAAAGACCGCATTTTCACCAACCTTTACGGGATGCACGACCGAACACTTAAGGGGGCGCAGGCGCGTGGCCATTGGGATGGCACCGCCGGTATCATCAAAAAGGGTCGCGAATGGATCATTGACAACATGAAGGCGTCTGGCCTGCGTGGCCGTGGTGGTGCGGGTTTCCCGACCGGTCTGAAATGGTCATTCATGCCAAAGGAATCCGACGGACGGCCATCCTATCTTGTGGTGAACGCCGACGAATCCGAACCGGGGACATGCAAAGACCGTGAAATTATGCGCCACGATCCGCATACCCTGATTGAGGGCTGCCTGATCGCGTCCTTCGCGATGAACGCAAACGCCTGCTACATCTACATCCGTGGCGAATACATCCGTGAAAAAGAAGCGCTGCAGGCTGCTATTGACGAATGTTATGAGGCGGGCATGGTCGGCAAGAACGCGTCCAAATCTGGCTGGGATTTCGATATTTACTTGGTCCACGGGGCTGGGGCGTATATTTGCGGTGAAGAAACTGCTTTGCTCGAATCCCTTGAGGGCAAAAAAGGCATGCCACGGATGAAGCCGCCTTTTCCGGCGGGAGCGGGTCTGTATGGCTGCCCGACGACCGTGAACAACGTGGAATCCATCGCCGTGGTCCCAACCATCCTGCGCCGTGGGTCTGATTGGTTCGCGGGCTTTGGGCGCCCCAATAACGCGGGCACCAAATTGTTCGCGATTTCGGGCCATGTGAACAACCCCTGTGTGGTTGAAGAATCCATGTCCATTCCGTTCGAAGAACTGATCGAAAAGCACTGCGATGGTATCCGTGGTGGGTGGGGCAACCTTAAGGCCGTGATTCCGGGGGGGGCGTCCGTGCCCATGGTGCGCGGCGAAAACATGCGTGACGCGATCATGGATTTTGATGCGTTGAAGGAAAAAGGATCGTCCCTTGGCACTGCCGCCGTCATCGTGATGGACAAAGACACCGACGTGATCAAAGCGATCTGGCGCTTGGCGAAATTCTACAAACACGAATCTTGCGGCCAATGCACCCCGTGTCGCGAAGGCACCGGTTGGATGATGCGGGTGATGGAACGTCTGGTCAAAGGCGACGCGGACGTCGAAGAAATCGACATGCTGCTGGACGTGACCAAACAAGTCGAAGGCCACACAATCTGTGCTTTGGGCGATGCCGCTGCTTGGCCTATCCAAGGGTTGATCAAAAACTTCCGCGGTGAGATTGAAGATCGTATTGCCCATAAACGTGGGCCTGTAGCGGCTGAGTGAAATGCCGGAGGTCTAATCGGATGGTCATATTTCTGCTCTTTGTTCCTTTGGTATGCGTTTCGTTGTCTGCTCTTTCGCTCGGTAAATTGGGTGTATTTTTTCAAAAAGGGCCTGCTTGGACGGTCGGGTGTTATTTTTTTCGCAACGCCCGCTGTCCTCCCCATTTTAGGACTGTGCTATTTCACCGCAACCCGTGCAGATGCTGGAGGGTAGGCGTTTCTATGGCTGGTGGGCTTCATTGCCTTTTTTGTGTCACCTGTAGTTCTGACGGCGATGATCGTACATTTGGCTAGTTCCAATAGCGCCCACATCAGAGGCGTCGCTGATGCAGCTTGCTGAACTCAACATTGGCCGTCTTCTGGCCCCGACGGACGATCCACGGGTCAAAGATTTCATGGACAACCTTGACCGGATAAACGGCCTCGGCAAACGCATGCCCGGATTTGTGTGGATGCATGAGGGATCCGGTGAACCCGGAACTGGTAACACTGAAAATGCATTCGGTGATAATCCGCAGATGGTGTTCAACCTGACCGTTTGGGAAGATCTGCCAAGCCTTGAGGTGTTCGTTTACAAAACTGTCCACGCCAAGTTTATGGATCGCAAAGCTGAATGGTTTGAGGTTCTGGGCGAGCAGCATTTCGTCATGTGGTGGATTGAGCAAGGCCATCAGCCGACCCGCGAAGAAGCGCTCGTGCGGCTTGATGATCTGCGCACAAACGGACCCAGCGATCGCGCGTTCGGTTGGGATGAAATTCGCGTCAAGTCGCTGAAGTCGTAATCAAACTTTTACAACAAAGTTTTGTACAAACCAGTGAATTTCCGCCGCAATAGCCGATAACAGGTCCCCGCTATTGCATAGCAGCGCCGCACCACCGACATCTATCCCAACTGCTGAGACCTCTCAGTTTGATTTGGAGACTTGCGTCATGACGACCCATAAAAAGATGATCACCGCAGCCGTGCTTGGCATGACGTTGATAGCAACAACCGCAACTGCAAATCCCGCCAATGTGGAACGTGTTACCGAAGGCCTTATTGCGACGGGCATGGCGTATGAGTTGAGTGAAAAATGCGGCGATGTCGACGCCCGTTTGCTGCGCGGCCTGAACTTTTTGTTCGGGCTTAAGGCACATCTGCGACAGCTTGGCTATTCCAACGCTGAAGTCGACGCCTTCGTCGATGACCGCGCAGAGAAAGACCGACTTGAGGCGATTGCCCGTGAACGCCTTACTGCATTGGGGGTTCGCACGGATGACGCGGTGACCTATTGTACTGTTGCACGGGCGCAAATTGCCCAAGGCACGCAGGTCGGACGTTTGCTGCGCTAGTCAAAAACGTCACATCATTCCTTGGGCTTGGGCGGGGTTTAACACCTTCGCCCGCGTCGTTTTGCGCAACGATTTCCAAGTCCTTTTCGTGGGTTTCGGGCTGGCAAACCGCCCAGTGTCACGGTAGATAGCGGGCGAAAGGGCGGTCCCTCTGTTTTGGGCCCGCTTGGTGGATAAGCCATACGGGAATAGGGAACACGCCCCATGTCTGATGCGAACCCCGATCTGCGAAAGATCATTATCGACGACCGCGAAGTAGAAGTGTCTGGCGCTATGACGCTCATTCAGGCTTGCGAAGAAGCCGGCATTGAAATCCCGCGTTTCTGTTATCACGAACGCCTTAGCATTGCGGGTAACTGCCGGATGTGTCTGGTCGAGGTGGTTGGTGGCCCGCCAAAACCTGCCGCATCTTGCGCGATGCAGGTCAAGGATTTACGCTCCGGTCCCGAAGGCCAACTCCCTGTTGTTAAAACAAATTCACCGATGGTAAAAAAGGCCCGTGAGGGCGTGATGGAATTTTTACTGATCAACCATCCGCTTGACTGCCCGATTTGCGACCAAGGCGGAGAGTGTGATTTGCAAGACCAAGCGATGGCTTATGGCGTCGATTTTTCCCGTTACCGTGAAGCCAAACGCGCGTCTGATCATCTTGATCTTGGTCCGCTCGTTGAAACCCATATGACGCGCTGTATCTCGTGCACGCGCTGCGTCCGATTCACCACTGAGGTCGCGGGTATTTCCCAGATGGGCCAAACGGGTCGCGGCGAAGATTCGGAAATAACCAGCTATCTGGGTGAAACCCTCGACAGTAATATGCAGGGCAACATCATTGATCTGTGTCCCGTTGGGGCGTTGGTGTCCAAACCTTATGCGTTCACCGCCCGCCCTTGGGAATTGACCAAGACCGAAAGCATTGATGTGATGGACGCCCTTGGTGCCAACATCCGCGTTGACACGAAAGGTCGCGAAGTCATGCGCCTGTTGCCACGCAACCATGATGGCGTGAACGAAGAATGGATTTCTGACAAGACGCGTTTCGTCTGGGACGGGCTGCGTCGCCAGCGTCTGGACACGCCTTATATTCGTGAGAACGGCAAGTTGCGCAAAGCAGGTTGGGATGAGGCGTTGAAGGCTGCTGCAGTTGCGATGGCTGGTAGAAAGGTGGCAGGTTTGGTTGGTGATTTGGCCAGCACAGAGGGGGCATTTTCCCTTAAGAAACTGATAGAAGGGCAAGGCGGTGTCGTTGAATGCCGTGTCGACAATGCCAAACTGCCGAGCGGAAATCGATCTGGTTATGTTGGCAATGCTGCGATTGAAGATATCGATAGCGCAGAAATGATCCTGCTGATCGGCACCAATCCAGAGATTGAAAGCCCTGTGTTGAATGCACGTATCCGCAAGGCTTGGCTGAATGGCGCTAAGATTGCGGTCGTCGGAGAAGCGATTAATTTGTCGTATGAATATGACCATGTCGGCACTGATCGCGCGGCGCTTTCGACCGTTGGTGATCTGCCAGACGGTGCCATGATCATTATCGGTCAAGGCGCATTGGTCGAGGCTGACGGTGCATCTGTTCTGGGCACCGCTATGGCCGCTGGCGCATCGAAGTTTTTGGTTCTGCACACTGCCGCTGGTCGCGTTGGTGCGATGGATGTGGATGCGACAAATGCGGACGCCATGAAGGCGATTGAGGCGGCTGACGTTGTTTACAACATGGGCGCGGACGAGATCGATATCGCCGCTGGCCCGTTCGTAATCTATCAAGGCAGCCACGGTGACCGGGGCGCGCATCGCGCCGACATCATTTTGCCAGGTGCTGCCTATACTGAAGAAAATGCGCTGTTTGTGAACACTGAAGGGCGTCCACAACTGGCGATGCGGGCAAGCTTTGCCCCCGGTGAAGCCAAGGAAAACTGGGCTATTCTGCGGGCATTGTCCGCTGAGATGGATGCCAAGCAGGACTGGGACAGCCTTGCCGGATTGCGCCAAGCGCTTGTCGCAGCCCATCCGCACCTTGGCGATGTTGATGTCGTCGCGCAAAACGATTGGAAGCCTGTTAGGGCGGGCAAACTTGGCAAGGCGACGTTCAAAACCGCCGTCACCGATTTTTACCTGACCAACCCGATTGCGCGGGCGTCGCAATTGATGTCCGAGCTGAGCAGCAATGCCAAAAAGCGGGCGCAAGCCCCAATCGCGGCGGAGTAGGAATGCGCCCCGCAATCATAGCATTCACGGCGCTTGCTGCTTGCGGAGCCACCACGACCGCTCCGACGGGTTCTATTAGCTATGATGGGATTGAAACACGTTTGCTGGACGGTGATCTGGTGAATTTTCAGGTGAAATTGACGAACGCAGCCGTGGCGCAGGATGTAACGGATTACGCAGAATGTGCTGCAGCGCAATATGCATTGATTAGGGGCTACGGGTTTGCGCGCAAGGTGCGCACGCTGGTCGACGAAGAAGGTGGTATTTGGACAGGAGATGCGGTTTACACCGTCTCGTCTGCTTTGCCACGTGGACTAAAAACGATAGACGCGGAAGTGACGGTTGCCGAATGTGCGCGCCGATCAATCCCGACGGTCTGAGGGCCGAGGGGCTAAGGGAATAAATATGGTCGAATTTTTCACCAACACCAATCTTGGGATCATCCTGTTGATCCTTGGACAATGTCTGTTGATCCTAATCCCACTTTTGGTGGCACTGGCATTCCTGATGTATGCTGACCGCAAAGTCTGGGCCGCTGTGCAGATGCGCAAAGGCCCCAACGTGGTTGGCGTGTTCGGCCTGCTGCAGTCGTTTGCCGACTTTATCAAATACATTGTCAAAGAAGTTGTCGTGCCTGCGGGCGCTGACAAGGCGGTCTTTTTCCTCGCGCCGATGATTTCGTTCACACTGGCCGTGGTTGCATGGTCGGTCATTCCGTTTAACGACGGTTGGATTCTGGCTGATATCAACGTCGCGGTTTTGTTTATCTTCGCGGTGTCATCGCTGGAAGTTTACGGCGTGATCATGGGCGGATGGGCAAGCAATTCCAAATATCCGTTCTTGGGGTCATTGCGGTCCGCCGCGCAGATGATCTCTTACGAGGTCTCCCTCGGTTTGATCATCATCGGTGTGATCATCACGACAGGGTCGCTGAATTTCGGGGATATCGTTGCCGCACAAAGTGGTAATTTGGGCCTGCTGAACTGGTACTTCATCCCACATTTCCCGATGATGATTTTGTTCTTTATCAGCGCTTTGGCGGAAACCAACCGTCCGCCGTTCGATCTGCCAGAAGCGGAATCCGAATTGGTTGCGGGCTATCAGGTAGAATATTCATCCACACCGTTCCTGTTGTTCATGATCGGTGAATTGCTGGCAGTGGTATTGATGTGCGCACTGGTGTCACTGATGTTCCTCGGCGGCTGGTTGTCACCCTTGCCATTCTTGCCGGACGGTATTGGCTGGCTGATCTTGAAGATGGGATGCGTCTTCTTCCTCTTCGCGATGGTCAAAGCGATCACGCCGCGCTACCGCTATGACCAACTGATGCGTGTTGGCTGGAAAATCTTCCTGCCATTGTCGCTGTTCTGGGTCGTTCTGGTATCGTTCCTTGCAAAATTTGAAGTATTCGGCGGCTTTTGGGCCCGCTGGGTAGTTGGAGGCTGATATGACACAAATCGATTACAACCGCGCCGCGAAATATTTCCTGCTGGCGGATTTTGCCAAGGGTTTCCGCCTTGGGTTCAAATACTTTTTTGCCCCCAAAGTGACGCTGAACTACCCGCATGAAAAGGGTCCGCTTTCCCCGCGTTTTCGCGGCGAACATGCGCTGCGCCGCTATCCTAACGGCGAAGAACGCTGCATTGCTTGTAAATTGTGTGAGGCAGTGTGCCCTGCCCAAGCCATCACAATCGACGCAGAACCGCGCGATGATGGGTCGCGCCGCACCACGCGTTATGACATCGACATGACCAAATGCATCTACTGTGGCTTCTGCGAAGAAGCCTGTCCGGTGGACGCAATTGTTGAGGGCCCGAATTTCGAATTCTCCACGGAAACCCGCGAAGAATTGTATTATGATAAAGAAAAACTGCTCGATAACGGCGACCGTTGGGAAGCTGAAATCGCCCGCAATCTTGAAATGGATGCACCGTACCGATGAGCGATCAGAACAACCCCTTTGACGCATGGATGAAGGCCGGTCAGGACTGGGCAAAGGACGTGAGCCCTGAATTTGCCGATGTCATGAAGGAGTCCATGAAGGGGGTCGAAGACTTGTTTCCGACGATGTCCAAGGAATTGATGGAACAGTTTTTAGGTAAAGGGGCCAACCCCGATGCACTGGACGCCAAGACCAAACTGCTGTTGACGTTGCAGGGCCTGACAATTCAAAGCGCGTTGGCGCAAGGGATGATGGCGGAACCGCAAATTAGATTGACGATGCGCCATGCGATCGAAGCTGGCGCGACCCACAAAGAAGTCAGCGAAACAATCGCGATGGCTGGCATGTTCGGCGGCGCACCGGCAATGGCCAAGGTCATGGAATTGGCCAAGGACGTTTTCGACAAAGACGACACTGAAAAGGACAAAAACACATGACCCCAGTAGTGATTGCCTTTTACGCTTTCGCGGCGACGACGATTGGCGGCGGTCTGATGACTGTGCTGGCGCGCAACCCTGTGCATTCAGTGCTGTGGCTGATCCTCGCGTTCTTGTCGTCGGCGGGTCTGTTCGTACTGCTCGGGGCGGAATTTGTCGCGATGTTGTTGATCATTGTTTACGTCGGCGCGGTTGCGGTGTTGTTCTTGTTCGTTGTCATGATGCTCGATGTGGATTTTGCCGAACTCAAGGCTGAGATGGCCCGCTATATGCCGCTCGCGCTGCTGATTGGCGTTGTTTTATTGATGCAACTCGCGATGGCCTTCGGCGTTTGGGATTATTCGGACGGGTTTGAAACCCGCCTTGCGCAGCCAATCGTGGACGTTGAAAACACCAAACAGCTGGGACTTGTGATTTATGATGATTATTTCCTGATTTTCCAGTTGTCGGGCTTGATCCTGTTGGTCGCAATGATCGGGGCAATCGTGCTGACGCTTCGCCACCGCACAGACGTCAAACGCCAGAACGTGATGGTGCAGATGTCACGTGATCCGGCGAAGGCGATGGAACTCAAAGATGTGAAACCGGGGCAGGGACTGTAATTATGATCGGACTTGAACATTATCTAACGGTCGCCGCCGCACTCTTCGTCATCGGGATCTTTGGGCTTTTCCTGAACCGCAAGAACGTGATCATCCTGTTGATGAGCATTGAATTGATGCTGCTCGCGGTGAACATCAACTTGGTGGCGTTTTCCAGCTATCTTGGCGATCTCGCGGGGCAGGTGTTTACCTTGTTTGTGCTGACGGTTGCCGCCGCAGAGGCCGCGATTGGCCTCGCGATCCTCGTATGTTTCTTTCGCAATCGCGGGACGATTGATGTCGAAGACGTCAACGTCATGAAAGGCTAAGACCCATGGAAACCATTACCCTATTCGCCCCGCTCGTCGGTGCCATTGTCGCCGGCTTTGGCTGGAAAATCATGGGCGAGGTTGCGGCGCAGTGGCTGACGACGGGTCTGCTGTTCCTTGCGGCGTTCTTCAGTTGGATCATCTTATTGACGTTCGACGCATCTGCGCATGAAAACGGCTACTACACGATTGAGCTGATGCGCTGGATCCAATCGGGAACGCTGGACGCGTCTTGGGGCATCCGCATGGATCGTCTTACGGCGATTATGTTGGTTGTGATCAACACGGTGTCGGCTTTGGTTCACCTGTATTCGTTCGGCTACATGGCGCACGATGAAAACTTCGGAGAAGGCGTGGCTTATAAGGCGCGGTTCTTTGCATACCTAAGCTTCTTTACCTTCGCGATGTTGATGCTGGTGACAGCAAACAATCTCGTGCAGATGTTCTTTGGTTGGGAAGGCGTGGGCGTTGCGTCGTATCTTTTGATCGGCTTTTACTATAAAAAACCATCCGCCAATGCTGCGGCGATAAAAGCGTTCGTCGTCAACCGTGTGGGCGATTTTGGATTTGCGCTTGGCATCTTTGCGATCTTCTACCTCACTGGATCGGTCAGCTTTGATGTGATCTTTGCTGAGGCCCCTGCGTTGGCCGAAACCACGCTGACGTTCTTGTGGCGTGATTGGAATGCCGCCGAAGTGATCGCGTTGCTGTTGTTCGTTGGCGCCATGGGTAAATCAGCGCAATTGTTCCTGCACACATGGTTGCCTGACGCGATGGAAGGCCCCACACCTGTGTCGGCGTTGATTCACGCCGCGACCATGGTGACGGCGGGTGTTTTCCTTATCTGCCGCATGTCGCCGATCATGGAATTCGCACCATCTGCGACCAGTTTTGTTGTCTTTATTGGCGCGTCCACAGCGTTTGTTGCGGCGACCATCGGTCTGGTTCAAAACGACATCAAACGCGTAATTGCTTATTCCACTATGTCGCAGCTGGGCTACATGTTTGTGGCTGCGGGCCTTGGGGTTTATTCCGTCGCGATGTTCCACCTGCTGACACATGCGTTCTTTAAGGCGATGTTGTTCCTAGGGGCGGGGTCGGTGATTCACGGGATGCACCACGAACAAGACATGCGAAACTACGGCGGGCTGCGCCACAAATTGCCATGGACGTTCCGCGCTATGATGATCGGCACGCTGGCGATCACAGGTTTCGGTATTCCGTTGCTGTATATTGGGTTCCCCGTCGGGTTTGCGGGCTTTGTGTCCAAGGACGCGATCATTGAATCCGCATATGCAGCGGGGGGTGGCTACGCATTCTGGATGTTGGTCGTCGCGGCGCTGTTCACCAGTTTTTATAGCTGGCGTCTGATGTTCTTGACGTTCTACGGCAAACCGCGCGGCGATAAGCATACCCATGAACATGCACATGAATCGCCCAACGTGATGCTCGCGCCCCTCGCGGTGCTTGCGATTGGCGCGGTCTTTGCGGGCATGCTGTTTTACAAGCCGTTCTTCGGAAACGCGAAATATGTTGGCCAGTATTTTGGTGTGGCTTACGCTGAACAGGGTGCACACGCTGAAGGCGGCGATGATCACGCCGATGAGGCTGCTGAGAGCCATGGCGAAGAAAACCACGGCGACCAAACCACGAATGATGAGGCCAACGGCTACGACGAAGCCGAAAGCCACGGTGAGGTCCATTACGCATTTGCAGGTGAGCCGGGTCAGGGCGCGATCTATGTGTCGCCCGACAATACCACCCTTGATGATGCCCATAGCGTCCCGATATGGGTGAAATTGTCACCGTTTGTCGCGATGGTACTGGGTTTTTCCATGGCTTGGTTGTTCTATATTCGCAGTCCGCATTTGCCGCGCCAGCTCGCGCAGCAGCAGGCACCGCTGTATAATTTCCTGCTCAATAAGTGGTATTTTGATGAACTGTACGACGCGATTTTCGTGAAGCCAGCCATGTGGCTGGGCAAGTTCCTGTGGAAGCGCGGTGATGGCAATATCATCGACGGTGGTTTGAACGGAATTGCGTTGGGTATAGTCCCCATGCTGACCCGCCTCGCGGGGCGGGCGCAGTCCGGTTATGTCTTCACCTACGTGTTTGCCATGGTAATCGGCCTTGTGGTGATCCTCACCTACTTCACGATCACGGGGAACTATGAATAATGGATAACCTTCTTTCCATCACCACGTTCATCCCCGCGATTGCTGCCGGTATCCTCGCGGTGTTCTTACGCGACGATAATGAGGCCGCGCAGCGCAATGCCAAATGGCTGGCCATGGCTGCCACCACGATGACGTTTCTTGTGTCGCTGTTCATTCTGTTCGGTTTCGATGCGCAGGATACAGGGTTTCAGTTCGTCGAAGAACGCACATGGATCATGGGCCTAAACTACAAAATGGGCGTTGACGGGATATCGATCCTATTTGTGATGTTGACCACGTTCCTGATGCCGATCGTGATCGCATCGTGTTGGACAGTGAACACCCGCGTCAAAGAATATATGATTGCATTCCTGTTGTTGGAAACGCTGATGCTCGGCGTGTTCATGGCGCTGGATCTTGTGTTGTTCTACCTGTTCTTTGAAGCTGGTCTGATCCCGATGTTCCTGATCATTGGCATCTGGGGCGGCAAGGACCGCATCTATGCGTCGTTCAAATTCTTTCTTTATACCTTCCTTGGTTCTGTGCTGATGCTGGTGGCGATGGTTGGCATGTTTTCGGCGGCTGGCACGACGGACATTCCATCTTTGATGGGCTTTCCGTTTAACACCGACGATTTTGCTATCCTTGGTATCCAGATCGTTGGCGGCATGCAGACGTTGCTTTGGCTGGCGTTCTTTGCGTCCTTTGCGGTGAAAATGCCGATGTGGCCAGTCCATACTTGGCTGCCCGATGCGCACGTGCAGGCGCCGACTGCGGGGTCCGTTGTACTGGCAGCAATCCTGCTGAAAATGGGTGGTTACGGTTTCTTGCGCTTCTCGCTGCCGATGTTCCCTGTGGGATCAGACGTTATGGCGCCGCTGGTGCTTTGGATGTCTGCGATCGCGATCGTTTACACGTCGCTTGTGGCACTGGTGCAAGAAGACATGAAGAAACTGATCGCTTATTCATCCGTCGCCCATATGGGATTCGTGACGATGGGTATTTTCACGTTTAACCAACAGGGCCTTGATGGTGCGATCTTCCAGATGATCTCACACGGCTTCATTTCGGGTGCTTTGTTCTTGTGTGTGGGCGTGATCTACGACCGGATGCACACCCGCGAAATTGACGCTTACGGCGGTCTCGTAAACCGCATGCCAGCCTACGCGATGATTTTCATGTTCTTCACGATGGCAAATGTCGGCCTGCCGGGAACGTCTGGCTTCGTTGGTGAATTCCTTACGCTGGTCGGTGTGTTCCAAGTCAACACATGGGTTGCCGCCGTCGCTACGTCCGGTGTGATCTTGTCGGCGGCCTATGCGCTGTGGCTGTATCGCCGCGTCGTTATGGGTGATCTGATTAAGGAGAGCCTTAAAACCATCACCGACATGACGACCCGTGAGCGTTGGATTTTCACGCCGTTGGTCGTCATGACCCTGCTTTTGGGCGTCTATCCCGCCCTTGTCACCGATATTATCGGGCCATCGGTCGCCGCATTGGTGGACCAAGTTGAAACTGCTCAGGCGGCGTATGACGCGGCCACGCAAGCGGCCCAGAACTAAGGAAACGACAGATGATGTCCCAAGATTTGAACGCCATCCTGCCGGAAATCATCCTGTCGCTGTTTGCGATGGGCGCGCTTCTGGCGGCGGTTTACACGGTGAAAGACAAAGCTGCGCCATTGCTGGTCTGGATCACATCCGGCCTGTTTGTCGTACTCGCGTTCTGGATTGCCACCACGGGTGAGGGAACAACCACAGCGTTCTCTGGCATGTTCGTTGATGATGCATTTTCGCGCTTCGCAAAGGTTGCTATTCTACTTGCCGCTGCCGCCGTTCTGGTGATGTCACAAGATTATATGGCCAAACGCGATCTGCTGCGGTTCGAATATCCGATCCTGATTGCCTTGTCGGTTGTAGGCATGATGATGATGGTATCTGCGGGCGACTTGATGTTGCTTTATATGGGGTTAGAACTGCAATCACTGGCCTTGTACGTTGTCGCGTCCCTGCGTCGTGACAGCCTGAAATCCACCGAAGCGGGCCTGAAGTATTTCGTGCTCGGCGCATTGTCGTCGGGTCTGTTGCTGTACGGTGCATCGTTGACCTACGGTTTCTCTGGTACGACGTCGTTTGTCGGTATTCTAGAGGCGACGGATGGTGGTGTGTCGCTCGGCCTGTTGTTCGGCCTTGTGTTTATGACCACTGGCTTCGCGTTCAAAGTGTCAGCTGCGCCGTTCCATATGTGGACGCCGGATGTCTATGAAGGGTCGCCAACACCTGTCACGGCCTTTTTCGCGACGGCCCCGAAGATTGCGGCGATGGCATTGTTTGCGCGGGTGATGCACGATGCGTTCGGCGAATCGGTTGACGACTGGCAGCAGATTGTTGCGTTCCTGTCGGTCCTGTCCATGTTCATTGGTGGCATTGCAGCCATCGGGCAGACGGACATCAAACGCCTGATGGCCTATTCTTCCATCGCACATATGGGCTTTGCGCTTATGGGGCTGGCGGCGGGGACGGCGTTTGGCGTGCAGGCGATGCTGGTTTATCTGGCGATCTATGTGGCGATGAACATCGGGACGTTTGCGTTCATTCTATCGATGGAAAAGGACGGCATGCCTGTCACCAACATCGCGTCGCTGAACATGTATTCCAAACGCGAACCGCTCAAGGCGCTTGCGATGCTAATCTTGCTGTTCTCCCTCGCGGGCGTTCCACCAATGCTTGGCTTCTTTGGTAAGTTCTACGTCCTGCGGGCGGCTTACGGTGCGGGGCTTGGGTGGCTTGCGGTTGCGGGCGTCGTAGCGTCTGTCATCGGTGCGTTCTATTATCTGCGCATCGTGTTTTTCATGTACTTCGGGTCCGAACAGGACGTGCAGTTGGATCGCAATAGATCAACCGTGTTGTGGGGCTTCTTGGTGGCATCAGCCACGGTGATGATTCTAGGCGTTATAAACCTGTTTGGGATTGAACCGCTCGCCAAAGCTGCGTCGTTGGCTCTTGTCAATTGAAATTGCGGACTGGCCGGCCGGGGTCGGCCGTTTTTCGTTTGATGAAGTCACGTCGACCCTTGATGTTGCTTGCGAACAGGCGGTGCAGCACCAGAACGCCACATGGTTCACGGCGATCCGTCAAACGGCGTCACGGGGGCGGCGGGGCAGGCCTTGGGTCGCCCCTGTGGGTAATTTTTACGGTACACTTTCGGTGCCCTGCAGCGACCCGGAAACGGCGTCACTGCGCAGTTTTGTTGCCGCCCTTGCAGTGCATGATGCTTTACGTGCGGTGATGGGTGATGGTCCAAAACTGGCGTTGAAATGGCCCAATGATGTGTTGCTGAATGATGGCAAGGTTGCGGGTATTCTGCTGGAAAGCATTTTGGTGCAGGGCCAGATGTGGGGCGTAGCCGTGGGGATCGGGGTGAACCTGATCGCCGCGCCTGACATGGCGCAGGTCGAAGAGGGCGCGCTCTACCCAGTGTCGGTGAAAACTGAGTCCGGGGTCGATGTGACGCCCGACGCGTTCCTAAAACACCTTGCGCCAGCATTCGCACAGTGGGATGGGCAATTGACCACCTACGGCTTTGCCCCTATCCGCACAGCATGGTTGGCACGTGCCGCGCGGCTTGGTGAAACCATTACCGCACGTCTTCCAACTGAAGATGTAATTGGGCGCTTTGATACTGTCGATGAAAACGGCTATCTGGTCCTGAACACCGCCAAAGGACCGCGAAACATCGCGGCGGCGGATGTGTTTTTCTAGGAAGGGTGGCCAAATGCTGCTGTGCATCGATACAGGAAATACCAACACAGTCTTCGCCCTTTGGGACGGGACTGAATTCCTTTGCACATTTCGCTGTGCGACCGAATGGCAGCGTACGGCAGACCAGTATTTCGTCTGGTGGAGCACGCTTTTGCACCACAACAAGATCGATGCAGAAATAGACGAGGTGATCATCTCGTCAACCGTGCCGCGCGTGGTGTTCAATCTGCGCGTGATGTCGGATCGCTATTTCAACACGCGACCCTATGTGATCGGTAAGCCGGACTGCCTGTTGCCCATTGCCCCGCGCGTGGACGCGGGGGTACAAGTTGGACCTGATCGTCTGGCAAATGCGACAGCCGCATTTGACCGCCACGGCGGTGATGTGGTGGTTGTGGATTTTGGGACTGCAACGAACTTTGACGTCGTGGCCCATGATGGCGCCTACGTTGGCGGCGTAATTGCTCCCGGTGTGAACCTCAGCCTTGAAGCGCTCCACCAAGCGGCCGCCGCATTGCCCCACGTCGATATTACCAAACCGCAGTCCGTGATCGGAACAAACACCGTGGCCTGCATACAATCGGGTATTTTCTGGGGCTATGTCGGCCTCATTAATGGCCTGTGTGAACGGATAAAGGGCGAGTACGGCCGCCCCATGAAAGTCGTAGGAACCGGAGGGCTGGCACCATTGTTTTCAAGTGGTTACGCCCTTTTTGATACAATCGAAGATGACCTGACGATGCACGGACTGACCGTGATCCACAGGTACAACAAGGACCAAAATAACTAATATGAGCAAAGCTAGATTAATGTATCTCCCCCTCGGTGGCGCGGGCGAGATTGGTATGAATTGTTACGTTTACGGCTATGGCCCCGCGGACGCAGAACGCCTGATCGTCGTGGATTTGGGTGTCACGTTCCCCGACATGGACGGCACACCGGGGGTCGATTTGATCCTGCCGGATATTTCGTGGCTCGCAGCCCGCAAAAGCCAGATTGAGGCGATTTTCATCACCCACGGTCACGAAGACCACGTTGGCGCTGTTGGTCATTTGTACGAACGCCTTGGTGCGCCAATTTATGCGCGTGCGTTCACGGCCAACCTCGCGCGGCGCAAGATGTCTGAACACGGGTTCTCTGACAAGACCGTGAAGACTGTCGGCAAATGGCCAGAAACCGTAAAGGCTGGCCCGTTTGAGGTTGGATTTGTGCCGATTTCGCATTCGATACCCGAAAGCTCGGGCCTCGTGATCGACAGCAAAGGGGGGCGGATCATCCACACCGGCGATTTCAAGATTGATGTCGAACCCGGTATCGGTGAGCCGTTCGATCATGATCTTTGGGCGTCATTGGGCAAAGACGGTGTCAAAGCGCTGGTGTGCGATTCCACCAATGTGTTTTCGCGCGAAGAAGGCCGCAGCGAGTCCACTGTCGGGCCAGAGATCGAAAAGTTCCTAATCAACGCCAAAGGCATGGTTGCGGCGACCACATTTGCGTCCAACGTGTCGCGCGTTCGCACGATTGCGCTGGCAGCTGAACGTGCGGGTCGGTCTGTGTGTTTGCTGGGCCGTTCCATGCGACGCATGGTCGAAGCCGCAACCGAAGTTGGCATTTTGAACGACTTCCCAAATGTGATTCCACCAGAAGACGTGGGCAATTTCCCGCGCGAAAACGTGCTGTTGTTGGTGACAGGATCGCAAGGCGAACGCCGCGCAGCGTCTGCACAACTGGCCAACGGCAAGTACATGGGCATCACGATGAAAGAGGGCGACACGTTCCTGTTTTCATCCAAAACCATTCCTGGAAACGAGAAGGGTGTCATCCATGTCATGAACCAATTCAGTGAGTTGGGTGTTGATGTGGTCGACGATTCCAGTGGCGGGTTGTATCATGTTTCCGGCCACGCGAACCGCCCCGATCTGGACACCATGCGCGATTTGATCAAGCCACAAACGCTGATCCCGATGCACGGTGAACACCGCCACTTGCGCGAGCACGTTAAGATCGGCGAGGCCGCTGGCGTACAAGGCGTGCTGGCTGTAAACGGGATGATGATTGATCTGTCCGGCAACAAGCCGAAGGTTGTTGAGCACATCGAGACGGGCCGCATGTATCTGGATGGATCGGTCAAAGTCGGCCAGTTTGACGGTGTGGTCCGCGACCGCATTCGCATGGCACTAAATGGCCATGTGATCGTGACGCTGATCATTGACGAAAACGGTGATCCGATGGGTGACCCTTGGTGCGAAATCATGGGCCTGCCAAAACAGGGGCGTAACAATGCGCCGCTCGCGGATGTCCTAGAAGAAGACCTGAGCCAGTTCTTGGCGCGCGCCAATGATCGCACGTTGGCCGATGATGATAAGCTCGAAAAAGAGCTGCGCACCATCACGCGTAAGACCGCCCATGGCGAAATTGGCAAGAAGCCAGAAGTGACTGTGGTTATTTCACGACTGGCGTAAATCCAGCCTGATAACAAAACCATAAAAACAAAAAAGGGGCACCCGATTGGGTGCCCCTTTTTTGTTTGTTAGTTGAACGGTTTAGTCGTCTTGGCGTTCATCAAAACTCATTGTGATGAAGGTTGGTGCGTCGTCACCCATTCCCACAACCTTTGGGCCACGATCGTGGTTGTCGCGCCCGCCCCGATTACGGCCAGCGCGTGATTGTTCACGTTTCGAATTGTCGGAATGGTCCTGCCGCGGTGCGTGCTGCGTCGGTTCAAACCTTATCGGTTCAGCGCTCGGCGTTTCAACTTTTGTTGTTTCGACCTTTGGCGTCTCGGCCTTGGGTACGTGCGTTTCAGGCGCTTCGACTTTAGGTGTGTCCTGCTTGGGTGCTTCAGATTGTGCAGTTTCTATAGGCGCAGTTACGGCTTTTTCCGCGTCATTCTTACGGCCACGACCACCACGGGTCCTCGTGCGCTTGGGCCTGTCGTCGATTGTCGCTACGACCTCTGCAGGTTTCGCAGAAGGCGCGGCCGAAGGCATTCCCGGCAGGTCCATTCTGGGGACCGCCATTTCCACAAGCCGTTCAATATCATCGAGATTCTTCTGGTCGCGCGGTGTGCAAATCATGATCGTTGCACCCGTTTTGCCCGCACGACCCGTGCGACCAATCCGGTGCACATAGTCTTCTGCGTGGCTGGGAACGTCGTAGTTAAACACGTGGCTCACGTTGGGAATATCGAGGCCACGGGCCGCAACATCAGACGCCACGAGAAAACGCAGCGTCCCATCGCGGAATTTCGCAAGTGTGCGCATCCGATGCGATTGTTCAAGATCCCCATGGATCGGAGAGGCGTCAAGACCCGCCTTCGTCATGGACTTCGCAACGGCATCGACGTCAATTTTGCGGTTACAAAAAATGATCCCGTTGCGGCAGTTCGCACCTTCACTAGCAATGATATCACGCAGCAGTTTTTGTTTTTCGATCGCCTCAGAGGTTTTCTTGGAGCCTTTGAACATAATTACGCCCTGCGTAATCGTTTCCGACGTCGTCGCGGCGCGCGCGACTTCGATTTTGGCGGGGTTGGACAGGAATGTATTGGTAATCCGCTCAATCTCGGGCGCCATCGTCGCAGAGAAGAACAGCGTTTGGCGGGTGAAGGGTGTCAGCCCGAAAATTCGTTCGATATCAGGGATAAAACCCATGTCGAGCATCCGGTCAGCCTCATCGACGACCATGATTTTCACGTCTGACAGGATCAGTTTGCCGCGTTCAAAATGATCCAGAAGGCGACCAGGGGTTGCGATCAGAACGTCGACCCCCCGATCAATCAGGTTGTCTTGTTCTTTGAACGACACGCCACCAATCAACAACGCTTTGGTCAGCTTGGTGTATTTGGCGTAAGTATCAAAATTTTCAGCCACTTGCGCGGCCAATTCACGTGTCGGCGCCAGTACTAAGGACCGTGGCATCCGCGCTCGCGCACGGCCACGTTTCAGCATTGTAATCATCGGCAGCGTGAAACCAGCAGTTTTGCCGGTGCCCGTCTGGGCGATCCCCAGCACGTCGCGGCCTTCCAATGCGGGGGGAATCGCACCGGCTTGAATGGGGGTCGGCGTTGTGTAGCCGGTCTCTTCGACGGCCTTTAGGACCTTTGCGTCGAGCTTTAAGTCGCTGAATTTAATCAAGTTATTCCTTTCGCGGAGTTTGCAGGCTAATTGCCGCAATCGTCACGCGGCTGGGCTGGCCATATTGCCTGCCCTTTGGGTGGCGAACACTTACGTCTGGGCCGCGCTAACGTCAAGGAAACAAAGGGGTTACCCCGCAGAGTGATGGATTTGGGGGATATATCCGCCACGTAAAACGTTAATCATGGGCGGCGCGGTGAGGACCATAACGGTGCCCGTGGGCCGTCGTTTTGGTGCGCCGTAGCCTGAGGGGGTGTAAGGCCGCGCGGATTCTATGGTTAATAAGTTGATTTCGTTTGTTTTAATGAATGTTCCTGCGGGCAATGTGGCGACGTCTGCGTGGTGGATCTGCAGGGCGCGCGCGCCGTGAACGGCACGGGCGGCATGCAGGATCGCGTCCATCTGCGGCGACTTCAAGTCACCGCCCCAAGCATCTGAAAACGCGTTATAATTTGACCTGTGGCAATAGGCACAAGGTCGGTGTCCGGCGGACAGCGCGACAGCTTCATCTAGGAAAAACAGCGCTGTCCATTTGTGGCCTGTCATCACATCACGTCGCCGGTTCTGCCAATCGAGCGTGCAACAAATCCACGCGCGATGTTTCCACAGCGCGGGGCCCATGACCTTGTCAGAGGTATGCAAAACTCCGCGATTTCCGGTGAACACGCCACGCATCGCAACATCTGTGATTTGCCCGTCAGGTTGGACGCTATTGCGCAATGTCACAGTGTTTTATCGGTTTCGTACAAAAGTCTCACGCGCTTGCGTATGGTTTTGACAAAGATATAATAGCGCACTTGGACGCTACAAGGCGCGGGCGTCGGTCATCACGGTCGTCTGCCACGTCTCCGGATCGGTGACGGCTTGCAAAGCGCCGCGCAGTGTGATGCGGCTGCCTTCTTCAAAACCTGTCAAAGGGTCTGCCATGGTGACTTGCAAGGATGTGCCGTGTTCGGGGGATCCACAGAACGGGCAAAATCCCATGTCGGACACAAGAATGAAGTCGGTTATTTCGGGCCCGTTGGTCAGTGGTACGACGTAGCCGGTGATGTCGAACTGATCGATGCCGTTTTCCACGGCGGCGGGAAAAATCTTGCGTACTTCGTATGTTGTGTCCGTCACGATTTCTTCGATTAAGATTGCGGCCAGAAGATCCCATGACGCGACCATATCATCGGCCCAAACGGCCCCAGCCGACAGTGTTATGGGGGCAGCGAGTGCGGCGAACGATATGGAACTTTTCATGCGGACTATCCTTAGATTTGGGCGATTTGGGACGACGTTATGAAATTTGCCCGTGCTGATCAATAATCCAAGATCGGCCTCGGCGGTTTGTTGCAAGAACGACTCAAGTTTCGTGTCAGGCCATCATTTCCTTGGTCGCGGTCAGGCTGATATCGGGGTAGTCGCGCCCGACGCGGTCGATGTCCCACTGCAGGCGTGTCAGGTAGACGGTGTCGCCGTCGCTGTCGGTTCCGATGTGCAATTTATTGGCGGTGACGAATTTTTCGATTGCCAACTTGTCACCGGACACCCAGCGGGCTGAGGTGAATTGTGACTGTTCAAACCGCACGGGCAGGCCGTATTCCAGTTCAATCCTGCTGGCCAAGACCTCAAATTGCAACGGGCCAACGACGCCAACGATGAAGCCGGAACCAAATGAGGGTTTGAACACCTTTGCCGCGCCTTCTTCGGCAAATTGCATCAGTGCTTTTTCGAGGTGTTTGGATTTCAACGGATCGCCCGAACGCACGCCTTGCAGCAATTCGGGCGCGAAGCTGGGGATGCCTTTGACGTTGAGGATTTCGCCTTCGGTCAATGTATCGCCGATGCGCAATTGGCCGTGGTTGGGAATGCCGATGATGTCGCCGGCCCATGCTTCTTCGGCGAGTTCACGATCAGACGCGAGGAACAGAACAGGATTAGAAATTGCCATCTGCTTTTTTGTGCGTACGTGGGTCAGTTTTTGCCCACGCGTAAAGTGGCCCGATGCCATGCGCACAAACGCGACGCGGTCGCGGTGTTTGGGATCCATGTTGGCCTGAACCTTGAACACAAAGCCGGTGACGGTCTTTTCTTCCGGCAGGATCGTGCGGGGCTGGGCGGTTTGCGGCTGGGGTTCGGGGCCATATTGACTGATCCCTTCCATCAATTCGCGCACGCCAAATGAATTGATCGCAGAGCCAAACCATATAGGGGTCATCGTCCCTTCGAGGACGGCCTTGGGGTCGAGTTTTGGTAGCAGTTCTTTCGCCATTTCGATTTCTTCGCGGAATTGATCAAGGAGGCGTTCTGGAACGTATTCTTCCCATTTCGGGTCATCCAAGCCCTTGATCTCAACGCTTGCGGCGACAGTGTTTCGATCCGCGCGGTCCATAATATCCAGTCGGTCGCGCAGGATGTCGTAACAGCCAATGAAATCGCGGCCTGTTCCAATGGGCCAGCTTGCGGGTGTCACATCAATCGCGAGATTTTCTTGGATTTCATCGATGATTTCAAAGGTATCACGGCTTTCTCGGTCCATTTTGTTACAGAACGTCAGGATCGGTAGATCGCGCAGGCGGCAGACTTCGAACAGTTTGCGGGTCTGGGATTCCACGCCTTTAGCCCCGTCAATGACCATGACAGCGGCGTCCACGGCTGTAAGCGTACGGTAGGTGTCTTCGGAAAAATCAGAGTGTCCGGGGGTGTCGACAAGATTGTAGCGGAAGTGTTTGTAATCAAAAGACATTGCCGATGCAGACACAGAAATTCCGCGATCCTTTTCCATCTGCATAAAGTCGGATCGCGTGCGCCGTGCTTCACCTTTGGCGCGCACTTGGCCTGCCATCTGGATCGCCCCGCCAAACAACAGGAACTTTTCCGTCAGGGTCGTCTTGCCTGCGTCGGGGTGCGAGATGATCGCAAAGGTCCGGCGGCGGGCAATTTCAGCGGGGAGGGCGGGTCGATTTGTCATGACCTGCGCTATAACGGGGCGGTGCGTCAGGCGCAATCGGCCCTTAACTAGAAGACGCGCGTTTCAGTAGCGCCACGACGTCTGGACGGTTGGCGAGGCTTTCGGTGACTTCAAACGCTTCGTGGAGCGTGTCGAGGTGATTGGCCGCGCTGACGCCATCGGGCAGGGCGGCGCGGGTGCGCGCGTCAACCAGCAGTGTTTCTGCGGCGATGCCTTCCGCGTAGATAATCTGGTGGTCGTCAAATAGGATCTGGAAATAGTCCACAAAGCCACCGTCCTGTTGATACACAGACGTGCCGTTGATCAGGTGGCGGACTTTGACCAGCACCTCGGATCTGCCAGCGCCAATGCGGTCTTCGCGCTGGTAGATGAACAGGCGGTGATCGGGAGAGAGTACCAGATCGCGGTTATTGAACAACGCACCTGCGGTGATGACAACGGGGGCGTAATCGCCTACGGCGCGCACTGTTGTATTGCCAATCCAGCGAATTTTCTGTGGGCCTGCATCGCGGGTGAGGATGCGGTCGTCGATTTTAAGGTCTTCAATCGGGACCTGCGTACCGGATGCCAGAGTGATGTGGGTGCCACGGGCAAAGCGCACACAGGCAACATCGCCAAATTTTGCCGCCACTGCATCGCGGTTGGCTCCAACGAGGCGGTAATCATATTCGGCACCCAGCGTGGCCAGCGGCATCATGTAAACTTCGGCGGCCTCATCACCTTCGACTTCGACCAAGATCAGCGCTTCGTAGGTAGTGCTGTCAGGGGCCATCAAGGTGATTACGCAATCAAGGTACAGCAAATTTCCCGGTGTCCCGATCGTCGTATCTTCGGCCACGACGAAGGCTGTGCCGTCGCCTTTCTCATATGTTAGTGCCTTACGCGTCAGGTTCGGGCCAAGCTGGTACACGTCATCAAGCATCAGTTCATCCATGAACGTCACGCCTTCCCCTTCGGCCACGCCTTCGGTCACGACAAAATCGTTTGACGCGAAAACGGCGATGGTCTTGTGGGCGGTTTCGGTCATGAGTGGGTTCCCTAATAAATGGGGGTGGTCATTTCGAAGTCATCTACCTTAGAAATAGGGCGGAATATCGTCAACAGTTCGTCTGTAGAGGGGCGATTGTTGATCATCAATCAAATCATGGGGTTATAGGCCTCGTTTCAAGGAGGATTGCGAAATGGACATGGGCATCAAAGGCAAGCGGGCACTGGTTTGTGCGTCGTCAAAGGGTCTCGGACGAGGCTGCGCCGAGGCGTTGGCAGCGGAGGGCGTTGATTTAGTGTTGAACGCACGTGGGTCTGACGCATTAGAGGCGACGGCTGCCACGATCCGCGCAGTACACGGCGTGGATGTGGTTACGGTTGCTGCAGATATAACCACACTCGAGGGTCAGGCGGTAGTCTTAGCCGCAGCGCAAGGCGTCGATATCTTGGTAACAAATGCGGGCGGTCCGCCGCCCGGCCTGTGGTCGGATTGGGACCGCGACGCGTTTATCGCGGCACTTGACGCCAATATGCTGACCCCGATTGCGCTGATCCAAGCACTGGTGCCCGCAATGATGGATCGCGGCTGGGGCCGTGTGATCAACATTACATCTGGATCCGTCAAAGCGCCGATTCCGGTTCTCGGCCTGTCCAACACGGCCCGCGCTGGTCTGACAGGATTTGTGGCGGGCACATCGCGGCAGGTCGCAGGGTCTGGCGTGACGATCAACAACCTGTTGCCCGGTATTCACGCAACGGATCGCGCACAGTCTTTAGACAAGGGCGTGAGCGATGCGCAGGGGATTTCCATGGCGCAGGCGAAAGTGAACCGCGAGGCCACGATCCCCGCTGGGCGCTATGGTACGGCGCAAGAATTCGGCGCTGCCTGTACGTTTTTGTGTTCGGCGCATGCGGGTTTCATTGTCGGTCAGAACCTGTTGTTGGATGGCGGGGCGGTCAACGCGACGCTCTAGTGGGCGCCCGCGCGGCTTGGTCCCATGACTTGCCCTTGGGGGGACGCGTTGTTATCTGCGATCCATACCCGATATTTTCGGTAAGGATTAAAGGCCTGCATTGGTGAGCGACACTTCCCCCCTTCAACCGCGTCTTGAAATTCGCAATCTGGTGCGCAGCTTTGGCGGGCGGCGGGTTGTGGATGACGTGTCGCTGTCGATCATGCCGGGGCAGGTGACGTGTTTGCTGGGGCCGTCGGGCTGCGGCAAATCCACAACATTGCGGATGATTGCAGGCATCGAAAAGCAAAACGCGGGGTCGATCTGGGCTGATGGGGAACTGGTGTGCGATGGGGTGTTCCGCGTGCCGCCAGAGGGTCGCGCGACAGGCCTGATGTTTCAGGATTTCGCGCTGTTCCCGCATTTGAGCGTGGCAGGTAATGTCGCCTACGGGCTGTCGGGGCGCGCGTCCAAGACCCGTGGGCGCGTCGAACAACTGCTGGAACGTGTTGGCATGTTGGCACATATTGACCGCTATCCCCACGAGCTTTCAGGCGGCGAACAACAGCGCGTCGCGCTGGCCCGCGCACTTGCGCCACGCCCTAAAATCATGCTGATGGATGAACCTTTTTCGGGCCTCGATGACCGCCTTCGGGATGACATCCGCGATGAGACGTTGGACGTGCTGAAAGCCGAAGGCACCGCCGTTTTGCTTGTCACCCATGAACCCGGTGAGGCGATGCGCATGGCTGACGAAATCGCACTGATGCGGGATGGTAAGATCGTTCAGATGGGTGCGCCGTATAATATCTACAACACGCCGGTGGACAAAGAGGCCGCCGGTTTCTTTAGTGATATTAATGTCGTGCCAGCGAAAGTGCAGGGCGCGCTGGCGGTCACACCGTTTGGTCAGTTCCTTGTGCCCGGTGTGGCTGATGGCACGGCTGTGGACATCGTGATCCGGCCGCAACATCTGAAAATCGACTTTGATCGCTCGGGCAAGGGCCCCAATTCCACAATTGCTGACGGCACGCCCGCACGAGGCACGGTCAAACGGGCGCGGTTTATGGGATTTGAAAGTCTGGTGGAATTTGTCCTTGATGATGGCAGTGAGATGAAGGCGGTGATTCCTTCTGTATTTTTGCCCAAAAAGGGCATGGTGTTATGGCTGATGATCCGGCGCGACAAATGTTTCATATTCCCGCGACCCAGCGAAGGCGCGACTTGATTGGTAATCTTCCAGCCGCTTACCTTCTTCTTGCACAAACAAACTCGGCAAGATGCGCAGTGACGTGATTTCGTCGATGCGCAGGTCGTCAAATTTGCGGGTGGTGTCGCACCACACCACGCAGGTCCAAAGTCGGCCCCAGTAGTCCAGTTGCAGGGGGCGAACCGTTCGGTCGTGGGTTCCGGTGCTGAGCAATAATTTTTGCCGCGCGCGGATGGCGCTACGGATTTTCGGCAGGTGCTGGAACCCTCGCGCGGCGTCTGCGAACGGATAAACCGCAAGCGCCCTTGGTGCATTGACCTCTGGCAACACCCCGTCGAGTTTTGTTGCCAAACTGGATGCGGCGGCGGCCAGATCGGGGTCGTGCGATTGGCGCATCGCGGCAAGGCCGACATGCAAAGCTTCGAGTTCGGCCATAGACAGGTTCAGCGGCGGCAGGGTGATCGCGGCGGTGATGCGGTAGCCTGTGCCGCGCTGGCCCTCAACGGGTACACCGGATTTAGCCAGCGTTTCCATGTCGCGGTAAATCGTGCGCAGGGACACGTTCATCGCGACAGCCAAATCAGCTGCGCGGTGCAAGCCAGCGCTGCGCAAGTGGCGAATCAGGGTCATCAATCGGTCAGCGCGGCGCATGTTTGTCCTCCGGTTGTGGCAGTTTATGACATAAAACTGTCAGTTGCCAGAATAGTGGCACAACATACCGCAAACCCTTGCGGATTGGGGAGCAATTCAGGCGTTTTGGCCTTTTAAAACATCCATGACGCCACTACGTCTATGGTCTGAAATGCCAATGCGGGTGCCTACGCCCGCCTTTTCCGGAGAAAGAACATGCTCAATAACATCGGCCTTCCCGGCCTCCTTTTGATCGCTGTCGTGGTGCTGGTCCTGTTCGGACGCGGCAAAATTTCGTCCCTGATGGGCGAAGTCGGCAAAGGCATCACTGCTTTCAAAAAAGGCGTCGATGACAGCACTAAAGAAGTCGAAGATGTGATGTCGGATGATGTCAAAGACGTGACGCCCACTGACGAAGACACAAAAGTTTAATTCACCCAAATTGGGAGACGGCTGATGCCTAGTCTTAGCTGGATGGAGATGTTGGTTGTTGGGATCGTGGCGTTGATCGTCATCGGCCCCAAGGACCTGCCGGGTATGTTTCGACAGGTCGGACAATTCGTTGGTAAGGCGAAGGGCATGGCGCGGGAATTTTCCAGCGCGATGAACGCAGCTGCCGATGAATCCGGCATAAACGAAATCAATAAGACAATCAAAGCCGCTGCAAACCCGAAAAAGTTCGGAGTCGATAAAATTCGTGAAGCGTCGCAAGGTGCGGTGAAATCTACCATAAAGGCCGGGGGTGAGACTGAGGCGTTGAAGACCAAACTGTCGGCTAAACGCAGCGCCACGGCTGAAATACTCGATAAAGCGATGGCGAAAGCCGCTGAGGATCGGATTGCGGCAGAAAAGGTTGATGCGGAACCCAAGACGAGGGCGAAAATTGCCTCAAAGAAAAAGACACCACAGAAAGTGACCCCGAAGAAGGCTGCTGCCAAAAATGCGGTGCCAAAGAAAGAGGCGACCCCAAAAGCGGCGACCAAAAAAGTGAACGCTAAGGCCGCGACTAAAGTCGCACCTAAGGCCCCAGCTAAGGCCCCAGCTAAGGCGGTCACGCCTGCGAAGGACGCCAAATGAGCGAGACTGACACCCCCGACGACGGCATGGAAGACAGCGCTGCGCCGCTGATTGAACATCTGGCTGAGCTGCGAACGCGACTAATCCGCGCGGTTCTGGCATTTATCGTCGGCATCGTGATCGTCTTCACCGTGTCGGAACCGATTTTGCAATTCTTGCTTGGCCCTATTGAAGCCACGTTGCGCGAATTGGGCGATCCGTCGCCGACAATGCAATATACATCACCGCAAGAATACCTGTTTACGCTGTTCCGCATTTCTATGGTATTCGGCTTTGCGCTGGCGTTTCCGGTCATCGGGATTCAGCTGTGGCGGTTTGTGGCGCCGGGACTTTATTCAAAAGAAAAGGGCGCGTTCCTTCCGTTCCTGATCGCATCGCCTGTGATGTTCCTGCTCGGCGCGTCATTTGCGCATTTCGTCGTCACCCCGCTGGCCATGGCTTTCTTTCTTGGCTTTGCGGACGTTCCGTCGATCATTGCTGATTTGATGGCAAACGTGATTGGTTCGGACGGTGGCGCGATCTTGCCCGTGGCGGGTGAGGGGATTCGCATTACCTTCTTTGGTAAGGTGAACGAAAGTCTTGATATCACGCTTAAATTTATCATGGCGTTTGGCATGTGTTTCCAATTGCCGGTGCTGTTGACACTGATGGGCAAGGCTGGATTGGTCAGCGCCGAAGGCCTGCGCAATATGCGCAAATATGCCGTCGTGGGTATCCTGCTGCTCGCTGCCGTGGTGACGCCACCTGATGTTATTACGCAGGTGATTTTGTTCGTGGTGGTCTACGGGCTCTATGAAATCTCCATTCAATTGGTGAAACGGGTCGAGAAACGTCGTGAAATCAAACTCCGAGCCGAAGGGCTGTGGTTTGAAGATGACGAAGAGGACGACGATCTCGCCGAGGAAGAGGCCGACAAGTGAGCGATGAAGTTTTAGGACGGATCGCGGCGGCGCTGGAGCGATTGGCCCCAGCCCCCGCCGCCGCCCCGGACTTCGCCGCGACCGCCTATGTCTGGCACGCTGATCCGGATCATTTGCAGCCCGTCGAAACCGTCAATCGCGTGGACCTGTCGCTGCTTTTGGGGATCAATCGATCCCGAGACACCCTGCACGCGAACACGGTGCAATTCGCCAAGGGTCTGCCCGCAAACAACGCCCTTTTGTGGGGTGCGCGCGGCATGGGAAAATCCTCACTTGTCAAAGCGATACACGGCAAAGTTCAGGCAACACATGAATCCCTTAAGATGGTCGAGGTGCAGCGCGAAGACCTGCCCAGTATTGGCCGCTGTCTGGCACTTTTGCGCGGACGGCCCGAACGGTTCATTATGTTCTGTGACGATCTGAGCTTTGGCCACGATGATGCACATTACAAATCGCTAAAGGCTGTCTTGGACGGTGGAATCGAGGGGCGGCCCGAGAATGTCGTGTTGTATGCCACATCGAACCGCCGCCATTTGATGCCGCGCGACATGATTGAAAACGAACGCTCCACGGCCATTAGCCCGTCCGAGGCAGTTGAGGAAAAGGTATCGTTGTCAGATCGGTTTGGTCTGTGGCTTGGGTTCCATTCGTGCGATCAGGACGAATATCTGGCGATGATCCGTGGCTATTGTGATGCCCACGGTGTGACGATTTCGGATGAAATTTTGCGCGCCGAGGCGATTGAATGGCAAACGACGCGAGGATCAAGATCCGGTCGCGTCGCTTGGCAGTATTTCACCGACCTTGCAGGCCGGATGGGCATCACGATTTAGGGGGCAGGTCACGGCAAAAAGTTTGCTGGATCAACGCTTTCTAATCCGTCACGGACCTCAAAATGCAAGAAGCTGGGCGATCCTTCGGCGACGGATGCCATGGCTTGGCCTTGGGAGACGCTGTCGTCTTTGGACACCGTCAGATTGTTCACATTCACGTAGACTGTCAGGATGTTGCCCGTATGGCGCACCACGATGATCTGCGCGCCGTCGGTGTTTTGTGTGATCGCAGCGACGGTGCCAGCGGCGGCGGCTTTGACCGTGGTGCCTGCTGGTACGCCGATGCCGATGCCTTCATTGCGACCCGGATTATAAGCGCGGATGATGCTGCCCTGCACCGGGTAGATAAACGGCGCACTGATGGTGGCAGACGTTGGCGCTGTCGGTTGGCCGATGTCGGGTGCGGCGGGGGCCGTGGGCACGGTTTCTGACGTCACGTCGACAGACGGCAATGGCACAATGGCGCTTGGCGGTGTAGGTGTGCGTGAACCAACGCCGGGGCCAGTGGTTGCGGCGGGGCTGGGTGGTGTTGCACCTGCCACGGGGATCAGCAATTGCTGGCCTTCGCGCACCATAAGGTCCGATCCAAGGCCGTTCCATTCTGCCATCCCCGCGACGGGCACATCGTATAAACGCGCAATCTGGAATGCGGTTTCGCCGCGCGCGACGCGATGCAGACTTGGTTCGCGACCTGTTTGTGCAGGTGCGTCGGTTGCAGGTGCTGCGGTTGCAGTTGGGGCGGTTGCAGGTGCGTCGGTTACAGGTGCTGCGGTTGTTTGTTCACCCGCACGATCAATGGCGTCGGACGCAAGCGTCGAGACGTTGATTGTCGGTGGCTGGATTGGGCCAGACGTAATGACACCTGTTGCTGTGGACGATTCAGCAACACGGATTGGCAGGGCGACGATTTCATCGCGGCGCAGCGGGACGTCAGCGTCCACCCCGTTAAAGGTCGCCAGTGCATTTGCATCAAGATTGAGACGGCTGGCGATCTGGCGGACAGTTTCGCCACTATCCGCGACGACGACCTGATAATTGGGGTAAGAAATTATGCCACGATCATCAGGGCGCGGCCGGTTCGCCAGATTTCGCGAGGCGTCGGTGGTATCAAATCCACCGCCCAAATTGCGCAGGTCCCAGTCGAAATCTTGACCCTGAAGATTGTTATTTTCGTCACATGCGGCAAACGCCAGCAAAGCGGCGGACGCGAACAATGCGCGCCGAGCAAATGGACGGACCCGTGAATGGGCGCGTGGATAGGTCAACTGCGGGAAACTGGGGATGCCCATGTCGTACTCCTCAAATGTGGTGGATCTTTTGCCCAACTTTTGCCCAAATTTTGCATAGTATAACTGTGTTTTAGTCTTTTCCCAAGCCCTCAAGCAAGGGAACGAAGCGCACTGGGCGTAATTCTTCGTACTCAAAACCCGTTTCGGTGCGGCTGACGCGGATCAGCGTTTGCACGGAATCCGACTGGCCGACGGGCAGCACCATGATGCCGCCTATTTTTAATTGTGCCAAAAGCGGGCCTGGCGGGTCTTCGGCGGCGGCCGTCACAAGGATGCGATCAAAGGGTGCTTGTTCGGGAAGCCCGTACGATCCGTCAGCGGTGAATGCAGTAAGGTTTGTGATATCAAGGGCTTGAAAGATCACCCGCGCATCGTTCATCAGGGTTTTGTGGCGATCAACGGTATAAACCCGCCGCGCCAAGTGGCTGAGAATCGCGGCCTGATAGCCCGATCCTGTCCCCACTTCGAGGACTTTGTCGCGCGGTTGCACGCCCAGCGCCTGCGTCATCAGACCTACAACCGATGGCTGGCTGATGGTTTGACCACAGGCAATCGGCAACGGCATGTCTTCGTAGGCTCGATCTGAGAAATGCCCCTTAACGAACATCGCGCGGTCAGTTTTTTCCATCGCCGTCAGCACGCGTGCGTCCGTGACACCCTTGGATCGCAGGGCAAACAGGAATTGCATCTGGCGTTCGGCGATGGTGGCGATAGCGTTCATTCTAACCTGTCTGTCAGGTCAGCGAGCATGTCGTGGGCCGTTAGATCAGCGCGCATTGGCGTGATCGATGTGTATCCGTCAAGGTTGGCGGTCACGTCCGTGCCGTCCCCCGTCGGTTCGTCCTGCGGACCACCTGTCACCCAAAGAAAGCGGCGGCCATTCGGCGCAATGTCGGGTTTCATGCCGAAACGGGTGTTTTCGCGAAACCCTTGTGAAGCGACCTTAATGCCTTTGACGTCAGCCGCCGCAACGGGCGGAAAATTGACATTATAGAAGATTTTATAGGCGTCGGTGGTCCAGATGCCTTTGTCCAGAATGGCCCGCACAGTAGCTGCGCCATGTTTGGCCGCCGCATCGAACGGGTCATCGAGATCACGGTTTTCGGGGCCAAAAAACTGCGACAGCGCGATACCTTTGACACCTTGAATTGCGGCTTCGATGATCGCGCCGATGGTGCCAGAATACAGCGTGTTATCGGCGGCATTGTTGCCACGATTGACGCCGGACAGGATCAGATCAGGACGCGCATCTTTCATTACATCGTACAATCCGGCCAGCACGCAATCAGCGGGCGACCCTTCGGCGGCGTAGCGTCGGTCTGATAGTTTCGCAATCATCGTCGGGGCCGCGTAGCTGATGCAATGGCCGACGCCAGATTGTTCGAACGCGGGTGCAACAGTCCAGACTTCGCCGCTGGGTCCGGCAACGTCGTGCGCGATGGCCGTCAGCGTCGCGAGGCCGGGGGCATTGATGCCGTCGTCATTTGTGATGAGAATACGCATTATTCGCCCCTTTTGTGGTCTAGTTAAGACAGGGTGTGCCGTGCGGCAATGGGTCAAGCTAGGTTACGCGCAACGGGTTTGCGCGGCGTTGCATCAAAGACTCGAAATCCCTAGGCAAGGATGTCTGGCAACAAACGCGCCGCCTCAACGCGTGGGTCCGCCAGCGGGCTGCGGTCTTCGCCGGGGAAAAACCTCGCTCGTGTGGCAGTTGGCATGGGGTTCGGCGTCGCGATATGCACGCGCGGGCCGGTTTTCACCGTCTCAACGGCCCATGTTCGCGCCAGTGCGATTTGCGCAGTTTTGGTGGTGCCGTAGGAACCGAAATACGCCGCGCCGCCAAGTGGCCCGATGATTGGGTCTTCAAAGAACACCGCCTTGCCATCTACGCCAAGCAGGGGAGCCACATAAGATATCATCCGCGACGTGGCAGTGATGTTGATGTCCACGGACTTTGCAAAATCTTTCGGGTTGATGTGGCTGGCGGGGGTCAGGGGTGCTGCATGTATGGCGCCGTGAATCCACAATGTCAGTCCGCCCCAACGATCAAATATGGATCGACACAACTGCTGCATGGCAGGATCGACAGTGATGTCCATCGGGGCCAGCGTCGCGTCACCGCCACGGGCTTTGATGCGGTCATCAAGATCTTCGAGCGCGCCAGTGGTGCGGCCCACGGCAATGATGTGATGGGTCGGCGCAAGGGCCTCGGCCAGTGCAGCGCCTAGTCCGCGCGTTGCACCTGTGATGAGAGCTGTTTGGGTCATAGTCCGCGTTTAGGCGGGCGGATGCGCGTTTGCAATGCTGCTGTGTTTCGTCTGTCTGATCATTTGGGCAGGGTCATTCGGGCAGGGTCAGGCGGCGGATGGTGCGCCCGTCACGCAACAAAACGTAAACGTCGGTGATTGCCATGACGTCACCCATCGGCGTGACGTCTTTGGGCTGGGCCATGACGATGGTACCATCTGCGCCGCGCAACATCGCGTGCGGGCCGTCCATACTCCCGTATAACCCAAGAAGCTGGGTATGGGACAAATCAAGCGTGACAGTTTCAGTGGCATATTGCATGGTTGCAGCGGTGGTTGCAGTCGTCGACATTTAAGGCGGCCTTTGATGATAAGATCGGCAGGTAATCCTGCGCTGTCGCATCGTCCAGTGGATATGCTGCGCTGCGGCGTAAACTGGCCGATAGGAGAGCGGATTACGCCGACTTTAACAGTTTGGCGCGCCGCTATTCCGCCGGCGTCTTCATTTCAAACCCTTGATCCAACATGTCGCTGGGTTTGACAGGATATTCGCCACTAAAACACGCATCACAGTATTGCGGGCTGGCCTGATCGCGGCCCCTTGCCTCGCCAACGGCGCGGTACAGCCCGTCGATTGAGATGAATTTCAATGAATTCACGCCCAGATGGTCGCGCATTTCTTCTTCGGTCATGTTGGCGGCTAACAATTTGTCGCGTTGCGGCGTATCAACACCGTAAAAACATGGCCATTTGGTTGGTGGGGAAGCGATTCTGAAATGCACCTCTGCCGCGCCCGCCTCAAGGATCATTTCCTTGATCTTGCGCGACGTGGTGCCGCGGACAACGGAATCGTCGACCAAAATGATGCGTTTGCCTTTGACCAGCGCGCGATTGACGTTGAGTTTCAGGCGCACACCCATGTTGCGGATGGATTCCGTCGGTTCGATAAACGTGCGGCCCATATACTGGTTGCGGATGATGCCCATGGCGTAGGGGATGCCGGATTCCAGCGAAAACCCGATAGCAGCTGGGGTGCCAGAATCGGGCACGGGGCAGACCATGTCAGCGTCTACAGGTGCCTCTTTTGCCAGTTCACGGCCAATGTTTTCGCGGGTTTCATAGACGGACCTGCCGCCAAGGATAGAATCAGGGCGGCTGAAATAGACGTGTTCGAAGATGCAGAAGCGCGACTTGGCGGGGCGGAACGGAAAGTGGGATTCGACGCCTTTACCTGTCGCCACGACCATTTCACCTGGTTCAATTTCACGGATGAACGTGGCGTTGATGATGTCGAGCGCGCAGGTTTCTGATGCCAGCACCCAACCGTCGCCCAACTGCCCCAACACCAGCGGGCGCACGCCCAGCGGGTCGCGGCAGCCGATCAATTTGGTGCGGGTCATCGCGACGACAGAAAACGCGCCTTCAACCTTGCGCAGGGCTTCTTCCATGCGGTCGGGAATTTTGCGCCCCATAGAGCGCGCCATCAGATGAATGATGCATTCTGAATCGGATGAGGATTGAAAGATCGAGCCGCGATCAACCAGTTCTTTGCGTAAAGCGAGTGCATTGGTGATGTTGCCGTTATGCGCGATCGCAGCGCCACCCATAGAAAACTCGCCAAAGAACGGCTGCACGTCGCGTATTTGCGTCGCACCCTTTGATCCAGCAGTAGAATAGCGCACATGGCCGATGCCGATGGGACCGGGCAGGGTGGCCATGGTTTCCGCATCAGTGAAATTGTCGCGCACGTAGCCGAAACGACGCGCTGAACTGAATCCCTGGCCAAATTCGTGGGTGACGATGCCACCCGCTTCTTGACCGCGATGTTGCAGGGCATGCAGTCCGAGGGCGACAACCGAGGCAGCGTTGTCAACGCCAACGACGCCAAAGACGCCGCATTCCTCTTTTAGTTTATCGTCATCAAACGGATGGGCTGGGGGCATTCTATCGCGAAGGCTCATGGAAGCTTCATTGGACACTTGGGGCAGCTCCGAATCCGAGGGTTTTGCGTTGGTGTGTGCTTAACGAATTGTCGTCAAAGTGTCACGGACGGATGGCGATGTTGTTGCAATGGTTTTGTCCGCTCGCAGGGCGCGGCGTTAGGTTCGGGCAAAAGAAGGAGAGTAAACATGTTTGGAGCAGTTATTGCTACACTTATGGCGGCGTCAATTTTTATGCCGTGGGTCGAATTTTTCGGAGAGAGCCATGGGCCGCAGGTGTTTTTCGATGACGGGTTGCAGGCTTTGGGCGTGCGTGCGCAGGTGCATGATTTGGGACTTCCGTTGCCCCGCATGGAAGATTTCGGCGGCGTTCTGAACGGCGCACGCGAAGTGATGTCGATTGGTGTGCCCGCTTACTTTGTTTCAGCCGCGTTGCTGGTTTTGATCGGGCTGGTCCGTTTGATACGGGGAACTTAATTCTCCGCTGGGACTGTTGGCTCAACATCTGCAACCGGGTTGCCACATTCACCAACAAGCTGTTCGTACTGTGTGGTGATCCAGCCTAATGCGGCTTCTGGATCACGTTGTTCAATGCTTCCCGTCATCTTGGAAAATACGGTAATGGCGCGGCTGTTTTCAACCATTTCGATGTTTTGGGTTTCAAGCACGGTTTGATAGACGAAAAACGCCACTGCAACCAACAGGATGCCGCGCAGCGCGCCGAATAGAAAGCCGAGGCCTTGGTCAATGCCGCCCAGCACAGAGCGCTGGATCAGCGATGAAAACAGCGGCGTGAAGATCGACACGATTACGAGTACCACAGCAAACACTGCGGCAAAAGCTGCGATGACAGACAATTCGCAGCTGTCACCAATGAAATCGCCAACCACAGGGATTTGTCGCACCAGCGGTGTCACCTGATCGGCAAATACAAACGCCATGATCGTGGCGACGATCCAGCCGATGATGGCCAATGCTTCGCGCACGAACCCGCGGCTGTATGCCAGCAGTGCTGACAATATGATAACGATGGCAACAACGCCGTCGATGATGGTGAAGCCCATGTGTTTCGCGCCTTGCCTAAGTCGGGTTATCGTTCCCCGAATACCTGTTCTACGAAGTGGAGGAGCGTGTTCATCTCACGAAGCTCCACACCCGAGACCCCGCCACGTTTCGCACGCACCGGAGTGATTGCGGAGGTAAAACCAAGTTTTGACGCTTCTTTCAACCGATTTTCGGTCTGAGGGGCAGGTCGCAGGCCACCAGAAAGGCTAATTTCGCCAAAAACAACACAGTCTTTGGGAAGTGCGGCATCTTCGCGCGCTGAAATCAGCGCAGCGGCGACGGCCAAATCAGCGGCAGGTTCGGTGACGCGCAGGCCACCGGCGACGTTTAGGTACACATCGAGGCCGGTGAACGGCACGCCCGCGCGGGATTCGAGGACGGCTAGGATCATCGCAAGCCGCGATCCGTCCCAGCCCACGACCGTGCGGCGCGGTTGGCTGTGCGGCGACGGTGCGACGAGCGCTTGGAATTCACATAACATAGGCCGCGATCCTTCGATGCCCGCGAACACCACGGATCCCGGTGCAGGGTCGCCACGTTCTGATAGGAACATCGCAGACGGGTTTTTGACTTCGGCGAGACCTTTGCCGGTCATTTCGAACACACCGATTTCGTCCGCCGGGCCAAAGCGGTTTTTGACAGCGCGCAGGATACGGAACTGATGGCCGCGTTCCCCCTCAAAATACAGCACCGTATCGACCATGTGTTCGACGACGCGCGGGCCTGCAATTTGGCCGTCTTTGGTGACGTGTCCAACAAGCACAACGGCGATCCCATTGGTCTTGGCAAATGTCGTCAATTCGTGGGCCGCTGATCGAACTTGGCTGACTGATCCCGGTGCGGCCTCGACTGTGTCCAGCCACATAGTCTGGATAGAATCGATGATAACAAAGTCAGGCTTTTCCGCTTCAAGCGTTGTCAGGATATCGCGCAGGTTTGTTTCAGACGCGAGTTTCACAGGGCTTTCGGTCAGCCCAAGGCGGCGCGCCCGCATTTGAATTTGCGCCGCTGATTCTTCGCCCGAGACATATAGCACCTTCAGCCCGTTGCGCGCGAACCGTGCGGCGGCTTGCAATAAAAGCGTCGATTTGCCGATGCCGGGATCGCCGCCGACCAGAATGGCTGATGCTTTCACCAGCCCCCCCCCTAATGTGCGGTCCAATTCACCAACGCCAGACAGCGTGCGGGGCGGTTCGGGTTCCAACGTCGCGAGATCGGTTAAGGTGATCTGTTTGCCACGCCCGCTGCCTATGGATTTCTTGGACTTCGGACCGTTTGAGAGAGGCTTGACCTCTTCAATGGTGTTCCATGCGTCGCAGGTGTCACAGCGCCCCGACCATTTGGTGGTGGCGGCATTGCACGCGGTGCAGGTGAAGGAGGGTTCTTTTGCCATGTTCACCTTTTGCCCCAAAGGATGCGCGGCGTCTATAGGTTAGATTTGAGTTGTATTTACAAAGATGAAGTTAGGAGCGTAGCGTTTTGGCCGTGAGGGTTGAGATTAGGATTGAGGCGAGGACGCAGCCCGTAAACAAATAAAGCCGCCAGCCGCCTTCGACTGTCACATGCCCTGCGCCTTTGACCACGACAACATAGAGCGCGATTAGAAAGATGTCGGCCATTGCGAGTTTGCTCAAGTAACCAAGCACCGGAAGTGTCTTCGCCTTGAGCAGATCAAAATGCACCAACGCCAGCCCTATGGTCTTTAGTTGCGGCGCGAAAATGGCGAAGGTGGTGACGATCAGGGCGAGGAAAACGTCCGACCCCCACAGGCTTTGCAGGCCGGAAATGACCGAGATTTCATCCATGCCAAAGATTGGCAACATGGCCGCGCGCATAAGCGGCGCGAACCAAGCAATCGGGAACAAGACTAGCAAGGACAGGTTAAGGATGCGCAGTGTTGTCCAAATAAATTGTGTCTAAAACGCAGGCTGACAGGACGCCAGCGTGATTATTCAGCAGCCGGTTTTTGCGGCAGCGGCACGATCTCGGCGCTTTGTTTGCCCATCGTGTAGCCCAGCGCGGGCAGTGTCGCGTCAAGCTGCTCTTCAAGCTGACTGAGCTGCGACGCAACGACGCTTTCTTCCAGTTCAACCTGTTGTGACCATTTGCGGATGTCGCGCAGGGCGTGGTGTGCTTCGACGATCAGCTGCTGCTGACGCTCTGCCTCTTGTTGGCGCTGGTGCAGGAACGTCTTCGCGCGGGCGACTTTTTCCACGTTGTAGATGTCAGCCAATTCACGGGACTGATGCGACATCTGGGCCGCGATTTCCAGAACCTGTGGTTCCAGCGAATCCAGATCAGGATGGTCGCGCAGATAGGCAAGTCGTTCGCGCACGGCGTCAAACTCGCTGCTCATGGTGAAGATGCCCGAACGATCTGCCGTGTGACAGACGTGATAGGCACGCGCGACGTCTTCCATGCCGAGCCTGAAACTGCGGTGCGAGCGTTCAAGCGACATAATGCGACCGGCGCTCGGCATAAAGAAAAACAGCGAGGCGAGGATGATGGTCACAACGATCTGCGTGATTATGCCAGCCTGCGGATAGGCAACATCTCCGAAGGTGGCCGTATAGGTGAGCCAAGGCGCTGCACCAAAGGCAGACGTCGCAGTATACCCGATCGCGGTAAGCCCGATCACAAGGATTAGGACCATAGAAATAGAATGCAAAACACGGTGGGCACGTGCCACCAAGGAACGATCAGACACGAATATCTCCCTAGGCTTTGATGTCTTATGAATAAGTTAATGTATCTTAGGCGGGAAATTGCCGACGACCCAAGGGGAATTTTAGGTTTTTTCACGGCAGAGCCAGAAAAAGAGGAATAATAACAGTTGTTTGCCAAGACTATCCGTAGAACTGCCATTAGTCTGTGCGATCTGGCGCGCGCATTATGTGGCGCGAAATCCGCTATGTTGTGGGGCCTGCTAAAGGGAGGTCATACATCTTGGTCAACACACTGTTCTTGGGGGCACGGACGCATGTAACCGCCATTTACCGATTCGCACGACGCGTAAACGGCGCTAAAATGTCATCAGATGTGCGCTCAGAAAAAGAAATTGGCATTTGACAACATTGTGAACGCCAGTCCTGCTGCGATTTGCAAAAAGACACCACATGTTATCGCAGCCCTAGGCCAATTGTGCGCATTGCCTTTAGTGGCTTTCCAAAGTCTGAACAGCCCGACCACGATCAAAAGGAGCCCGAGAGGCCACCAAGATAAATAAGGCCGACGACAAAAAAATAAGGTCCATTAGACCCTTTGAGGTATTTGGATCAATAGGACCAGTTCGTTCGACCCAAGGCGTTGATGAAATATGCGATGATCGCGGCGACACAAATGATCACGATCACGATTGTCACAACAAGTACGCGGGCCCATTTCTTGTCCTGCTTCCACCCTTTAACGGAGAGAAAAACTAAGACTGCGGGAGGGAGTGCAAAATGATTTCGTTCATGGTGTCTCCATAGTGTTGGCTGGTGGCCAGTCTGTTTTGTGGCTTAGCGCACGGCCGCAATCGGGCCTGTCGCGCGACCGTAGATGAACTGGTCGACATACGGATCGTCTGATGCGTCCATGTCGCCCACAGGTCCGGTCCATCGGATTTTTCCCGCATGGAGCATGGCGACTTTATCTGCAATCGCGCGCACACTGGTCATATCGTGTGTGATCGTCACCGCAGTCACCCCCATTTCGGTGACGATTTCGCGGATCAGGTCGTTGATCACGCCCGCCATGATCGGGTCGAGGCCTGTGGTCGGTTCGTCGAAAAATATAATTTCAGGTTCAGCCGCGATAGCGCGGGCAAGGCCGACGCGCTTTTGCATGCCGCCCGACAATTCAGCAGGCAGGCGGTCTGCGACGTCGCTGCCCAAACCCACGCGGCGCAGTTTTTCGAGTGCTATAGCGCGTGCCTCGTCTTTGGGTCTTTTGAGGCTGCCGCGCAGCAGGCGGAAGGCGACGTTTTGCCAAACTGGCAGAGAATCAAACAAGGCGCCCCCCTGGAACAGCATGCCGAACCGCGCTAGAAACGCGTCGCGGTCGCCTTTATTGACGTCCTTGCCGTCCACCGTGATGGTGCCTGCATCGGGTTTGACCAAGCCCAGAACCGATTTGATCAGCACGGATTTTCCGGTGCCTGACCCACCGATCACAACCATGCTTTCGCCCTTGGACACTGACAGATCAACGCCGCGCAGGACTGCGTTTGTGCCGAAGGTTTTGTGAACGCCTGAAAGTGTGATCATGCGGAGAAAAATGCCTCTGTCAAAAGGAAGTTCGCGGCGAGGATCAGGATGGCGGCGGCGACGACACTGGACTTTGTTGCACGCCCGACCCCCATCGCGCCGCGTTCGCTGTTCATGCCATGATAACAGCCCATTAGGGCGGCGATGAACCCAAAAACTGCGCCTTTTGCAAGGCTCGATATGATGTCACGTGGTTCCAGAAAATCCACAGTATTTTGCAGATATGCGGCGGCGTTAAAGCCAAGCCGCTCGGTACCAACCAAAAAGCCACCGTAGATGCCGATGATGTCACCGACTCCGACCAAAATAGGCATGACCAATGTGGCCGCAAGAACGCGCGGCAGGGTCAGGTACTTCATTGGATGGGTGGATAGGGTCACAAGCGCGTCGATCTGTTCGGTCACCTTCATGGTGGCGATTTCGGCGGCAATAGATGACGTCACCCGCGCGGCAATCATCAGGCCGACAAGCACGGGGCCAAGTTCGCGCACCATGCCGATGGCGACGATTTGAGGCACCACGGCTTCGGCGCTAAAACGCGCGCCGCCGGAATAGATTTGCAACGCCAATGCGCCGCCTGTGAAGAAGGCCGTTAGACCAACAACGGGGAGGGAGAAGTAGCCAATTTGTAGCAAGGCTGTGGCGAATTCACGGCCATAAAACGGTGGGCGCACAAGGTGGCTGATCGTTTGCCCGGTGAATGTGGCCAACCGCCCGATCGCGGCCAAAAGCCCCAGAAAAGCGGCACCAAGGGAGGCGAGTGCCCCGATCATCCGTCGGAATACCGTCGCTGGTATCTCGACCCCAGTGACGTGAGGATTTCATAGCCAATCGTGCCAGCGCGTTCTGCGAGTTGGTCAACGGTTTGATCAGGGCCAAGGATCGACAACACGCCGGGCAATTCAGGCAGGTCAGTGACGTCCGCCGTGATCAGGTCCATCGACACCCGACCCACCAGCGGCACAGCCTGCGCGCCGTGCCACAGGTTGGCGCCCGCAGACAGCGCGCGGGTCAAACCATCAGCATAACCACCTGATACGGTTGCAATTTTCGATTGCCGCTGCGCGGTCCAGGCGTTGGCGTACCCGACAGTTTCCCCCACATTGACATCGCGCACTTGGATGACGGGCAGATCCAGATAGGCTACAGGAAGGGCGTCTGTGAAAGGTGCGCCGCCATACAGTCCAATGCCGGGCCGTGTCATGTCAAAATGGTATTCGGGGCCAAGCAAAATGCCCCCCGTCGCGGCCAAGGATCGTGGCACGTTGATGCCATCTGTCATCAGGTGAAACTGATCAAGCTGTTGGCGGTTCATCGGGTGATCAGGGGTATCGGCGCAGGCAAGGTGGCTCATCACGAGGCGACAGTTTTGCGACAGGGCGATTTCAGCAACGGAGGCCCATTCGTCAATCTCAAGCCCGAGACGATTCATGCCGGTGTCAATCTGCACTCCAAAGGGATGCTCTGGCAACGCTTCGAGGTGGCGGGTTAGCTGGCCAACAGTGTTGATGATCGGGGTCAGCATCATGTCAGCGATCATGTCAGTGTCGCCGCGCATGTGGCCCGCAAAGATGCAAATTTCAACATTGGGACCAAGGGCTTGGCGCAATGTCACGCCTTCTTGCGCAACGGCGACAAAGAAGCGTTTGACGCCTGCCTTCATCAACGCGCGGCCCACCTTGGCCACGCCCAGACCGTAGCCATTCGCCTTGACGACGGCGCATGTTTCGACGTCTGTCATAGCGTCCAAGCTGCGCCAGTTGCTGCTTAGCGCATCCAAATCAACCGATAAAAAACCTGTACTCATGGCGCTTTCATGCCAGCCTGCGCCCGCGGTCGCAAGGGGGGTAAGCTGGGTTTAGAATTCTTGATCGCCCTGCTGCTGCCAAGGTTTCACAAGGTTGCCAAAGCGGGTGAATTCGGGCGTGAACGACAGTTCAACCATGCCAATAGGACCATGGCGTTGTTTGCCGATGATAACCTCGGCTTTGCCGAACTGGTCGCTCATCTTTTGTTGCCACGCTGCCATGGCTTCCATGTTGCTGTCTTCGGGCTTTTCACGTTCGGTGTAATATTCGCCGCGATAGACGAACATGACGACGTCGGCGTCTTGTTCAATCGAGCCGGATTCGCGCAAGTCGCTAAGTTGTGGACGTTTATCTTCGCGGTTTTCCACCTGCCGCGACAACTGGGACAGGGCGATGACGGGGATTTGCAGTTCCTTGGCGATGGCCTTAAGGCCCATGGAAATTTCACCAATTTCCTGCACGCGGTGTTCTGACGTGCCGCGCACAAGCTGCAGGTAATCCACGATCAGCAGGTCCAGCCCGTGGGTGCGTTTGAGGCGGCGCGCGCGTGCAGACAACTGGCTGATCGGAATGGCAGCAGTGTCGTCGATATACAGCGGGCAGGCCTCAAGCTGTTTGGCTGCATCGACAAAGCGGCGAAATTCGACCTCGGTCATGTCGCCTTGGCGGATTTTATGGCTTGAGATTTCGGAAGCTTCGGCAAGTATCCGCCCCGCAAGCTGTTCTGCTGACATCTCGAGGCTGAAGAACCCGACGACGCCACCGTCAATCGTTCCTTCAGTACCGTCCGCCAGCTTGCCTTTTTTGTAGGACTTGGCGACGTTATAGGCGATGTTTGTCGCAAGCGAAGTCTTGCCCATTGACGGGCGACCAGCAAGGATTAACAGGTCGGATTTGTGCAAGCCGCCAAGTTTATTGTCCAGATCGATGAGATCGGTGGCGACGCCCGCCAGCCCACCGTCGCGCTGGTAAGCTGAGTTTGCGACGTTTACGGCGTCGGTGACAGCCTTGAGGAAGGATTGAAATCCGCCCTCGGATGAGCCTTGTTCAGCAAGTTTATAGAGCGCTTGTTCAGCTTCGACGATTTGTTCTTTCGGTTCGCTGTCGACGTCGACTTTCTTGGCTTTTGCCGCAATGTCCTGTCCGACAGTGATCAATTCGCGCCGCACCGCGAGGTCGTAGATCATTTGCGCGTAGTCACGTGCAGCAAACGCCGAAATTGCCGCCCCCGCAAGCCGCGCGAGGTAGGCGGGGCCGCCGAGTTCTTTCAACCCTTCGTCGTCTTCCAGAAAAGCCTTGAGCGTCACGGGGGACGCGAGGTTGTTTTTGGCGATGCGGGCCGCGGCGACATCAAAAATGCGGGCATGGACGGGGTCATAGAAATGGTCCGGCCCGATGATTGATGCGATGCGGTCAAAAATGTCGTTGTTGGTCAGGATCGCGCCCAGAAGCTGCTGTTCGGCCTCAATAGAATGGGGGGCGGAATCGACGTTGGCCTCAAGTGTGCCTGTCGCGTTGAATGTCGAAATTTCGTTCATTTACCTTGCCCCTGCTTTCGCGACCCACCGATGTGTCGTCATACAAAACCCACACTATCCGTGCAAACTGTATAAAACTGTGGATAGGATGTGGGCTTTATCATGCCACAAGATACAGCCCAAGCATAGGGTGAAGACTGCTAGATGTAGTGCAAGTTAAGGCCCTGTGACGGTTTACTTATTCGAAAGATTTACGCGTGTGCGGCGGACCAACCTGCTGGATCACGCAGATATGCTTCGACTTCGGCCAAGGTGCCCGGGTCAAAGGATTCGGATGTTTTGGCTTCTTCAAGAACGTCCCACCACGTGCACAGATGCAGCAACTGGATGCCGTGATCGGCCAGCGTTTGTTCGACGCCTTCAAAGATGCCGTAAAAGAAAATGACTGCGGTGGCAGAACAGGCCGCGCCAGTTTCACGGATAGCATCGACGAAAGAAAGTTTAGACCCGCCGTCGGTGGTTAGATCCTCAACCAGCAGCACGCGCTGTCCCTCAGACATCACGCCCTCAATGCGCGCATTGCGCCCGTAGCCTTTGGGTTTCTTGCGCACATAGGTCATTGGCAGCGCGAGGCGTTCGGCCATCAGCGCAGCAAAAGGGATGCCAGCGGTTTCGCCGCCAGCGATGTTATCAAACGCCTCAAACCCAACTTCGCGCATGGTCGTGACGGCTAGAAAATCCATCAGCGAGCTGCGGATACGCGGATATGAGATCAGCTTGCGGCAATCCACGTAAGTTGGTGCCTTTTTGCCGGATGCATGCGTGAACGGATCAGATGCGTTGAAATCAATCGCACCGATTTCGATCAGCATCCGTGCGGTCAGACGGGCGATTTCGGCTTTGTCGGGAAAGGAGGAAGGGATCATGTCAGTCTCTTTGTGTAAGACAGGCAAACTCTCGAAGATAGTTTGCGTGCAAATATTCGAGAAAATTTGGGCTCGCTTATTCAACGCGCCAATGTAATGGGAAACCAGGGTCAAAAACGGTGACGGGGCCGTCCTCGGTGTCAACGTGGGGCGGATAAGTGACGGGATCGCCTTTGATCAAGGTTATGGTGTCTTCATTGGGCGCAAGGCCGTAAAATCGTGGGCCCGCAAGCGATGTAAAGCTTTCTAGTTTGTCAATTTTATCAGCGACATCAAATACCTCTGCAATACAAGACAGGGTATTGATTGCGGTGAAACAGCCCGCGCAGCCACACGGCAGTAGTTTGTTGGCGTCGGTGTGCGGCGCTGAATCTGTGCCGAGAAAGAAGCGTTTGTCACCAGAAATTGCAGCCTGAACCAGTGCGATGCGGTGCCGTTCGCGTTTCGCCACCGGCAGGCAATAATAGTGCGGCTTTATCCCCCCCACGAGCATGTGATTGCGGTTGATGATCAAATGGTGCGTTGTGATTGTTGCCGCTAGGTTGGACCGGCTGTCGCGCACGTAATCCACCGCGTCCTGCGTGGTAATGTGTTCCATGATCACCTTAAGGTCGGGCACCTTTTTGCGGATCGGCTTTAGCACCTTGTCGATGAACACTGCTTCACGGTCAAAAATGTCAATGTCTGGGTCGGTGACTTCGCCGTGCACGCACAATGGCAAGCCGATGTCGGCCATACGTTCAAGAATGGGGCGTATACGATCAAAGTTAGCGACGCCGGACGCGGAATTTGTGGTGGCACCTGCGGGGTACATTTTGACGGCGGTGATGACGGCGTCGCGGTGCGCTATCGCGAGATCATCCGGATCGGTGTCTTCGGTCAGATAACACGTCATCAACGGGCGAAATTTGGACCCATCCGGCAGGGCGGCCATGATGCGGTCGTGGTAGGCGCGCGCCTGTGCGCCTGTCACGACGGGGGGCACAAGGTTCGGCATGATGATTGCGCGGCCAAAGTGCGCTGCGGACAGGGGGGCCACGGCCCGCATCATTGCACCGTCACGCAGGTGGAGATGCCAATCATCGGGTTGCCGAATTGTGATACGATCTGGTCTTTGTTTGTTCATAGGATTGGTCGTACACCGCGCACCGCGTCCTGACCAGAGGGTTTGGCCCACCCGTTGGTCCACCCGTCCGCATGTCCGCCCTTGCCAAGCGGGGGCGAGTTTGCGTAAGCCCGATGCAGCAATGAAAAGGATAATTAAATGTTTGGTTTTTTGATCACCTTAGCTGCGGGCGCTGCGACGCCGATGATTGTAGACCCGCTGGCACGCCGTGTCGCAAAGGCCATGGGTCAACACGTTGAGGTGCAGGAAAACGAAGTGCCTGCGCTGGCATTCATGATCGCGATGATCATTGCTGGCGTGGCGTGCAGTGTGTTTGACGCCGGATCGCCGCTTGGCCTCGCGGTGGGTGGTACGTTGGGATATTTTGGCGCGCGTTTGCTGCGCTGGGGCCAACGCAGCATCGACAACAAGCGCGGCTAACGTTGGAGGGGCTCGAGGATGACGCCTTTGGCCTCAAGCTGTTCCAGCATATTGGTGAACATCGGGCGCTTGCTGTTTGCCCCGACATAGCGGCACAGGCGGGCCAAAAGCCGTTCGTGGTGGTCTTGGCCGTCCAAGCGGTGAAACAATGTCCGAAGATAAGGTAAGTATGTTTGGCGTGCGCGCCAAAGGGTCGCGAAGCTGGCGGGCGTTAATGTGGCGTCCATCGCCTGTTCGATCATGTCAGGCATCACATCCATCGCAACCAACGCGTGATGTGCGTTTGGCCCCAGATAGGGACAGTCCAGATGCGTGATGTTGCCGCCTTTAAACAATGATGCGTGCATGGCGTCTTCGACCACGGATGGATCGTGAACAATTGTCACTTTGTCAGCAGTTTCAACCATCATCGGCGCATAGCCAAAACGGGTGGTAAAATCCATGCTTCGCGCGTTGAGGTGACGACGATCCCAGCGGGCCAGCCCCGGATCAAGTGTGGCTTGTGGTTGAATGACTAAAACCTGCGCATCCGGTGCGGCAACGCTATAGGCTGCGGCGGCGTAGCCTGCGGCACCTGCGCCGTAAAAAAGGACCTGATCGAAATCATCAAAGAATCCGTCGTCAATCATCCTGTCGAAATAGCCGAACATCGCTGGATGGCGGAACCAATCAGGCTGCGTATTGGCCATCAAGGTTAGGCTTGACCAGCCATGACTTTGCACGAACCCCCAACCAAGCGGGGCGTCGTCGTCATTGTGTTTGCGCACGGATGCGATGGTTTCAAAGCCCACCAGTAAAGTGCGGCCCGCATCAATGAATAGCGCCATATGGTCTGGTCCGACCGGTTCTGCATGTCCGAATTCTTCGGCAGTCTGTTCGACACGTTCCATCCAAACAGAACGGTCAAGGTCGCCTAGATCATAGGCAAACACGGCAGCGATATCTTTCATCTTATAAACCAATCCCAGGTGTGATCCCACTAACAGTCGGCAGCGTTAGTGGCGTATTGGGGCACAAATGGGATGCGGATAAGGCGTTTGCGCCCTGATCGACAAAAACCATCAGAAGAACGCCTGCAATCCGGTCTGCGCGCGACCTAGGATCAGCGCGTGGACATCATGTGTACCTTCGTAGGTGTTCACGGTTTCAAGGTTTACCATGTGGCGCATGATGTGAAATTCATCTGAAATTCCGTTGCCGCCGTGCATGTCGCGTGACGCGCGCGCGATATCCAGCGCCTTGCCGCAATTGTTACGTTTCATCATGGAAATCATCGCGGGCGCAGCTTTGCCCGCGTCCATCAAGCGGCCCAGTTGCAGCGCAGACTGCAAGCCCAGCGTGATTTCAGTTTGCATATCCGCGAGTTTCTTTTGAAACAGCTGCGTTTGTGCCAATGGTTTGCCGAATTGTTTGCGATCAAGCCCGTAGCGCCGCGCCGCGTGCCAGCAGAATTCTGCGGCCCCCATAACGCCCCAGGCGATGCCGTAGCGCGCACGGTTTAGACACCCGAACGGCCCCTTTAGGCCTTGGACGTTCGGCAACAGCGCGTCTTCACCAACCTCAACCCCGTCCATCACAATTTCACCCGTCACGGATGCACGCAGGGACAGCTTGCCGCCGATCTTCGGGGCGCTCAGCCCCATCATACCTTTTTCAAGGATAAAGCCACGAATGTTGCCGCTATGATCGTCTGATTTGGCCCAGACCACGAAGACATCGGCGATGGGCGCGTTTGAAATCCACATCTTGGCGCCGCTGATCTTGTATCCTGTCGCCGTTTTCACCGCGCTGGTTTTCATGCCCGCAGGGTCGGACCCAGCGTCTGGTTCGGTCAAGCCAAAGCAGCCGATCAATTCACCGCTTGCCAATCCGGGGAGGAATTTCTTGCGCTGTTCTTCAGATCCGTAGGCGTGGATCGGATACATCACGAGTGAGCTTTGCACAGACATCATCGAGCGATAGCCTGAATCAACACGCTCAATCTCGCGCGCGACAAGACCGTAGGTCACATAACCCGCGCCCAAGCCGCCGTATTCTTCGGGGATGGTCAGGCCAAGCAATCCGGCATCCCCCATCTGGCGGAAAATGCCAGCGTCGGTAACTTCTTCGCGGTAGGCGTCGCGCACTTTGGGTTGCAGGGTGGTTTGGGCGAATGTCGCGGCTGCGTCACGCAGCATGCGTTCGTCTTCGCTCAACTGATCCTCAAGGCGCAGGGCATCTGACCACTCAAACGCGGCCAAATCTGGTCCATGACCCGTTAGTATTGGTGACGACGCATTCATTTTGGACCTCCATGACGTTCAAGATTAATCTAACCTGCCTGACCCGCGCGAACAATGCGCGCCTTGACGCAAGCCTGTTTGTAGGCTGCAAATGGAAACCAAGGGGCCAATCAATGCAAGCCATTGACGATGTGCAAACAGACAGGGCGGCGCAGGGGCATATTTGTGGCCATTCGCTGGCGACGTTGGTGTTTTTGTCGCGGCGTTTGGGGCGTCCATTGTTCTTGGAAGGGGTAGGCAGGCACCTGCAAGACCGAGATTGCCAAAGTCATCGCCGCGTCACAAACCGTTTCTGCCTAAGACGGGGACGGCGGGACGCGGATTGGTGTGTGCATTCACACGTTTAATCGCGACTGGTCGCGCCGTGTGCTGGGGCAGGGTGCCTTTGTTTTATTGATCTCTGATGTTTTATTGATCACCGATAGGCTGGACCATGTCAGGAGGGGTAAGGCGCGGATGTTGGCAATGATGCGCCTCTCGTCTGGATAATCCGACACAGGCGCATTAAGTAAACACATCTGTTTAGATGGAAAACTATTATGCGCCGCGCGACGAAAATTTCTACCAACCTCGATAACACCAAAGTGGAAGGCTGGAACGTAATAAAGCGAGTGATCCCGTACCTTTGGCCGGATGATGAGTTGTGGGTGAAACAGCGTGTTGTGGCGGCCATGGCGGTGCTATTTTTTGCTAAACTTATCGCTGTTGGTACGCCGATTTTGTACAAAGGCGCGGTTGATGCGCTGGCGGGCGAAGGATCGGCGTCGATGCTGGCGATTGGGGCTGTCGGGCTGACAGTGGCCTATGGATTTGTCCGCCTGATGAACGTCGGCTTTCAGCAATTGCGCGATGTGATCTTCGCCAAGGTCGGGCAACGGGCGCTGCGTGCGCTGGCATTAGAAACATTCACCCACATTCACCGCCTGTCCTTACGCTATCACATCACCCGCAAAACCGGCGGATTAAGCCGTATTATCGAACGTGGTGTAAAGGGTGTGGATTTCTTGCTGCGGTTCTTGTTGTTCAGCATCGGTCCGCTGATCCTTGAGCTGATCATGATCGCGATAATTCTATTTTTCTTGTTTGATGTCTGGTACTTGGCCGTCGTCTTGGGCACCATTTCGCTCTACATTTGGTTCACTTTCACCGTCACCGAATGGCGGGTGAAAATCCGCAAAGAGATGAACGATCAGGATACCGACGCGAACCAAAAGGCCATTGATTCACTGCTGAATTTCGAGACCGTGAAGTATTTCGGGGCCGAGGAGCGCGAGGCAAATCGCTACGACGGTGCGATGGAACAATACGTCGCCGCCGCGCTGAAAACGTCCTATTCGCTGGCGTTCCTGAATTTCGGACAATCGGTGCTGATTACCGGCGGTCTGGTCGGCGTTATGGTCATGGCCGCAATTGGCGTGCAGAACGGCGCGTTGACGGTTGGCGATTTTGTGATGGTCAACGCCTACATGATCCAGATCACCATGCCGCTGAACTTTCTGGGTACGGTGTACCGCGAAATCCGCCAAGCCTTGATCGACATGGGGGACATGTTCACGTTGCTTGGGCAACCGGCCGAAGTGAACGACAAACCGGACGCAAAGGTTCTAAACGTCCAAGGCGGCGAGGTGGTTTTTGACGGTGTGTTCTTTGGCTATGACGCGGCGCGACCCATTTTGAAAGGTGTCGATTTGCCGGTGCCCGCAGGTCAAACCGTGGCGATTGTCGGATCATCCGGGTCTGGTAAATCCACCATCGGGCGGCTGTTGTTCCGCTTCTACGATGTTGGGAAAGGCGCCATTCGGATCGACGGCCAAGACATTCGTGATGTGACGCAAGAGAGCCTGCATGACCAGATCGGCGTCGTGCCGCAGGATACGGTGCTGTTCAACGACACAATCCGCTACAACATCGCCTACGGACGCGAAGGTGCCAGTTTTGATGACATCAAGGCGTCGGCGAAAGCTGCGAAAATCCATGACTTTATCGAAAGTCTGCCCGACGGGTATGAGACGACGGTGGGTGAGCGCGGATTGAAATTATCGGGTGGCGAAAAGCAACGTGTCGGCATCGCGCGCACGTTACTAAAGGACCCGCCTATCTTGATCCTCGACGAAGCGACAAGTGCGCTGGACACTGAGACCGAGGGCGAAATCCAGACTGAACTCAAGGCGATGGGGCAGGGACGCACGGTTCTGACGATTGCCCACCGTTTGAGTACGATTGCGGATGCGGACCGGATTGTTGTGCTGGAGGACGGCGTGATTGTTGAACAGGGCACCCATGACGCGTTACTGGTGGCAGATGGGCGTTACTCGCAGCTTTGGCATCGCCAGCAGCAGGATGAAAAGGCGGCGTGACGGCGTTCCCGTTATTTTAGGGGCGCGGTATAGGCTTTTGTGAAAGCCACGTAGCCATTCGTGATGTCTGTCAGGTGCCGTGCCGCGACCGCGTGGGCGTCCGGCAATTTGTGGAACGGCACGTTTGGATAAGCGTGGTGTTCGGCGTGATAGGGCATGTTCCACGTCAGCAATTTAACCATACGATTCGTCAACGTTGTGCGCGAGTTTTCGAACATATTGGCGACCTGTGGGCAGCGCCCGTGTTCGGCCAAGAGGTACAGACGTAAAACTGGAAACCCGAGCGTCAGCGGCAGGATCCAGATCCAGATCAGGATGGGGCTGACCGTGAGGGTGAAAAGTGTTGCCGCAGTATAAAGTGCAATCAACAGGCGGCTTTCGGTTCTTAGACGCGCATGTGCGCGGGGCGAAACGTAGGTTTGATCGAACGATCCGCAGGCGTTATCCCAAAGTGTGCCCAGTTTTGTTGCCCAATATCCCAACGTGCCCAGGTGCCACGCGAACGCGGCCCAGTTTTCGGGCTTTGCATCTCCAGCCAGTTCTGGGTCTTTGGCGGGATCGTTCGTATGGCGGTGGTGGGCCATGTGGAACACGCGAAACCATAGGAAGGGTTGCAGGATCAGGATAGCGCAGATGTGACCGCTGAGTTCATTCAGCCAGATCGATTTGAACGGCGTCTGATGGGTGCATTCGTGTTGCAGGGTAAATAGAAACACCAGCGCGATACCAAGTGGCAGTATTGCCGCCCACCATAGAGGCAGGCCGGCGGCGACGTAGCCCATCAACACCACAATGATGCTTGCATGTTTTGCGAGATGCACCAACCCCGCGCGATCACTGAGCGTGGTCAGGTCTGCGCGGGACTGTGGGGAAAGTAATGCCATAACCTGAGAAGGTTCTGGCATTACTCAGCCGCTTTCAAGGTGGCCGCTGGTGCCATCACAGGAACCGGAATCTCATTAGGATCATCCCAGATAATTTCTGGTGCCTTAACCCGTTTGGCTTCGCGGCTCAGCGCCCAGTCTTGTGCGGCGCGGCTGGATTTGCCCATCGACAGCTTTGACAACAGCTGCGCACCCCAGCCCGCGTAGGTCGTGACCCAGACGCGCAGAGCAAGCATGGACGGGGTGAATACAAGCGTCAGCACGGTTGCGATGCCAAGGCCGAAAACCACTGCCGTCGCCAGTTGTTTCCACCACAGCGCTGTGGGGCTATCGACAGAATAACCGCCGCCGATGAAATCGAGGCTGAGGCCGAACATCATCGGTGCAAGACCCGCCATGGTCGTGATTGTGGTCAGCAAGACTGGGCGAATGCGATCTTCAGCGGTGCGTGTAATTGCTTCAGTGCGGGGCATGTATTTTTCGTATTCTTGATAAGTGTCGATCAGCACGATGTTGTTGTTCACCACGATGCCCGCCAGCGCCACGATACCCGTGCCCGTCATGATGATCGAAAACGCCTGATCCATCACCAACATGCCAATCAGCACGCCCGTAGTGGATAGGATCACAGCCAGCAGTACGAGAATAGAATTATAGACCGAGTTGAATTGCGCCAGCAGGATAATGAACATCAAGCCCAACGCGCCTGCGAACGCATTGACAAGAAACGCACCGGATTCGGCTTGGTCTTCTTGATCGCCGGTCCATTCATGGCTGACAGACGCGGGGAAGGGATTGGTGTCGAGCCATTCGGTTATTGTCGCAATGCGTTCGTTGCCATTGACGGCCACGGGGATCGTATCGCCGTCCGTGACGGCGGTTTGCACGGCGGCTACGTTTGGCGCATCGATCAGGTGGACCAGCACAAAGATTGTGCCGTCGGTTGCCGAAATCGTGCGGTTGGCGTTTGGTGCGGCGTCGCTGTCCTGAAGTTCGCGGAACAGGCCGAGAACGGACAGGTCATCGCCTTCGCCAGTCGTGAATTTTGTGAGGTTCGGCGCCACATCCGCCTTCACATCAAAGTAGCGATTTTGATCGATGCGGTCGATCTGCGCCAGTTCGGGCACGGGGTTGCGGGTGATAAAATTGGAAAGCGGCACAAGGCCCGACGACGTGCGCACGCGCAAGCTGTCCAGCGTGGACAACACGCGGTTGGCTTCGGGCAGGCGAACGCGGATTTCGATTTCTTCGTCTGAGCTGTCAACGCGCATTGTGTCGAGCAAAATGCCGCGCGTTACCAATTGCACCATGCCACCGACAGCCGCGACATTGGCGCCGTACCGGCCTGCTTTTTGAACATCGACAGTGATTTCCCAATCAATGCCGGGCAGGGGGCGGCTGTCCTCAATCAGGGTCAGGCCGGTGGTTGTGTCGAACTGGCCGCGCGCTAGGGCGGTGGCTGTGCGTAAATCATCCCAATTGTCACCTGACAGACGCAGATGCACAGGTTTCGCAGAACCTGGACCCATCGACAGGCTCAGAATTTCGGTGCGGATACCGGGGATCGTATCAAGTGCAGTTTGCAGGCGCGCGATCACCAGATCGCCGTCCAATGTCGCCAAATCAATATTATTGGCACGCGCAAAGGCGGGGCGGTCGTCCCATGGGATCAGTTCGATCTGCAGTTGGCCAATTGCGTCTTTCGGACCACTTGCACCAGCGGTGTTCTGATTCAAACCACCCTCTCCGGCGAACGCAAAAACCGACTGGATACCGGGTTCTTGCAGGGTAATGGTTTCGACTTGCCGCACAAGGATGTCTTTTTCAGCAATCGACAGGTTGCCGCGGGCTTGAACGTAGACGATGGCCTGTTCGGGCTCGTTTTCAACGAAGAATTCGACGCCGTTATTGTTGGCGCCAAAATAGGTGAACACGGACATGACGATTAAAATGATGCCGACGATTGACACGATAGGCATAACTGGATTGCCGGCGATGAAATGGATCACATGCCCGAAGATGGTGCGGCGATAGCCAGCTTTGATGCGCTTTGCAGGGCGTTCAATTTTGGCGGCACCGACGGTGATCGACACGGCCACGCCGCCCAACAAGAACACGATCATCCCGGGGAGAGAGGCAAAAAAGCCACCATTGTTGACTTGTTCACCCGTCAGATAGCCGGGGTTTAATGTCATCATCGCACCGATAAAAACGATCATGATTGCGGGTGGGACCATCAGAGCATTCACGAACCACGGCAGGCTGGCCTTGAGAGCGTCTGACGTGCTGCCAAAGGCGCGGCTCATCCGGCCGGTGACGCCGCCCATCACGGGCAGGTAGATCAGCGCCACGATAAGCGAGGCGGACAGCACAAAGATGATTGTGACGGGCAGCATGCCCATGAACTGCCCCGGCACACCGGGCCAAAACAACATGGGCAAAAATGCGCAGAGCGTCGTTGCAGTGGATGAGACCACAGGCCAGAACATGCGTTTCGCGGCGTCGGTGTAGGCCTCCATCGGGCCAGCACCTTCCTGCATGCGTTTATCGGCGTATTCGACCACCACAATGGCGCCGTCCACCAACATGCCCACCGCGAGGATCAAACCGAACATGACGATGTTTGATATGGTAACGCCCATCACCGCAAGGAACGCAAAGCACAGCAGGAATGATGTGGGAATGGCAAAGCCGACCAGCAACGCGGGGCGTGTGCCCAGGGTTGCAAGGACCACGATCATCACTAGCGCGATGGCTGTCAAAACTGAGCCTTCAAGCTGGCGGACCATCGAATCGACGTTGCGGGACTGGTCATTGGACAAGCCAACTTGCACGGCGTCTTGCAAATCATGCGGCCATGCGGCGACTTCCGTTTCGATCACGTCGCGGACTTCTTGCGCGGTGTCGATCAGGTTGAAGCCACGGCGTTTGACGACCTGTAAAGCCACTGTTGTTGTGCCGTTAAAGCGCGCGGTGCTGGCGCGGTCCTCAAATGTCAGTCGGATTTCTGCGAGGTCGCCCAGCGTGATGACTCGGTCACCATTGATCTTCACGGGTAGGGAATAGATGTCGCGCGGTTCATCAAAACTGGATGGGATTTTGACAGCGAATGACCCCTGTTCCGTCTCGACCTCTCCGGCTGCGATCAACAGGTTATTTTGGGTAACAACGTCGATCAATTCGCTTGCAGTGACGTTGTAGGATTCCAGCTTTAGGGGGTCGATGATGACTTCAATCATCTCGGCGCGCTTGCCTGTAAGTGCTGCTTCAAGCACGCCATCGATACCTTCAACGACGTCCTGTAAATCCTCGGCCACTTGGATAAGTGTGCGTTCGGGGACTTCGCCCGTCAGGTTGACGATGATGATCGGAAATTCAGAAAAGTTGATTTCGTTGATTGAATAATTGTCGGCCCCATCGGGAAATTCGCTTTCGACGGTGTTCATCGCGTCACGGATGTCGGCCATAGTTTCGGTCTTGTTCCAGCCGAAATCAAATTCCAGCGCGACACCTGCGTAATTTTCAGCCGCTGTCGCGGTCATGGTTTTTAAACCGTCGAGGTCTCGCAACTGTGATTCCATCGGCTGGACCAGGAGCGTTTCAGAATCTTCGGCCGAAATACCGGGGAAGGGGACCGACACAAAGATCACCGGAATTTCGATGTCCGGCTCACCTTCCTTAGGCAGCGCGTAATAGGCGAATCCCCCCGCCAAAAGCGACAGGATGATAAAGGCGATGACCATGCGTGCGCGTGCGGCGGCGGCGTCTACGATTTTGATCAATTGCTTGACTCCGGTAGCGCCATATCCTGTTGCATCGTAGCAATGACGAGCACTCCGTCGGTCACATATTCTTGCCCGACGACAATCACATCTACCGTGTCGGGCAGGCCTGTAACCCAGATACCATCGATTGTGTCGCGCATAATACCGACTGGCATGAAGCGCGCGATATCGCCGTCTTCCGCATCATTTTTGACGACAGCACGGATGCCGATGGTGCCGTAATTGTCCAGCGTCAGCGATGAGGCCGGTAAAAGATGCGCCATTCGCCCGTCCGATGCGATGATAATTTCAGCCGTTTGCCCGTCGCCGATACTTTGATCGGCGTTTGGCACACGCATTTCGACGCGGAACGTGCGTGTCATTTCATCAGCAGACCGCGACAGGAACGTCACTTGGCCCACGACTTCTTCGCCTGTGGTCAGACGCGCGCCGGCCATGGCACCGACTGTGATCTGGCTGACGCTTGCCTCGGGAACAAAACCCACGAGCTTAATCGGGTCAAGCTGTATAATGGTGGCACAGGACGCACCGGGCTGCATGAGTGACCCAAGTTCGCTGGTGTCACTTTCAAGCAAGCCCGCGAAGGGCGCGGTGATGTTCAGACGCTCAATTTCGCGTTCGTCTGCGGCAACGGCGGCTTGTGCTCCCTCGATGCCTGCTTGTGCAGATATCACTTGGCTAGAGGCGCGTTGCACGCCCGCATTTGCGGCCTCAAGTGCGGCTTCGGCACTGACCAGGCGGGTTTCGGACGCAAAGCCGTCCTCAGACAGGCGGCGGGCGACGTTGACGTTAATTTCGGCTTCACGCACGCGAGCCGAGGCTTCTAAGACAGTGGCTTGAGCTTCGGGGACGCGGCCTCGCGCTTCGGCGAGGCGCGCGCGGCTTTCGGCCAATTGCGCCGCGCGGGTGCCGGGATCAAGTTGGCACAACAAATCGCCCGTATCGACAAATGCGCCTTTGCGGATGGGTTCGGATATCACAAGGCCAGAGGTTTCGGATGCAACCGTCACTTGTCGCGCGGCTTCGGTGCGCCCGCGCAGGATAACGGCGCTGTCTACGGTCACCGCGTCCGATGTCATCGCAACAACACTGATTGGGTTTGTCGTGGCAGCCTCGTCCATGATTTCTTCAACGCCAGGGTCGACTTGGGCAAAAGCCAACAACGATTCCCGCTCAAACACGAGAGCATAAAGCGAAATCGACACGACGATGGCGGTGAACAGGGGCATGAAACGCATAAATTGATCTCGCAGTGTGGGGTGGGCGGGATATATTAATTTACATATCTCTCGTACGCTAAACTGACCAGTTCAGATTAAAGAAAGATTGGCGGATCAGCAAGGCGAAAATGTTAAGGGTCGTTACTTTGGCAGAAGTACAGAGATTGGCACGATTTTTATGTGCAATTTTGTTGCCGTGACCGCGCGGGTCTTGTCCCCGCTTGCCCCTTCGCGATAAGAGGGGCAAGAAACTGAGCGAGGGCACAATGAGCAATTCTGAAACCTTCATCGATGAGGTCACCGAAGAGGTCCGCAAGGACAAGTTGTTAGGCTACATGCGCAAGTATGGCTGGATCGCGGTTTTGGTTGTTTTAATGATCGTCGGGGGAACTGCATTTTCGGAATTTCGCAAGGCGCAATCGGAAGGCGCAGCGCAGGCGGTGGGTGATGAGATCCTCGTGGCACTTGAAATTGATGATGATCAGGGACGCGCTGCGGCGTTACAGGCGATTGACGTAATCGGCCCTGCGGCTGCGGTCACGGGTCTGTTGACGGCAGCTAATTTGACCGAAATTGACGACATTTCGGGGGCCGCTGGCGCACTTGACGCTGTTGCGCTAGACGCGGATATACCGCAAGTTTATCGCGACCTTGCGGCGTTAAAATCTGTTATGATTAAAGGCGATACGCTGTCGATTGAAGATCGTCGCACGATGCTGGCAGACTTGGCCGTGGCTGGTGCGCCGTTTCGTGTGGTGGCGCAAGAACAGCTTGCACTGATCAGCGTTGAAGCAGGCGACATCGACACTGCGGTGACGCAATTTGCGGCTCTCGCCCAAGACGCCGAGGCGACGCGGGGCTTGCGCGAACGCGCGTTCAGTATGATTGTAGCCTTGGGCGGTGACATTGACGCGCTTGTGGGTAATATTAATGCCACAGAAACGCTGGACAATTAAGACATCCGCAAAGGGGCCCGAAAAGGGGAACGACGTGACAGGCAAACTATTGACATGTTTTAAGAAGCCAATACTGGTGGCTTTGGCGCTAACGACGGCGCTGGCGGCTTGCGGTGAACAAGACATCATCCTGACGGGTGAACGGCTGGATATTCGCGGCGGCGCGACGGATGTTGCCGCCTTTGTGAATCAGGCGCTCCCGATTTCACTGCCAGCCGCTGTCGTCAACGCTGATTGGACCCATCGCAACGGTGGTCCAAGCCATATGATCATGCATCCGGCCCTTGGTGCGTCCCTCGCGCCGCTGTTTTCCAACAATATTGGAGCAGGTGACAGCCGCCGTCTTCGCATCACTGCTGATCCGATTGTAACGCCAAGCGCGATCTACACACTGGATGCGCAAAGCCAAGTTGTGGCGACTTCTGCGGCTGGACAAACTCTTTGGGCGCGCAGCGTCATCCCGCCAACCGACAATCCGCGTGATGCGTCGGGTGGGGGTCTGGCTGTGGCGGGACCCGTGTTACTGGCCACCACCGGATTTGGCGAAGTTGTGGCGATTGACGCGGCATCGGGCGATGAAATTTGGCGTCAGGACCTCGACGCGCCGGGGACGTCAGCGCCAACAATTTTCGGCGACCTTGCCTACATTGTGGCCCGTGATGGCCGTGCTTGGGCAATTGAACTTGCATCAGGCCGAATCCGCTGGACCCAAAGCGGAACACCACCTGTTTCGAACTTCTCGGGTGGGGCGGGGGCTGCGGTTGCCGGGGATTTCGCGATTTTCCCGTTCCCAACAGGCGAAGTTCTTGCGGCTTTCCCGCAAGGCGGATTGCGACGCTGGTCCACGGTTGTGACGGGCCAACGCCCCGGGCAAGCGGCATCCAACATTTCTGACATTGCCGGTGATCCGGTGATTGACGGGGACCGCGTGTATGTCGGCAACTTCTCCGGCCGCGTCGTGGCACTTGAACTTGCCAATGGCGATCGGATCTGGACTGCGACCGAGGGCGCTGTTGGCCCTGTATGGCCTGCGGGAGGATCGATTTTTCTGGTCAATGATATTGGTGAACTGCTGCGGCTTGACGCGGATGATGGCACGGCGATTTGGCGCGTCGCATTGCCCGGTTTTGAAGAGACCCGCGAACGCCGCCAAAGAACCCGTTTCGCGCATTATGGCCCGATTCTTGCGGGGGGCCGCCTTATCGTCGCCTCAAGCGATGGTTTGATCCGTCAGTTTGACCCCACGTCGGGTGCCTTGGTCGGCACCATCGAAATCCCAAGTGGGGCGGCGTCAAACCCAGTCGTGGCCAACGGCACGCTTTATGTCGTTACCAAGCGTGGCCAATTGCTGGCTTTCCGTTAAGCGGCAAAGCGTGTATGGCGCGTTTCTAACCTTATAGAGTCGTAATCCAATGTCCTTTACTCTCGCCATTGTGGGCCGTCCGAACGTCGGAAAATCCACGTTGTTCAACCGTCTTGTCGGCAAAAAGCTCGCGCTTGTTGATGACCAGCCCGGCGTCACGCGCGATTTGCGCGAAGGGGCGGCGCGTTTGGGCGATTTACGGTTCACGGTGATCGACACTGCCGGTCTCGAAGAGGCCACAGATGAATCGTTGCAAGGCCGCATGCGGGCGCTGACCGAACGCGCTGTTGAAATGGCCGACGTTTGCTTGTTCATGTACGATGCACGCATGGGAATTATGCCTGCAGACGAAGTGTTCGCTGACATTCTGCGCAAGAAAAGCGCCAAAGTCATTTTGGCGGCCAATAAATCCGAAGGTCGCGCGGCAGACGCGGGTGTGATTGAGGGCTTCAATCTGGGGCTAGGTGAACCGATCCGTCTTTCGGCGGAACACGGCGAAGGCCTGAGCGAGATGTACGATGTGTTGATGCCGATATCGGATGCGTTCGAAGAACGCGCCGCGGCTGATGCGCCCGACGTGGACGTCGATGTTGACGAGGACAACGAAGAAGACGGCCCGCGCGTTCCCACCAAATCAAAGCCGCTGCAAATCGCTGTTGTGGGCCGCCCGAATGCTGGTAAATCGACGCTGATCAACCAGATTCTTGGCGAGGACCGCCTTTTGACTGGACCAGAAGCGGGTATCACCCGTGATGCGATTTCAGTGCAGATGGACTGGGGTCCAGAGAGCGCGACAGTTCCAGTGCGCATCTTTGACACCGCCGGAATACGTAAACGCGCTAAGGTGCAAGAAAAGCTGGAAAAACTGTCGGTTGCTGATGGTCTACGGGCAGTAAAGTTTGCCGAAGTTGTGGTTATCCTGATCGACGTGGAAATCCCGTTTGAACAGCAGGATTTGCGGCTTGCTGATCTGGCTGAACGCGAAGGCCGCGCCGTGGTTCTTGCGGTGAATAAATGGGACGTTGAGGGCGAAAAGCAGGCCAAGCTGAAAGAGCTTAAGGAACAGTTCACCCGTCTGCTGCCACAGCTAAAAGGCGCGCCATTGGTCACAGTGTCGGCCAAAACTGGCCGCGGTATTGATCGTCTGCAAGAAGCGATCCTCAAGGCCCATGAGGTCTGGAACCGCCGTATCACCACCGCCCAGTTGAACCGTTGGTTGATGGGCATGACCGAATCGCATCCACCCCCCGCACCGGGTGGGCGTCGCATCAAAATGCGCTACGCCACACAGGTCAAAACCCGCCCGCCGGGTTTTGTTATTATGTGTAGCCACCCTGATATGCTGCCCGAAAGCTATTCGCGCTATCTGGTCAATGGATTGCGGTTGGATTTTGATATGCCGGGCACACCGATCCGCCTGCATTTCCGTAGCCAAGCGGATAAAAATCCGTATAAAAACAATACAAAATCCACGCCGTCGCGCCTGCGTAAGCATTTGGGCAAAGCGCCCGCCGACGTAAAGAAACGGTTTAGGGGCTAGGCTGGCTGGTTTGCATTCTGGCGCACTTGAAATGCCAGAAGCGCCAGCATCGCAACGATTCCTATGGCCGCGAATGCCGTCACTTGTGTCATGCCATTGGCGACGATTATGCCAACGAGCGCCCATATCAACGTAAGGCCATAGCCCGATATCGGTGTGAGGCGGCGCTGTACGCCAAGCGCCACGATCAGCGCCAGAGCGATCCCCGCAAACGCCCAACCTGTCGCGCCGAACACAACCCCGTACCCCGCTGCCGTGCTGCCCAATGACACGAAAGACGCCGCCGTCAGCCAGCCTGCGAAAATCGACACGGGCCAGAGTGCGAGCCATTGGTCAGCACGTGGCGCACGCAGTGTCGCGATAATCGCCGGGACCGCCATTGCGAAGATCAAGACTGTTGCGCCAATGGCGGTTTGGTTTGCCACCCAAAGCCAAGGCGTGCCAAGAGCGAGGCTGATGGTCAACGGCGTGCGCATTGCGTCCCATGCCGGATCACTGCGGCGTTTCCAGATGCCGAAGATCGCTGACACAACCAGCCAACCATAGATCAAACCCCAAATTGCAAAGGCGTAGCCCGCCGGTTGGATCGGTGGGTCAATCTGCGGGATCGGCAATTGATCCGGTGTGAACCCGCTGAAAGAGGTGAAATAGGGGGAGACCACAAAGGTCACCGTGAAGATCATGGTGAGGAATGCATTTTTCATATTCTACAAATAGCGCCGTGTCGAAAGTTACAAGACCGCTGCGCCAATCCGGGTCGGGTTTTGCTGACTTGACGCAACGGCAGGTCCGCTTCACCCTAAAGATGAATGTTGAGGGGCAAGCCTATGAAACGTATCGCCATTTTTATCGACGGAACTAGAAATCGCCCAGACGCTGAACACCCTACGAACGTGGTCAGACTGGCACAAAGCGTGCGGCACCGCGCCCTTGGGGGATCGCCTGCACAGGGCGCATTGGATAGCGGGATGCCGCAGATCGTTCTTTATTCCACGGGTGTCGGGTCAGGACAGGGCAACACTGCATTGGCGCGCAATACGGACAAGATTTTCGGAGGTGCACTGGGTTGGGGGTTAACGTCGATAATCGTTAATGCCTACCGCGAGTTGATGTTTGTCTATGAGCCGGGTGACGAGGTTATGGTGTTCGGATTTTCGCGCGGGGCGTTTGCAGCACGTTCGCTTGTGGGGCTGATCCGCAACTGTGGAATTCTTGAACGCGACAGTCTGCGGTTTGTGCCTGATGCCATCGATCGCTACCGCAGCATGAAAGAGGCGGATGGGCCAGATTCAGATGAAAGCCACGAGTTCCGGCTAAAACACTCCCCCCAGATCATGACCAATGATAAAGAGGTGAAATGGCGCAAAGCGCAGGGCCTGTCCGTCGTCGGGGTCGTTCCGTTCAAGATCGCATATATGGGCGTTTGGGATACGGTCAGCGCCATGGGTGCGCCCGAAATTCTGCCAGTCGCAAAATGGCTGAACGTGCAATACCGGTTCCACGATACGCGCCTGACGTCGATGGTATTGGCGGCACGCCACGCCATCGCCATTGACGAGCGGCGCAAATTATACCCCAGCACCCCGTGGACCAATTCGTTAGACCTGAACGAGAAACACGCCAAAGAATTCAAACCCACCCACCTGCAACAATGGTTTCCGGGCAATCACGGGTCCGTCGGTGGGGGCGGTCCGCAAACTGGCTTAAGCTCAATTTCGCTGAACTGGATTGCGCTTGGCGCCCATAACGCGGGGCTGGAAATTGATTTTGACGAGATGGATAAACATGCTGACACCTATGATGTGACGGTCGAATTGCATAACATGCCGATCAAGGCGGGTATCGGGACTTGGGTGTCGAGCAGACTGTCTGGGGATCGCGGTGGTCCTGACGATCTGAACGACGTGTCGATGTCCGCCGTGGATCGTGGGTTCGAAGTGCCAGAGTATCTGGCGACGCAAACCCTATCGAACGTGCGCCAGGCGCTTGGACATATTGACGACGTGCAACGCGACAAAATGCGTATCGCGTACCGTTGGGTCAACGGCGGCGACACGCATATGCCTGGCAATAAAAAACGCCCCAGAGGTCCGCATGCGCGGTAGTTAACCCTGCGTTCCGTCCGCGTTGATCTTGGTTTTACCACCCATATGTCCGTGCAGGGCCGTTGGAATAATGACGGACCCGTCGGCTTGTTGGCCGTTTTCCAGCACCGCAATCAGGCAGCGCCCCACGGCGAGACCGGAGCCGTTCAGCGTGTGGACAAATTGCGGTTTGCCGCCGTCCGCTGGCTTGAAACGGGCATTCATGCGGCGGGCCTGAAATTCGCCCGTGGTTGATACCGAAGAAATTTCGCGATAAGCATTCTGACCGGGCAGCCATGCTTCGATGTCGAACGTGCGGCGGGCGCCAAAACCCATGTCGCCTGTGCACAGCAGAACTGTTCTGTAAGGAATTTCAAGACGTTCCAACAAATTCTCAGCGCAGCGCAGCATGCGTTTTTGTTCGGCGTCGGATGCGTCGGGATGGGTAACAGAGACCATTTCGACCTTTTCGAACTGGTGTTGGCGCAGCATGCCGGACGTATCACGGCCCGCGCTGCCCGCTTCGGAACGGAAACACAGCGTATGCGCGGTGTAGCGGCGGGGCAGGGTTGCAGCATCAATAATTTCGCCAGCGGCGATATAGGTCAGTGGGATTTCCGAGGTAGAGATGAGCCACATGCCCTCAGTCGTTTGGTAGCTGTCACCGGCAAATTTTGGCAATTTGTCCGTGCCATACATCGCGTCGTCGCGCACAAGGACGGGAGTGTTCATCTCGGTCAAATTATTCTCAACCGTATGAATATCAAGCATAAATTGCGCCAAAGCGCGGTGCAGGCGGGCGATGGCACCCGACATCAGAACAAACCGGCTGCCAGATATTTTCGCAGCGGCTTCAAAGTCCATACCGGGTTTTACGGCGGCAATGTCAAAATGTTCGGTGGGGGTGAAATCGAACGCACGCGGCGTCCCCCAGCGACTGATTTCGACATTGTCGTTTTCATCTGTGCCCATGGGAACGTCGTCAGCTGGCAGGTTTGGAATCATCGCCAAACGCGCAGTTAGGGCTGCACCTTGGGCCTTTGCTTCATCGTTCAGTTCTGCGATTTGTGACTTCTTCTTGGATACAAGCGCCCGCAGGCGTTCGAATTCGACGTCATCCCCGCGCCCTTTTGCAGCCCCAACCTCTTTGGCGGCTTTATTGGCGTCGGCCTGTGCGGTTTCCGCCGTGAGGATCATTGCACGCCGCGCTTCGTCCATTGCGACCAATTCCGCCGACAAGGGCGCGTCACCGCGACGGGATAGGGCTGCATCAAAGGCCGCTGGGTTCTCTCGGATGGTGCGTATGTCGTGCATGGGACTGGTCCTTTGATCGGTGTATCTGGCCGTTCCTATGCCGCAAATTTGCAGGTATGGAAAGCTAATGGGCACCCATTGGATTGCATATCGCCACGGCGTACATATTTGACGTCTGTTCGCGTTGCGAATCCCGCGCCACATTCGTAGTGTCGCCAAAATGCGAAGGGGATGCCTTCGTGTGAGAACAAGGAAAAGACCATATGGACTCCATCGGCCAATTCATTCCGCTTATTCTGATCTTCGCGATCATGTATTTCCTGCTGATCCGTCCGCAGCAAAAAAAGCTAAAGGATCATCAGTCAATGGTGGCGGCTCTGCGTCGGGGCGATCAGGTTGTGACCGCTGGTGGGCTTATTGGTAAAGTGTCCAAGATCAAGGACGACGCCGAGGTCGAAGTTGAACTGGCAGAGGGCGTGAAAGTTCGCGTCGTGCGGTCAACCATCGGGCAGGTTATCAACAAGACCGAGCCAGCTGAGAAATGATCAAGAGCGCGCTCATGGCATTCGACGTGAGCGCGGGCGCAATAAGTGCGCTGTTTTTCGGGGCTTTGACGGCGTGTTTGCTGTTCATAGGGTCCGGCGCGGCAGTTGCGCGCAATGCACAAGGGATCGTCGCGACGCCATTGGTGATGGACGCCCGTGTCGCAACGCCTAAAGGCGACGAACACGATGACGAAATTGATGTCGTGCAGGTAGAAGTCGTTTGTTTTGACATGGTCTGTTTTGATGGCGTGGCAGACGCGACATTGCCGTTTCTCTCGGATGATTTTGGGGCACCTGTGGCAAACAGCCCTCGTGGTTTGGTTGGCGACATGATGGCGCCGTCGGCGATGGACGGGTCTGACCCCAGCGCGGGTTTCTACCCGTAGGCCGCAGCATACATAGTCTTTTGCGCTGGCTGTCCTTGACGCTGCGCGCCCATCCCCAGATGTCATAGATAAATCATATATATACTTGGCCCATCGGCCTTTGATAGAATAGACAGGACGTCCCCATGCTCAAGATTGACCTTTGGAAGCGCACAGTGATTTGGCTGGTTGTCGCTTTTGGTATCATCGTTGCCATGCCGAACGGATTTTACAGCAAGGTTGAGGTATCTAACGACGCGGAAGCAATCATCGCTGAAAGTGGCACCACGCCTGAACTTGTGGCGGCTGCTGGCGATTGGCCATTGTTCCTGCCAGATAATCTGGTGAACCTCGGTCTTGATCTGCGTGGTGGGGCGCAGTTACTCGCCGAAGTGAAGGTGGAACAGGTTTATGAACAACGTATGCGGGGCATGTGGCCCGAAGTGCGCGATGTTCTGGCCGCACAGCGTGATGTTGTCGGGTTTGTGACGGACGAAAGCGGCACACCGGGAGAATTGCGGGTGCGAATTTCTGAACCCGCTGGCATGGACCGCGCCATGGAATTGGTGCGCGGTTTGGCGCAGCAGGTGGTTAGTATTTCCAGTGTTGGCGAGACTGATATCGAAGTCGTTGCGCTGACCGCAACTGATCTGGTCATCACATTGTCGGACGCCGAAAAGGTCGCCACTGATGATCGCACTGTGCGCCAAGCCCTTGAAATTGTGCGCCGCCGCATCGACGAAACTGGTACGCGGGAACCGTCCATCCAGCGCCAAGGTTCGAACCGCATTTTGATCCAGGTTCCCGGCGTGGGATCCGCACAAGAGGTCAAGGATATCATCGGCACCACGGCGCAACTGGGGTTTCACTCCGTTGTTGGGTCCACAGGTGATCCAGACGCGCGGCCTGGTCCGGGAAACATGGTGATCCCAAGCTTGGACGTTGAGGGCCAGTATTACATCGTTGAACGCTCCCCGGTGGTGACGGGCGAAGAACTGGTCGATAGCCAGCCGACGTTCAATGAAAACAATCAACCCGCTGTGACGTTTCGGTTTAATCCATCGGGGGCGCGCAAGTTTGGTGACTATACCCGCGACAATGTTGGGTCGCCTTTCGCCATCGTTCTCGACAACGAAGTGGTCAGCGCGCCGACGATCCAAAGCCATATTTCCGGCGGATCGGGGATTATCACTGGACGGTTCACGCTTGAGGAATCGACCAATCTGGCGGTTTTGCTGCGTGCCGGTGCATTGCCAGCGGAGCTCGACTTTTTACAGGAACAAACGGTCGGGCCTGATCTTGGGCAAGACAGCATCAATGCTGGAACAATCGCCTGTATCGTCGCTTTTGCACTGGTACTGATCTACATGGTGCTGAGCTATGGATTGCTGGGTGTCTTCGCCAACGTTGCGTTGTTAGTCAACGTCGCGCTGATCTTTGCGTTGTTGTCGCTGATCGGTGGCACGCTGACGCTGCCGGGTATCGCGGGCATTGTGTTGACCATCGGTATGGCGGTTGACGCCAACGTGTTGATATTCGAACGTATTCGTGAGGAATCGCGCACCGCCAAGGGTCCGGCTCGGGCGATTGAGCTAGGCTATGAAAAGGCCTTGTCTGCGATCATCGACGCAAACATCACCACACTGATTACCGCCGCAATTCTGTTTGCCATGGGCGCGGGGCCCGTACGCGGGTTCGCGATTACGCTAGGTCTTGGCATCATCACATCGGTGTTCACTGCGATCTTTGTGACCCGCCTGTTGGTGGTGATCTGGTTTGAACGCAAGCGCCCGAAAAAGGTATTCGCGGCGAAATATCTGCGTCTGGTCAAATCCGAAACGGCGTTCGATTTCTTTAAGCGTGGCAAGATTTGGTTGGGACTGTCAGGCATCATGGTGGTCGTGGCTTTTGTGTCTTTCCTTGCACAAGGTCTGAATTACGGCATTGATTTCAAAGGCGGAACAACGGTGCGCACGGACAGCACACAGATGATTGACGTGTCCGAATACCGCGCCGTTATAGCGCCGCTTGAATTGGGCGAGGTGACGATCACTGAAGTCTTCGATCCGACGTTCGACGCTGATCAAAATGTCGCAACCGTCGCGATTCAAGCGCAGGACGGCGAAGAATCCGTATCTAACGAAACCATTTCAGCGGTGCAAAATGCGCTGCGGACGCTTGATCCTGAAATGACATTCCCGGCGGTTGAATCCGTCGGGCCGACCGTATCGGGTGAGCTGATCCAATCAGCGATCTTGGCGGTCATTTTGGCCATTGGCGCTGTATTGATTTATATCTGGATGCGTTTTGAATGGCAGTTCGCCTTGGGCGCAGTGGTGGCGCTGGTCCATGATGTCGTGCTGACGATCGGCATATTTTCTGAGCTGAACATTCGGTTTGACCTGGCGATCATCGCGGCGCTTTTGACCATCGTGGGCTATTCGCTGAACGACACCGTGGTGGTCTTTGACCGCGTGCGCGAAAACCTGCGTAAATATAAGGCCAAGGACCTCAAGGAGGTGCTGAACCTGTCGATCAACGAAACCCTAAGCAGGACATTCATGACATCGTTTACGACACTGCTGGCGCTGATTTCGCTTTACGTGCTTGGCGGTGATGTGATCCGTGGTTTCGTATTTGCAATGATCTGGGGCGTGATTGTTGGGACGTATTCGTCAATCTTTGTGGCATCGACAAGCTTGCTGTTGCTGGGTGTGAAACGCGACTGGTCAAACATCAACAAGAACGTTGGCGGGCAGTTTTCAAACATCGACGCCTGAAGGGGTAAATCATGCGATTGAACGAGGTTGTCTATACCGATGCCAAGCCCGTGGATGGCTACGGGGCCGGATTCTTTCGCATTGGTGGTGAGGTCTATGAAGGGGCGTTGATTGTGCTGCCTACAGGCATCGCGCCGTGGGGCGGGTTGGATGATGCGCAAACCTTGATCGACGCGGCCGATGCCATCGATGTGGTGTTCATCGGCACCGGCGCTGAAATCGCCCATATTTCTGCGCCGTTGCGCAAGATGTTGGAAGACGCAGGGCTTGGGGCTGAGGTCATGTCGTCGCCAACGGCCTGTCGCACGTACAATGTGGTTTTGTCCGAAGGGCGGCGCGTCGGTTTGGCGCTCTTGCCTGTCTAGCCGCACAATGACGCAATGTGCTAGCGTAATGCCATGAAGTTAACCGTCACAAACCTAACTGTTGCGCGGGGCGGCGCACCTGTTCTTTTGGGTGTGTCGTTCGTGGTGAACGCGGGCAGCGCGCTGGTGCTGCGCGGGCCGAACGGTATTGGCAAGACGACGCTGCTGCGCACGCTTGCGGGCTTGCAGCCTGCGCTGTCTGGCACGGTGAATTTTCCAGAAGATGCGGGCGCTTACGCCAGCCACGCGGACGGTATCAAATCGCAACTGACGGTAACAGAAAATCTGGCGTTTTGGGCAGACGTGCATGGCACAAAATTGCCGGACACCGTGTTTGGTGCCTTTGAATTGGATGACCTGCGGACGCGATTGGCAGGCACGCTTTCGGCGGGTCAAAAACGCCGCCTCGGGTTGGCGCGTTTAGGGGTTATTAGCCGCAAGGTTTTGTTTCTGGACGAGCCGACTGTCAGCCTCGACGGGTTTTCTGTCAAAATGTTTGCGAACTGGCTGCGTGATGCTCATTTTGCACGAGGCGGCATCGCTGTGATTGCCAGCCATGTGGATCTGGGTATTGAGGCAGCGGAACTGGAATTGATCCCTTTTAAAGCCGCCGCGGACGCTGGCGGCGGGTCGGATGAGGTGTTTTTATGACGCGCGGGTCGGATCTGTGATCGCGCTTTTGCGCCGCGATCTCAGCCTTGCGGTGCGGGCAGGGGGTGGTTTTGGCCTTGGATTGGCGTTCTTTTTGATTATTGTGGTGTTGGTGCCTTTTGGCGTCGGACCCGAGGCGGCGGTGCTAAGCCGCATCGCGCCGGGCATCTTGTGGGTCGCGGCGCTGCTGGCCGCTTTGCTGTCGCTGGACCGGATTTTTGCGTTGGATTTTGAAGACGGAACACTGCCGCTTCTGGCGACATCGCCACTGCCATTGGAAGGCGTGGCACTGATCAAAGGCGTGGCCCATTGGATCACCACGGGCCTGCCGCTGACACTGGCTGCACCCGCGTTCGGATTTCTATTGAACCTTGACCCGTCCGCCTACGTCTGGCTGCTCGCCTCCCTCGCTCTTGGTACGCCCGCGCTTTCGATGATCGGTACATTTGGCGCAGCGTTGACCGTTGGCTTGCGGCGCGGTGGGCTTTTGATGTCGCTTCTGGTGCTGCCACTTTACGTGCCGACACTGATATTTGGGGCGGAAACCGTGCGGCGCGGCGCGCTCGGCCTAGACGCCATAACACCGCTGCTGATGCTTGCGGGGATCACGCTGGGCAGCTTCGCCCTGTTGCCATTTGCCACATCGTCCGCACTTCGGGTTAACCTTAAGTGAGCGGTATTGTCGCTTCGCAAACAGCAGGATAGCTAAGCAATATGTCGATTTGGGAATATGCCAATCCGAAGAAATTCATCGCGACCACGACGCCATTGGTGCCGTGGGTTTTGGGTGTTGCAATTGCCTGCCTTGTTGTGGGTTTGGTTTGGGGCTTTTTCCTGACGCCAGACGATTTTCGACAGGGATCAACGGTTAAGATTATTTACCTGCATGTGCCCGCCGCACTGATGGCGATCAATGCGTGGTTCATGATGTTGGCGATGTCGCTGATCTGGCTGGTGCGGCGCCACCATGTCAGCGCATTGGCAGCACGCGCAGCGGCGCCCGTGGGCATTGTCATGACCCTTATAGCGTTGATAACAGGCGCTATTTGGGGCCAGCCGATGTGGGGTACATGGTGGGCGTGGGATCCGCGACTGACGTCATTCCTGATCCTGTTTTTGTTCTACCTCGGCTATATGGCTCTGTGGGAAGCTATTGAAGATCCGGACACTGCCGCCGACCTTACGTCCGTTCTGTGCATCGTCGGGTCAGTTTTTGCCGTGTTGTCGCGCTACGCCGTTAACTTTTGGAACCAAGGTCTGCACCAAGGCACAAGCATCCCCGTCGCCACGGGGGAACGTACAATTTCAGACGTGTTTTTCGTGCCTCTGCTGATTTGTATGGTTGGATTCGGGCTGCTGTTTCTGGCTTTGGTATTAATCCGCACCCAGACCGAAATTCGCGTGCGCCGTATTCGCGCGCTTGAGATAAGGATGCGATCATGATTCCTGATCTTGGTAATTACGCGGTTGAAGTGATGTCTGCCTATGTATTGTCGATCCTGTTATTGGTCGCGATTGTAGCGGTGTCATTGCGACGCGGTCGAAAAGTTCGTGGGCAATTGGTAAAAATTGAAGCCCGCAAGGAGAGCGCCAATGTCTAAGTTGATGATGGTGCCAGTGGTGTTGTTTGCAGCCCTCGCTGGATTGTTTGCGGCAGGGATGTATTCGTCGCAAGGACCGGAATTGCCGTCCGCTTTCATTGGCAGACCAGCGCCAGCAATCGACGTTTCTGACATTGTCGGCCTCGCGCCCTTAACTGACGCAATGCTGCGCGATGGGGAGGTAAAGATTGTGAACTTCTGGGCCAGTTGGTGTGCACCGTGCCGAGTTGAACATCCCAGCCTCACCGCGCTCGCAGACGAAGGTGTGCCTATATATGGGATTAATTACAAAGACCTAGATCGAAACGCACTGTCGTTTCTTGGCGAGCTGGGCGATCCGTATTTGGCCGTCGGGTCCGACCCTCGCGGTTTTCACGCCATTGATTGGGGCGTCTACGGCGTGCCCGAAACGTTCCTGATTGATGGTGACGGTACGATCCTGCTGCGCATGGCCGCGCCCGTGACGCAGCGTGAATTGGCCAACCGATTGCGCCCCGCACTTGACGCGGCGCGCGCCGCCAATTGAGGGGCCTAGCGGCTGTAGCGCAGTGACATGCAGCTTAGCCCACCATCGACAAGTGCTGCTTGTCTGGTGTTGAGAATGCGCACCGAATAGCCAGCCGATTCCAGCATATCTGCCGTCTTTGGATATCCCGCTGACAAGAAGACGTCTGCGTTGACGCGGATCGCATTGGCGGCGGCGTCTTCGCCAACCGCGGTTTCAATCACATTCAACCCATTGAATGCGCCCGACGTGGCCAATGCCGGGGTCGCCAGCACGGTTTGCGCATCAATAAGCGAACTTTCGGTTTTGAAATGCAAGATTTCTGGCGGTGTTTGCAGGACCACAAGCTTGTATCCCAAACCTTCAACAATCGGGCGCAGATCCTGCGCGCCTTGCAGGTTGGTGCGGGCCGACAGACCTAGCAACACGCGATCATCCGTGCACAGTATATCACCACCATCGACGTAACCGTCGGTGCTTAAATCAATGACATCATTCATGTTTTCCAGCAGTGCCGGTCGAAGTGCCGCGGCTTCACCAAGGCGGGACGCAGCACCTGGACGCAGGATAATTGCCGTACCGTTCAACACCAAGGCGGGGTCTTCGATAAAGACCGAATCGGGGAAGGATTCGTCGGCAGGCAGGACGTTCACGACGCAGCCAGCTAGGCGCAAGGCACTGATGTAGGCCGCGTGTTCTGCGGCAAACGCGATCGGGTCAGGGTCGCCGTGGTCGCTGGCGCGCAACCCGTCAGTTACCGATGTTGCAGGCAGGCGGCACAGCGCATGGGAGAATTCGAATGATCTGTTTTCCATTTGGATAATCTATCTGCCTTACTCGAAACGTCCAGCTTATTTGGTTCGAAAATACCAAAGCCGGAGGAACAAATGAAAAAGCCGCGCCCCGATGGGGGCGCGACCTTTGGACTACGACAGCCGTTGGACTTTAGGCTGCTTTGGCAAGGTTGCGCAGAACGTAGTGCAGAACGCCGCCATGTTCGATGTATTCAACCTCAATCGCGGTGTCGATACGGCATTTCAGGGTGATATCCTGCACCGTGCCGTCGGCCATGGTGATCTTGCAGGGCACGTCCTCCAGTGGTTTGATGGTGTCGAGGCGGGAAATTGACACCGTTTCATCGCCCGTCAAGCCAAGCGATTTACGGCTGTCGCCACTGGTGAACTCAAAAGGAATGACGCCCATGCCGACCAAGTTTGACCGATGAATACGTTCGAAACTTTCAGCAATGACGGCCTTCACGCCGAGCAGGTTGGTGCCTTTGGCCGCCCAGTCGCGCGATGATCCGGCGCCGTATTGTTCGCCCCCAAAGATCACCGTCGGCGTGCCCGCATCCATAAAGGCCATTGCCGCATCAAAGATCGACATCTGTTCGCCGCTCGGCCCTTTGGTATAGCCGCCTTCAACACCCTCCAGCATTTCGTTTTTGATGCGGATGTTGGCGAAAGTGCCGCGCATCATCACCTCGTGGTTGCCGCGGCGCGATCCGTAAGAGTTGAATTCGCGCACGGGGACTTGGCGTTCAAGCAGGTATTCACCAGCGGGGGTGTTTTCCTTGAATGAACCGGCCGGTGAGATGTGGTCGGTCGTGATGAAATCGCCCAAAACGGCCAGCACTTTGGCGCCGTTGATGTTGGTGATGACGCCGGGGTCTTTTGACATTCCCTGAAAGTAGGGTGGGTTCTGGATGTAGGTGGATTGCGGCGGCCAGTCGTAGGTTTCTGCGTCTGTGGTTTCTACGCCCTGCCATTTTTCGTCGCCTTTGAAGACGTCAGCGTATTTTGACTGGAACGCCTCGCGCGTTACAGTTTTTTCAACCAGATCAGTGACTTCTTTGGAGGTTGGCCAGATGTCTTTCAGGTAGACGTCTTTGCCGTCTGGTGTCTGGGCAATCGGGTCCGTTGCCAGATTGATGTCCATCGTGCCAGCCAAGGCGTAGGCCACGACCAGCGGCGGAGAGGCAAGGTAGTTGGCGCGCACATCAGGCGAAATACGACCTTCAAAGTTGCGGTTGCCCGACAGAACAGACGTGGCCACCAAATCGCCGTCGACAATCGCCGCACTGATTTCTGGTTGCAGCGGGCCGGAGTTGCCGATGCAGGTCGTGCAGCCGTACCCCACCAGATTGAACCCGATTTTATCAAGGTCCTCTTGCAGGCCCGCGGCTTCGAGATAGGCAGACACAACTTGCGATCCAGGCGCCAGTGATGTCTTGACCCAAGGTTTGCGGTCCAGACCCAATGCAGCAGCTTTGCGCGCCACTAAACCTGCGCCAATCATGACGTAGGGGTTGGATGTGTTGGTGCACGACGTGATGGACGCGATGACCACCTTGCCAGATTCTAACGTGTAATCTTCGCCTGCGACGGCAACTTCTTTGTACATCGGGCGTTCGAACGTGTTTTCCATTTCCCATGTGAACGCAGATTTCGCGCCGGTTAGTGCCACGTAGTCTTGTGGACGCTTGGGACCGGAAATCGCCGGAACGATGGTGCCCATGTCGAGCTCGAGCGTGGAAGTGTAGACGGGATCGTAGTCATCGCCGCGCCAAAAGCCGTTTTCCTTGGCGTAGGCTTCGACCAATGCAATCCGGTCTTCATCGCGGCCGGTGTTGCGCAGGTAGCGCAGGGTTTCGTCGTCGATCGGGAAGAAACCACAGGTTGCGCCGTATTCCGGTGCCATGTTGGCGATGGTCGCACGGTCTGCAAGCGGCAATGTATCGAGGCCTTCGCCGTAGAATTCGACGAACTTGCTTACCACACCGTGAGCGCGCAGCATTTCGACGACTTTAAGCACCAAATCTGTGCCTGTGGTGCCTTCCAACATGCGTCCGGTCAGTTTGAACCCGACAACTTCGGGGATCAGCATGGAAATCGGCTGGCCAAGCATGGATGCTTCAGCTTCGATCCCGCCAACGCCCCATCCCAGAACAGCCGCGCCATTTACCATCGTTGTGTGCGAGTCTGTGCCGACAAGCGTGTCAGGATAGGCCACTTCATCGCCGTTCTGATCAACGTCCGTCCAGACGGTCTGGCTGAGGTATTCGAGGTTCACCTGATGGCAGATGCCCGTACCCGGTGGCACAACGCGGAAGTTGGAGAATGCGGACTGGCCCCATTTCAGGAAGGTGTAGCGTTCGAGGTTGCGTTCGTATTCGCGGTCCACATTCATCTGAAAGGCCCGCGGATTGCCAAATTCATCGATCATGACCGAATGGTCGATGACCAGATCGACAGGGTTCAACGGGTTGATCTGTTGGGCATCGCCCCCCAAGGCGACAATCCCGTCGCGCATCGCTGCCAAATCAACAACAGCCGGAACGCCGGTGAAATCCTGCATCAGCACGCGGGCAGGACGGTAGGCAATCTCGCGCGGGTTCTTGCCGCCTTTGGTGGCCCAGTCTGCGAAGGCTTTGATATCATCGACGGAAACGGTCTTGCCGTCCTCAAAGCGTAACATGTTTTCCAGCACGACCTTCAACGCGGCGGGCAATTTTGAAAAATCGCCCAAACCTGCGGCGGTCGCGGCGGGAATGGAATAATACGCTAGCGAGCGGTCGCCCACTGTAAGGGTTTTGCGGGTCTTGGCGCTGTCGTGGCCTACTGTGATTGTCATATCGGTCTCTCCTGCAGGGGCATGGATTATGATTCTGATTTCGGTATACTATTGCACACAATTGGTGCCAAGCCTTGTTTTACTTGATTTTGATATGTCTGTTGTCCGTATCCATCGGCATGCGATTAAGGCTATCATGCTATTGTAACAGTCCAATCGCAAACGGTTGATTGGCGTGTCGCGCACGGGTGCGCTAGGCAGGGGGGCAACGACAGGATTTTACATGCGCCACACCTTCGCCACCGCCTTTTCCATCTGGGCCACATGCTTTGCCTTTGTCACACCCGCGGTCGCTGATGGCCCTGTCGTTGTTGAACTTTACACCTCGCAGGGCTGTTCGAGCTGCCCGCCAGCAGATGAAATGTTACACACATTGGCGGCGCGTTCAGACGTAATCGCGTTGGCGTTGCATGTCGATTATTGGGATTACATCGGCTGGGCGGATAGTTTTGCTGATCCGGCACACACGGTGCGCCAGCAAAGCTATGCCCACGTGGCTGGGGCGAGCACGATTTACACACCGCAAATGATTATTGGCGGCGCGGATCATGTGATTGGAACCAAACCGATGGAAGTGGCGAACCTGATCCAAGCCCACGTTGCCAGCCCGACGGGGGCCAGTATCGCAATGCAGCGGTCTGGAAACCGGTTGCAGATTACCGGCGAGACGTCGCATCCATTGCGAAGTGGGACCCTGGTGCAAGTCATCCGGTATAGCCCGCAGGAAACCGTGGATATTCGCAGCGGCGAAAACGCGGGCAAATCGCTGAGCTATGTCAATATCGTCACAGATTGGCGCAGTGTTGGTGAATGGAACGGCAATGGCGACTTAAATATGACCGTTGATGTTTCAGGTGGTGGTCCAATCGTCGTGATTGTTCAAGAACCCGGTCCCGGTGCGATTATGGCGACTGCCGTTCTGCGCTAGCCGCCAACTGGTGACGGTGTGATCGCGAGGCCAGTACCGATCATGCTGTCGCGGGTCACAAGCCCTACTAGGCCATTTTGTGACATAATTTCAGTGCCTTCAGGGCGGTTCGGGATTACGATGTAGCGCATGTCTGCAGTACTGTCGTGGACGCGAATTTGCGTCGTATCAGGCAACGTGACGCCGAATTCCGCCAAAACAGATCGTGGTTCACGCACCGTGCGGCTGCGATAGGCGCGGGATTTGTACCAATCAGGTGGCACGCCCAAAAGGTTACGCGGGTAGCATGAACACAGCGTGCAGACGATCATGTTGTGGACGTCATTAGTGTTTTCTATGGCAATCAATTTTAGCGCGCCGATGTCGAATCCCATAGCGCGTGTCGCGGCGGATGAGTCATTCATCAGGGCGGTGTGAAATTTCGGATCGCACCATGCTCGGGCTACGACCTGTGCGCCATTGCTGGGGCTGCGGGTATCCATCAAATCAATCTGGGACGCGATTTCGCTGGCGGTGGTGATGCCCTTTTCCACCAACAGTTCGCGCACTGCGATTTCCATCACCTGCCAATAGCTGAGTGGTGCGTCGTCATCGGCGCGGTAGGGATGTCCGGATGGGCTGGGATGATCATGGTGGTCATGTGGCATCTACGGGCTCCAACCAATGTTCATAGATTTCGGCATCCAGCGTGTCGTTCGGGTTTTCGGCAATTGCCCCCCAGACATCCACCATAGTGAACCGAACGCGGTGCAATGGCAGTGCACAGGCTGTTAGGCCGTAGGCGAGGTCTTCGGGATTTGGAAACGCTCCGAGTGAGCGTTCGATGACGCCGACCTTGCCGCGCAGATACGCAGGCGTGCGCACGTGGCCCGGTGGCATGAGGGGTTTTACACGGACGTTCTGCATCACACGCCTTTCATAAAACTGGCGCTGTAGCGTCGCCGTACGTGTCGCCGCGCGCGGTGACATCGGCCATTTTCGCCGCGAGGTCGGCTGTGGTATACGCGCCGCCTTCGATGAGGTTCTGGTTCACGGCCATGATCCAGCGTTCGTAATAGGTCATGGTTTCAAACGCGTCTTCGCCCATATCTTCGAGGACACGGCGCAGCCCGTCGACCGTGAAAAAACCCTTGGCAGCGCCGAGGATCATCAATGCATCAACGCGTTTTTCCCAAAGAGAGAAATCATTATCGGCATCCGGGCGTTGGTGCATCGGGATTGGGCCAGCGGTGTCGCCGCCCATGTCGTGCCAACGGCGCGCGTGTTGGTCGTGCCAACGGCGCGCAGCAGATGGAGTTTTTGAATCTGTCATAGGCCGATGCTAGGCTGACATGCCTGCGCAGGGAACCCTGCAAACTGTGCGTTAGTCTTCGTTGTCCAAATTGAGGGTGATCGTCCCGGCATCCGCCGCTGCGCGGATGGCTGTGACCACGGCCGTTTGCGCGGCTTCTGCGTCGGATTGTCTGATCTTACTGGCTTCAGACATCTCTTCGCGTAGATTGTCGGCCATGCGTGTCGACATATTGTCGAGCAGGTGTGCGGCTGCTGTAGCCAAAAGACCACCCATTTCAGTGGCAGACGCCAAGGCGCACACAAGGTCCGCAGGATCAATGTTGCGCAACACCTTTGGCACCTCTGGAGTGGCGAGCCGCGCGGGGATGTCCGCAAAGGTGAAGATCGCTTTGCGCACGCCTTCGCCAAAGGTGGGGTCTTGTGACAACAGCCCTTCGAGGACAGAATCTCGGGTCGAGGCGGGTGTTGAATTGAGGATCGCACCGATGCGATGTTCTGCGCTGTCGGTAAAGGCGGGCAGGGACGCGCCACAGTATTGCTGCGCCAAACCTGTGCCGATCCGCGCGATGGCGTCAGATTTGACGTTTGTCGTCTTGGACATGGCATAGGCGATCCGGCGGGCGCGATCGCCGGGCATTAGGCCCAACAGGCTGGCGGCCTTGCTCGTCGGGAGTTTTGAGAGAACAATGGCGCAGACTTCTGCGCTTTCGGCGTCGGTGATGGGCAACATTTCTTCGGGTGTCAGTTTTAGCACGATGGTCCAAGGGTCGCTGCCCGATTGCGCGGCGGCTTCTTCGCGTAAACGCGCCACAGTCCCTGCCGAAATACGCCCTTCGAGGGATTTCAACGCTGCCTCAAAACTGCCGGGTGCGGTCAGTGCGACGTCGGCAAGTTCACGGGCGAATTCCTGCACAACGCTGTTCAATGTCTCTTTGTCGATGATGTTGAGCGCGCCGAGTTCGCGGGTCAGACGTACCTGCGCCGCTTCTGGCAATTGCGACAGTGGCAGATCACCGCCGCTACGCAACAAAAGTTGCACCACCATCGCCGCCTTACGGGATCGCGTAATATCAGTTCTGGGCAATGAGGTCGGGGTGCCAGCCATAAAAGCGTGCTCCTGAAAAAAAAAGGCGCATGCGGTTCCTTAGCCGTTCAAGGTGAATAAGGACTTAATCCAGCTGGCGGCTGGGTGGCTAATTATGGCCCTTATTGATTTTGGACAAGGTGGGTTGGCAGCGTGGCCTGCAACTATCGAAAGGGGTGGTTTCCAGTCATTAAAATCTAGACGTCGCACCCAGTCTTTCGCGCCTAGGTTGTTGGTGGATGGGTCATCTTGACCGACAGTTGATGCAGTTGGGTTCGCAATTCTTCGGACGTTCCACCCTGCAACGCCGTCATGTCGTGAAGCGCCTGAACGCACTGCGATAACTGTTTGATCTCTTCGTCAGTATATTCACGATCAGGGCGTGAAAAACTGGCCAAGCTGCGGCTGCCACCGGTATCCGTTGAAATTGTGACACCGAAGGCCATTCCATACGCAAGAGACTGCCCTAATATGTTTTGATCATCCATTTCTGCCAAACCGGACCATCGAATCGATCCAGTTTCTGTGAAGCCCCACCGCACTGTGGGATCCTGCATAACGTAGCCTTTTTCAGAGTAAATATCGGTCCAGTCCTTCGGGTAGGTCTGGAACAAAAAATCAGGGGATGTGAGGCGGATGTGGAATGCGATTGCGAAGCCTGACGGTGCCAGATTTTCAACACTTTCCAGCAATACTTTAATTTTACCGGTATCGGCCATTCTGCCACCCCAACTCGCTTTGTAGTTGCTTGTCCTAAAACGTAACAGCTAATATGAAGGAACAAGCAATATGGCTAATGTAGGTGATTGGTGGTCGCAATGACAGTGTCATTCGTTCAGTTCTACCATAGAAAGGGCGAGGCTTGATTGAACTCAACTCTCCCGAAGATGTTGATATTATAGCCAGGAATGGCTATTATATCGCCTTGCGTGTTGGCTTTGCGTTCCCGCTTGAAGAAGTGAATGCACTGCCCGCGCCTTGGGTGGATCACTACACAACGCATCGGTTCATGTTGCACGATCCGGTCATACGCTGGATCTACGCCAACACGGGCGCCATCACCTGGAGCGCGATTGATTTGCCCGATCCGATGCGCGTTCTGCATCAGGCGCAGACGTTTGGGCTGCGCTACGGTGTGGCTGTTGCGTGTTTTGATGGCAACCGCGAAGGCCAGCGATCGTTCGGGACGTTCGCGCGGTCGGATCGTGAGTTTGAACAGGCTGAAATCGACGCCCTGCACGCCTACGTTTTGAAGCGCCACCATGCCAAAGCGCCGCCAACGAATCTTACGAATGCTGAGCTTGAGGCGCTGAGAATGGTAAGAGAAGGTTTACGGTTGAAACAAATCGCTCATTTACTAGGCATCTCTGAAGGCGCAGTCAAACAGCGCCTGAAGAACGCTAAAAACAAGCTCGGCGCGCAAACATCTGCACAAGCCGCTGCAATGGTTGGAGAATTTGGATTGATCTGAACCTTTTGAAATCATTAATAAATGGTTAAAAGCTGTGTGCTCGTCAATCTATAACAAATATATTTCAGCAAAAGCAGTTTCGTAGTTAACAACCAAATGATCTCAGCGCTAAATGGACTCTCCAAAAAGGAGAGTAACTATGAAAAATATCACCTTTGAATTGTCTAACGTGCACCTGTACGGTCCGGCATTTTTTGACTATTTAAGCCTGCGTAAGCGGTTCTTCGTCGATGAATTACACTGGCAAATACCGCATAATGCGGATGTTGAGATGGATCAGTATGATAATCCGATGGCGCGGTATTCGCTCGTGCTGGATGATGACGGTCGGGTCGTGGCGGGCGCGCGTGCCATGTCCACGACGGCAAAGTGGGGCGATCATACCTACATGCTGAAAGACGCGATGACAGGTAAGTTGGGCACGATCCCAAATAATCTGCTGAGTGAAATTGTCGACAGCCCCAAGGTTTGGGAATGTACCCGTCTTGTGATGGCGCCCGAAATTAATTCCATGCGGGCACGGTTGCAATGTTTGGATATGATCGTAGGGGGGCTCATTGATATGGCCACCGCGGAAGGTGCGGAGCGGATGATGTCGCTGTCAAACCTGTGGGTATTGCGGGCGCTGAAGCGGTTAGGCTACGGCGCCGAATTTCTGGGCCAACCGTATGAGAATGGCGATGACGGCCACAAGTATGCGGTGATCGGAATTCCTGCGCGTCACAAACAAGTCGCCGATAATGTCCTGCAAATGAGCGCAGCTTAAAAACCGGTGCCATTCCATGGGCCTCTGGGGGGGGGCCCATGGTGGTTGTTATTTGATTTAGGTCATCGCGCCAAAAACGCGGGCGAAAATCGTGTCGACGTGTTTGGTATGATAATCAAGGTTAAAGTTCTCGTTAATAGCATCTACACCAAGTGCTGCGACGACCTGTTCGTCGGCCAGCAATTCTTCGCGAAAATCTGTGCGTTCTTCCCAAACTTTCAAAGCGTTGCGTTGCACCATTGCATAAGCGTCTTCGCGTGATGTGCCTGCTTGTGTCAGGGCCAAAAGCACGCGTTGTGACATCACCAGACCGGGGAATTTGTTCATATTTTCGAGCATATTTCCGGGGAAGATCAGCATTTTATCGACAACACCCGTCAGACGGTTGAGCGCGAAGTCCAGCGTTACGGTTGCGTCTGGCCCAATGCCGCGTTCCACCGATGAATGGCTGATATCACGTTCGTGCCAGAGCGCGACGTTTTCCATTGCAGGGATCACGGTCATGCGCACAAGACGCGCCAGACCTGTCAGGTTTTCCGTCAACACAGGGTTCTTTTTGTGCGGCATTGCCGAACTGCCCTTTTGCCCGGCTGAAAAGAATTCTGCGCCTTCCAACACTTCGGTACGCTGCATGTGGCGGATTTCTGTGGCGACGTTTTCGATTGAACTGGCAATCACGCCAAGTGTGGCAAAGAACATCGCGTGACGGTCTCGCGGGATGACTTGTGTGCTGATCGGTTCAGGTGTTAGGCCCAACTGCGCGCAGACATGTTCTTCGACGCGAGGGTCGATATTGGCGAAGGTTCCGACCGCGCCGGACACTGCTCCTGTCGAAACCTCTGTGCGGGCAGTTTTCATCCGCACAAGGTTGCGATCCATTTCGGCGTAAAAACGTGCGAATGTCAGGCCCATGGTTGTGGGTTCTGCGTGAATGCCGTGGCTACGTCCGACGCGAATGGTCATCTTGTGTTCCATCGCACGGCGTTTCAGCGCTGCCAGCAACGCTTCGATGTCGGCAATCAGAATGTCGGCGGCGCGCACAAGCTGCACATTGAAACAGGTGTCCAGCACATCCGAAGACGTCATACCTTGATGCACGAAGCGGGCCTCGTCGCTGCCGACGTGTTCGGCCAGATGGGTCAGGAACGCGATGACGTCGTGTTTTGTCACGGCTTCGATTTCGTCAATCCGCGTCACGTCGAATTCCACGTCTTTGGCTTTCCACACGGCATTCGCGTTTTCGCGTGGAATGACGCCGATGTCGGCCATGGCGTCGCAGGCATGGGCTTCGATCTCATACCAGATGCGGAACTTGGTGGCGGGTTCCCAAATGTCGGTCATGGTGGGGCGTGAATAGCGCGGGATCATAGGTTTTGGCCTTTTTGTGAGGTGCAAAAGCGGATGAGGGCGTCATAGTAGGGTGCAGCACGGGTCACAAGAGAAGGGCGATCAGAATGGGTCGGTTATTCGCATTTATCGGTTCATATGACGTCTCGCGCGACATTGACGACCGCAAAGTGGGTGCGCATTCGCGTTTTGAAGGGCGGGCGGTGTTGTCAGCGTTGCCGCATGGCGCGGCGTACCGCGAAATTGGCGCATTGATCCTGAACGATCAACGATTTGAGGCAGAGCGCAGTTATTTATGGCACGAAAACGCGGGGCGGATTTGGGTTCGCTTTGCCGATGGTCGTGACTTTCATGATTTTGATCCAACCCTAGGCGGCTTGGCGAGTGCGCATCTATGCGGGGCGGACATGTACCGAGGTGGCTATGATCTGTCAGACTGGCCGCGTTGGAACGTTACGTGGGAAGTGAGCGGGCCGCGTAAGGATTACCGGTCGGTCACAACCTATGCGCCAACCACCTGACCAGATCGTGCTTCGCACTTGCAGAAAGAGATGTGCTGGGGCATCACTTGTGTAAATGAGACAATCACAGGAGCCTGATACAATGGCGATGACGATGAATAACCCCGCATTGGCCGAAGTTTTTGGCCCAACCGAGGGCGTAGCGCTTCGGATCAAACAGGTTGTAATGGTGCTGCTTGGCATCTTTTTGCTTGCGGTGGCCGCGAAGATTTCAATCCCAATGATCCCTGTACCGATCACTATGGGTACGTTTGCAGTGCTGACTGTCGGTGCTGCCTATGGCCCGCGTCTGGGCATGGCTACGATCCTTGGCTATATGATTATTGGTGTCGCTGGCTTTGATGTCTTTGCAGGGTCTTCCGCCGAAGCGTTTGGCATAGAATATATGATGGGCGGCACGGGCGGCTATTTGGTTGGCTATGTGTTGGCGACATTGGCGCTTGGATTTGCTGCTCGCAAAGGCTGGGACCGGTCCATCGGAACCATGGCGTTGGCGATGTTGGTCGGTAATGCGTTGATCTACATTCCAGGTTTGTTGTGGCTGGGATCGCTTTATGGTTGGGACAAGCCGATCCTTGAGTGGGGCTTCACGCCGTTCATCGTTGGTGATTTTCTGAAGTTGGCGTTGGCGGCATTACTTGTCCCAGCGATCTGGAAGCTTGTCGGTAAGGCCCGCAGCTAACTCGCCCTATTTGGGTTGTTAAATTGAGAGGCGCGGCCTTGACCTGACGCATTCCGGCTTTTGGGACACATAGAGGCTTTCGCGATTTATTTCGCGGGGGCCTCTTGATTGAGAAAGCCATTACCGTGTCTCGAACTTTCTCCAAAGCGGTGTGCCGTGGAACAACCAAGGTCGATAAAAGATCCTGCGTGGATCAGGTGCCTTGTTCTTTGGATTGTCGGCACCCAGCCGCATCGCCGGGGTCCGCATTACCGGCGCGGCGGTTCGCCGCTTCGGGACTTTCAGGGATTTGGACGATCCAGGAACCCGCACTGTAGAGACACCTTGGGCCACCTCGGTTGTGCCCTGCCCCGACGACCCAGACGCTACATACTGCCGTGTCTCGAACCAGTTGTAATACACGCGATAGATATTGAGCAGGGCGACCAAGCTAGCAGGATTAAATACTGCGCCGTTTATGTAGCTGGGACCGTTTCGACTGCCGCGCCCACCTGCCCGCGCGGTTGGACTGATCCGGCTCCGCACAGAGTTCATAAAAGCGGTTCATACAGGCTGGATTGTGGTGTTCAACACACGACGAGCGAGCGCCTCCCTTAGATCGTCATCAGCTATCTTTTGATCGAAGCCTACCGACTTCAAACGCTTTCGCTATTTTGACCGGAGCACTGGAAAGCCCACCGTCTTTTCGGTCTCACCGTAATGCTGGACAGGCGAGCTGGCCCAGAACTGTGGGAACTGGGCAGATTGAAAGTTGGCGATCGGAAAAGGATGCACCGCGTCCTGGCTATCAGTCTTCACTGCTGGCATTAGCCCTGCTGCGCAGAACCGTCTCAATAGCTCCCATCTCGGAAGCTCTTCGCCTACAATCCGCGTCTGAATCTCACCAAACTCCTCGAACGCCTTTTCGAATTTTTTGATACGGCTTTGGTTCGTTGGCGTAGAAGCTTCCTTGTCGAAGGACATCACAAACCATTCGAACTTGTCCTCCCTAATCAAGTCTCGGAAAATGTGAGGGACAACTCGCACCATCGCAGCTTCTTGTTCGCCAACCAGGGTAATCTTGCCATCTGGCAGCATCTTTCGCAGGCACGCAAGGTGCGCAGCCTTTGTATAGGTCTGTTTAACGACTACCCCCTTGAAACTGCCGCGGTGATCGCGGTTGGTATCTACAAGGCCGAAGTATCCGTTGCGGATCTCATTGAGAACCCGGCGTCGCGCACCTGATTCCCAAAGACCTTGCTGAACATCATCGGGCAGATCAATGCCGCAAGAAATGTCTTCCTCATAGGCCTTCTTCAACTTTTCCTCAAAAACCCGCCAGCTACTCTCGGCGCTGGCAAAGAACGCGGCCTCATCAAACCTACCGCTCGGCCTTTGGAAGTGAAGCAATGGGGCGCTCACGACCTTGCCAGACTTCTGGGTGTATTGTTTACGGATATTGCGGGGCTGGCCGGCAACATCGAGGTAGTGCTCTTCGAAGAAAGCAGCAGGATCGACACGCGGGTCGAAGTTGGCATCAATCCGGAAGACATATCCACTGCGGATGTCTGCGCTGACCGAGCAGTGAAGAGGCGTCAGGCGGCGATCAAACCGACTTTCCCAGTTTACTGAAATGACCACATCATCGTGCGCGATGCGCATATGGCTGAACCGGTCGGATGCGTCTTCCTTAGCTTTCCAATCTTGCAGTTTCGCGCGCTCAAACGCGAGCAGGATCTTTTCCAAAAAGAAAATACGACTGTAAATACGGCTCACACCGCATTTCTTGCCCGTATCGGGGTCCGACAAAAGGCGTTGGAGGTCGTTGATACTTGCGCCATTGACCAACTCCCTGAGCAGGCGCACCATTATCGCTCTTCTTCTTTTGTGCCTGATGGTCCAGGGAAACGGAGATACGCGCACCGGGCTGCCCTTTACAGGGTTTATGAATGATCCGGAATCCAGAAGGCTTCGGCCGCTTCCCTCTACGCGCGGGCGCGAGTTTGCCGTGCGTTCCATTGAAGATAAACTCGTCCGGTGCATCCAGATACCGAGCGCCACAACACCCACAGACTGGCCCTTCAAGTAGTCCATTCTGTGTCATCAGCCTGTCGATTTCGTCGAGGAGATGTTCATTCGAGAGAATATTAAACGATACCTCGCAGGTTCGGTTTCCCTTTTGATGATGGCAAATGAGATTTCTCCCGTCATCCCAAGCGTGCGGATCGCCCTGATACTCGAAAACCTGGGATACCCTCGACGCCTTATCATCACCGTCGAGCGTGTATATGCCTTTGCCGGTCGCAAGGGCTGGCAGCTTTATTGATGCGAGAAGTTTGCGTTGAGTAGCATTGCGGCCCTTGAAGGTGGGTAGCGAAAAATCCGGAGCAACACCGTCGTTGTCGCAATCGACATCACCACAAGTATTGAGGTTGATTTCTTCGGACACTGCGGGATAAACTTCACGCAAGTTTAGTTGTGGCACACTCTTGACCATCAGATTTCCTATCTGTCGTTTCGTCAAGATGGCCTCCAAAGCCGAAAGAGATGTTGGTCGTTTCGGATGAAACGGAAACCTTTTGGACATTTTTTGCAATGTGTGGTCGCGGGACACTTCTCCCGCAACTCTTAGTATCTCCTATCTCTAAATGATCTGTAAAATCAAACGCCTACCAAGCAAAAACTTGGTAGGCGTCAGTTCTGTGTCCCAAAAGCCGGAATGCGTCAGCGATGCTCGGCGCCTCTTTCTTATATATTTTTGCCTGTGGTGGGTGTCAGTCAATCGCAGGACTTGGCGCCTGATCGGAAGATGTAGACCCCACGGCGCAGGTATTTCCGTCCGTTACGTATCAAAGGCAGCAACAATATAGCTAATCTTTCCACCCATGTAATTCATGATAGGGCATGCAGGATAAAACCATCTACAACGCTTTGTTAGCGCTGTATCACACTAAAAGTGCTAGGGATTTCGTCGCGGAGTCAGTGGTGCGCTGGGGCATTGTCGCGCCAGAGCGGATGCACGACAGGCCGTTATCGCATGGCAAGTGCAAGCGGATCGTGCTGGCGCTGCCACCATGCACCACGTCAGCAATAGCGCGCGAGATACTGCGCGAGTTGCCAGATATTACACGCAGGAGCGCGATTCATAGGACGTATATGGCCCTGTTGCGGCTAGAGTCTAAGGGTGTGGTGGTCGGGGCTTTGGGCCGGATGGTCGTTTGCGAAGGCTGGCTTTGGACAGTTGCCTCTCAACCAACCTCCGACATGAACACGCTGAAGTATAGATTGTATTGAGACGAACATGGCGTTGACCGCATGACGAGAGTGGATGAGGACAAGTTCAGCAAAGTCCGGAGGCTGTGTGAAAACTCCCCTGCTTTTCCCCAATTATGGTATAGTTTCTGTACTCGATACGGAGGTTGCTCATGACGCTGTTCTGAACCGCCCCGGCTTTACCGGAGGGTGATTCATTCAATGACTAGGCGACCATATCGAGTTTGTTCAGGTTTGCATAGAACGCCTCCTCTGCTTCTGCGGGTGTGATGTATCCGATGGGGCCGAGCAGGCGGCGGTTGTTATACCAATCGACCCATTTCAGCGTTTCCCACTCAACCTCACGCATCGATTTCCATGGACCGATTTGGTTGATGACTTCGGTTTTGAAGAGGCCGATGACGCACTCGGCCAGCGCATTGTCGTAGGCATCACCGACGGTTCCGACCGAGAGATCGATTTCGGCCTCGGCCAGGCGCTCGGTATACTTGATCGACAGGTATTGTGATCCGCGGTCCGAGTGGTGGACCAAAGCCTTGTTATCTGGTGTTTTTCTTTGCCAGATTGCTTGCTCCAACGCGTCGAGCACGAATTGGGTCTTCATTGATGTCGATGTGCGCCAGCCTACGATCCGCCTTGCAAAGACATCAATCACGAACGCGACGTAGACTGTCCCTGACCATGTGGGCACGTAAGTGAAGTCTGAAACCCACAGCTTGTTTGGCCGATCCGCCTTGAACAGGCGGTTCACCTTGTCGTCCATTGCCTGGCAGGCGATTTGCAAAGCAAATCTGCCGAGAGGGGGGGGCATGGCAAAGACGTGTCCGGGTTCGTGGTAATGACCTTCTTGCCACGAACGACGCCTTTGATGCCCAAGGCGCGCATCAACCGCTCCACAGTGCAGCGGGCAACATCCTCACCCTCCCGTCGCAGAACATGCCAAATCTTTCGGGCCCCGTAGAGTTTGCAGTTGTCCGCCCAAGCCCCGTCGATCTTGACGCTCAGAGCGGCATCAGACTTGGCACGAGCTGACGCCCGCTCAGGATCACGCGCGATGGCGCGCCGGTCATAATAAGTGGAAGGGGCAAACTGCAGCGCCCTGCAGATTGGCTCGACCCCAAGTGTCTCTCGGCTTTCCGCAATGAAATCCATCATTTGCGAAACGGGCGGTCGAGCTCCGCCTGTGCAAAATACGCCGACGCCTTACGCAAAATCTCATTGGCTTGACGCAGTTCGCGGTTCTCACGCTCAAGTTCCTTGATCCGCGCCTTCTCAGCGCTGGTAGGCTCTGGCCGTTCGCCGCCATCGCGCTGGACCTGACGGGCCCAAACGCGAAGGCTGTCCGGTGAACAACCCAATTTACCCGCGATCGCCGTCAGCGCCGCAGCTTCGCTCTGATATTCATCGCGGTGTTCCATAAGCAGCCGAACCGTACGCTCGCGGAACTCAGGTGAATACGGCTTCGAGGTCTTCTTCTTTTGTGTCTGTTCCATAACGGGCAATTCTCCGAGAGTTTTGCCCTCCGGTAAAGCCGGGCCGGTTCAGTTCATCGAAGGTTTAGACCGTCAGCAGACGATCTTGCTGCCCGAACATCTCGACGATTATGTTGATGAGAACAGTCCCGTCCGTGCCATTGATGCTTTTGCCGACATGCTGGATTTAGCGGTGCTTGGCTTCAACGCACAGCCTGCCGCCACTGGTTGGCCCGGCTACCATCCGGGGCTGATGCTGCGAATTTATCTCTCCGGATATCTCAATCAAGTGCAGTCATCGCGTCGTTTGGAACGAGAGTGCGGTCGCAATCTAGAGCTCATTTGGCTGACGGGCCGGCTGAAGCCGGACTTCAAGACGATTGCCGACTTCCGCAAAGATAACGGTCCTGTGATCCGCAAGGTGTGTCAGCAGTTCGTGGCTTTGTGCCGCAATATGGATCTGCTTGATGGGGGCGTGGTCGCCATCGATGGCAGTCGGTTCAAGGCGGTAAATTCCAAGGCCAAGAATTATACGCGCGGCAAGCTGCGCCAGAAGTTGGGTGAGATCGACAAAACCATTGAGCGATACTTGGGTGAATTGGATCGCGCCGATGAGGTGTTCGAGCAAACTGGCACAATGGCTGCCGGAAGCCCGCATGGAACGCACCCTGAGGAAGCAGGAACACCAGCAAAAGGAAGCCGTGCGCTACAGATCAATTGAACAGCAGATGGACAAGACGGGCGAAACACAGGTCTCATTCAGCGACCCAGATGCCAGATCAATGACAACAACGGCGCGCATGCCACGTATTGTAGGCTACAATGTTCAAACGGCTGTCGAGGCTGATAACCACCTGATCGTTGCGCACGACGTCACCATGCTTGGCTTTGATCGCGACGCTTTGTCGATGATGGCTGTTGCAGCGCGCGATGCCATGACGACGGACGCTCATAGCAATCGCCCCCTCTCATGCATGTAAACATGCACTGCCGGGCAGTGGATAAGGGTTATTACAAGGGCGAGGAAATTGTTGCCAGTGAAGCGGCCGGCATCTCGGTCGTTGTCCCGAAGCCGATGACCCCAAATGCTGCAGCGCGCGGTCAATTTGATAAAGCTGACTTTGCATATGACCGCGATCTGGACGTGTATGTGTGTCCTGCAGGGGAACATCTGACATACAGATTTACCGGTCAGCAAGACGGCAAAGCGATCAAATCATCCAAGTCAGGAGCATGCGCTGATTGCGTCCTCAAAGCCAAATGCACAACAGGCAAAGAGCGGCGTGTCCGCCGTTGGGAGCTCGAAGATGTACTGGCGAGGGTCCAAGACCGGTCAGACGCAGATCCAGCGCAACTGGCTGTCCGTAGCATGACCGTCGAGCATCCCTACGGCACGATCAAATCTTGGATTGGAGCGATGCATTTCAAGATGCGGACCCTCAAGAAGGTGGCGACGGGGATGGCGCTGCACGTGCTGGCCTACAATATGACCCGCATCATGAACATAATGGGCATTCCAGCGATGATTGCGGCCATGAAGGCGTAAAAGGCCGCAGTCGGCTTCAATTTAGCCCGGAAACGTCGGGATGTGCCTAGAATGGCCCTGACCCGCCTCCATAATCCAACATGGGAGCTGAAAAGACGATCCCGACCCGTAATACAGCTGAACGCCAAAAGCGCTCCGGTGTACCACCATCAACCGAGCTTCCACACAGCCTCCGGACAGCAGACATTCTGGTCCGTTCCAAAAACGCTCCTTTTTTTGTAATGGCAAAAATTGGGCCCGTTTTCCGCTATCACAAACCCTGAGTTGGCATAATGGGTTTTGGGAAAGTCCGTCTCAACGTCCCTTGCCCAATTTGACGTCGTATAAAGGGGAGTGGTTGGAGTGCGGCCAAGACGCAGGGGCCTAGACAAAGAAATGCCGGGCACAAGGCCCGGCGAAGTCCAACAGGGAGATATAAAGCGGCACGGCCACTCTATGAAGACTTTTTAAAAGGCAGCGGTGAAACGAGCAAGTATTTACGGCCTGGTTTTACGCATACCCGCTATGCGTGTGGCGCATGGGCCACAGCCCAAACGCCACGGTCAACGATGTCTTGAGGCGTCCCTACACGACCACATTTGCGCCATCGCGAATGCGGCGGCGGTGGGCGATAATTTCATCCTGAACAAAATCACGGAAGGCCATGATACGTTTGGATTGGCGCAGTTCTTCGGGATAGGCAAGGAAAACAGGGACTTCTCCACTTTCGACCTCAGGAAGAACCCGCACAAGGTCGGGGAAATCTTCGGTGACATAATCGGGCAGAACGCCAATCCCGAGATCAGACAGCACCGCCTGAAGTACGCCGAAATAGTTATTCACATTCAAAAGATTGGGTTTGTCATAGCTAAGAAGATGACCCACAAGCGTTGCCCCCGCCGCCACCTGAAACGCGTTGGGGCTTTGACAGATGAGCCTATGACGGCCGATATCTTCGATTTCAGCGAATCCACCCACCTTGTCGAGGTAGGTTTGGGACGCATAAAGCCGCATCCGCACGGTCATCAGTTTTTTGCGGATCAAATCGGCCTGTGAGGGCTCTTTCATTCGAATTGCGACGTCGGCTTCGCGCATCGGCAGGTCCAGCACGCGTTCTTCCAGCATCAGGTCGATGTTCAGGTCGGGGTATTTTTCGTACAACGCAGGTAAGCGCGGCGCGAGCCAGAGGGTGCCAAAGCCCGTGGTGGTGGTGACTTTCAATTCGCCAAAGACTTCTTCCGCGGAATCTTTAATTCGTGCACTGGCAGCATCGAGGCGGCGCGACATGGATTTGGTTGCATCAAACAGCAGTTCGCCCTGTTCGGTCAGAATCAAACCACGGGCGTGACGGTGAAACAGGATCGTCGACAGTGATTCTTCGAGCGCGCGAATTTGGCGTGACACCGCCGATTGCGACAAATGCAGCGTGTCGCCCGCATGGGTCAGCGACCCTGCGTCAGCAACAGCGTGAAAGATTCGTAATTTGTCCCAGTCCATCGGATATCCTTGTTGCATCTGTTACCGCTCACATTTTGGCACTTATTACGATGCCTTTATGACTGTTTCATTCCGTGATGTCAGGTGAAATACGTTTGGTAGGTCAGGCTTTGTGACCTAAGATAGTCATGAGAGTTACGACATCAAGCAGGGAGGTGCTTTATGACCCGTCAGGACGTCACGCTGAATGACCGCTATGATTTGACCAAAAAACACGTGTTGCTGAACGGCACGCAGGCGTTGGTGCGGCTGATGCTCATGCAAAAAGCGCGCGACATGGCGGCTGGGCTGAACACCGCCGGATATGTGACTGGGTACCGCGGATCGCCGCTGGGTGCGGTCGATATGCAGATGGAACGCGCGCAAAAGGTGCTGACGAAGGCGGATGTGACGTTTCAGCGCGGGCTGAACGAGGATCTGGCAGCAACTGCGCTGTGGGGCAGTCAACAGGCGGAATTGCGCGGCGAGGGGACCCATGAAGGCGTATTCGGGCTGTGGTACGGCAAAGGACCCGGCGTGGATCGGTCCGGCGACGTCATGCGCCATGCAAATATGGCAGGATCATCGACCAATGGCGGTGTCATCATGGCGATGGGCGATGATCACACTGGGGAAAGTTCCACGACGCTACACCAGTCCGATTGGGCGATGGTGGATGCCTACATGCCGATTGTGTCGCCCGCTGGCGTGCAAGAAATCCTTGATATGGGTCAGTATGCCTGGGCGTTGTCACGCTTTGCCGGTGTCTGGGTCGGTTTGAAAACCATGAAGGACACGATTGAAGTCACCAGCGTTGTGGACGGTGATCCGTTTGTGCAAGACTTTGTGACGCCGGACTTCCCGATGCCCGACGGCGGGCTTAACATTCGTCTGATCGACACGCCCGTCGCGCAAGAGGCGCGGATGATTGACCACAAACGGTTCGCAGCTGAGGCGTTTGCGCGGGCCAACCGGATTGATAAAGTCGTGTGGCCGCGCGCTGGTGCGAAAGTCGGATTTGTGGCTGCGGGTAAAAACTGGCTCGATCTGTCGCACGCGTTTTCGCTGCTGGGGATTGATGCTGATGAGGCCGCAAAGCTGGGGCTTACGACCTATAAGGTCGGGCAGGTTTGGCCGCTGGACATGGACAGTTTCCACGAATGGGCAGCGGGGCTGGATTTGATCGTCGTGGTCGAAGAAAAGCGTAAGCTGATCGAAGTGCAAATTAAGGAAGCGATCTTTGACGATCGCGAAGGGCGGCGGGTTTATGGCTGGCACAAGGGTGACAGCTGGGAAAACGGCCGCCGAGAGGAGTTTTTTCCAACACGCTATGCGCTGGACCCAGTTTGGATCGCTGAGAAAATTGGGGGCGTGCTGATCGAAGAGGGTCGGCGCACTGACGCAATTGAGGGCGGGTTGGCGAAGCTTGCCGAAGCGAAACGCGCGGATAATGCGGAAGAAATTGCGGCCCGATTGCCGTATTTCTGTTCCGGTTGCCCGCATAATTCATCGACCCGCGTACCAGAAGGCGACCGCGCTTACGCAGGCATCGGCTGTCATTACATGGTGCAGTGGATGGACCGCGATACAGTTGGGTTTACGCAGATGGGCGGTGAAGGCGCCAATTGGGTTGGTGAGGCGCCGTTTTCCAAACGCGACCACGTGTTCCAGAACCTTGGGGATGGAACGTACAATCATTCCGGTGTTCAGGCGATCCGGTTTGCGCTGATGGCCGGGACGAACATGACCTATAAAATCCTGTACAATGACGCGGTGGCGATGACCGGCGGGCAGGGCAATGATGGCGGGCTTACTGCCGATCAGATTTGCCGAGAGGTGCTGGCGATGGGTGTGAAAACAGTCGCACTGGTACATGATCCGAAAGAGGGGCTGGACCTTTCGACAATCCCGTCTGGTGTTGCGATTTCGACGCGCGATGATCTGGACGCCGTTCAGAAAGAAATGAGCAAAGTCAAAGGCGTATCTGTTCTTGTTTATGTGCAGACTTGTGCCGCTGAAAAGCGCCGCCGCCGCAAGCGTGGGCTATTCCCTGACCCCGACAAACGCGTGTTCATCAACACCGATGTCTGTGAAGGCTGCGGTGATTGTGGGGTGCAATCCAACTGCGTATCCATTGTTCCTGCTGAAACGGAATTGGGCCGAAAACGGGCGATTGATCAATCGTCTTGCAACAAGGATTATTCCTGTGTCAACGGGTTCTGCCCGTCATTTGTAACGGTTCAAGGCGCACAGTTGAAAAAGTCGGCGACCACATCGTTGGACTTGCCTGACATGCCCGATCCGGTTTTGCCGCACATCAACGGCACCCATAATGTTGTTATCACTGGCGTTGGCGGCACGGGCGTCGTCACAATCGGCGCGGTGCTAGCAATGGCTGCGCACGTGGATGGGAAAGCCGCAGGCATGATGGAAATGGCGGGGCTGGCCCAAAAAGGTGGTGCAGTGCATATCCATTGCAGATTGGCCGAAAAAGCGAGCGACATTAATGCGATTCGTGTGTCGACTGGGGAATGTGATGCGCTGATTGGTGGCGATTTGGTGGTGTCGGCAGGAGCCAAAACGTTGGGGCTGATGTCCACAGGGCGCACGCGTGGCGTGGTTAATTCGCACGAAGTCATGACTGGCGATTTCACCCGTGATGTTGATTTCAAATTACCCACAGATCGCCTGACGCTGGCGTTGCAAGTACGGCTGAAAGATCGCTTATCGTTGTTTGATGCGCATGCGTTGGCCAAAGCGCTGCTGGGGGACGCAATTTATTCCAACATGATGGTGTTTGGGGCGACGTGGCAGATGGGCGCGATCCCGATTTCGGGTGCTGCGATACGCCAGGCAATTGAATTGAACGGGACTGCCGTGCCGCGCAATTTGCAGGCGTTTGAATATGGTCGCTGGGCGGTATTGCATGCTGGCGAATCTGCAAAGATTTTGAACCCGACGGTCGTTGATAAACCGAAATTGCTAGACGAAAAGATTGCGTTTCGTGCCGCCTATCTGACGAAATACCAAAACGCGGCCTACGCTAAACGTTACACAGATTTCGTTGATACGTTCGACGGTGATCTGCGCGAAGCGGTTGCGCTGGGATATCATAAGCTGTTGTCTTACAAGGACGAATACGAAGTTGCGCGGCTGTTGATTGACACCCGAAAACAGGCCGAAGCTGAATTTGATGGCGTGCTGAAGTTGACCCATCATCTTGCGCCGCCGTTGTTAAGCCGGACAGGATCAAACGGGCGACCAAAGAAGATCGCGATGCCAGCGTTCACGGCAAAACTGTTCCCGCTGCTGGCACGGCTGAAGGGGTTGCGCGGTACGCGTTGGGATATTTTTGGCCGTACGGATGAGCGTAGAATGGAACGTGCGTTGATTGTGGAATACGAAGCCGACATGATTGAAGTGCGCGGGGTTCTGCGACCTGATAGCCTTGAGGCGGCCGTCGCGCTGGCCAGCTTGCCGCTGGATATTCGCGGGTTTGGGCCGGTGAAACTGGTCAACGCGGGCAAGGTGGCAAAACGGCGGGAAGAACTGCTGGCGGTTCTGTGTGCGCCGCAGGGGCGTGCAGCGGCGGAGTAAACCGTAAAACCTGCATGGATTTCCCGCGCGAACGCACGTAGAACGCAATCCACGGGATGTGCGTGCAGAAGAAGCAAAGGTAAGGCAGATGGCAGTTGGCATTTTTGACAGTGGTTTGGGCGGATTAACCGTATTGGATGCGGTACAACAGCGCCTGCCGGATGTGCCTTTTGTATATTATGCCGACAGCGCAAATGCGCCCTACGGTGTGCGCACTGCAGATGATATTTACAACCTCACCACGGCGGCAACCCAAGCGTTGTTTGATGCGGGCTGCGATCTGGTAATTTTGGCCTGCAACACTGCGTCAGCAGCGGCTTTGCGGCGCATGCAAGAAAGTTGGGTTCCAAAAGACAAACGAGTTTTGGGGGTTTTTGTGCCCCTAATTGAGGCCATGACGGAACGGTCATGGGGGGACAATTCCCCGCCGCGCGAAGTGGGTGTAAAACATGTGGCGTTGTTCGCGACGCCTGCGACTGTGTCGAGCCGCGCATTCCAGCGCGAATTGGCGTTTCGCGCCATTGGTGTAGATGTTGAAGGACAGGCCTGCGGTGGCGTGGTTGATGCGATCGAAGAAGGCGACATGATCTTGGCCGAAGCCTTGGTGCGCAGCCATGTGGATGCGTTAAAGCGCAAGATGCCGGAGCCGGACGCCGCTGTCTTGGGCTGCACGCATTACCCAATGATGCAGGATGCGTTTCAGACTGCCCTTGGCGCGGATGTGAAGGTGTTCAGTCAGGCCGATCTGGTCGCCGACAGCCTCGCCGATTATTTGCAGCGTCGGCCAGAAATGGCAGGTGGCGGTACGTCAAAGTTCCTGACGTCGGGCGACCCAAAGCGGGTCAGCGACCGCGCGACGCAGTTCTTGCGACGACAGATCACGTTTGAAGCGGCTTGAACCAGTTAAATGTGATGAAGATATACGCTGATATGTCAGCGCTAGGGTGTTGAAATGAATTATAAAATTGCGATCCTTGGGGCGTCTGGGTACACTGGCGCCGAACTTGTGCGTCTGATTGCTGGTCATCCGTCGATTGAGATTTCTGCGCTGTCGGGCAATTCGAAAGCCGGACAAAGCATGGCGCAAGTGTTCCCACATTTGCGGCATCTGGACTTGCCGGTTTTAAGCACGATTGAAGATGTGGATTTCAGCGGTATTGATTTGGTGTTTTGCGCTTTGCCGCATAAAACCAGCCAAGACGTGATCTCTAAGCTTCCGAAAACGCTGAAGATTGTTGATCTTAGTGCAGATTTCCGGCTGCGTGATCCCGCAGCCTATGAAAAGTGGTACGGCAATCCTCATGCTGCGTTGGAGATGCAAAAGGAGGCTGTTTACGGCCTAACAGAGTTTTACCGCGATGAGATAGCGAGTGCGCGGCTGGTGGCAGGTACGGGGTGTAACGCCGCGACAGCGCAGTTTGCTCTGCGACCTTTGATTGCGGCTGGGGTTATCGATCTGGACGAAATTATCATCGATCTTGCCTGTGCGGTGTCCGGCGCGGGGCGGTCGTTAAAGGAAAACCTGCTGCATGCAGAATTATCCGAGGGTGCGCACGCCTATGCGGTTGGCGGCACCCACCGCCATTTGGGGGAGCTGGATCAAGAATTCAGCGCGATTGCGGGGCGGCCCGTAGAGGTGCAATTCACACCGCATTTGATTCCTGCAAACCGAGGAATTCTGGCGACTGTTTACGTGAAAGGTGACGCGCAAACCCTTCACAACGTAATGAAAAAGCAATACGAAGATGAGCCGTTCATTGAGGTTCTGCCCATTGGCGAACATCCCAGTATCCGTCATATTCGTGGATCAAACTTCTGTCATGTCGGTGTTGTTGCTGATCGGCGCGACGGGCGAGCGATTGTGATTGCAGCGCTCGACAACCTCACGAAAGGTTCAAGCGGACAGGCATTGCAGAACGCCAATCTGATGTTAAATCTACCTGAAACGTTGGGGTTGACGATGGCCCCGTTGTTTCCTTAGGAGCGCACGTCATGTCCGGTTTCAAGAATCTGAAGAAAACGCGTCGAAAACAGGTGCTTGTGGTGTCGTTCGTGGCGATTGCGGGGGTATTTGTTATCCTCGCTTTGTTGCCGAATGACTCTTTTCAGTTTTTCCGATCTCCCACAGAGGTCGTGACCGAACCGCCGAAAGAAACGGAGCTGTTTCGCATTGGCGGCATGGTGCAGGACGGATCGATTGTGCGTGGTGAGGGGCTTGAGGTGTCGTTTATTGTCACGGATTGCTGGAACATTGTGCCAGTGACGTTCAACGATATATTGCCAAGCCTGTTTGAAGAAGGTCAGGGCATGGTTGGTCAAGGGCATTACATTAATGGTACCTTTGAAGCCGTTGAAATTCTTGCAAAACATGATGAAACATACATGCCTGCCGAGGTTGTGAATATGCAAGAGGCGCAGAATTTTTGTGACCCTCTCGATGCCACTGAAGTTGACGCAACGTACGGTGCCACCACCAGCGGTTAACAATTTAATTGCACTCTCCATGTTCAAATGCATGGGGATGTTATGATGAACGATGTTAGTCAAATTGCCGAGGAAATTGTCGCCCGTGAGGGGGGCTATGTGAATGATCCTGACGATCCGGGAGGGGCCACGAATTTTGGCGTGACGATCCACACGATGCGCCGCTTGGGGCTTGATCTGGATCGAAACGGCCAAGTGAACGAACAAGACGTGCGTGTGTTGTCGCGCGAACAGGCTGTGGCCATTTTTATCGAACATTACTTTGAACGGCCGCGTATTCGTGATCTCCCAGCAGAGCTGCATGCATCGGTGTTTGACATGTATGTTAATGCCGGATCGAACGCGGTGCGGATTTTGCAGCGTTTATTGCGGGACATGCGGATTGACGTCACCGTGGACGGGGTGATCGGGCCACAGACTATTGCGGGCGTGCAGCAGGGTATGGCTGCGGCAGTTGATCATTTCGTCGATGCCTACGGTATTGCGCGGCGGAATTATTATTATTCTTTGGCCGATGCGCGCCCTGCCAGTCGCAAATTTGCACGGCGTTTGGACGGCGGTAAGGGCGGCTGGATCACGCGGGCAGAAGAATTTATTTCGCTCCGCTATCACCTAAGCCACGATCAGCATCGCGAAAGGACTGCAAAATGGGTTTGATTGAACGCATCTTTGGTTCGATATTCGGGAATGGTCGCAATGTGATCGTCGAAACTGCACAGGTGTTTCGCGAAAACGCCGAAGGAGCCGCCGTCAGACAGGCGGACATCAAACAACAATCCATGCGCCAGTTTGCGTCTGAGTTTGCGGTTCAACGACATGGCGGTTTTAATCGGTTCATGGATGCGTTGAACCGTTTGCCACGTCCGTTGTTGGCATTTGGCACCATTGGATTGTTCGTCGTGGCGATGGCCGATCCGGTTTGGTTTTCAACGCGAATGCAGGGTATTTCGCTGGTGCCTGATCCGTTGTGGTGGTTGATGGGCGCGATCGTCAGCTTCTATTTCGGTGCGCGCCATCAGGCGCACAGTCAGGATTTTCAACGCTCCATCGCACAGACATTGGCGCGTGTTCCGACCGTTGTGGAAAACACGCGCGCGCTGCGGGCGTTGCGCGCGGACACGCCGCAGGTGGCGCAAAGCGCGCCGTCGGCTGATCTGACGCTGGGGGCTTTGGCACCAACAGACAATCCAGCGCTGGTGGACTGGCAAAGCAGCCAGCGGTAACTTGCTTGTGACACAACCGTGACGTTTCGCCCCGCTTGGGTGGGGCGGTTTCGCTGGCAGCATTGGCAGGGCTGACTATAGTGCGACCATGATTACTGAGCTTGGACATTTCGCGTTGATTCTGGCGGCCCTTGTAGGGGTCGTGCAGATGGTCGTGCCATTGGTAGGCGCGCATATGGGGTGGCGCGGCTGGATGGCGTTGGCGGACCCTGCAGCGGTGGTGCAATTGCTGCTTGTCGGCGTGAGCTTTGCGGCACTTACCTATGCGTTTGTGGTGTCTGACTTTTCCGTCAAATTAGTGGCGTCGAACAGCCATTCGGCTAAACCTATGCTGTATAAGATATCGGGAGTTTGGGGCAATCACGAAGGGTCGATGCTGCTGTGGCAGCTTATTTTGGTGCTGTTTGGCGCTTGTGCCAGCTGGTTTGGCGGTAACCTGCCTTCCAGTTTGCGCGCCCGCGTTTTGGGTGTGCAGGCGTCGGTCAGTGTCGCTTTTTACGCGTTTATATTATTTACATCAAACCCGTTCGAACGGCTGGAATTTCCACCCTTCGACGGGCGTGATCTGAACCCACTTTTGCAGGACCCCGGATTGGCGTTTCACCCACCGTTTTTGTATTTGGGCTACGTCGGGCTAAGCATGTCGTTTTCGTTTGCGATTGCCGCCTTGCTCGAAGGGCGCGTTGATGCCGCCTGGGGACGATGGGTGCGCCCGTGGACTTTGGCGGCGTGGATATTCCTGACCATCGGCATTGCGCTGGGGTCATGGTGGGCGTATTATGAACTGGGCTGGGGTGGCTTTTGGTTCTGGGACCCTGTTGAGAACGCGTCCTTGATGCCGTGGCTACTTGCCGCAGCACTGCTGCATTCGGCCATCGTTGTGGAGAAACGCGAGAGCCTGAAGGCGTGGACAATTCTGCTGGCAATTCTTGCATTCGGGTTTTCATTACTTGGCACGTTTATCGTGCGATCCGGCGTTCTGACATCCGTACATGCTTTCGCCAATGACCCCGAACGCGGCGTGTTCATTCTAATGATCCTCGCGTTTTTCGTTGGCGGCGGTTTGCTGCTGTTCGCTCTTCGTGCCGGATCGATGGAATCCAAAGGTGTGTTTGGTCTGGTCAGTCGTGAAACCGCCATTGTGTCGAACAATGTGCTTTTGGCGGTGTCCTGTTTCGTAGTGTTCTGGGGCACGATTTGGCCGTTGGTTGTCGAACTTGCGTCGGCTAATGCGGTGTGGGGCGGGGGAATGACCAACCCGTTTTACGCCATAGGATTGTTTGATCGACCCGAACAGGTGTCGGTCGGGCCACCGTTTTTCAACTTTGCTTTCACGCTTATTTTTGTACCGCTCACGCTCGTCCTACCGATTGGTGCGGTGCTGGCATGGAAACGTGGCAGTCTGGCGCGGGCCGCCAAATCCATGGCACCAGTTGCTGCCCTGGCGATTGCCTGCGGTTTGCTGGCGTATGCGGTGCAGACAGGACGGTCCGCTATGGGGCCGATCGGCGTCGCCCTTGGAATTTGGGTCGTTGGTGGTGCCGCCATGGATTTGTGGCTGCGCACGGGGCGCGGTGCGCTGGAAGATCGGGTGAAACGTTTGATCCGTTTGCCGCGTGCTGATTGGGGTAAATTCACCGCCCACGCCGGTATGGGGGTTACGGTTTTTGCAGTGGCCGCATTGCTTGCATGGGAAGACGAAGACATTCGCGTCGCCCAAATCGGGGATCGCTGGCAGGTTGGAATTCATGAAATCGAATTGACCGACGTGGTCGATATTGAAGGGCCAAATTATTTTGGCGAAGGCGGTATAATCACTGTCATCCGCAATGGGCGTGACGTTGGGAAGGTCTTTGCGGAGAAACGCATCTATCCAGTGGCACAGATGCCAACAACCGAAGCGGGGATTCGTAATGGCATCCTGCGCGACGTTTATGTTGTGCTGGGTGATCGGCAAACTGGCGGTGGCTGGGCCGTGCGTACCTACATCAAACCTTTTGCAAATTGGGTTTGGGGTGGTGCGATTTTGATGGCGCTGGGTGGCTTCATCTCTCTCAGCGACAGGCGGCTGCGGGTTGCTGCGGGGGCCGCGAAATCCGTTGAGAAACCCACTGCAAAACCGGTACCGGCAGAATGAAGTGGCTCGTTCTTATCTTTTGTCTTTTGGCCGCGCCCTTGGCAGCTGTTCAACCGGATGAGGTGCTGGACGACGCCGCGCTTGAAATTCGCGCCCGCGCGCTGTCTGCAGATCTGCGCTGCCCTGTGTGTCGCAATGAAAGCATTGATGAAAGTCATGCAGACATTGCCCGTGACCTGCGGCTTTTGCTGCGCGAACGGCTGGTCGCAGGCGATACTGACTCGCAGGCGATGCAATTTCTGGTGGATCGTTACGGTGAATATATCCTACTAAACCCGCGGGTTGCAGGGGTAAATATTTTGCTGTGGTTCGCCGCGCCGTTCATGCTGCTGCTAGCGGGTGCCATTGCAGTTGTGACGATCAGGGGGCGGTCGCGTGCGGCTGGGCCCGATGCCTTAAACATGGATGAACAAAAACGCCTCTATGATATTATGGGCAAGTAACATTGCAGGTTCGCGCAGGTCGTCTGCCGCGGCGTTTGGGCTTTTCTATACCGCACAGTTCACTAGGGTGGGCGCAACATAATTCTTGAAGGACGCCCCATGGAATACGCCGTTATCCAGCTTGAGACTGCCAACAATGTCGCCACATTAACGCTGAACCGCCCAGCCATGAAGAACGCGTTGAACGTACAAATGCGCGCTGAAATCACCCACGCGGTGAAGGCGGCGCAGCGTGACGCCCGCGTGTTGGTCATCGGTGGTGCGGGGGATGCGTTTTGCAGCGGTCAGGATTTAGGCGACAGCGGCAATGCTACGAACCTTGATCTGGAACGTACGCTACGCGACGAATATGTGCCGATGCTCAAAGCGATATTTGAGTGTAAAATTCCAACGATCTGCGCGGTGCACGGTGCGGCTGCGGGGGCGGGTGCGAACCTTGCGCTGGCGGCGGATGTGGTGATTGCCGCCGAAGAAGCCTACTTCATTCAGGCATTTACCCGAATTGGCCTGATCCCCGATGCGGGTGGTACGTATTGGTTGCCGCGTCAGATGGGGGCGGCCAAGGCGATGGGGGTTGCGCTGTTTGGCGACAAGATCACCGGACGCCAAGCCGCTGATTGGGGCATGATCTATGAGGCTGTGCCGCTGAAAGATTTCGACACTCACGTGGCATCTCGTGCGCTGCATTTGGCCAAAGGGCCTACAGCGGCCTATCAACGTGTCAAAACAGCGATGCGGGGATCGTTTGAAAACACGCTGGATCAACAACTCGCCATGGAAGCGCGCCTGCAAGGGGAATGCGGCAAGACCCGCGATTTCCAAGAAGGCGTTCTAGCGTTTATGGAAAAGCGCCCCGCGAACTACGAGGGGCGCTAGGTCAAGCTGTTTCGCGACCGTTAAGCAGGCGTATAGATCGACGTGAAGACATTGGCGACCAGCCAGTTGATCGCATCAAACATGCCCTGAATCCGCGCCACCAGCGCTCCGTCGATCGAAATCAGAAGGCCGGCGCCATCATTGTGGTGTTTTGGCTTCGGCATTGTCGTCCGCCACAAACACCACAATGATGTGTTCGGAGGTGTCGAAATCTGTCATGAGGGCAATATTTCCCGTCTTGATCCAATCGCCAAGGATGAATTCATTAAACCCAGCATCACCGGCACCGCCGATCAAGTTGTGTTCACTGGTATCGGCGTCAGATCCGCTCAGGGTCCAATTGGTGAACAATGTATCGCCGTCCTCGTCGCCACCCGAAAGCGAGTCGTTGCTGGAGCCGCCGTCAAGATCATCAAAGCCGCCTTCGATGATGTCGTTATCAGCGCCGCCATCAAAATACTGGCAGTGCCTTTCAGGACAACGGTGTCATCCCCCTCGGTGGCCACAGGTGGGCCATCTGGATCGATTGCTTCGTCCGGTGACGTATCATCGGTTCGTCATCTCTGCCACCTCAGACAAGTGCCCCAAGACCCAATGCAACCAAAAGCGCGAGAAGAATTCCCATAATACCGTCCCCGAAGACGTGAATCGATAATAATTAAATAACATCAAGTGAATCTGAGAGCGTTAGCAGCAACTGGGAAACAAACAGTTTCTAAAATCAACACAGTGCTTATGCAGGTCGCTGCAGCGCGAAGTAGACGCTATCAGACCACACATCATTGATACAAAATGTGCGCTCGGCGCGGTGCGTTTCCCTGAACCCAAGGGAGGTGAGCAGGCTGACTGAGGCGATGTTGAGCGGGTCAGCATCTGCGGTCATTGCAATGTGATCCGTGTTGGTCCACAAATGCGGGATGATTGCGTCCATCGCTTCGGTGATGATGCTTTTGCGCCAATGGTCGGGGTGCAGGATGAAACCGATTTCATTGCGCCAAAAATTGCCCGCGTTGCCTATGACACGGTTTTTCCATTCGATTTGGAAATTTGTTCTTGAGCTGTCCCAGTGGGCCACACGGCGCTTCAGGAGGTCCTGCGTCACACTTGGGTCTGCGTGTGGCGCGGTGGACCAGTATTGCATCGCCCGTGGATCTGAATAGATCGCTAACATATCTTCAAGATCGCCGGCTTGTCCACCGCGCAAAATCAGTCTTTCGGTGTGCAACATATCAAAAGGCCCCCAAGATGATCTTGGAAGCCCTTTGGTCAATCGTCCAGTCAAATTAACGGTCTTCAATATCCACATAGTTAATGGCCGTTTCACCCATATACAGCTGACGGGGCCGCCCAATTTTCAGCTGTGGATCGTCAAGCTGTTCTTTCCACTGCGAAATCCAGCCAACGGTGCGCGCCAATGCGAAGATTGGTGTGAACATCGACGTCGGGAAACCCATCGCTTCGAGGATGATACCGGAATAGAAGTCCACGTTCGGGAACAGCTTTTTCTCAGCAAAGTAGGGATCAGCGAGCGCTTGTTTTTCAAGCTCCATCGCGACCTGAAGAAGCGGGTTGTCGTGCACGCCCATCAATTCGAGCACTTCGTCGGCGGATTGTTTCAGCACAGTGGCGCGCGGATCGAAGTTTTTGTAAACGCGGTGGCCAAAGCCCATCAGACGGTAGCTGTCGTTCTTGTCTTTTGCGCGCGCAATGAATTCAGGAATGCGATCGACTGTGCCAATTTCCTTGAGCATTTCGAGGCAGGCTTGGTTCGCGCCACCATGTGCGGGACCCCAAAGACAAGCGATTCCAGCGGCAATACAGGCAAACGGGTTGGCACCTGATGATGACGCAAGGCGCACAGTCGACGTCGATGCATTTTGTTCATGATCCGCATGCAGCGTAAAAATACGGTCCATTGCGCGCGCAAGGATCGGGTTCACATTGTAGTCTTCTGCCGGAACGCTGAAACACATATTCAAGAAATTGGACGCATAATCGAGGTCATTGCGCGGGTAAACGAATGGCTGGCCAATGGAATATTTGTACGCCATTGCTGCAATCGTCGGCATTTTAGCGATCAGACGGATGGACGCCACTTCGCGCTGGTGCGGATCGTTAGGGTCTGTGCTGTCGTGATAAAACGCTGACATCGCCCCAACCACGCCGACCATCGTCGCCATAGGATGCGCATCGCGGCGAAAGCCCCGAAAGAACATGTGCATCTGTTCGTGGATCATTGTGTGGTTCGTGACGAGGCGTTCAAACTTTTCCAGCTCGTCAGCGGACGGAAGATCGCCGTAAAGCAGCGCAAAACACACCTCGAGGTAGTGGGATTTTTCGGCCAGCTGGTCAATCGGGTAGCCGCGGTGCAGCAATTCGCCTTTATCGCCGTCAATGAACGTAATTGTGCTGTCGCAGGCTGCAGTCGACGTAAAACCCGGATCATAAGTAAACACGCCCGCTTGACTATAAAGTTTGCGAATATCGATGACATCCGGCCCAGCGGTCGGGGAAAGAATAGGCAACTCATAGGATTTGCCATCAATCGTCAGCGTTGCAGTTTTCTGATCAGCCATGTTTTTTCCCTTTTAAGGCACGCCCTTGGGTGACCCAAGCAGCGTCAGCGGTGTTCCGGTTCACTTTGCGTTACCTAAGAAAGGTATCAAAAGTGTTTCAGCAAGTGGCGTCCTTAATGCGAGAGATAGTTTCGTCGCGTCCAAGGACCAGCATCATATCGAAGACCGAAGGGGATACAGCGCGACCTGCAAGTGCCGCGCGCAGCGGACCAGCAAGTTTGCCGAGTTTGGTGTCATGGGCCTGCGCGAGGGCGGCCACGCTCCCCTCAAGTTCGTCTCGCGTCCAGCTAACAGTTTGCAGCTGCGGCGTCAATTCTGCCAGTATACCTTTGTGTACATCGTCAAGCGATTTGGCAGGCTTTTCATCAATGGCAATCGGCCGCGAAGTTAAGATAAAGTGCGCTTTATCAATCAGTTCCGGAAATGTCTTCGCGCGCTCTTTCAGACTTGGCATGGCCTGCAACATGGCGTCACTCTGGGTGGCCGTTAGCGCATTTGCATCTGTCACCGCCAGAAATGCCGCAAGTTCATGCAGCAGTGCAGCATCGTCGGTCACAGCGATATGCTGACCGCACAGGTTTTCGAGCTTTTTGGTATCAAATCGCGCGGGACTTTTGCCGATGCCACCGAAATCAAACCAGTCAAGCGCCTGCGCATCGCTGAAAAATTCATCGTCGCCGTGTGACCAGCCCAAACGGGTCAAATAGTTACGCATGCCAGCGGCTGGATAGCCCAAGGCCTGATATTCGGACGCACCCGTCGCACCGTGGCGTTTGGATAGCTTTTTGCCATCGGGCCCAAAAATTAGCGGTATGTGGGCCCAAATGGGCATTTTCCAACTCATAGCATCATATATCATCTTCTGTCGTGAAGTGTTTCCGAGGTGGTCGTCTCCCCGAATTACGTGGGTCACTCCCATGTCGTGATCGTCGACTACGACGGCTAACATGTATGTTGGCGACCCGTCAGATCGCAATAGGACTATGTCATCCAATAGATGTGGATGGTATACGACCTTTCCTTGGACTTCATCATAAATGAAGTCGGCGAAAAATTGACCATCGTGTTCTAAGCCAATTGCTTTGATCCGGACAACAAACGGCAGATCGGGGTGGTCGGCGTCCACGACATCGCGCCACGGGGAACGATAGAGGGTTGAGACCTTGTTGGCGCGCGCATTCTCGCGGAACGCTTCAATCTCATCTTGGGTGGCGAAACATTTGTAGGCATGCCCATCGGCAAGCATGCGGTGCGCGACGTCCGCGTGGCGATTGGCAGCTGCGGCCTGCGACGTCGGTTCGCCGTCCCAATCAAGGCCTAGCCATGTTAGCCCGTCAAGGATCGCCTGCGTGTTTTCATCCGTGGATCGTGCCTTGTCGGTGTCTTCAATCCGCAGCAAGAATTTACCGCCACGCCCGCGTGCGTAAAGCCAGTTGAACAGCGCCGTGCGTGCGCCGCCGATGTGCAGCGCCCCCGTTGGCGAGGGGGCGAAACGGGTGACGACTTGGGCTTCAGAATTGGACGTTGGCATGGAAACTTAACCTTTTGCTAACCACCATTTTGTTACGTTGGCGGGCTGCTGCGGGGAATACTAACAACGTGAGGGAATAACCAGTGCGCAAGCTGCACGACCTTTGGGCACAACTCGGTGCGCAGCGCGGTCATCTGTTCGGTTGGACACCTGTTGTGCTGGGCCTCGGGATTTGTGGCTACTTCGCAGCGCAGAGCGAACCTGCGGCGATCACCTGTATTATGGTGCTGGGGTTCGGGCTGTTCGGGATTGCTGTGCAGCGGCTTTTGCCCGATGGCCTGCGCATCATCGTGGTTGGTATGGCGTTGCTTTTGGCGGGATTTGGGCTGGCCGGACTGCGCGCGAACGTCGTGGCAGAGCCGGTGTTGGGGTTTCGGTATTATGGCCCCATCCAAGGACGCATCATTGAAATTGACCGATCCGTATCAGACGCGGTGCGGTTGACGCTTGATCGTGTGGTGTTGGCGCGGATGGACGCCGCACACACACCCGCATCAGTGCGGATTTCGCTGCATGGCGATCAAGGGTTTATCACGCCGGAACCAGGGCAGGTGGTGTTGATGACGGGACATCTGTCGCCACCATCGGGCCCAGTAGAACCGGGTGGTTTTGATTTCCAGCGCATGGCGTGGTTCGAAGGGCTTGGTGCTGTCGGCTATACGCGCACCCCTGTTTTATTAGGGGCTGTGGCCAGTGAGGGGTCTGCGGGTCTGTGGGTCTATCGTCAAAGGGTCGCCATCAGTCGTGGGGTGCAGGACCGATTGGAAGGTGAATCAGGGGCCTTTGCCGCCGCGATCATGACGGGGGACCGATCCGGTATAGGGCAGAACAGTTTGACAGCGCTTCGGGCGTTCAATCTGGCGCATTTGTTAGCAATCTCTGGCATGCATATGGGCATTTTGGCTGCGTTCATATTCGCGACGTTGCGCTATGGATTCGCGCTGTGGCCATCGGCTGCACTGCGCTGGCCGACAAAGAAAATCGCCGCCAACGGTGCGCTGGTCGCGGCTGCTGGATATCTGGCGTTGTCGGGCGGCAATGTGTCAACGGAACGCGCATTCGTCATGGTTGCAGTGATGTTGGTTGCGGTTTTGTTTGACCGTCGTGCCCTGACGTTGCGGGCCGTCGCAATTGCGGCGTTGATCGTGCTGACGTTGCTGCCCGAAGCCCTGTTTGGCCCAGGGTTTCAGATGTCATTCGCTGCCACGACAGCCTTGGTCGCTGTGTTCGGTGTGATGCGCCAGTTAGACCTGCCGCGCGTACCACGATGGGCAAAATCCATTGGGGCGGTGTTTATTTCGTCGTTGGTGGCGGGGTTGGCGACAGCACCGTTTGCGGCGTTTCATTTCAATCAAATCGCGCAGCTTGGACTGATTGCGAACCTGATGTCGGTGCCTTTGATGGGCACGTTGGTGATGCCTGCGGCGGTCTTGGCCGCACTCCTTGCGCCCCTTGGGTTAGAAATGATCGGGCTTTGGGTGATGGATCTTGGCCTGCGCTGGATTTTGGGTGTGGCACATTTTGTCGCCGGTCAGGACGGTGCATTGCGACATGTGGTGACACCGGGGCCCGAGGTTTTGGCGCTGATCGCATTGGGGGGGATATTTGTGGTGCAGTGGCGCGGATCGATCAGGTTGGCAGGCGTGGCGCCAGTGATCTTGGGGTTCGCGCTTTGGCAGGTGGCGGAGCGTCCGGCGGTGTTGATCGCAGATTCGGGGTCTTTGATCGGAGTGATGACCGAAACTGGCCGCGATGTGTCAAAGGAGAGTGGTGAGTCGTTTGCCGCAGACAGTTGGCTAGAAAATGATGGCGCACCCGTTGAACAATGGGTGGCCTACGCGCGCGATGGATTGTTGGAACGGGGCCGCGCGGTGTCAGTGACGGTGGCAGGAACGCGGGTGTTGAACCTGCGCGGCGCCACGGCGTTGGCGGCGATTGACGGCTGTGGCGGCGCTGATATCGTGATCACCAATCAGGAAATGGGCGATATGGCAGGATGTGAGGTTTACGACGCGGTGCGCCTGCGCGAAACGGGCGCGATGGCGGGATGGGTCTTGTCGGGGAAATTACACCTGATCTCAGTGCGCGACCACACAGGAGAGCGGATTTGGAACACCGCATCCGTACGCCAGCGCGACCGGCTTTTGATGACCCTGTTCGCGCAAGCGTGGGACTAATTAATACGTTCGAATAAGGCCGACCAAACAGCCCTGAACCTTGACCTGATCATCGCGATACAGACGGGTTTCATAGGCAGGGTTCGCCGCCTCAAGTGCGATGGTGTTGCCGTTGCGACGATAGCGTTTCAGCGTGGCTTCCGCGTCTTCCACCAAAGCCACGACGATATCACCGGTCTGCGCGGTCGAGGTCTCACGGATCACCACGACATCGCCGTCATTGATCCCCGCGTCGATCATTGAATCGCCTTTAACTTCGAGGGCGTAATGTTCACCTTTGCCAACCATGGACGCCGGAACAGACACATTGTGGCTGATCTCAGAAATAGCGGCGATTGGCACACCCGCAGCAATGCGACCCATCACCGGCAGTTCAATAGCACCGCCAGTTTCAAGCGATTGCGCAGCACGTGGGCGGTTGCCTGGGCGGTCGCCATTAATCACGCGCGGATTAAAACCGGATGCCGCATCAAGCTTGGTCTGCAATGCGTCGGGAAGTTTCACAATTTCAAGGGCGCGGGCACGGTGCGCGAGGCGGCGGATAAATCCACGTTCCTCAAGCGCAGTAATCAGGCGGTGAATACCGGATTTAGACCGTAAATCAAGGGCTTCTTTCATTTCATCAAAGCTTGGCGGGACACCATCGCGGGCGACGCGTTTTTGGATGAATTCTAACAGATCAAGTTGCTTCTTTGTGAGCATATGCGCTCTCCCTCAACACAATTTCCTTGGGAATGTTCTAGCCTTGTTCTCGTTTTGTGTCAATCTGTTCTATTTAGATCGGGTAGATTGTTACCGGATCGTCCACCGCTTTGGCGGGGTGATCTATCGGGCGCAGCAGCAGGCAATTGGCCTCGGCCAAGACGGTCAGCATAGAACTGTCTTGCTTGTCGAACGCGGTGACTGTGCGGGTGTTTTCACCTTCGCTATAGTGCGCACGCATATAATGGGCGCGCGGCCCACCGGCGGGTAGTGGCGCATCAAGGCGGGCAGTTACGCCGCGTGGAAGGACGTCCGATTGGCCAAGGGCGCGGCGCACCATCGGCAAGAGGAATAGATAGCCACAGACCACAGCAGACACCGGATTCCCCGGCAGTCCGAGGAAGGCCGTTGTGCCCTTCGCGCCCGCCATCAGCGGTTTGCCGGGGCGCATTGCGATCTTGTGAAAGCTGCGGGTCACGCCAAAGCGGTCCAACGCGGGCGCCACGAGATCATGATCACCCACCGACGCGCCGCCGATGGTGACGATGATGTCCGCCCCCCAATCGCTGGCCTGTTGCAGGATCGCATCAAGGGCATCCGGCGTGTCCAGCGCGATCGGCAGGATGTTGGGATTTGCCCCAGCGTCTCGCAGCATCGCCCGCAGCGCAAAGACGTTTGATGCGATGATTTGATCGGGCGCAGGATTGCCGCCTGGCATCAAGAGTTCATCACCTGTGGATATCAGCGCGACCTTCGGGCGGCGGGTCACGCGCAGGGTCGCGTGGTTCATCGCCGCAATGAGCGCGAGGTCGGAAGGCGTCAGCTTTCGTGGCGCCTCAAATATAAATTCCTTTGTAAAGTCAGCACCTTGTTGGCGGATATTATTGTTATTCATCGCGTCGGTGCCAAGGCTGATCGTGTCGTCAGTGCGGGTCACATTTTCCTGAATAACGACTTGTTCCGCGCCGCGTGGCACTGGTGCACCGGTAAAGATACGCACCGCTTGACCGGTTTTGACTGTGCCGCCCCAACCGTGCCCCGCCGCAGATTCCGCGATGACCGTGAGGGTGGCACTGACCTTTGCGTCGCTGCTGCGGATCGCATATCCATCCATCGCAGAGGCGGGGAACGGTGGCTGGTCACGTTTGGCCTGCACAGGGTCCGCCAGAGTGCGGCCATGGGCATCAGCAAGCGCGACAGTTTCTGTTGGTCCGGTTTGGACAAGCGCGAGGCATAGCGCCTGCGCCTGTTCAACGGTGATCATTGCGCAAAACGGCCGGATTTACCGCCGTCTTTCAGGGTCACACGCAGCCCGCCGATTTCCATGTCTTTTTGCGCCGCCTTCAGCATGTCATAGACCGTGAGGGCGGCGATTGAGGCCGCGGTAAGGGCCTCCATTTCGACACCGGTTTGTCCGGTGGTTTTAACTGTCGCTTGTATGCGCACACCGGGGAGCGTGGGGTCGGGCGTCAGATCTACCGCAACCTTTGTGATCGCCAGTGGGTGACACAGCGGGATCAGGTCCGATGTCTTTTTTGCGCCTTGAATACCCGCAATACGGGCGATGCCAAGCACATCACCCTTTTTTGCAGTGCCTGCGGTAACATGGGCCAGCGTTTCAGGTGACATCTTAATCCAAGCGACGGCAGTTGCGATGCGCGATGTCACGTCTTTGGCGGACACATCGACCATGTGCGCCTGTCCCTGTGCGTCAAAATGGCTTAGCTTATCGTGCATCTTTTCAGCCACTTACATACCACCCATGATGTCTGGGCTGGCCAGCAATCTGCGGGTGGCGGCGGCCACGTCGTCTTGGCGCATCAGGCTTTCGCCGATAAGGAAACTGCGCGCACCATAGCGCGCCATGTCCGCTAAGTCAGCAGCGGTGTTCAGCCCGCTTTCGCAAACGATTGTGCGGTCGGCAGGGACCAGACGCGACAGGGTGCGCGTGGTGTCCAAAGTGGTTTCGAACGTGTTGAGGTTGCGGTTGTTGATGCCCATCAAGGGGGATTTGAGGGCGCTGGCGCGGTCCAGTTCCGCCTCGTTGTGGACTTCGAGCAGGACATCCATCTTCCAATCCAGCGCTGCGGCTTCCAGTTCAGCGGCCTGTGCGTCGCTGACGGTGGCGAGGATGATCAGGATCGCATCGGCCCCAAGGGCGCGGGCTTCGACGACCTGATAGGGATCATACATGAAGTCTTTGCGCAGGGCTGGCAGGTCAACAGCGTCGCGCGCTGCGGTCAGGAACTCATCGTGGCCTTGGAAGGACGGACCGTCGGTCAGCACGCTTAGACAGGTGGCACCACCAAGTGCGTAGGCAATGGCCAGTTCGGGCGGGTTAAAATCTGCGCGGATCAAGCCTTTGGAGGGGCTCGCCTTTTTGATCTCTGCGATCAGGCCATAACCTTCGCGACCGGCGTTGATCAGGCGATCAGCAAAGCCACGCGTCGGGGACGCGGCGCGGGCGGTGATTTCCAGATCGGCCAGTGGGCGTGCCTGTTTACAAGCAGCAATATGGTCGAGTTTGTAGGCTTTGATTTTGTCTAGGATATCCATAGATGCATTGTTAGCGCCGCTGGCTGGCGGGTGCAATTGCGCGTGCCGCGGGCGGCGGGAAAATTTGTACAAATTTTGCGCTGCGCGGCGATGTTTAGGGCGATGTGTGGTGCCGCGAGGGGGATGTTGCGGGCGCGCGCTGCCCCCGTCTTGCGGACACCCCTAGGATATTTTTAAATAAAGACGGGTGAAGGGGTCTTTAACTTTAGCCTTGGGTGATTTTGGCGAGTGTCTCGATGGCTGTTTTGGCGGCACCGCTGTCGATGCTTTCTTTGGCCATTTCCACACCGGCCTTAAGGCCTTCGACCTTTCCCGCCACCAGCAATGCGGCGGAGGCGTTGAGCAGCACCGCGTCGCGATACGCGGAGGGGGCCCCGTTCAGCAGGGCGCGGAAGGCTTTGGCGTTGTCTGCGGGTGAGCCGCCTAAAATAGCGTGGAACGGATGCACGGGCAGTCCCGCGTCCTCGGGATGGACTTCGCGCGCGGTGATCATCCCCTGCGACAGGGCCGCCACAGACGTCGTGCCGCAGATCGTGATTTCGTCTGTGCCGTCTGATCCATGGACAAGCCAAGCGGCGTCCGTCCCCAGTTCTTTGAGGGTTTCGGCCATTGGGAAAATCAAATCAATCGCAAAGGCCCCTGTCAGTTGGCGTTTGACACCTGCCGGATTGGTCAGTGGCCCCAGTATGTTGAAAATTGTTTTGCAGCCCAATTCCTGGCGGGTGGGCATCACGTGTTTGATCGCGGGATGATGCATCGGGGCCATCATAAAACCGATACCCGCCTGCGCAATGCAGCGTTCGACCACATCTGGGCCGACCATGACATTGACACCCATTTCCCCAAGTGCGTCTGCAGCACCTGACAGCGATGACAGATTGCGGTTGCCGTGTTTGGCGACGGGCACGCCTGCGCCCGCGACCACAAAGGCGGTGGCGGTTGAAATGTTGAGCGTGCCTTTGCCGTCCCCGCCTGTGCCAACGATGTCCATCGCACCCTCAGGGGCGTTGACGGGCACGCAGCGGGCGCGCACGGCGCTGGCTGCTGCGGCGTATTCGGCAACAGATTCGCCGCGTGCGCGCATCGCCATCAACAGACCGCCGATTTGGGAAGGTGTCGCAGTACCTTCAAATAGGGCGTCGAATGCCATTTCCGCTTGTGCACGGCTGAGCGGGCCTTCTGAGGCGGCATAGATCAGGGGTTTCATCATATCGCTCATGCTGGGACTTTCGGTTTTGTGGGCATCGTGTTCAGGAAGTTTTGCAGCATCGCGTGACCGTGTTCGGACTTAATGCTTTCGGGGTGAAATTGCACGCCGTGGATCGGCAATTCGCGGTGTCGCAAGCCCATGATCGTACCATCGCTAAGTTCGGCGGTGATTTCCAGACAATCGGGCAGCGTGTCGCGATCAACCGTGAGGGAATGATAGCGCGTTGCCTCAAACGGGGTGGGCAGGCCTTTAAACACTGACTTGCCGCTGTGATGCATCGTGCCCATTTTCCCATGGACAATTTCGTGGCAGCGCACAACGTTGCCGCCAAATGCTTCGCCAATGGTCTGATGACCAAGGCACACGCCCATCAGCGGGGTTTTGGTTTCGGCGGCGGCTTTGGTAAGCGCTAGACAAATGCCAGCTTGCGCGGGGTCGCAGGGCCCGGGCGACAGCACAATGCCGGATGCGCCCATGCCCATTGCCGTCTCAACATCAATCGCGTCATTGCGTTTTACGACAACATCCACACCAAGTTCGCCGAAATAATGCACCAAATTGTACGTGAAACTATCATAGTTATCGATCAAGAGAAGCATGGAATTGCCACCTTTTGGATGGGTTAAATTGGGGCTACTTTCGCGTCAACGCCCCTTGTATAGTGTCGCCATACATGGGCCGGAGCGCAAGTTGCGTCAAGGGCTGCATTGCACCCCAAGCTGGCCCACAAGAGGCTGGTTGGGACGGACAAAAGAGGTGACGAGCGTATGCGTGGAGTGATAGGTGGAATTTTTACTGGCTGTTTGGTGTCCACACTGGGCTTGGGCGTTGCATCCGTTGTGAGCGAGCTGCCCGCAGGAGTGACACCACCTGAGGCGCCCTTGGTTGAGGCACCAATGGTGGCCCCCGTCGCGACTGACGCAGTCGAGGTGCGCACGCCGTCAACGCCGGTTGGTAGTCTTTCCATTCAAGAACCACAGGCACCGGATTTGCCCGACGGCGAGGCGGCGATTGTGGACCCCGGTGCGCCGCAACTTTCGACGCCAGAAACCCAAGCGCCGCGGGCAGATACTGACCCGCTTGATGAGCCTGAAGGTTTGTCGATTGAGGGTGCGATGACCGCGCCGGATGCCCCAGAAAACGCCATTGTGCTGGCCCAACCCGTTGATCCGGTGTTGCCAAACCCGCAGTCGTTGGCGCCAGAAACACCTGTGAGTGAGGCGGATTTGACCATTTCGACCACTCCCGCGCCGCCGACCGTCGTGGTTGAACCTGAGGTGGATGAGGGTTTTGTTGTTGTGGACGAACCAACGGCTTTGGAAGTTCCCGTGCAGCCGGCTAACGACACGTTCGTGGTGGATCTAGGGGCCAATTCCGATACAGCACCAGAGGGGCTTGACGACGTCGCCGCAGACCCGCCTGCAGATGAAGGTTTGGCTGCTGTTGTCCCGAGTGAGGAGCCGCCTGTTGTGCCGCGACTACTTTTGCAGGGCGGCGGAAACACCTTACTGAGTGAGCGCGTGAGCGGTGTGACTGTTCGCCGACCTTTAGAAGATGAAGCCGTCGCTGCGCAGGGCGAAACAGAGGCCGCCACGCAGATGAACGCGCTGGTTGATTTCGCTGCCGCGTCGGGTGACGTTGGATCAAAGCCGCTGCTGTCGATTGTTTTGATTGATGACGGGTCCATGTCGGCTGCGGCAGCAGCCTTGGCCGGGTTGTCGTTTCCGGTAACGATTGCGCTTGATCCGGGTCAGGACGACGCGCGCGCATTGATGGCGATGTATCGCGATGACGGATTTGAGGTCGCGGTTTTGGCCAAGCTGCCTAAGGGCGCATTGCCGAGCGATGTGGAGATCACATTCGAGAGTGTTTTCAGTACTTTGCCAGAATCGATTGCGGTGCTTGATATCGGTAACGGTGGCTTGCATTCGGATCGGAACCTGGCCGATCAGGCGATGAATATTCTTGCATCGCAAGGGCGTGGTTTCGTGACTGTTGGCCAAGGATTGAACATGGCGGGACGGGCCGCTGAACAGGCGGGTGTGCCTGTGGCGGTGGTGTTCCGCGATCTAGACAGTGATGGTCAGGACGCGCGTGTGGTGCGCCGGTTCGTGGATCAAGCAGCGTTTCGCGCCCGTCAGGAAAGCGGCGTTGTGCTGGTGGGCCGTGTGCGGGCCGACACGATTTCGGCGTTGATCCTATGGGGGTCTGCCAACCAAGATGAGCAAGTTGCGATTGTTCCGCTGAGTGCGATTTTGAACGCGCAGTAAAGCCAAAAAACGGGTGGCACACAGCGTACACCGCGCGTGCACAACCTATGCACATCGCGTGTGTGTAATCCGAGCTATGAATTGCCCGATCTGAACATCGCCGCATCTGCTGCTGCGCGCCGGATCGCGTTGGATTTGTGCACGGTCTCCATGTATTCAGCTTCGGGGTTGCTGTCATAGACAACACCGCCGCCTGCCTGGATATACAACTGGTCGCCCTTGAGCACGGCGGTGCGCAGTGCAATGCACATGTCCATGTCACCGTTGGCCGAAAAATAGCCGCAACCGCCGCCGTAAAGTCCGCGCTTTTCAGGTTCAAGTTCGTCGATAATTTCCATCGCGCGAACCTTGGGCGCGCCGGAAACTGTGCCCGCTGGCATACCGGCAAAGAACGCTGACAGCGCATCTTGGTCGTCGGCCAATTCACCCACGACGTTGGACACGATGTGCATAACGTGGCTGTAGCGTTCGACAATGAATTGTTCGGTTGGGCGCACGGTGCCGACTTTGCAGACTTTGCCAGTGTCGTTGCGGCCCAGATCAAGCAACATCAGATGTTCAGCCAGCTCTTTTTGGTCGGCCAGCAAATCGGCCTCGAATGCGTTGTCTTCTTCCGGCGTTGCCCCGCGGGGCCGCGTGCCTGCGATGGGGCGAATGGTGACTTCCGAGCCGAACACGCGGACCAGAATTTCGGGGCTGGCACCGATGACCTGATAATCGCCATAGTTGAAATAGAACATAAACGGCGAGGGGTTGGTGCGCCGTAAGCTGCGATACAACGCAAAGGGCGGTTCACTGTAGGTTTGGGTCCAGCGCTGCGACGGTACGACTTGGAAAATATCGCCCGCGCGAATGTAGTCTTTGGCTTGCTCAACGGCGTCCATGTAACCCGATTTGGTGAAGTTTGACACCGGGTCGGGGACGTCGGCGGCGTGGCCTAGGGCGCGTTCGGTTAAGGGAACGGGCAATTCCAGCGCGCGCTGTGCGTCCATCACCCGTTCACCGGCTTGCGCGTAGGCGGCTTTGGCGGACAGGCCTGAGGCTGCGTAGGCAGGTGCCACCAGAATGACTTCGCCTTTTACGCCGTCCAGCACAGCCATAACAGACGGGCGCAGCATCACAGCGTCCGGCAGGCCAAGCGGGTCGGGGTTTATATTGGGCAGGTGTTCAACCAGCCGGATCATATCATAGCCGAGGTACCCAAACAGGCCAGCACTGGCGGCTGGAAGGTCGGCGGGCAAATCAATCCGGCTTTCAGCGATCAGGTTGCGCAAATTATCGAGGGGATCACCGGATTGATCCACAAATCCATCATCATCAAAGCGCGCATCGCGGTTGATGCGGCTTTGCGTACCGTGACAGTCCCAAATCAGATCGGGTTTCATACCGACAATGGAATAGCGGCCCCGAATTTCGCCACCGGTAACGGATTCAAGCAAAAACGCGTGTTTGCCTGCCGATGTGAGTTTCAACATCAGGGACACCGGCGTGTCGAGATCGGCAGTCAAACGGGTGTAGACGATCTGGCTTTCGCCTGCGTCATACCCCGCTTTGAAAGTGTCGAAATCGGGCGTCATGATTTAGCGGAAATTCGTGTGAACGGCGTTGCGTGCTTGTTCGTTGACTTGCACATCGGTGCGCAACTGGACGGTCCGACTATAAAGTTCATAAATGTCCAGCGCGATGCCTTCGCCCGCCGTTTCTGCGACGGCAGCGACTTCGGCAGTGTAGGCTTCGTCAGATGTGTTGGCGGCTGTGATTGCGTCCAGCCGCACGATGATTGCGCCGGCCCCATTGGGCAGTACTTGCACGTCGCCGATAGCCATTTCGAACACATCCGTCAGGAAAGATCTTGGTGCGCCATTGATAAAGCCACGCCGCGTGATGTTGTTGTCTTGGATCGCGTTGAGGTCAAGGAATGCGAAGTCCTGCACTGCGGACATCAACTGTGCCTGCTTGCTTTCGGCGGCCGCAATGACCGCTGCGGTGGTTTCTTGTGCTTCCCAGCCAGCAACGACCTGTTCTCGGATGTCATCCAGAGGGATCAGCGCCGGTGCACGCACTTCGATCACGTCAACGGCAAACAACCCGCCATCATCGAGGTCCGCCAATTCGGGGAAATCACTGACGTCTTGCGTCGCGGCAACGTCATGAAAGGCGGCGTAGGCGGCAATGTCGTTTGTGGTCTGGTTGGTATAGTCGAGATTTCCCAATATCATGTCGGTTTGGTCAACCAAGTTGTCCAAAGACGCGCCACCAGCCAGCAAGTTGGTGATCGGGTCAATCTGGTCTTCGATCACGCGGCGCGCACGGGCGGCCGATTGGTCTTCGCGCAAATCGGGCAAAGCGTCCTCAAACGTGGTATTTTGTGCGGCGAGGACCGCGTTCATCCGAAACAGGGCCGGGCCAAGATCAGTCATGAACGGGCCGGACACATCGCCGGTTTGGGATGCAAACACACCCGCACCTGCGTCGCCCAATTCAGCGAGCGTGACATCGCCGCCATCGACGTCTTCAAGGCTGAGGCCGCGATCGGCAACCAATTGCGGGAACGTGGTGTCGCCCGCGTTGATCGCATCAAGTGCAGTTTGCGCCGCGGCGTCATTTGAGAAGATCAAACGTTCGATGAGGCGGCGTTCGGCCTGCACGAATTCGTCAATGCGGTCGTCGTATTCGGCGCGCAATTCATCTTCGTCCACTGGCATATCATCTTGGATCATCGCAGGTGTGATCCACGCAAAGCGCAGCACGCGGGTTTCCAAGCTGGTGTAGATATCCGGATTGGCGTCGTAGTGCGCCTGTAAATCAGCCTCACTTGGCTCTGGCAGGGTGATTTCAATGTCAGTGGCGGTCAGTGGTGCCCATGTAAACGTGCGCCCCTCGCGCACGAACTTCGCAACGGTGTCACCATATGTGGCTGGATCCGGGACGCCGGCGTAGACCGCACTTTGCAGCAAGGCGCGCGCCGCGCCTTCGCGCAGGCCAGTTTCATATTCACGCACGTTCATGCCGTTGCGCGACAGTGTTTCGCGGTAGGTTGTGCGATCAAAGGTCCCATCGAAGCCGCGAAAGTTCAGGTCGCCTAATACCTGTTGACTGACGACGCTGTCGCCGACCGACAGGCCAAGAACAGCGGCTTCGTTGTCGAGGCTGCGTTCTGCCACCACGATCTGCAACGCACGATCGGGAAGCTGTGCGCTTTGGGCTTCGGGGAATGAAATTGTGCGGCCTGCTTGGGAGCTGCCAATTCTGATCTGGGTTTGCAATTCTTGGAAATAGCGCTGTGCGGACAGGGTTTTGTCACCCACCGCCCCGATGGATTGCAGGTTGCCCGACAGGCCGGATGCCCCAAAGCCCATGAGCCCCACAAACAGCAGGCCCAGAATGATCCAGACGAAGAAGTTTTTCGTTTTGCCTTTAGCCATGATGCAATCGCCCAAATATTAAGTCAGAATTTACGTTTGCAACTGAATAGGCGGCGCGTGGACGGGGTGCAAGCGGACTTAGGGCTGATATACCACCAGACGGTCAAACAATGCCGTTATCCCCGCACGATCCATATTGGCGAACGCGATCCGCAAGTGCTGCTGTCCACCACCATCGGGCATAAAGAAGGTTCCGGGTAACGTGAGGACGCCTGCGCGTTTCACGAGGTCCTGTGCCAGCGCATCAGAGGCCATATCAAACGGATGGCGCATATAGGCAAAATACGCGCCGCAGCCTTCCAAAACCCATCCCTTGGTTGCAAGCCGTGGAAAATGGTCCGCAATAGCGGCGCTGCGATCCAGAATTTCGCGGCGTTCACCGGCAAGCCAATCGCGCAAGTTGCGCATGCCCCACAGGGCAGCGTGTTGGCCCAGTTGGTTGGGGCATATCGTGACCGTATCGAGGAACTTTTCGACTTCGGCCAAGCGTTCTGATGACGTGATCAAGGCACCGATACGGTGTCCTGTAAGACGATAGGCCTTTGAAAACGAATAAAGGTGGATCAGCGTGTCGTCCCAGTTCGGGTCCGCAAAGAGCGGATGCGGCGCGCCTGTTCTGCTGTCAAAATCGCGGTAGGTTTCGTCAATGATCAACGCGATATCGTGGCTGCGGGCCAGGTCTGCGAAGGCTTTCACAGTTTGCGCCGGATATTCCACGCCGCCCGGATTATTCGGGGTGACCAACGCAATGGCGCGGGTTTTGTCGGTGATAAGTGCTGCGGCATCGTTCGCGCTGGGGATCAGGCCGTCGGACGTGGCCAGTGGCACCGTTGTGACGCCTGCCATATCAAGCCACATGCGGTGGTTAAAATAATACGGCACAGGCAAAATGACCTCGTCGCCCTCAGCACACAGGGTTGAAATCGCGGCTGCAAATGCCTGATTGCAGCCGGATGTGATCGCGACGTTGTCGGGTGTGATGGTGCCACCGTAAGCCTGCGACCACTGCGCCGCGACTTCGCCGCGCAAGTCAGGCAGGCCAAGGACGGGGCCATATAAATGGGTTTCATCGTCTTCGACGATCATCCGCGCCATGGCTTGGCGCATCGCCAAAGGGGGGGGGTCGACGGGGGCGGCTTGGCTAACGTTAATAAGAGGGCGGGCGCTAAAATCGACGCCATCCAACCAGCGGCGCGCCTCCATGACGGGTGGCGAAAACGTGGTGCCGGTACGCGGGGTGTTTCGGCATATGTTTCGAGGGAGGGTCATGCGTGGCTCATTTCTGGGGGCCTCCGGCGGGAGTTTTTTGGCCAAGATGAAGTCTGGAGCCAATCCGCTTCATCGTGGCCAAGAAACTTTCCCCGAAGGGCCGGTTTCAGTCTTTGCCGCGATATGGTTCGACGTATTGCAACGCCATGTCCCACGGGAAGAAAATCCATGTGTCTTGGGACACGCCAGTGATGAACGTATCGACCTGCGGTTCGCCTTCGGGTTTGGCATAAACTGTGGCGAAATGCGCGTTTGGATATTGCGCGCGCACCAGTTCAAGGGTTTTGCCGCTGTCCACCAGATCATCAATCACCAGAATGCCGGTTCCGTCGCCCATCATCGCGGCGTCGGGGGATTTCAAAACCTTAGCTTCGCGGCGCTTGTCGGCAGCACCGCCGCCGGAATAATACGAGATAACCGAAATTGTATCGACCGTGCGAATATCGAGTTCGCGCGCCACAATCATCGCTGGGGCCATGCCGCCACGGGTGATCGCGACGATGGCTTTCCACCCGCCGTTGTCTGGACCTTTGCCGTCCAGCCGCCAAGCAAGCGCGCGGCTGTCGCGGTGGATTTGATCCCAAGAGATATGGAAACCTTTTTCGTGGGGCAGGCGGCTTTCGTCTTTAGTGGTCATGGCGGCGGTCCTTATTGGAGATAGGGCAGTGGCATTATTCAGATACGCAAGTGAACCCAGAGGAGGTGTCAAAACATCTGGTGACTTTGCCACCAGTCGCTCTCGCGCGACCCGTATAGTAAGCTTGCACACAAGCGTCTTGATATGCTTTGTCGATCTCGGTCAGCATAATGGGCAACCCTTTGCCGTCGTCAGCACGTCTTCGTCACATGACGCGAGTGTCGTTACCGCAATCAGAGCAATATCTATCCTGTGCATCTTAATCTTCCATTTCCACCGCAAAACCTAGTCTTTGTTGGGGGACATATCGGGAGCGTCGACGGCTTTCATGCCAACGACATGGTATCCCGCATCGACGTGATGGACCTCACCCGTTACGCCTGAGCTGAGGTCAGATAGCAGGTACAAGGCCGACCCGCCCACTTCGTCGATGGTGACGTTTTTGCGCAGGGGCGAGTTGTATTCGTTCCATTTCAGGATGTAGCGGAAATCGCCTATACCAGAGGCGGCCAGAGTTTTGATCGGGCCTGCAGAAATTGCGTTGACGCGGATGCCGTCCTTGCCGAGGTCTTCGGCCATGTAGCGCACCGAGGATTCCAAGGCGGCTTTGGCAAGCCCCATAACATTGTAGTGCGGCATGATCCGTTCGGCGCCGTAATATGTCAGCGTTATGGCGCTGCCGCCCTTGTTCATCATCTTTTCGGCGCGCTGCATAACTGCGGTGAATGAATACACAGAGATATCCATCGTCATCATGAAATTGGCGCGGCTGGTGTCGACGTAACGGCCCCTGAGTTCATTTTTATCTGAAAATCCAATAGCATGAACCACGAAGTCAATGTTATCCCAGCGTGTCTTCAGGCCATCGAACAGCGCGTCGATCGACGCCTCATCGCCAACGTCACAGGGCAGAACAAAATCGGATCCAAGGGACGCGGCCAGCGGGACAACGCGTTTCTTCAAAGCATCCCCTTGGTACGAAAACGCCAGATCCGCGCCCGCATCCCCGAGGGCCTTTGCGATCCCCCAAGCGATGGATTTATCGTTGGCGAGGCCCATAATAAGGCCTCGTTTTCCCTGCATCAGATTAGATGACATAAATTCCCCTTCACATGATCGGACATTTGGCCGAGCCTCAAAGCCACACGTTGGCGGCTTCTGTTGATCGGGTGTAGGCGATCGCTGCGGGTGCTACAAGACTTCAGGCGCGGCGTTGTGGGCACTTGACCTGCCGGATGGTGGGGCCACTTATTGCGCCAACATTGATTTAAAAGGTACATGATATGACAGACCGCATCGGAATATTTGCAGGCGACAATCCTTTTGACATCGCGCGGGCATGGCTGGCTGAGGCACAAGTGTCAGAGCCCAATGACCCCAATGCCATAGCCTTATCCACAGTTGATGCAGACGGGATGCCGAATGCAAGGATTGTCCTGCTCAAAGATGTTGAGGACGACGGCTTTGTTTTTTACACCAATTACGGCAGCACCAAAGGGCAGGAACTTGATTTGTCAGGTAAAGCCGCCTTCGTGATGCATTGGAAATCCTTGCGGCGTCAGATCCGGGTGCGGGGCAGTGTGACGCGTGAAGACGGCCTGCAGGCGGATGCGTATTTCCAGTCGCGCCACCCCGAAAGCCGCCTTGGAGCGTGGGCGTCGCAGCAATCGCGCCCCCTGTCGTCGCGCGGTGCACTGGTGGCGCAAGTTGAAAAAGCCGCGGCTGAACAGGGGCCAGATCCGGTTCGCCCGCCGTTCTGGGGGGGCTTCCGAATCTGTCCGATCGAGATCGAGTTCTGGGCCGATGGCGCATCAAGGTTGCATGATAGGTTTAGGTGGTCGCGGCAAGGACGAGTAGGGCCTTGGGCGATTGATCGGCTTAACCCTTGATTTTCAATGCTGCTTAAGTGATTCTTCACATTACGTGGAGGTTGGTAGTAAGCTATACTTGTATTTTATCGTCCAAGAGTTCAGTTTTACGTCGATTGGAAAGTCCGCGGTTGTTTTTGTTGACGTGCGGGCAGGGATACAAAAATGAACGACAGTGATAACGGCAGTAACACCGACGGCTATGTCGCCGCGGGGCACATAAAATGGTTTGATGCGGTCAAAGGGTTTGGCTTCATTCTTGTGCAGGACGGCGGCGCAGATATTTTACTGCACGCCAATGTTCTGCGCAATTTTGGACAAAGTTCCGTTGCTGATGGGACAGGAATTGAAGTTTGGGTCGCGCAAACTGAGCGTGGCTTGCAAGCGGTTGAAATTCTGTCGATGGAACAAAACCTAGCCGTGGCTGGAACAGGGCTGGCTGACTTTGCCGAGTTTGATCCCGAAGACATCGCCGCGGCACCGATTGTACCCGCACGGGTCAAATGGTTCGACAAAGGCAAGGGGTTCGGGTTCGCAAATGTGTTTGGCGACGATGCTGACGTATTTGTGCATAACGAAGTCTTGCGCCTTGCGGGTCTTGCTGATTTGTTTTCCGGCGAAGCCATTGCGCTGCGGGCCATGCAAGGCAAACGTGGGCTCATGGCTGCTGAGGTTTTGCCATGGGAAAGCGCGGTTCCACAGCCTTTATAGGGGCGACATTCGCGACACTTGGTTTCGCGGGGGCGTCGTTTGCGGCCTGTTCGCAAGACACGGTATCTGTGCGCGGTGATTTCGGATCGGCGCAGTTTACGGTTGCCGTTGCTGACACGATCGCCGAACGGTCACTCGGTCTGATGTTCGTGGAACAGATGGCCACAATGCAGGGTATGTTGTTTGTCTACGAGCGGCCCCAGAGCGTCAGTTTCTGGATGCGCAACACACTTATCCCGCTCGATTTGGTTTTTGTTGATGAAACGGGTGTCATCCGCAACATGTCTGCGATGGCGCAACCCCTTGATGAGACGCCGATATTCGGTGGTTCCGACATCCAGTTCGTGCTTGAGATCAATGGCGGGCTGGCTGATCGGCTTGGGTTGGATGTTGGCGACGAGATGCAGCACATCAGTTTTGGCGCCGACGCTGTTTGGCCCTGCGCGCCAAGTTGAGAAATCAATTGAGAAAATTCGCATTTAGGGTCTTTGCAACCGCGCAAACACCCCTTAGACGGGGCCTTGGTTCGGGGCGTGGCGCAGCCTGGTAGCGCATCTGTTTTGGGAACAGAGGGTCGAAGGTTCGAATCCTTTCGCCCCGACCATATTACTAAAAGAAAACAATACCTTAGACGGGGTCAATTAATTGATCCCTTCTAAGGGTTTCCTGTAATAGCCAGCTAATAGCCTATGGATAGAGCGTGGCTATTAGACGGGCAGAGTGACAAAGACCGCCGTTCTCGCAAGTCCGAATGTTACTGCTTTGTGATGTGGATTTTTCCATCGGGGGCAGAAACAGCAGACGCAGTTTTGCATTGATTTTGGAACGAATATCAGTCTGTTAACTCGCAACTCAACTTTCTGGATTAACCTTGCTGTGTGCATCAATTCCTTGCGCGAATCGTTCAGCCGACACGACGCACTCAACACCCCGCCAATCTGAATGATCTCGCTTGTCTGTTCCCGAAAGCCGACATCAGCGGGGTGCGCAGCATGTAGGTTGGTCAGACGGCGGCTGTGCCGGACAAAGTGACATTTGGTCTTTGTTGGACCAAGGGCTGATTTTGGGAAACGGACGTCTAACCAATGGTGATTTCAACGTTCAACAAGCGGCCGTTTTTTGGGGGCAGTTTGGGAAAGTGTGTGGATGCAGCGAACGACAGCTCAGCTTCCGAAGAAAAGCAAACCTGAACAAAGCAACCAGATCATCCAATGAGGTAGTCTCAGCAAAGTTGCCGACGGTCTCTTTAACCAAAGGACTTGCACGACCCACACAATGCCCCAAAGGAAATAAAGAGCGCTCGCAAGTTGTAAGATCATGCTTTCACCGGGTCCGAGGTCCCAAAACACGATCGCAAACAAGAGCAGGGCTAATGCAAGTAGGTCGACGGCTAGCATCTGAAAAGCGCACATCGCCTGCACCCAAGATACCACCAACCTGTCGTCTTCTTTTGGGGCAATAGCAGCTGTTTCACGAGTTCCGCCAAAGACATGCGCCACGAAGGCAATCAAGGTGATGATGGCGACGATTAAGACAGAAATATTCATAGGTTCAGTGTCCATCTTTAGCTATTGGCATAGTCTAAACCTGCTGCTTCATCTTTGCCATCCACTTGGTAAATTTGCGACGCAAGGACCAGAGGCTATCCAAGAACGTTTAAAAGCCGAACAGCTGTTGAAGGTTTTCGCCTCTTCTGCGTTAGCGAACAGTCGCGCGTCTAGCAGCATCGGTCGACTTGGGCTTATTTTGTTGAAACAATCTTGTTGATTTGAGGCTTGGCCCCTGATTCAATTGTTCCTAACAACGGGGGATGATTTCGATGTTGGGGCCAAAGCAAGAGGCGCAGGGCGCGTTGTTTTATGCGTTCTCGATAGATAATCACGTTCCTCAGGATCATCTGCTGCGATCCATTGATCGGCTTGTCGATCTGTCTGGCATCCGCCAATATTTAGCCGATTTTTACAGCCATACTGGTCGCTGTCCATTGATCCAGAACTGCTGATCCGAATGCTGCTGGTTGGCTGCTGCCTCGGCATTCGGTCCGAACATCGCCTCTGCGAAGAGGTGCATCTGAACCTTGCTTACCGCTGGTTCTGCGGACTGGATCTGAGCGACAATGTGCCCAACCACTCAACCTTTTCCAAAAGCCGCCCCTCTCATGGCGCAAGCGCAAACGACTGCCGGGCAATGGATGTTGAGGCCACGCGGTCGATCCGTCAGGCCGAAGTCGGGTCCGTGCGCACGATGCAGGGATGGTTAGTGGATCGTGGCATCGCGCCGCACATCCCGGTCATTCACTGCCTAGGATGTGCAGGTTCACATGCACGAGAGGGGATAAGGCTGGCCGCACCGATGGCACCCTGAGCCGCGCTAATTTTGAGTGGGACCCGTAGGGCGACAAGTACATCTGCCCAGAAAGTCAGTCGCTCAAGCAGTTCCGCCGCAACTATTCCGATCCCAGTCGAGGCCCAACCACGACGGGCAGGACAAAATATCGTGGGCCTAAACTGATCTGTCAGGCCTGCCCATCCAAAGCCAAATGCTGCCCGAATACCGATGTTCGCAAGATCACCCGCGACGAACACGAAGACGCACGTCAAGTTGCCCGCGACACCGACTGCCCAGCGGTGCATGTTTACATGCATGAGAGGGGCCAAAATCAAACAATATGCCGTTTCAATGCGACTGCGAAAGAAGGTCGAAATGCTCTTCGTAAACCTCAAACGCATTCTTGGGTGGGGACGGCAGGTTGAGATAGCGAGGACCATGCGGCGCAAATGACGAATTCCTCCTCGCCGCGACCGCCCAAAACTGCCGCAAACTGGCCAAGATTTTTCCTGCACCGCAGAAAATGCGCAAAGCGTGATAGGAAAAGTGCTCGCGCCGTGTTCGACGCCCAACTTTCTGCACCAGCAACACCGTGTTTTTCGAAAAAGATCAGCGGCGAACGGGCTTTCGCTGCATATGCAAAACACGTGCTAAAGTGAGACGTCAACGTCTGGCTGTTGTTGTGGGTGGGCATGGAAGATTGGAGGATCAATCATGCCGACATCAAATTTACCGGTCATTCTCGCCCTGCGGCCCGCTTGGAACAAAGGTCGTATCGTCGGCCAGAAACTCCCGCTCAAGCCCAAACATGTCTGGGCGACCCGCGTACGATTCGAATTGGCCAAGAACACCCGAGACCTCGCGCTCTTCAACATGGCCATCGATAGCAAATTGCGCGGATGCGGCCCGGTAAGAGTGAAGGTCATCGATGTCATGGCACCGGGGCAGATCAAAGAACGGGCACCCGTCTTGCAAAGTAAAACTCAAAAGCCAGTTCGGTTTGAAATTTCTGAAGGCACGCGGGCATCGTTCGCAAAGTGGATGGATGATCCGTTGATGGTCAGGGCTGAATACCTCTGGCGCGCCCGGTTTCAGCAACGCCTGCACATCTCAACGCGCCAATACGCACGGATCATCAGGGGTTGGGTCAAATCCATCGACCTGGAACTAACGGCCTATGGAACGCATACCATGCGTCGGACCAAGGTTACCCAGATATACAAGAAGACAGAAAACTGCGCGCCGTTCAGCTTTTGTTAGGGCATACAAAGATGGATAGTACCGTTCGATAATTTGGCGTTGAATTGGTAGATGCAGTGGCGATTTCGGAAGCCATCGAAATCTAGATATTTGGGCCGTTTCACATGTGCGGCCCACACTGGCCATTGACCGACCCTTGGGACGTTGTGTGAAGCTTTCGTATTGCTGCCGGTCATGCGAGCACGAGAAACCTGACGCTTGGCCATCCTGTGTCCAAAGATGACCCAATTTACGATTAAAAGTAACCTTTGTGGCATTTTAGTCGTCAAATTTCACCGGGACCTTATGCCGCCGATCAACCGATAATTTAAACACGTCGGGACGCGCATAATGGCCCGTTGCATCGAACTTGCGCCGCGATGCTTTGGCTTTGTCGATATCAATTTCACACAACAGCAAGCCCTTTTCACGGTGCATTGGTCCGGCGGCGATCCCGCCAAACGGTTCATAGACAACTGCATCCCCAGAATTTACCCATTCATCCTTGTTTGGGAATAACGCGTCTAAGTGCGGCGTTTCCTTTGGAACATCACTTGCCTCCATTGCCGTCGCACAACCGATCACCCAACATCCGCCTTCTCGCGCGATATGTTGCATTGTGGCTAACCAAGTTTCCCCACTGTCCCAAGTTGGCGCGACATAAATATCGATATTTTGGGCATACAGGGCGTAACGGGCAAGCGGCATGTAGTTTTCCCAACAGAGCAACGCGCCAATTCGTCCGACAGCGGTGTCCACCACGTTTAGCCCAGACCCATCGCCAAAACCCCAAACCATGCGTTCCGGATTGGTTGGCATCAGCTTTCGGTGATTGTTCGCAATGCGACCATCCGCGTCGATAATTATGCATGAGTTGAAAATCGTGGACCCAGACACGGACCCGTCAATTTCTTGGTATCCTGCAACGATAACCATCCCATTTTCACGTGCGGCCTCTTGCAACGGGGCCATCTGGTTTCGGCTGAGATCAATGCAATTTGTCTGCAGCTTGGCGAACAGCTCGTCCGTTTTTCCCATGTCCGCACCCGGCGATAGACGCCAGACGAACGTGGGATATCCCGGAAGCCAAGCCTCAGGAAATACGATCAGCTTAGCGCCATCTCGCGCCGCTCGCTCCACGATTTCAATGGCCCGCGCCATGCTCGCGTCTAAGTTAAGGTAAACTGGAGGCTCTTGTACGACTGCGGTTTTCATGGCTGTTCCGTTCAAATGTGAATTTTTATGAAAGCGAACAGAACAAGCGGTTGGAAACTGGCTTTCGATCCGTTCACGTACGTCGCCATTTAAGGCGAGAGGGCTTTGAGCGCTTGGTTTTAGAAAATGTGGTCGACAGAATGCCCAAGGGCCATAGCACCGACGTATTCGCTTTGAACGTCTTTCTGGAGCGGATGGTAACGCGCTGCTTGAATATCCCTAAACCGTCTTTCTAGGTCTGTCTTGCGGTAGAACCCGAGCCCACCCGCCAACTCCATTGCCAGCTCAACCACCTTAATGGTGTGCTCTTCAACCAACCTTCGCCCGATCATGGTGTCATTGATGGTCTGTGCTGATGGGGCGTTTCGTTCAGCGACATCAATCATGTAATTGCGGGCGAGATGTGCCGCAGTCAGCGCAGTGTCCATACGCCCAGCTATGGATTGCGTGCGATGGGACACTGGTCTTTTCTTTGCGATATCAATTGCGATGTCACGCGCACTTTGTGCGACGCCAAGATAAGCTGAGTAAATCAGTGGAAACGCAATTGTCGCGATCAAGTGGAATGCGGGATGCCATTCCCCTGCCTTACGGCGCACAGGTATCTTATCATCAGGAATGAACAGACCATCAATTTTGATGTCATGGGATCCCGTGCCTCGCATCCCTAGGGTGCGCCAAGTATCCAAAACCGTGACTTCAGGCGCGGCCATTGGAACACCAAAGTGCAAAACGATACGCGCGCCATCTTCTTCAGAAATTGCGCCGGTCATCAGCAAATCCCCAGCCGGCGCGCCAGACGAAAACATTTTTCTTGCTGTAATACGGTATCCGCCTTCGACCTTTTCAGCCACCCCAGAACCACCGATCCAGTCCGATCCACCTGAACTGAGTAAAACTATTTTATCTTCAGCAACCCTGCGCAAAAGTGGCGCTACCAAATCGCGGGCGGCTTCTTGATTGTACCACCGCCACGCTGGAACAGCGACTTGATGGGTGTGCATGGAAAGGGCCAACCCGGTAGAACCACAGGCGCCAGCAATAATTTTCAGGACATCGCAAAGCTCACGGATACTTGCGCCGCCGCCACCAAGATCTGATGGAACACCTGCGGAAATCAGTCCAGACGTTTTTAGGTCGGCGTAATTGTCTGCGACAAATCGATCATTTTCATCGTTGCCAGATGCTCTTTCTGCAAAGACTTTTGTCAGCGATTTAGCCGCATCAACGATACTTTCAGATTGATGCGCGATATTGGCTACTTGGGTCATTTTTTTGGTACCTTTCTAAATTTATGCACCCAAAATAACTGTGATTCCCAATTCTCGCTAGTACAGAAACTGTATTGGATGAAGCCGTGTTTCCGCGTTAGGCTGAAAAGACCGAGTTTTCCAACCACGAAGGAGTAGATAAATGCGCGCCGGATATAGTCAGTTTTGCCCAGTTTCTATGGCAACAGAAATCTTGTGTTCCCGTTGGACACCGCTTGTCATTCGAGAATTCCTATGTGGCAGCACGCGGTTCAATGACATCCGCCGTGGATTGCCGCGCATGTCGCCAACACTTCTATCAAAGAGATTGAGTGAATTAGAGGCGGCGGGCGTAATCGTATCGATCAAGGGCACGAGTGGGTCTAAAGAGTATCGGCTTACAAAAGCTGGCGAAGAACTGCGGCCAATTGTTATGGGGATCGGGGCATGGGGCCAAAGATGGGTCGAGAGTAAACTATCCTTGAACAATCTGGACCCAGAGTTGTTGATTTGGGATATGCACCGCAGGCTGAATATTGACTCCCTGCCTTCGCGCCGTGTGTGTCTTCAGTTTGTGTTCACTGATTTGGCTGTAGCGCGTCAGAATTATTGGCTCGTTGCCGACCCGCAATCTGGTGTTGAAGCATGTTATAAAGATCCAGGGTATGATGTTGATTTGTTCGTAGAATGCAGCCTTCGTACGATGACTGCGATCTGGATGGGGTTGGAGACCGTGCGCAAAGCAGAAAATGATGGGCGAATTGTATTGACCGGGACCCGAGAAATTGTGACGCAAATGCAGGAATGGCTCGGTCTCAGTCCGTTCTCCACGGTCGAACGAATGGCTGGTTAGAGTAAATGATCGGTTGTCAGTGACAATTGGGGCTCGGCACATTCATAAATAGTGGAATCAGTGTTCATTATGAAAATACCGACGCTTTTGATTGAAATATTGATTTTGGGTATTTGGGCCGTACAATCGGCGACGAGGGAAGAGGATTTGAAAATTTTCCAGACTTTCACTGGTTTTGAAAAGCACATGATACGCTGCATCGTCAACGTTAAGTTGAGGAGGCACGAGAGCAGGCCACCCAATTGCTCTGGACTTACAATAACGAGCGACCCAACATGGGCATCTGCGGCATCACGCCCGCAATGAAACTGAAAACAGCCGCCTGAATTCTATGGCTGGGCCCCGTCAAAAAGGGGGGGATTACCGGGGGTTTTAGGCCCAGGTCTGCACAGTATAAAGGCCCAGTCTGCAAAGACGGTTTTTCGAGCGCGGACTTATGCCTTAGAGAGGCTGGCCACCGGCGGCGCTCAGCAGGTCACTTAGTTCACCTGATACCAATGGATCTGGAAAACGCACTTGTTGCGCACCGCCTGACCGCTGTGGCACGCGGATGTAATTATCAGCTGTGACCAGATACCCCAGTGATGTTTCACGCCCTAGGAACGAAATCACAAATTTTGGCAACGCTTGCACGGTACCATTGAATTGCAAAATGATCGCAGCGGCTGATTCTGGATTGGGAAAGGATTCGCAGCGGACTTCATTGGGGCCGGGTTGTACGACGGTCTGTGCTGGCCCGTCACAAATAGCGGCAGCCGCAAAGAACAAGTCGGATGGATAGGCAGGAAAATATGCCTGTTGGGCACCATTGGCGGCATCGCCAGCGGTTGGTGCCACATTCGATATCGTCGTTTCTGTGCAACCAGCCAGTGCCAACGCAAATCCTAAACTAACCCAACGCATCGAAAGTCCCTTGTTCATGTAAGTGGCAAGACTGACACAGGCGCGCCGGTGTGCAAGTCACGTTTGGCCGATGGGCGATCACATTGGCTGGCCTGTGGATAACTCATGTAGAAAGTGAAGTTTATGGCATAGTGTTCTGGCATCCTTGGGGTTTTCGTAATTGGGCCAAAGTTAACAGTGGCCGCACATCTCTGTGTGTAACCCTTAGGGAGAATCGGGGGTGGTTTTTGCAGCGCAAAGGTTAAGGTCTGGTCAAGAGAGTTTAATCTACATTTAGGGTAAAAATTTCGTTGACCCCCAAGGTGTAGATGGGTGATGTTGTCCAAGCTGGATGAGATGACACAAGATACAGTGTTGCGATCGGCGCGGGACAGGTTTCGAGACACAAGATGCTGGACAGTGTCTATTGCTTGAATGCGACCCCTTATTGGGGGGGGAGGCCGCGCATTTCGCAACACGCTTTGATGTCTCAACCAGCGCGCAAGGGCTCGATCCAGAATGGGTTAATGAGCGACACGGGGGCCGCAACGACGGACCCCATATACACAGAGGCGAATGCACAATGCAGATTGAACGTAACTTCACAAAATCCGGACAAGACGCATACGCGGAGGTGCCGTTCAAGGCCGCCACGTCCGAGATCCGTAACCCTGATGGGACGATCGTTTTCAAGCTTGAAAATTGCCAGATTCCGAAGGGTTGGTCGCAAGTTGCGTCAGACGTCATCGCGCAGAAATATTTCCGCAAAGCAGGCGTGCCGTCCGAAACCGTTCGGGTTGCAGAAAAGGGCGTGCCAGAGTTTTTGTGGCGCTCTGTTCCTGCCGAGGGCGCGCAGATGTCCGGTGAGACTTCAGCCAAGCAAGTGTTTGATCGACTTGCGGGTGCGTGGGCCTATTGGGGTTGGAAGGGTGGCTATTTCTCGACTGAGGCAGATGCCCAGACCTACCTCGACGAGATGCGCTACATGCTTGCGACCCAGAGGGCTGCACCGAATTCACCCCAATGGTTCAACACTGGTCTGCATTGGGCCTATGGCATCGATGGTCCTGCACAGGGTCATCACTATGTTGATTATAAAACCGGCAAGCTGACGGCGTCAAAATCATCGTATGAGCATCCGCAGCCGCACGCCTGTTTCATCCAATCAGTTAAAGACGATCTGGTGAACGAAGGCGGAATTATGGATCTTTGGGTCCGCGAAGCGCGTCTGTTCAAATACGGGTCCGGCACTGGAACGAACTTTTCGTCCTTGCGAGCGTCTGGCGAAAACCTGTCAGGGGGCGGTAAATCGTCCGGCCTGATGGGGTTCTTGAAAATTGGTGACCGTGCGGCTGGTGCGATCAAATCTGGCGGCACAACGCGCCGCGCCGCAAAGATGGTGATCGTCGATGCGGATCACCCCGATATTGAAGAATTCATCAACTGGAAGGTGCTTGAGGAACAAAAAGTTGCGTCCATCGTGGCCGGTTCTAAGATGCACGAACAGAAGCTCAACCTGATATTTGATGCAATCAAGGGCTGGGACGGGGCCGAGGCAGATGCTTATGATCCCAAGATCAACCCGCAGCTGAAAGACGCTGTGCGAGAAGCAAAAAAGGTCTGCATTCCAGAGACATACGTTAAGCGCGTGCTGGATTATGCCCGCCAAGGTCACACGGCAATTGAATTTCCGACCTATGATACGGACTGGGATTCCGAGGCCTACAATTCTGTAAGCGGCCAAAATTCCAACAACTCGATCCGCGTAACGGATGCGTTTTTGAAGGCTGTTGAGGACGACGCGAACTGGAAGCTGATCAATCGCAAGAACGGCGAAGTCGCCAAGGTCATCAAAGCCCGCGATTTGTGGGAACAGGTCGGCCATGCGGCATGGGCCTGTGCCGATCCGGGCATTCAGTACCACGACACTGTCAACGCATGGCACACCTGCCCCGAAGACGGCGCGATCCGCGGATCCAACCCGTGTTCCGAATACATGTTCCTCGACGACACGGCCTGTAACCTTGCGTCGATGAATCTGCTGAAATTCTTCAAGGATGGCGCATTTCAGGTCGAAGACTATATGCACGCATCGCGTCTTTGGACGGTCACGCTGGAAATTTCTGTGATGATGGCGCAATTCCCGTCCAAGGAAATCGCGCAGCGGTCGTTTGATTTCCGCACGCTGGGTCTTGGCTACGCCAATATCGGTGGCTTGTTGATGAATATGGGCTTTGGCTATGACAGCGACGAAGGCCGCAGCATGGCGGGCGCGCTAACGGCGATCATGACGGGTGTGTCTTACGCCACATCTGCTGAAATCGCAGGCGAGCTTGGCGCGTTTTCCGGGTACAAGCGTAACAAGGAACACATGCTCAAGGTGATCCGTAACCACCGCAACGCCGCCTACGGCGCGTCCGATGGCTACGAAAAGCTGGATATCAAGCCGGTTCCACTGGACCACGCAAACTGCCCTGAAGCACGCCTGATCGACATTGCGATGTCAACGTGGGACGAAGCGCTGCGTCTTGGCGAAAAGCACGGCTACCGCAACGCACAGGTGTCTGTGATTGCGCCAACCGGCACCATCGGTCTGGTGATGGATTGCGACACAACAGGGATCGAGCCTGACTTTGCGCTGGTGAAATTCAAGAAACTTGCCGGTGGCGGTTATTTCAAGATCATCAACCAGTCGGTTCCTGCGGCTTTGGCGAAACTGGGCTATTCCACAAGCCAAGCTGAAGAAATTCAGGCCTATGCGGTTGGTCACGGCTCACTCGGTAATGCGCCTGGTATCAACCACACGGCACTGATCGGGCATGGGTTTGGCAAAGAAGAGATTGAAAAGATCGAAGAGGCACTGCCATCCGCCTTCGACATCCGGTTCGTGTTTAACCAGTGGACGCTGGGTGAAGATTTTTGCACGAAAGTTCTGGGTATTCCTGCCGACAAGCTGAACGATCCGACGTTTGATCTGTTGAAATCCCTTGGTTTTTCCAAGGAAGACACCGATCTGGCCAATGACCACGTTTGCGGCACGATGACCCTTGAAGGTGCACCACACCTGAAAGAAGAACATTACGTTGTCTTCGATTGCGCCAATCCATGCGGAAAAAAGGGCAAGCGTTACCTGTCTGTCAACAGCCACATCTACATGATGGCTTCGGCGCAATCTTTCATCTCGGGTGCGATTTCCAAGACGATCAATATGGCAAACAGCGCAACAATCGAGGACTGCCAGAAAGCCTATGAGCTGTCTTGGTCCCTCGGCGTCAAAGCCAACGCGTTGTATCGCGATGGATCGAAATTGTCGCAGCCACTGGCCGCAGCCCTGATTGAAGATGACGAAGAAGCCGCCGACATCCTTGAGAACGGCAACATCCACGCCAAGGCGCAGGTTATTGCCGAAAAGATCATCGAAAAGGTCATCGTCAAGGAGATCATCAAAAGCCACCGCGAAAAGATGCCCCAGCGTCGTAAGGGCTACACCCAGAAAGCAAATGTTGGTGGCCATAAGGTGTATCTGCGCACGGGCGAATACGAGGACGGCAACCTCGGTGAGATTTTCATCGACATGCACAAAGAAGGTGCCGGTTTCCGCGCCATGATGAACAACTTCGCCATCGCGGTGTCGGTTGGTCTGCAATACGGTGTGCCGCTGGAAGAATTCGTCGATGCGTTCACGTTCACTAAGTTTGAGCCAGCGGGCATGGTCCAAGGCAACGACAGCATCAAGAACGCGACGTCGATCCTTGACTATATCTTCCGCGAACTTGCGGTGTCCTACCTTGATCGCACCGATCTGGCCCACGTAAAGCCCGAAGGCGCGACGTTTGACAGCCTTGGGCGCGGCGAAGAAGAAGGCGTGTCCAACATTCAGGAAATGTCGGAAAGCGCTGCGTCTAAGTCATTGGAAGTGCTTAAGCAGATCAGTTCAACCGGTTATCTGCGCAAGCGGGTGCCGAACGATCTGTATGTTTTGCAGGGCGGTGCCGGTGCAGTGGCATTTGGTGGCGGCAATGCGGCGGTCGCGCTTGAGACATTGATCCCAGCGGTGGTTGCGGGTGGCGGCATGGCGAAAGCCACGACGACAACGGCAATCGCATCTGGTGCCATCGGTCTGACGGCGCGCGATAAGGCGAAGATGCAAGGCTATGAAGGCGAAGCCTGCAATGAGTGCGGCAACTACACGCTGGTGCGCAACGGGACATGTATGAAGTGCAATACATGTGGCGGGACGTCAGGCTGTAGTTAAGGAGATTGAGAGGTTGGGGATCAATGTTCGAGCATTGACCCCCGGCTCTTCCCGTATTCGCTTAGCACGCGCGGGAGTAACCAATCGACCAAGTCGGTCGGTGAGGAAAGAAGAAACATGGCTCCGGTTGGGGATCAATATCGTGCTGAGATATACAGGGATATCCATAGGTTTATCCCAAAATACTTAAACTGCTTGTGGATAAAGGAGAATTTACCATGGCAAACAGCAACAATTATTGGACTCATCAAAGACCCGATGGCACTTGGGCGACTAAACGCGAAGGCGGCACGAATGCTTCCAGCGTGAGTCCAACCCAAGCTGAGGAATGGGAACGAAACAAAGAACTGGCACGAGAAAGTGGTGGTGAAGCGTTTCTTACCAATCGTGAACATAAGATTCGAGAACGGAACACTTATGGTAACGACCCTCGGAAGACCAAGGGCTAATCAGAGCTAAAGAACCCGAGGGGGCTGAGGTTTCCTCCGCGATGTTCAGGCCGCAGGCAGAATACCGGGCGGTACACTAAATGGGCCTGAACGGCGAATCTAAAGGAGATCGTTCGCGCTCCCCCTTTTTTGTACATCGGGGTCTAAGTTGGAGCACCGGTTCACGTCCAACATCGAAGCTGCTAGACTTTTTACGCAATATGGAAATTTGATGATCATTCCAGTGGACGCTGGTCGTTCGCCAACGCCAGTTGCGATGTTGTTGCCCAAGGCAGATCAGGTTTGGATCAATTATGTGAACACATTGATAGGCCTGAAGCAGGAACAGGGGTTCTTCGACGACCTTGGCGATAAATGGGGTTTAAACGCTGAGTAATTCTGTCCAGACGACTAAAGTATTTGGGCCAACCCTGCGCGGTTGGCCCTTTTCATTTTCTATTATTTGGAGACTCTAAGTGCTGACAATTTATTCGGTCCCTGTTGCAGTCTATTGCGCGAAATTGCGCATCATGTTGCGTCATAAATCCATCCCATTTGAACAACTGCCCCCACCGGGCGGATATGGGTCGGACGAATACCGTGCGATCGTTCCATCTGGCAATCTACCTGCAATGATTCATGACGGTTTCATGTTGTCGGATTCCGAAGCAATTGCTGAATATTTGGAAGAGACATTTCTTAATGTGCCAATGCTGCCAAACACCTTGAAATTACGTGCAAAAGCCCGCGAATTCAGTCGTTCGCACGATACAAGGCTGGAACCCGCGGTACGGGCAATCTATCCGCAAGTCGCGTATCTTACCCGTGATGCAGATGCGGTGCAGATAGGCGGGCTTACAATCTCCAAACATCTGTCATCCCTCGCGTTGTTACTGGAAGCCAATCCGCTGGACACTAAAAGGCTGTGGTTATGCGATTGCGGATTTACAGTGACTTTCGCTTGGATCAGGGCATTTCAGGATGCGTTCAATCTTCCAGTCGAATGGCCACAGATCGTGACTGATTACGAGACGCGCCTGCAGGGATTTAAAGTGGTTTCCGACGAGTTGGCAGCCTACCGTCCTGCGATGGACGCATATTTGGAAAAAGCAAAACCCGCCTTGGCTCAGGACTCATAACCAAAATATAACAGTTGCGGCGAGCATGATGGCAGAGAGTAAGACTGTTGGCCTTCTGTCATATCGTGTTGCGACGCGTCTCCAGTCTTTGATCCTGCCGAACATGCATTCGATACGGTTGCGTCGTAACCGCACCATTGATACCGCAGGTTATGCGGCTTGACTGTCAGTTATGGAGAGCAGCGGTGTCCAATTCCACGATAGCAATTCATCAAGTTTGTTGATCTTGTGGTCGTGTATGCGGTCGAAAATGTCAGCGAGATAAGGCATCTATTCAATGCTGTTTTGATTGCACATATGTGTCGACCTCGGCACGCGCTTCCGCTTCTGTTCAAACTTGCCTGCGTGTCGTCTCAATCTTATTCAAGAGATTAAGCGCCTCTACTTCAGCTTCAGCTGCTCGAGCCGACTCAAGTGAGTTTTGCGACTGAGAAGCAATTTGAACCGCCATGGTACCATTGTTTGTCGTTGCGACAACTTTCGATTGCCGCCTGGGCCGGTCGCGATTTGGACTGAAGGTTGGCTCTGGGCTGGAAGCGACAGCAGTCAGTTCGGGCCGATTGTGACAAATGCTGCGACACTCACATTTCGAGATGAAGGGCGGCAAGCATGCGTAATTGGGCAGCCTTTCGCTTTTGGGCCGAGCTCCCACTAAGATCACAGCATAGCTGTGAACAAGGGAGATAGATAATGGAATACTATGCTGGATTAGATGTGTCATTGCGATCCTGTGCACTTTGCATTGTTGATGGCAAAGGAACGGTGCTGTTCGAGCGAGAGCTGCCTTGTGAGGTCGGTGATATCGCTGAATGCCTTTTGGAATTTCCACATCCGATTGAACGTGTTGGCTTTGAGGCTGGATCGATGAGTCAGCATCTTTTCTTTGGCCTGACCGGTGAAGGTTTTGATGTTGTCTGCATGGAGGCACGCCAAGTGAGTGCTGCTCTGTCAGCGATGAGGAATAAGACTGACAAAACAGATGCACGAGGTATCGCGCAAATATTACGCACAGGCTGGTTTAGTCCCGTCCATATGAAAAGTCGTGAGGCTCATGGCCTACGCGCGTTGCTCAGCACGCGTAAGACGCTCCTAAAGAAGACGATTGATCTAGCCAATGAAGTGCGTGGATTACTGAAGGTTTTTGGAGTCCGCCTCCCAAAAACTGTGAAGCATGGTAGCTTCGACAGCGTTGTACGGCCCATGATCGAGATCGATGATGTTCTGGCACATGCTCTCGTGCCATTGCTCGATGCGAGGGCCGTTTTGTATCAACATTATTTGGAACTAGATCGGCGCGTTAAGAGGGCAGCCAGTCAAGATGATGTCTGCATGAAATTGATGACTATTCCTGGCGTCGGCCCTATCGCTGCGTTGAGCTTTAAATCGGCGGTTGATGATCCAACCCGTTTTAAACGATCCCGCACCGTTGGCGCATATTTTGGGCTTACACCGCGAAGATATCAGTCAGGAGAGCATGACAATCCAGGGCGGATATCCAAGTCTGGGGATCGAGACGTGCGGGCCGTTCTATATGCAGCTGCCAATGCGCTGCTTATGCGAACGATGGCAAGCTCCCAGATTAAATCTTGCGCTGCCCGGCAGGCGATGCCTGCATCGCTGAGAGGGGGCATGCGATTGATGCGCACCAAAGGACGTCGCCGCGCCGTCGTTGCTGTCGCACGTAAGTTGGCCGTCCTAATGCACCGCTGTTGGATCGATGGCTCAGAATTCCGTCAGGACCAAGTGGGAGGCATGGCATGAACTAAAACGCCAACCCACAATCCTAACGGGGTCGTCCCTCACCGGACGAGGTTCGTGCCCTCTCGGGCATGTAAACATGCCCTGCCTGGTAATAGAAGAAGCCGAAAAGGTCTGCTGCGCATCTTGAAGCGCGCCGGAAAGCGGGGCTCTCCACTGCCGATCCGACATATGCTTGCAGCGATGCCATTCGAACATCAAACCAGACTGCGAAGAGAAGCGTGACCCGGATGAGTGACAAAGACCCAAAACAAACAAGGAAAAAAAGCTTGACCTAAATACCCAATTAGAGAAGAGCTTGACCTTTTCTGCAATTCCATTGCCAAGGCTTATCCCCTTTGCTCCGGCGGCACCTGATGTAGTGTGAAGCGGCTTGCCAATCTACAATGTTCTTGTATTGTTCTACCCATGCCAGCCAGATGGAAAAACGACAAACCCATGTCCCGCCTGGCGTTCGACGCCAGGTTTTCTGATGAGGAAGCGTGTTCGCATTATCTGGCGGAACATCGTTGGCCTGAGGGCTTTGTGTGTCCTTCCTGTGGCACCTGCAAGGGCTGGCCGTTAAAGCGAAATCGCGCGACTTGGGAATGTGCCGGTTGCGCACGGCAGACATCCGTGACGGCTGGCACGGTGATGCACAGCAGCCATTTGCCGTTGCGAATTTGGTTTCTTGCCGCGCACATCATCACCAGCCATTCCAAGGGCATGTCAGCGCTGCAACTTCAGGCGCAACTTGGCCTTGGCAGCTACAAGACGGCGTGGCTCCTCTTGCAAAAGCTGCGGCGGTCGATGGTCAACCCTGACCGCAACCCCCTGAAAGACCTTGTCGAGATCGATGAAACAGAGATTCCGTTCCGGTCCCGGCATGATCCCGAGGACCGGCCAAAGGGTGGGCGGAGCCCGGTCGGAAAGATGTTTGTCGTCTGCGCCGTCGAGTTATCAAGAGACGGACATCCGCGCCGTATCAGGATGAAACACATTCCCGACGGCGCATCAAAGACGCTACACGGGTTCATTGGTCAGGCTGTAGAGCCTGGCGCTCACGTCATCACGGATGGCTGGCTAGGTTACGAAAATCCCCCTGCAAACACGCATGAGGCGAAGGTCGTCAGCGGCAAGAAGGCACATGACATACTCCACTGGGTCCACCGCGTGTTCTCCAACCTAAAAACGTGGGCAAAAGGCGTCTTCCACGGCCTCAGAAAATGCCATCTGCAACGCTATCTCGACGAATTTGTGTTCCGCTGGAACCGACGGCGACACATGCGAAGCGCCTTCGACACGCTGCTGGGGATCGGTGTTGGTATTGGCCCAGCGACATATCGTGATTTTGTTGAACAGCGCGCCTGAAGGCCCTTGTTCACGGTAAAAGCCACGCCCCATAAACCCACCAGATGTTACAAACTGATCCGATCCGCCTCTCAAGCCACAAGGGCGAGGTTCTGCGCCGCGTCAACATGTGGGGCAACCGGACTAAAAGGGATAAGCCTTTCCATTGCCAATGGGAAATTGATACGAATGCGGACCTTCATTCGCAGTGTGCAATAAGTGCGTCGTGCAATCGTTGTGCCTCGTGCCGATAGTTGTAAATAAAGCGTTGGCAGCTCATTGACCTCGGCTGCCAAAATTGCACCCATCAACCAAGCAATATCGCAACTAGATAGCGATTCATTCTAAGCCTCAAGAGCACGGTCTTGGCGTGGTGTTCGGCCGAATTTTCGAGAGAATTCTCTCGAAAACTGCGCAGAGCTTTCGTATCCAACACCAAATGCAATATCAGATATTTTCGCGTTGGAGGCCTGCAGTTCGCCGCGCGCGCGCAGCAGGCGCAGGTCTTTTTGATATTGCAGCGGAGACGTTCCAGTGACTGCCTTGAATCGCTCGAAAAAAGCAGAGCTGCTCATGCCAGCGGACTGCGCCAGTTCGCCGACGATGATCTTATCGGCTAGATTGGATTGTATATTTTCTGTCGCCTGAAACACGCGGCTGGCTGTGCTTTCGTGCCACAAAAGTTTCCGAAGGATCTGAGCATGAGGGCTCAGCAACAGACGCATATGAATTTCTCTTTTTGTGATGGGTGCAATAAATTGGCGGGTCTGTTGTGTTTCGCACTGATCGAAATAGCGCTGCATTGTGCCTTCTAGCGCATCATCTGTATCGCACAGACATATTGAAAATGGGTCGGAAGATTGATCGCTAAAGGATGGAACGACTTCAGAGGCCAGAGAACGCAAAAGCGAAAGATCAAGAGGAAATACAAGAGCGACATAGGGCTGTTCAGGACCCGCCTCGATTATCCGTGACACAACAGGCAAGATGTGGCTGACAATCAGCGACTGGCCTGCATGCGCTGTCAAAGACTTATCATTGCTCCCAATCTCTTTCGTACCTTGCAAAATGAGACACAGCATCGGTTTATAAACAGTAGAAAAAACAGCTGTCGGGGTGTCTTGGCGTACCAGAAATGTGCCACTATTTTCATGAAGCAGCCCACCATTCCTTATTCCTGATTGGTTAAGTATTGCCGATGCCCGCGTTAGAAGTGTTTTGCCTGTCATGATCGCCTCCAAGAACATTCATGGAAATACCACGGGAAAATGTCCATTTGTTGGGAATTTTCAACAACTGGAGGATTGTGCAAGGAATGCGGACAAATATGAAAGAATATCTCAAAAGGAGATGTGATTATGACCCTAACAAATCAGAGGGTGAAGAAAAAACCATTTTTATCACGTTGGCTTCGGCTGTGACCGAGCTGGCATGCTTAGAAAACGTTCATGTGACTTGATGTGATTGACGTAATTTCTGTCTCGGTTGCTATCGAAGATAAGCTCCACATGTTTCGGCCAGATGGACGCGCAACCTAACGATGCAGGTTATTGTGCTGGATAACATTCCTGAAAAAAACGCTACAAGTCTAGCCTAAAAGATCGCCCCTCCCAAAGTATTTAGATGGAAGAGAAAAGTAAAAATGACCACTCAACTCATGATCAACGGAACTTCATATGATGTCGCATTGCCTGACGATGTCCCGCTCCTTTGGGTTTTGCGCGATGAAATTGGACTGACAGGCACAAAGTTTGGCTGTGGTGTCGCGGCCTGTGGTGCCTGTACCGTCCAGATAGATGGTGAAGCCGTGCGTTCATGCCAAGTCGCACTTGCAGATGTCTGGGGCGACGTGACAACGATTGAAGGTCTTGGGAACCCCGGCAACATGGCAACAATCCAACAGGCGTGGGTTGATCATCAGGTGGCTCAATGCGGGTACTGCCAATCAGGGCAGATCATGAACGCATCGGTCTTACTTGACGATATTCCTCAGCCCTCGGATCAAGACATCGACGATGCCATGCAGGGCAATCTGTGCCGTTGTGGCACCTACCCACGCATTCGGGCTGCAATCAAAGACGCAGCTCAGCGCATCATGGATGAGGTGTAAACATGGGACGTATCAAAACAATCGCCCGCCGTAGTTTCTTGATCGGTTCCGCCGCAATTGTCGGCGGCGTCGCGTTTGGCGTTTATCAAGTCAACAAAGATGCGCCAAACCCATTGGTTGCCGGTGACGGAGAGGCCACGCTCAATCCCTTCGTTCTGATCACCCAAGATGGTGTCACGCTGATCGCGCCCCGTGCTGAAATGGGCCAAGGCGTACAGACAACGCTGGCTGCCTTGGCTGCTGAAGAATTAGACGTCGCTTGGGAAGATATCACCGTGCTGCACGGCCCCCCTGCGCAAGCTTATTACAACTCTGTCTTTTTAGGTTTTGCCATCCCTGGTGCGCATTACAAAGATACGCCGTTTAAGCATGGCCTGCGCCAGCAGGTCGGCAAGATTGGAAAATTGCTGGACCTGCAAGGGACTGGTGGCTCCACCTCGATGAAGGATTTTTACGAACGGATGCGCCATGCGGGTGCCTCCGGGCGTGAGGCGCTCAAGATTGCGGCAGCCAAACAACTTGGTGTGGACGTAGCAGAACTTACCACTCAAGACAGTGCCGTAATCACACCTGACGGCACGCGCATTCCATACAGTGATCTTGTGGAAGCCGCACGTGATGTGACGCCGCCAGACGTTGAACTGCGTGATAAATCTACGTGGAAATACCTCGGTAAACCAATGCCGCGCATTGATATGGTTGGAAAATCAACTGGCACAGCCCAATATGCAACCGACATACAGATGGACGGGATGAAATTTGCAACTGTCCGGATGAGCCCGACACGCAATGGCATGATCAGCTATGATGACAGTATTGCCAAGGACATGGACGGCGTTGAAGCGATTATCGATATGGGCGACGGCATTGCTGTGATCGCAACAAACACCTGGCTCGCGATCCAAGCAGCAGAGGCGGTTGACATTACATGGGCTCGTGCGGCCTACCCTGCTGATACCGCCGGACTGCGGGCCGCTATCGTGGCATCGCTGGATGACGAACCTAACAGTGTGGTTCGCGATGATGGTGATGTGAACGCCGCCATTGCTGGGACTGAAGTGACAGCCGAATACTATGTCCCTTGGCTTGCACATACGACGATGGAGCCGATGACGGCCACGGCGCATTTCACGGGTGATACCCTAGAGGTGTGGTCTGGCAATCAAGCGCCAACCGCCACCCGTGATGCGTGCGCCAAAGCCGTTGGGCTTGACCCGGCGCAAGTGACCCTCAACACCACCATGATGGGTGGCGCTTTTGGACGACGCGGCGAAAGCGACTTTTCGGTCCAAGCAGCACTTATTGCCAAAGCGATGCCTAACACGCCGATTCGCATGACGTGGAGCCGCGAAGAAGACATCCGGAATGACTTTTTCAGACCCGCAATTGTCGCGCAGTTCCGCGGCGTCGTACAAGACGGTAAGGCGGCAATCGTCGACGGTAAAATTGCAGGACCTTCCGTCTTTCACATCTCGTCACTGCGCCAACAAGGATCTATTCCTCCAGGTCCGGACCGGTTGCACGTCGAAGGCGCCGCAGACCAACCCTACGGCATTCCGAATTTCCGTATTGCTGGCCATTTGACTGATATGGACGTGCCTTTGGGGTTTTGGCGATCGGTCGGCGCTTCGGCGAACGGGTTTATGTTGGATACCTTCATTGACGAGATGGCACATGCAGCAGGCGCAGATCCGCTGCAGTTCCGTCTTGACCTAGCGCGCGCCGAACACGCGCCTTCCGCTGCAGTCATTGAGGCGGTGGGTGACATGTCAGGCTGGACGGGCAGCACGCCAGACGGGATCGGGCGCGGCGTTGCCTTTACGCATTCTTTTGGCACCCCGGTTGCCGAAGTCATCGAAGTTGAAGACACTGGCAACGGTATCAAGATCAACAAATGCTGGATCTCTGCCGATCTGGGCGTGGTGTTGGACCCCAGCATTGTTGAAGCGCAGATGACATCTGGCGTAATTTATGGCCTTTCCGCCGCAATGCAGGGCGAAATCACGTTTTCTGATGGCATTGCCGAGCAAGAGAACTTTTACGACTACGACGCGGTGCGGATGCACACCGTGCCCGAATTTGAAGTCCGCCTGCTTGAAAACAACCCGTTCATTGGCGGGGCGGGTGAACCCAGCACACCACCATCTATGCCAGCCTTGGGCAATGCGCTGTTTGATCTAACGGGGACGCGCGCGCGCGAATTGCCATTGATCAAAACGTTCGACCTCATATTATAAGATCTTCAAGTCCGCCCTTGAGATTCCGGAGCAATCTAAAGGGCGGACTTTCAATTGGACGGAATCTTACTCCTTGGATTCAAGATTGAAGTGCGACGATTAATTTAATGGCCGTAAGTTCTTCGGCCATGGCTTCAGCGGGAGTTCTCGATCCTAGTGTTTTACGAGGCCGGTCGTTCATCAGGCGTGAGACGTCGTTCAGGGCGGTTTGACTGAGGCAGCCCAGGTCAGTTCCTTTCAGGAAAAACTGGCGTAGCAAGCCGAGGCAAACAACCTCGGATAGACCTAAGAGACCTAAGAGACCTAAGAGACCTGAGGGGGCTGAGGTTTCCGCAGGAGGCGTTCAGGCCGCAGGTGGAATACTGGGCGGTACACTAAAATGAGCCTGAACGGCGAAACTAAGCGGGGGCTTCGGTCCCCGTTTTTTTGTGTCGGGCTTGGGGTGATGGCGGACTCCGCATTTGCGAAGGGCAAACGCTCTGTCCTTGGACGGTGAAACTACGTTTCCCCGGGGATGTTGAAATCTGGTGGAGCGAGGGTAAAGCCGTCAAATGAGAAGCCAGGGCTGACGGTGCAGCTGACCAGTGTCCAATCGCCGGTGGTGCGCGCGGCCTGCCATGCGTCTTTGGGCACGATGCCTTGGGGGCGCTGGCCTGCCATGATGTCGGGGCCGAGGGAGGTTTCGGTTCTGGGACCTGTATCTGTGGTCGAAATGCTGAGGATCAGAGGCGCGCCAGCGTGGTAGTGCCAGATTTCGACGCCGTCAACGCGGTGCCAGTGGCTGGCCTCGCCTGATTTGAGCAGAAAGTAGATGCAGGTTCCGGTTGGGCGGCCATCGGCCGCAGAATCGATCCACGTTTGGCGATAAAACCCGCCTTCAGGGTGCGGGGTGAGGTTCAGGGCGTCGATGATGTCTTGTGCTGTCATGTTTGCAAGTTAGGCTTTGTGTGGAGAAAGACCACGAGAAAGATTATCAGGGGAACGCCATGAAAGTGATCGTTGTTGGCGCGGGAATAATTGGTGCTTCGATTGCGTGGCATCTGTCACGAACCGGCGCTGAGGTGATCGTGATCGATGGTGGTGCTGCTGGCGCCAGTTCGCAGTCGTTCGGTTGGATCAACGCGAGCTTTTATGCAGACACCGCGCATCACCGTCTGCAGGTTGCGGGGATCGCGGCGTATGGGCGGCTTATGGCGGTGCAGCCTGATCTACCGATCCAGATGTCAGGCGCGCTTTGGTGGGAAGAACAAGGCGCTGCGTTGCACAAGATGAAGGCGCAATTGGATGCGGTCGGGTACCCGGTTGCGCATTTGAACGGCCTGCAAGCGGAGGCGTTAGAGCCTGATGTGCGTGAATTGCCCAGTGATGTGTTGCGGTTTGCGCATGAAGGCGCCGCAGACGCAGGCGTGCTGGCTGCGGCGTTACTGACGGCATCGGGCGCGCGTATTGTGTCGGGCATTCAAGTGCTTGGCATTGCCCAAAAAGACGGCGCGGTGTGCGGATTTGAGACGAGAGTCGGCCCCATCGCGGCGCAGCATGTTGTGGTCGCGGCGGGCACTGGGTCGCCGGACATCCTGTCCAGTCTTGGGATCAAATTGCCGATGCTGGTGCGCCCCGGTGTGTTGGTGACGACAAAGCCCGTGGCGGTGAAACTTGCGCATGTTCTGGTGACGCCGCATGGCGAAGTGCGCCAGCTGCCAGACGGTCGTATTTTGGCGTCAGCGGTTGCGAACCATCAAGGTGATGAAGCGTCCGACATGACGGAACAGGCTGAGGATATTGCAGCGCGGGTCTTGCATTGGCTTGACCCGATGATTGCAGGTGCGACGCTTGACTGGGACCGGGTTGCGCTGGCCTATCGGCCGATGCCCGCAGACGGTTTTCCTGTGATCGGGGCGGTGGAACCGACGGGCCTGCACATCGCGGTTATGCACTCTGGCGTGACTTTGGCTGCGATTGCAGGAGAGGCTGTGGCGGCTGAGGTTTTGGGGCAGGGCGCGGAGTATGTGGCGCTGTTGGCGCCGTACCGACCTAGTCGATTCCAATGAAAAGGCCCCCGCAACACAGGGGCCCTTTACATCATCGGTGAGGATCTAGCGCAGGATTGAACGGCCTGCAAAAATTGCTGTTTCGCCCAGCATTTCCTCAATACGGATCAGCTGGTTGTATTTGGCGAGCCTGTCGGACCGCGCCAATGACCCCGTTTTGATCTGACCGCAGTTTGTGGCAACCGCGAGGTCGGCAATTGTCGCGTCTTCGGTTTCGCCAGAGCGGTGCGACATCACGTTGGTAAACCGCGCGCGGTGGGCCATGTCGACGGCTGTCAGCGTTTCGGTCAGCGTGCCGATCTGATTGACTTTGACCAACATTGAATTCGCGGACTTCTGTTCTATGCCCATGGCCAGACGCGCGGGGTTGGTCACGAATAAATCGTCACCGACGAGTTGGATTTTGTCACCAAGACGCGCTGTGAGGGCGTTCCAGCCGTCCCAATCGTCTTCGGACATGCCGTCTTCGATTGAGATGATCGGGTAGTCATTCACCAGCGCTTCGAGGTAATCGACATTTTCTGCCGAGGTGAGAGATTTACCTTCGCCCTTCATCTCATACTTGCCCCCCTCGTAGTATTCGGTGGCGGCGCAATCGAGTGCGAGATAAATGTCCTCACCCGGTTTGTAGCCTGCTTTTTCGACAGATTTCAAAATGAAATCAAGGGCGTCGCGGGTGGAGCTGATGTTGGGAGCAAAGCCGCCTTCGTCGCCAATACCTGTGGACAGGCCAGCGGCTGTCAATTCACCCTTGAGGGTGTGGAACACTTCTGAGCCCATGCGCACCGCGTCGCGGATGTTCGTTGCAGACACTGGCATGATCATGAATTCTTGAATATCGATTGGGTTATCAGCATGTTCGCCACCGTTGATGATGTTCATCATCGGAACGGGAAGGACCCGCGCGGACGTTCCGCCAATGTAGCGAAACAGCGGTTGGCCCATATAGTCTGCGGCGGCTTTGGCGACAGCGAGGGACACGCCAAGGATCGCGTTTGCACCTAAACGGCCCTTGTTGTCTGTGCCATCAAGTTCGATCATCGCCATGTCGATGGCCACCTGTTCGGTGGCATCAAAACCAACAATGGTGTCTGCGATTTCGCCGTTTACGGAATCGACCGCCTGCAGAACGCCTTTGCCCATGTAGCGGGATTTGTCGCCGTCCCGCTTTTCGACGGCTTCATGAACGCCTGTGGACGCACCCGATGGCACCGCCGCACGGCCCATTGTGCCATCTTCGAGCGTCACATCGACCTCAACCGTCGGGTTGCCCCGACTATCGAGAATTTCGCGGGCATGGATGTCGATGATCGTGCTCATGGTGTATTCCTTTGATCAATAATTTTATGACTAAGCGCTGTTAGCGCAAACAATGAATGTTGCTGGTCCTATAGCGGCTCAGGCACGGCTTGGGAAGTGCGCCGCGCGCGGGCTTCGCGGATGAAGGTGAACAGTCCTGCGGCAATGACGATGCCGACGCCGATCAGCGTCATGGTGTCGGGGCGTTCATTTAAAAACACCACCCCCAAGAACAGCGCGAACAACATTCGCGTGTAGCGAAACATCGAAATGAAAGCCGCATCGCCTGCGCGGGTCGCAGCAACAATGCTGAGATAGGCCACCAATGCGACAGCGATGCAACCCGCGAGGGTCGCGCTGTCGGACATGGACATGACAACAATCGGTTGTCCGTTCAGCCAGCACAGCACCAGACCAGCGGGGATCAACAACAGAAAGGCATGCAGAGATAAGTGCGCCCCAGAGATGGGGACGTTGATGGCACGTGTTGCCAGATCGCGCCCCGCAAGGCCCAACATGCCACCAATGCCGAGCAGCGTTGCAACCGATACGCCGTCCAGTCCGGGGCGGATGATGATCAGCACCCCCACGAAGCCCACAAGGATCGCTGTCCAACGTTTCCAGCCGACGGTTTGGCCCAAAAATATCGCACCCCCCATGGCCACGACAAGGGGCGTGGCCTGAATGATCGCCGACAGCATGGTCACGTCGAGCTGCATGAGGGCGGTGAGAAACAACATTGTTCCGATGACCTCAAAGAACCCACGGGCCCAGACACGGCCGTTCAGATGGGCGGCAACGAAAACCGGCTGACCTTTGGCGATGAACCAAACGACAAAGGCAATCGCGGCGCCAGCGCCGATCACGCTGAGGATTTGGCCGATTGGGATGCGCGCGCCCAAGGTTTTGATCAACACGTCTTCGATTGCAAACGCGAGCATTGAAAACGTCATAAACACCGCGCCGCGGAGGTTTTCCATTACAGTTTGATCCTGATGAATAGGTCATTGCCGACTGATTTTGTTTCGAGGCCCTTTAGGGTCTTAGCCAGTTCGGACAGCTTCGTATGGCCATAACTGCGCGGATCGAATTCCGGTTTAATGGCGGCGATCTGACTGCCGATCGGACCAAGATGAAACCAGCCATCTTCGCTTTCCAGTTTATCCATTGCGTCTTTGAACAGAGGCAGCGCCTTGACGGGTTGGGCGCGTTTGGTGTCTTGACTGGCCACGCTGGGTTCATCGTTGATCAGGTTTTCGATAAAAATGAAGCGGTTGCAAACATTGCGCAGGGATTGCGGCGTTTTTGCTTCACCGATACCGATGACTGTGCGCCCATCTTCGCGCAGGCGATTGGCCAGCCCCGTGAAATCGCTGTCCGAAGATACGATAACAAACCCGTCGAATTTTCCACCATGCAGGATGTCCATCGCATCAATGACCAACCCGATGTCGGACGCATTCTTTTGTTTGGTGTTTGCCGTTTCTTGGCGTGCCACAAGTCCCAGTTCAGGAATGACCTCTGTCCAACCTTTCAGTGAAATTGACGACCAGTCACCGTAAACGCGGCGCAAAGCGGGTTCCCCGATCCCTGAGATTTCTTTCAGGATCGCCTCTGCGTGACGGGCTGGCACATTATCTGCATCAATCAGCACGGCGAGGAGGGGGCGAACATCAGACATTATTTGTCTTTCTGTTTCGGAACACCGTATAATTCCAATCTGTGTCCCTTCAGCTCATATCCGAGCTTGTCTGCGATGCGGTCTTGTAGGGCTTCAATCTCAGCATCGATAAATTCGATCACTTCACCCGATTGCAGATCAATCAGATGGTCGTGGTGTTCACGATCCGCAGTTTCATAACGCGCGCGGCCATCGCCGAAATCATGCTTTTCCAGAATGCCGGATTCTTCGAACAACTTGACGGTGCGGTAGACCGTCGCGAGCGAGATGCGTGGGTCGGCCGCCACCGCGCGGTTGTACAGCTCTTCGACGTCGGGGTGGTCGTCTGACGATTCAAGCACGCCTGCGATGGTGCGACGCTGTTCGGTGAGGCGTAGGCCAATAGCCTCGCAACGGGATAGGATGGTGTCGGTCATGGCGGTCTCGCGGATGGTCAAGGACAATGTCGGGGCGACGTTATAGATGTGTTACGGCATCAACGCTGCGGGGGCCAGTGGGCGTGGATGGATTTGCGCGCAGATTTAAAAACCAGGAATGGCGACCCAGGTGCCGCCAAGCCTGCGCAAGTGCGCGCCTGTGCGCAGTTTGAACCGCGCAAGGGGGGCGGCGTGGTCGGTTTCAACCAGCCCAAGATCAAATGTCAGATGACCCAAGCTGGCAAGGCGGTTCGCGCTGTGGGCCAGAAGCAGGTTGTGAGCGTGGTGGATGCGACCTTGCGGGCTGGTCCATGCGGTTTGATAGGTCGCAGTTGGTCCGTGACGCAGAACCAGAATTGCGGCGATCAACTGGCCCTTGTCGGAGGCTTCAAAAATCAGCGCGCAATGTGGGGTCAGGCTGGCGAATGTCGTGATAAGTGCGGTGGGCAGCGGTTTGTATCGCCGCTTTAGCGCCAATGCATCTGCGTGGGTGAAAAGTGGGTGGGGTGCACCGCGCCAGGTAACCTCACGAATATGCAGATTGGCCGCTTCGGCTTTGCGCAATTGGTTGCGCCATTTTGGGTGCAGGGCAGCACGGCGATCTTGCGCGCTGGCACGCAGGTCCCATTCTGCCAGATGGGCGGGGGTGATGATCTGGGCAAAACCAGCGGCTTTGTAGATGGCAGGTTGGTCGTGTTCGGCGTTGAATACGCGCAATCCGTCACGGCGCAGATCGCGCATATGATCGGTGTTTAGCGGCCCGCGCGATGTAAAGCCGATCCGCCCCAATGGTCCGAACTGGCGATTGAGGATGACAGGTGCATCGCATGACACGTCGGTTCCGAATGCGGTTAGCGCGTGGGCAAACGCAGCGGATTGTTGCAGGGGGTATTGTTGCAAGGGTCGGGAGGCTGGCATCATCGCACCATTAACCCCACGTTTATCTAAGGCATGGTTAATAGCGCGATGAATAAGCGCCAAAAATATCTACAAGATATCCCTGCTCCAAGGTTAACGCCGCTGGCGGCGGCCTGCGTGGCGCTGGTGATTGCGCTGATCGGTGGCGCTGTGTTGGCGTTGTTAACCTAATTGAACAAGCGCGTGGCGTTTTTTACCCGCACTTAGTTTTATTGGCGTTTCAAGGTCTGCGGCGGTGATCATCCGGCCCGCATCGGTCAACATGTCGTCGTTGATTTTCGCACCGCCATCCGAAATCAGCCGCTTGGCTTCTTTGCCGCTGCCAGCCAGACCAGATTTCACAATAAGTTGCACAATCGAAATACCATCCACCAAGTCCGAAGCGGCCAAGGTCAGCGTCGGAAGATCATCGCCGATACCACCCTTCTCAAAAACTTCTTTGGCCGTCTTTTCAGCGGCTTGTGCAGCATCTTTTCCATGCAAAAGCGTGGTCACTTCGTTGGCGAGGACGATTTTCGCCCCATTGATGTCTGCCCCTTCAAGTGCGCCAAGGCGGTCACATTCCGCAACTGGAAGTTCGGTGTACAGCTTGAGGAACCGACCCACATCAGAATCGGTGGTGTTGCGCCAAAACTGCCAGAATTCATACGAGCTCAGCATTTCATCGTTCAACCAAATGGCGCCAGACAGGGATTTGCCCATCTTTTTACCGTCACTTGTGGTCAGCAACGGCGATGTCAGGCCGAAAATTTGGTGATCCAAAACGCGGCGCGTCAGATCGATACCGTTTACGATATTGCCCCACTGGTCGCTGCCACCCATCTGCAATTTGCAACCGTAGCGTCGGTTAAGTTCCAAGAAATCATAGGCTTGCAGGATCATGTAGTTGAATTCAAGGAAGCTGAGACTTTGTTCGCGATCGAGCCGCGATTTGACTGATTCGAAACTCAGCATCCGGTTCACAGAGAAATGTTTGCCGATGTCGCGCAGAAAATCGAGGTAGTTCAGATCGTCGAGCCATTCGGCATTGTTCAGCATCAAGGCGCTGTTCGGCTGGCCTGTGTCGTACTTAATGTAGGCCGCGAAAACCTTTTTGATGCCCGAGATGTTGTCATCAATTTTATCGGGCGTCAGCAGCGGGCGTTCATCGGCGCGAAACGATGGATCACCCACTTTCGTGGTGCCGCCGCCCATCAACGTGATCGGTTGGTGGCCGGTCTTTTGCAGCCAGCGCAGCATCATGATCTGGATCAGGGAACCAACATGCAGCGATTTTGCTGTCGCATCAAAACCGATGTAGGCGGGCACAACGCCCGCGGCAAAGGCGTCATCCAAGCCCTGATAGTCGGTGCAATCGGCAAGAAAGCCGCGTTCCATCATCACACGGATAAAATCGGATTTTGGATGGTAGGTCATGATGTGTTGCCTCGCGTAGATTTCGCGCATTCTATAAGCGGCAGTTGGGCCAAGGGGAAGAGCATGTTGAAAGATCAAGTGGTGCGTGTCGTTGGGGCCATGTCGGGCACGTCGCTGGACGGTGTCGATGCGGCCGAAATTGTGACGGACGGCCATGCGTTTATCGAGTTTGGCGAAAGTGCGTTTCGCCCCTACACAAAAGCCCAAGTTGCCGTGTTGCGCGCCGCACTTGGAAAATGGCCGGAAGACGACATCGCCGAAGCCTGCGAGTTGATTGAGACGGTTCACGCACAAGTCTTGAGCGGCTTTGGCGATGCCGATTTGGTCGGCTTTCACGGGCAGACGTTGGCCCATGATCCAAAGGGGCGGGGCACGCATCAGGCGGGTGACGGCAGCGTTTTGGCCGATGTCTCAGGTAAAACCGTGGTCTGGGATTTTCGCAGTGCGGATGTGCAAATGGGCGGCGAGGGTGCGCCACTGGCACCGTTTTATCACTTTGCGCTGGCCAAAAAGATGGGTGCGTTTGAACCTGTTGCCATTCTAAACTTGGGTGGTGTTGGCAACCTCACGTGGATCGATCCCAGTCTGCCCTTGCCGCAAAGCGATGGGGCGTTACTGGCGTTTGATACTGGGCCAGCCAACGCACCGATCAATGATTTGATGCAGGCGCGATTGGGGCAGTCGTTTGATCTGGATGGGAAATTGGCCGCCTTGGGAACAGTTGATCACCGAATTATTGACCAGTTCTTGCAGCATCCGTTTTTCTTTCGGATGCCGCCGAAATCGCTGGATCGCGATGCATTTATTGGACTTACCAACGCGGTTTCAGACCTGTCGGACGCGGACGCTGCAGCAACTTTGACCATGGCCTGTGCCACCTCGGTGGCGCAAGGTTTGCAGGGCTGCCCAAGCCCGCCGTCGCGCATGTTTGTAACGGGCGGTGGACGCAGTAACCCTACGCTTATGGGGATGATCGCAGATGCCTGCGCCGTTCCCGTAGCCCCAATTGAGGACGCAGGGTTTGACGGCGACATGCTGGAAGCGCAGGCGTTTGCCTACCTCGCAGTGCGCGTCGCCAAAGGGTTGCCAACCAGCGCATCGGGCACCACGGGCGTGCGCGCTGCAATTGGCGGTGGCACCGTTTCGCGCCCGTCGAAAGATTAGGTATTTGAGAACCAAAGAAGTCGGAAGAAAAACTCTGCGCCAGAGGATCGCTAGGCGTCTTGGCACAGAGTCTTCTTCGGTTACGGCCATCGGCTCCACAGCCTGTACCGCTCACACAGGATGCAATGTTAAGGTTAATTACGTCTTACTTTCTTCCCGCTTCTTTGGTTCTTAAATACCCAAATCCACCTTCCCTCAGGCGGGAAGGTGGATTTTGAAACGTGCGCGGATGGTCGCGTCCAATTCTGGATCAAACCGCGCGGCGGACCGTCTGGCCAAGATAGCATCTTTGCGTGCAATGGTTTGCTCGATCAGGTTGGGGCGGTCTTTTTCTGCCCATTCTTTCGGGCTCATCCGGTTGCCGAGCGCTGGATAGACGCAATCGCGTTCCATATGGCTGAGGGTTCGATCGGTGCCGAGGTAATGACCCACTGCCGGCTTTTCTGGGCGGCCCATGCACACTTCGCGCATTTGATCCAAAGCCAGGGTTTCGTCGTCCACTTCGATGCCACGTACACAGCGCAGGGCTTGGCCGATCAGATCATCGCTGAGGATCAGGCTTTCGTGGCAAAAGCCGAGCAAAGAGGCGTGCATACCTGCGGCCTCATAGACCATGTTTAGCCCGCTCAGGCCCGCCATGACGGCGGAACACATCTGTTCCCATCCGGCTTGCATGTCGGGCATTTTTGAATCGCTTGCCCCACCAACGGCCCCACCTGGAACGCCGTAGAATGCATGCATTTGGGCGCAACCGGAGCTTAACAGTGCCTGTTCGCCGGAACCGACTGTCATCGCGCCGGTGCGCAAATCCAACCCGAAAGGCCAAGTCCCGAACACTGCCGGATGACCGGGGACCATTGCATTGACGTAGACAACCCCTGCGAGGCATTCGGCCACGGCCTGCACGATCGCGCCGGCAATGGTGGAGGGCGCAGTTGCCCCCGACATGCCAGCAGACAACAGCAAGATCGGCATGCCACCACGGATACAAATCTCCATCGCTTCGCAGGATTCGGTCGCGAATTTCATTGGTGGAACGACGAAACAGTTGGACATCGACACAAACGGGCGTTTCCGATATTTCGATTCGCCGCCAGCGATGGCGTAAGCCAATTGAAGACATTCGGCGGCATGGCTTGGGTCAGAGATAGACGTACCGATGTGTTTGGTCGTGCCTGCACAGCAGGCGTAGATCGTGTTGAGATCCATTTCGAGGTTGTCAGCAATATCGCGTGCCACCATCGGGCGTTGCAGGAAGTGAACGTTATCTAGCGTGTCAGTGATCCGCGCGGCGTCGTGCAGGTCTTGCAACGTGCTTTCGCGGAAATTGTTACCCGCCACATCGACCATATTCACCGCAGCGCCAGCGGTGCCGTAATGCACACGTTGCCCGCTCAGATCGAGGTCATGGACAGGGTCCCGGCCACACAGGGTCAGGTCCTTGCAAGATATCGCAAGCATGTCTTCGACCAAGGCACGCGGAAAACGGATGCGCCCATCATCCCCGAGAATGGCCCCTGCGCCCGTCAGGATTTGGACGCCCGATGGCGGCGCGTCCGCGAGGCCGATGGTTTCCAGCGCGGTCAGCGCGGCCTCATGAATTTTCAGGACATCTGCATCTGAAAGGGGTTTATATTTGCCCCCCGTCATGCCCGCTCGCACGGGGCGCATGGCGTCAGATAGTTTAGAAGAACGCGCTGCGTGACGGGCGGCGCGGCCACCACTACGGCTGGCACGGCCTTGGGTATTAGTTGGGGCAGGGCGGTTTGGGGTTTCGTCGTTCATGTGTTTGGCCTTTGTCTGTAGGGAAATTGGGTTCTCTACAGCGCAGCGGGCCGCCCACGGGCCGCGCGACCACGCCGCGCACCGATCGTCAGGTTGACGCGGACAGCATGAGTTGTTGCGGTTATGGTTTTTTGATCCATGTCCAGATGGTGAGACGTCACACCCTTACAATCTATCGTCTTTGCGACGTTTGGTCGTTTTTGAACCAATTCAAATTGGATCATGCACAAGTTTGTGATGGGGACCGGATGGGCGCAGCTTGGCCTATGCCTGCGCCAGTTTCGGGCGAAACCCAGCTTATTGTGCCATGTAATTTCTGAAGTGGTGGCAACCAGAATCTAGAAGCGATTTTAGGGTGAAGAGTACTGCGTGCATTTCGTGTGCAGCTTATCCAAAAAATAAAATTAAAGAGAAGGAAGCCTACAATGTCTAAAATGTTTTTCGCGGCAACAACGACTGCACTGACCATGAGCGTTGCGAGCGCATCGTTTGCTGGCAACCTTTCGGAGCCGATCATCGCTCCGTCCCCAGCCGCAATGGCCGCCCCTGTTTATAGTACCGGAACCGATTGGACGGGTTTTTACGTCGGCGGATCGCTTGGTTATGCCGAAGGCAGTGAAGACGACAGTACAGTTTTTGAGGACGACGGCGCGACATATGGCATCCACGCCGGTTACGATTACGATTTCGGTAACTTTGTACTGGGTGCTGAATTGGAACTGTCCGGCTTCGATGTATCGGACGGCGGAAATGACATAGACAGTGTTTCGCGCGCGAAATTGCGTGCCGGTTATGACGCAGGTGCCTTTTTGCCGTATTTGACGGTTGGTGTTGCTTCGTTGGATATCGGCGGCGGACTTGATGCCAACGATACAGGTTCGTTCTACGGTGTTGGCATGGATTACATGCTCAACGATCGTATCCGCCTTGGTGGTGAAGTGTTGCAGCACGAGTTTGGTAACTTCGACAACACAGGTCTGGACTTTGAGGCGACAACGGCATCCGTGCGCGTTGCGTTCCAGTTCTAAACTGATCTTACGATTACGACCATGCGGCGCGGCGGGCTAAATTTGGGCCGTCGCGCCGTAGCTTTTTCGGGGGGGATTTGTGCCGATTGGCAGCGCTGCGGAACTAGGCAGACTTTGCCGCAGCTTAAGTCAGCAACGCATCGATTGTATCGCCCGATATGGACAGCCCGAGACGCGAAAAGCTGCCGTCTTTGGGGCCGTTGCCGAACATTTCAGCGGCGGCGTCGTACAAAACACGGTGGGTGGCCCGTGCCAATGCGGACCCGAGCGAAAGCCGTGCAGCCCCCATGGTCGCAAAGGACCGCTGGGTTTCGGCTGTGTAAATCGGCCCCGCAACAAGGACATTCACAGGGGCAGTGACAGCAGCGCAAATCCGCGCCACGTCTAGCGTGGTTTTTGGGATCGGCGCATAAAGACAATCAGCGCCTGCGGCTTCAAACCCTTGCAGGCGGGAGATGGCTTCTTCGATGTCGTAAGCACCAGTCATAATGCCGTCTGCACGCGCCGTGAGTACAAAGTCATTTGGCAAAGCGCGCGCAGCTGCGGCGGCGGCCTTTATGCGCTCAATCGCGAAGGCGCGCGCGTAGGCGTCGGGACTGGGCAGCTTGATATCTTCGATGCAGATGCCCACAAGACCTGCTTCGCCTGCCAGCCGGACGGTTTCAGCGACAGTATCAGGATCATCGCCCCAGCCGTTTTCAAAATCACCTTGAACGGGCAAACCCGTGGCAGCAACAAGGTCTTCGGCATGGGCCAATGCCTCATCGCGGGACACGCCAAGGCCGTCTGGACGCCCGAATGTGAAAGCATGTGCGGCAGATGACGTCGCAATGGCCTGCGCGCCCATGGATTTCAGCACCCGCGCTGAGCCGATGTCCCACGCATTGGCGAGAATGAAGGGATCGCCGGGTTTGTGAAGGTTGCGGAACGTGGTCATGGCTGGTCCTTAGTGGTTTCAAATTTGGCTGCGCAAATCCGATCAAGTGGCGTCGTTCATTGTGCGCCATTGGTTCAAGCCCGATGGACGACGCCTCCCGCTTTTCAGACTCCCCCAGGATATTCTTGAGACAAAGTCAGGGCACAAGAAAGGCTGTGTTTAAGCGGCTTTGGTGGTGGCGAAATCGAGCAGGGTTTGTAATGCGGATTTGTAGGTTTCGTCGTCGATGGTCATGGCAACGCGGATGTGGCCTGCGGCAGCGACGCCGAAGCTTTCGCCCGGCATGGTGGCGATGGCGTGGGTGTCGAGTAGGTCATTGGCGAAGGCACTCCCCGTCAAACCCGTCGCGCGGATGTCGAGCATTGCATACATTGCGCCTTGGATTGGGCTGCCTTTGACGATGTTTTGTGTGGCCAGCAAAGTTTCTGTGATCTGGCGACGACGCGCGAAGGGGGCGGAGATTTCAGCCTCAAGCGCTTCGCCTTGGCCCAGTGCAAATTCGGCGGCGTCTTGGATATAGCCTGCGACGCCGTAGGTCGTATGGGTCGCAAGGTTGATGAGATGTTCAATGACTTTAGTCGGGGCACAGATCCAGCCGACACGGCTTCCAGTCATTGCGTGGCTTTTGGACATTGACCCGACGACCAATGTGCGTTCCGCCATGTCGGGCAGCGCGCGAGGACTGATGTGATCGCCGTCCCACAGTTGCGTATCATAGACTTCGTCGGAAATCAGCCACAGGTCATGTTCAATGCAGGTGGTCGCAATTTCTTGCAATGTGGCGTGAGAATAGACAGCGCCCGTTGGATTGTTGGGGGTGTTGATCATAATGCTTGCGGCACCTTTGGCATGGCGTGCGATGTCAGAGGCGCGGGGTTGAAAGCCGTTGTCAGGATATGCTGGTATAGCCTTTGGCGTCGCGCCGATCCCACGGATCGTTCCGGGATAGGTGGCGTAGTAGGGATCAATATAAAGCGCGACATCGCCTTCGTCGCAAACGGCTGTGTGGGCTGCAAACAGGGCTGCTTGCCCGCCGGGGGTGATCAGGATGTTGTCCGGTGTTGTCGCCACGCCCGTGCGCGTCTGAATGCGGGTTGCGACGGCCTGGCGCAAGGCCTCGGTGCCGGGGACTGCGGCGTATCCTGTGTGCCCGTCCTTCGCGCTTGCGTGCATCGCATCCAGAATACTTGGGTGCGTGCGAATGTCATGTTCCCCGATCGTCAGTTCGATGACGGGTTGACCTGCGGCTTTCAGGGCGCGGGCGCGGTAAAAGACCTCCCAGCCATCAGAGCCGCCGGGTGTGAGATGTGTGATGCGATGTGATAATTTCATGTTCGCACGTGACCAGTGGCGCTGGTCGGTGTCAATCCAGAAGAATGCGTGGTCCGGTGCCTTTGTGCCCCAAGGTATCCGCCGGATTATACAGTGCGCAGGCATCAAGGCTGAGGCACCCACAACCGATGCAACCGTCGAGCTTGTCGCGCAGCGCTTCCAGCTGGGTGATGCGCGCCGTGATGTCAACACGCATCGCGGTCGAAATACGGGCCCAATCGGATTTGCTGGGGGCTTTATGGGTGGGCAGATGTGCCATGTGGCCAGCAATGTCGGCCAGTGAAAACCCCAACCGCTGGGCGATCATGGCAAATGACAACCGTCGCAGGTCTGCCTTGTCATAGCGGCGATGCCCGCCTGCGTTGCGCAGAGGATGCACAATGCCGTGGGTTTCGTAAAACCGGATCGCCGAGACGGCAAGGCCGGTACGATCCGCGAGGTCCCCGATAGTCAGTCCGTTTGTTGGGCGGGCCATGAAAATAATCCTTGATCTCAAGTGCACTTGAGAAATTACACAGGATGCAGGACCAACCCACAAGGAAAAAATAAATGGCCCATCTTGAACACGTAAACGTCACCGTCGTTGACCCTGACGCGAGTGCGGCAATGCTGATCGATCTTTTCGGCTGGCATCGGCGCTGGTCTGGCGGTGCGATTGGCGCGGGGCGATCTGTGCACGTGGGCGGCGAGGGGTTTTACCTTGCTTTGTATACGGGTCCCGACGGTGTCCCGTTAGAAGCGGCGCACACCAGTTACCGCGAAAAGGCGGGTCTGAACCACATCGGCGTTGTCGTGGATGATTTGGACAGGGTTGAGGCCGCTGTGAAGGCCAAGGGGTATAACACGCACAGCCATGCGGATTATGAGCCGGGCCATCGTTTTTATTTCTGCGAGGAAAACGGAATCGAAATCGAGGTCGTCAGTTATGACTGAAATGCCTGCGTGAAATCTGGCGGGGCCGCGCTGGCGCTTTGGCATAGGCGCAAGACAAACGCCGCCTGAGCGCAGGGAACTGCGCAGCGGTCTTGTGTCGTGCGATGTTTCACAAGAAGGCGGGCCCGCCGATGGTGACGTGGTCCGGCGCAGGCCCTTACTGGGCAGACCTGCGCGATCTGTAATGCCGTGGGTCTGCACCCGGTTGCTTGCCCCCAAGCGTGGGTGGTCCGTGACCCGTGACCTGTGTCAATTGGATATCCAAGGGCGGTTTTAGGGCAGCAGTGTTAAACGTTCGTAAGGGGGGCGCGCGCTGCGCAGTTGATTTGCGCAACGCACGAGGGTATGCACGCCGCATGAAGAGCATTTGCATCATTGCGTGTATTATTTCCTGCTAACTTAAGTCGCGGGCTGCTTTTTCACGTTTCGATCCATCGCTGAACTTGCTAGGTCCGCGGGCAACACCTGCGCTAAAGCATATTCGAGGTTCAACGATGGCGATCAAACTGTACAACACAAAGGTCCGCAAAAAGGTCGAGTTTAGCCCGATCGACCATAAAGACGTGCGCATGTATGTCTGTGGGCCGACCGTTTATGACCGCGCCCATCTGGGCAATGCGCGTCCGGTCATTGTGTTCGACACGCTGTTCCGGCTGCTGCGCCACACCTATGGCGCGGACCATGTCACTTATGTGCGCAATTTCACCGACGTCGATGATAAAATCAACGCCACCGCATTTGCGCGCCAGCAGGCGGGGGCTGCGGGTACGTTGGAAGACCTGATTGCCGAGCGGTCGAGCGAGACGATTGGCTGGTATCTTGAGGACATGGCCGCCGTGGGCGCGCTGGAGCCGTCAGCCATGCCGCGTGCGACGCAATACATCGCGCAGATGATCACAATGATTGAGGATTTGATTGCCAAGGGTCACGCATACGAGGCCGAGGGTCATGCGTTGTTCCGTGTGCGGTCCTACACCGAATATGGCGCGCTGTCGGGCCGCTCTGTTGACGATATGATCGCAGGGGCGCGGGTCGAAGTGGCGCCCTACAAAGAAGATCCGATGGATTTTGTGTTGTGGAAACCATCAAGCGACGTTCAGCCCGGTTGGGACAGTCCGTGGGGTCGTGGACGTCCGGGCTGGCATATCGAATGTTCGGCCATGGCGCTGGACCTGCTGGGTGGTGAATTCGATATTCACGGCGGCGGCAACGATTTGCAATTTCCGCACCATGAAAACGAGATCGCGCAATCGACCTGTGCGGGCCACGGGTTCGCCAACGTCTGGATGCACAACGAAATGTTGCAGGTCGAGGGCAGGAAGATGTCCAAGTCCTTGGGCAACTTTTTCACTGTGCGTGATTTGTTGGAGCAGGGTGTACCGGGGGAGGTGATCCGGTTTGTGATGCTGAGCACGCATTACCGCAAGCCGATGGATTGGACCGCAGCCAAGGTTCAGTTTGCTGAAAAAACTCTGATTGGTTGGCGGACCGCGACAATGGAGTTAACGCCGACAGCAGCCCCCGACTTCACAGCGGATAAGGAAATATTGGCGGCGCTTTCCGATGATCTGAATACTCACCTAATGATCTCTAAGTTGAACGCGTTAAGGCCGAAGCCACAAATGCTCTTGGACAATGCGCGATTTGTTGGGTTTCTTTCTGATGAATTTAGAGCTGCCCGAGAAGTTCACGGGCTTCCGAGCGGTCAATACTCTGATTTCGACAATATTGACCTAAACGCGCCTATTCATCTGCATCTATTAAACGACAAAATCACAGAGATTCGAGCGACTGCTTTGCAAACCAAAAATTTCTCGGCCCTAGACGAGATCAAAAATAAGGCAGCGGAAGCTGGAATCGAGGTTCGCATGTCAAAAGTCGGCGTTGAATTAATTCCGAACGCGAATTTTGACTCCTCCAAATTGGAGGGTCTCCTATGATCTGCGATCAGCGCCTGCGGCGGGCGGGGGGCGCGCCTTCGGCGCTTAAGACAGTGAAGGGGGCGCTGCCCCGCGCTATGCGCTCCCCGGGATATTTTAAAAGCAAAGACATGCAGGAGTGGTGCTGATGGAGCGTCTTTATCTTTACGACACCACCTTGCGCGACGGGCAGCAGACCCAAGGCGTGCAGTTTTCGACGGCGGAAAAGCACAGCGTGGCCGCGATGCTGGATGATCTTGGGGTTGATTACATCGAAGGCGGTTGGCCGGGGGCGAACCCAACGGATAGTGAGTTTTTTGAGGCTGCGCCAAAGACCCGTGCCACCATGACAGCGTTTGGGATGACCAAGCGGTCCGGTCGATCTGCGGACAACGACGAAGTGCTGGCAGCGGTGATGAATGCGAACACGCCCGCGGTGTGTCTGGTGGGTAAGACCCATGATTTTCATGTGAAGACCGCGCTGGGCGTTTCACTGGACGAGAACGTCGAAAATATTACGGCGTCTATCGCACATATCGTGGCGCAAGGGCGCGAGGCGTTGTTTGATGCCGAGCATTTCTTTGATGGGTTTAAGGCAAATCCTGATTACGCGATCCGATCTGCCAAGGCGGCCTATGATGCAGGTGCGCGCTGGGTTGTCCTATGCGACACCAACGGTGGCGCGTTGCCTCATGATGTGCGCAGCGGTGTTAAGGCGCTGATTGAGGCGGGCGTTCCGGGCACGCACATCGGCATCCACACGCACAATGATACCGAAAATGCAGTGGCCAATTCGCTGGTTGCAGTGGCGGCAGGGGCGCGCCAAATTCAAGGCACCCTAAACGGTTTGGGAGAGCGGTGCGGCAATGCCAATCTGACGACATTGATCCCGACGTTGTTGTTGAAACAACCATATGCCAGTCAGTTTGAAACAGGTGTGACGCAGGAGGCCCTAAAAGGCCTTCGTAAGGTGTCACGCTGTCTAGACGAAATTTTGAACCGCGTGCCACACCGTCAGGCGGCCTATGTCGGTGCATCGGCGTTTGCCCATAAGGCCGGGTTGCATGCGTCGGCCATTGCCAAGGACCCCAGCACATATGAACACATTGATCCTGCGTTGGTCGGCAACAGCCGCATTGTGCCGATGTCCAATCAAGCGGGCCAATCCAATCTGCGCGAACGACTGACGCAGATGGGGCTGGAGGTGGCCAAAGGTAATCCCGCGTTGCAGCGAATTTTGGACCGCGTCAAAGACCGCGAGGCTGCTGGTTATTCCTACGACACCGCGCAAGCGAGCTTTGAGGTACTGGCCCGCGAGGAACTGGGGCTAATGCCGAGGTTTTTCGAAGTCAAACGCTACCGCGTCACCGTCGAACGCCGCCGTAACAAACGCAATGAGATGGTGTCGCTGTCCGAAGCTGTCGTTGTCGTCAAAGTGGACGGCGTCAAGACGATGTCGGTCTCTGAAAGCCTTGGGCCGGATGGGTCTGACCGTGGTCCGGTCAACGCGCTGAGCCGCGCGTTGATGAAAGACCTTGGGCGTTACGCCGATTGCGTCGCTGACATCCATCTGACCGACTTCAAGGTGCGCATCACAAATGGCGGCACCGAAGCCGTCACGCGGGTCATCATTGACAGCGAAGACGGGCAGGGCCGCACGTGGTCCACCGTCGGCGTGTCCGCCAACATTGTGGATGCGTCATTTGATGCCCTGTTGGATGCGATCCGATGGAAGTTGGTGCGCGACGGGGTTAAAGACTGGGTCAATGATGGGGCCGCATCGTGAGTTTTGAGGCCTGCGCTGGCATTGTCGAACGCGGTGATCCCGACCGGTTTTTGGCGGTAATGGCGGCGCCTGTCGCTGCACGCCGCATATTATTTCCGATCTATGCATTCAACGTCGAAATCGCCCGCGCGCCTTGGGTAACGAGCGAACCGATGATTGCTGAAATGCGCCTGCAATGGTGGCGTGATGCACTTGAAGAAATCGCTTTGGGCGGGACAGTGCGCCGCCATGAGGTCACACAAACGCTGGCCGACGTGTTGGATGTCGACGGCGCGCGCGCGCTGGATCGGCTGGTCGCGGCACGGCGTTGGGATGTCTATACGGACGCATTTGAAGACGCAGCGCATTTCGACGAATACCTTGATGCGACCGCGGGGGAGCTGATGTGGCAGGGCGCGCGGGCGTTGGGTGCTGTGAGCCGTGAAGACGTCATGCGGTTCGCGCGCGCGGCAGGTTTGGCGCGTTACCTAAAGGCGGTGTCCGCGCTTGAGGAAAAGGGCCGTTTGCCGCTGCTGGACGGACGCGAGAACGCGATTGCTGCGCTGGCAAGGGAGGCGCTGAAAGACATCGCGCGACCAGTCCCAAGCAATCCTGCATTCCTCGAAGCATGGCAGGCCGAACCGCTGTTGCGCCAGATTGCGAAAGAGCCGTGGCGTGTGGCGCAAGGCACTGTCGGGATCAGCCCGTTTCGTGCCAAATGGCGGCTGTTGCGCTGGTCTTAAACCTGTGTGCCTTTGGGGCGACTATAAATTTGTGCGCCTTTTGGTCAATTTTTAGATTTGTGCGCCCTTGGGGCGCAACGCCAGCCAAATCAACGCGCCACCCGCAAGCATCAAGAACGGTGCCATTGCGACATTGACGGCTGTCCAGCCTTCGATGGGTGATCCACCAGAACAATTCATCAAACCGCCTGATGCCAGAGATGCCACCATAACGGACCCGAAAACGATCATATCATTGAGGCCCTGAACGACCCCGCGTTCGTGGGTGGCGTGGGATGACGTCAGTAGTGTCGTTGCGCCAATGAAGCCAAAGTTCCAGCCGCAGCCCAGCAGGATCAATGCTGCATAAAAGCTAAACAACGACGGTTGTTCACCCTCGGCAACACTGACGCCAAAGAGCGCGGCAATGCCCGCAGCCCCGAGGATTACAAGGCCAACTGCCATGATCGGTTTGACGCCGAAGCGCACGATCAGATGGCCTGTGAAAAAGCTGGGCGCAAACATCGCTAATACATGCGCTGAAACAATATCATTTGCGTTATCAAGGGCATATCCGCAGCCTACGACAGCCAATGGTGTCGACGTCATGACAAGGTTCATCAGGGAATAGGCCACAAGTGCGATTATGATTGCCACCAGAATATTTGGGTCCGACAAAAGCTGCCCGCGGGTTCGCGGTGTCGGTCCGGCCACCTTGGGCTGTCCGCGCGACCCTTTGGGCAAATCAAGCGCGAGGAACAGGAACATTCCGACTAAATTGAGGACTATGATTGCTAGATAGGTGCCCAAAAACGGCACCACAAAATTGCTATCCACAAGTTTATTGAGTTGCGGGCCTAGGATTGCTGACAACAATCCGCCTGCCATGACATATGAAATCGCCTTTGGTTTAAAGCTGTCAGATGCCGTGTCCGTCGCGGCAAAGCGGTAAAATCCTTGCGCCGACATATAGATTCCTGTGAAATAGGACCCGATCAACAGCACGGTGAACGATCCGATGTATAATCCATAGGCCGCGATTGCCGCGCCTACCGCACCTGCCAATGCGCCAATATAGAACCCGAACCGCCGTCCGTGCGATTGCATCAGTGGCGACAGCCATGGTGCGGTTGTCATTGACCCGAAAATGATCAGCGAAATCGGCAAAGTCGCCCAGCAGATGTTAGAGGCCAGCTGTTTGCCCGCCAATCCCCCGACCACGAAAATCATCGGCATTTGCGCGCCAAGGATGGCTTGCGCGAGAACGAGAACCGCGACATTTCGTTTTGCGCGGCGGTCATCCGGGATTTGGGCAAGATTTGGGGCTGCGGTATCAGTCATTTAAATTGGCTACGCCTCACCCACGGGGTTGGCAATGGCTGAGCGCAAAAATTCAGACGCGATCAATGATATGGGCGAACGAGCCTGCGACGCGACCGTCAATAAGACCGATCGGACCCAGAGACGTGCCTTGTGCATCCGAGGCATCAAACAGCGCGCTGCCTTGGGCGTCGAGCGTCGTTGCATAATGGAATTCGTGCGCTGAAAAGCCGTTCGTCGCACTTGCGGTTGCAATCAATGAATGCGGTACGCGTTGCTGCAATGTCCGGTAGCCCAAATGCAGTTTGGGTTCTTTGAAGCTGGTGGTCAGGCCAAGAAGCCCTGCCATTTTATGTGCCGTGCCGTCACCGTCAATCAGCGTTTCACCTAGTGTCATATATCCACCACATTCACCATAAATATCAGTGGTTTGTGCGGCGTTCTTTAGGCTTTGCATGAAGGTTTTTGCGCTTGCGATCTGGCGGGCATAAAGTTCAGGATAGCCACCGGGCAGAAACACGCGGTCCGCATCTGGCACGGGATCATCTGCAAGGGGCGAAAATGACAGTATCGTAACGCCAGATCGCGCCCAGTCCGCCAGCATATGGGGATAGGTGAACGAAAATGCAGCGTCTTGGGCAATGGCGATGCGCATGGGGTTTTGCGCGGGATCAACGTTGGCTGGCCTGTCCGCAGGCCAGTTTGATGGCGCCATCAGCGCACGCAGGGCTGTAAGGTCTACGTTGCGGGCGACAATATCTGCCGCGCGATCCAGAAACGCGTCTAAGTCCGGCATTTCACCCGCTTGCACCAGACCAAGGTGGCGTGACGGGCGCGATAGATCATCGCGTCGCGCGATTGTGCCAAGCACCGGAATGTTCAGCGGTGCCAGCGCGGTCTTGAGCATCAAAGCATGGCGATCAGAACCGACGCGGTTCAAAATTACACCTGCCACACGGACGCGGGCATCAAACCCTGCAAATCCAGCGACCAACGCGGCAACAGACTGCGACATGGCTTTGGCATCGACAAGCAGAATTACGGGCAGATCAAGGATGCGCGCCAAGTCCGCCGTTGATCCTTTGCCATTTGGCGGCGCACCATCGAACAGGCCCATTGCGCCTTCGATGATCAGATCGCCGTACCCTGACGCCAAAGATTTGATCCGCGCGTTGGTCATCGCCCACGCATCAAGATTGACGCAAGGGCGGCCCGTCGCGGCGGCGTGAAATTGTGGATCGATGTAATCCGGGCCGGATTTAGCGGACCGGACCACATGGCCGGCGTTCTTCAAGGCGCGCAGCAGGCCCAATGTCACGGTGGTTTTACCGGCGCCTGATGTTGGGGCCGCGAGGATCAGGCCAGACATGGCTTAGGCCGTTTCAGCGGGGCGGCCACGGCCCAACGGGTCAAGGTTTGTCGGCGCGATGCCTGCCGCTTGCGCCTGCCAGTTCAACACATCGCGCATCCGCACGGCTTGGCCAATACAGATGATAGACGGCGGTTCGACCCCAGCTTTGGCGATGTCCGCTTCGACGGTGCCAAGCGTTGTTTCGAGTACATTTTGCTGATCGGTGGTCGCCGATGTCACGACCGCAACGGGTTCAGACGTGCTGCGCCCCGCCGCGATCAAAGACGCGGATATCTGCCCGATGTGTTTCATGCCCATGTAGATCACGATCACCTGCGATCCTTTGGCGATTGCGGCCCAATCCAGGCTCGACGTTGCGTTGCCGGATTGATCATGACCTGTCACGAAGGTCACCGATTGGTTCACGTCGCGGTGGGTGACGGGAATACCAGCATAGGCCAGCCCACCGATCCCCGCGGAAATACCCGGAATAATGCGGATCGGGATGCCGTGCTGCACAAGCGTCTGTGCTTCTTCACCGCCGCGCCCGAACACGAACGGATCGCCACCCTTAAGACGCAAAACACGTTTGCCAGCGCGGGCCAGATCAACCAAGCGGAGTGATATATCGCGCTGGATCGCACTGGGTTTGCCACCGCGCTTGCCAGCATAGATGTGGTCGGCCTGTGGCGCCCAGTCCAAAATGGCCTCTTGCACCAGCGCGTCATAGATCACGACATCCGCTTGGCGCAGCGCATTCAGGGCGTGCAACGTCAATAGGCCCGGATCACCGGGGCCTGCGCCGCACAGCCAAACCCAACCGCGTTCAAGCACCGGCCAATCGTGTGAGGGGAGTCGCGTTTCCATGTTCCTGTTATGGCGCGAGATGGGCGCGCGCGAAAGGTGACAAACGACGTAGCATTGTGGATTGGCGTCACGGGGCTGCGCGGTTAAGGTATCGATGATGACACGCATATCCCCCACACAAATTGGCGGCCCGCAATTGCGCCGTGGCTGGACCACCGGGGCCTGTGCCACCGCCGCGACCAAAGCCGCATTAATAGGGCTGTGGGGCGGGGCGTTTCCATCAATGGTGTCAATTACGCTGCCAAAAGGTGAAACGCCGGAATTCCCAGTCATTGGTGTGGTTCTAGGTGATGGATGGGCCGAGGCTGGCATTGTCAAAGACGCGGGCGATGATCCCGATGTGACCCATGGCGTCACGGTGATTGTACGGGTGGAACGATCAACGGGCGGTGTTGTTTTTAGCGCCGGGCTGGGCGTGGGGACCGTGACGAGGGCGGGCCTGCCAATTGGGGTTGGCGAACCTGCGATCAATCCCGTGCCGCGCGCGATGATGGATGAGATGGTGGCGGAAATGGCCAGCGAATACGGCCAAAATCCTGATATTGAAATTACGGTCAGTATCCCGAATGGTGCTGAGATTACGTTGAAAACATGGAACCCACGGCTTGGTATCAAGGGCGGCCTGTCCATTCTTGGAACGACAGGAATCGTGCGGCCGTTTTCATGTGCGGCATGGATCGCGTCCATTCATCGCGGAATTGATGTGGCGCGTGCGGACGGGCAGACCCATATGGCTGGCTGCACCGGCAACACGTCGGAAAAAATCGTGCAGGCGCTGTATGGGCTGCCGGATCACGCGATGCTGGATATGGGGGACTTTGTCGGGGGTATGGTCAAATATATGCGACGCAATCCGGTTGCCCGCCTGACGATCGGTGGTGGTATCGGTAAGATGACCAAGCTGGCACAGGGGGCGGTCGATCTACATTCCGGACGCAGCCAAGTGGATTTTGATGTGCTTGCCGACTGGGCGGGTATCGGGCGGGTGGCGCAGGCGAACACTGCACTTGAGGCTTATGAAATTGCAGGCGCGCCGCTGGCCGCGCGTGTCGCCAAAGAAGCGGTCGGGCAGGCCGCACTTCAGTTTAGGGAAGCGGTGCCGATGCTGGACGTGGTGATCATTGACCGCGCTGGAAACATCATCGGGCAAGCAACAAAATGACGTTGTTGTTGCTGGCTGGAACCGGTGAGGCCAAGCGCATTGCGTGGGGGCTGGCGGACAAAAGTATTAAGGTCATCGCGTCATTGGCGGGTGTGACGCGGTCCCCAGAACCGCTACCGGTGCCAACGCGTATTGGTGGTTTTGGCGGCGAGGACGGGTTTCGATCGTATCTGCGCGACGCGGCGATTAGTGCCGTTCTTGATGCGACCCATCCGTTTGCGGCAAAGATCAGCGACCGCACGGCACGAATTTGTGGCGAATTGGGCATGCCTTACGCGCAAGTGGTGCGGCCCGTATGGACGCCCGAGGACGGTGACAATTGGACAGCGATTGCTACGCCAAGCGATGCGGTGAACCACATTGCGGATGGATCGACAGTGTTTCTGGCGACGGGGCGGCTGACCTTGGCGGACTATGCAAACCTTGCGGGTCAGCGGATCTTGGTGCGGATGATCGATCCGCCAACAGCGCCTCTGCCGTTTGAAGGTGGTGAATTTATCATTGGCCGTCCGCCATTCACCCAAGCCAGCGAAGCGGCGTTGTTTCGCGCCCTTGGTGTGACCCATTTGGTCGCCAAAAATGCTGGCGGGCAGGGTGGCCGCGCAAAACTGGATGCGGCACGCGAGTTGGGACTGCCGGTGTTGCTGTTGGACCGCCCAAAGATGCCAGTGGCGCAGCAGTTGGCGTCCATGCAGGACGCGCTTCTTTGGGTGTCGTCGCTGGCGCCGGTGAAGATGGCAATTGCGCCATGAAGGGTCGCATTATTGAAACGGACGCCTGTGTGGTTGAAGGCATGGATTGGCTTGCCGCACACTGCCCGAAGATGAAGGCGGCCTATGTTTTGACGGGGCCACTGCCATTGTGGCGAAAACCGGACGGGTTTAGTGAATTGCTGTCGGCAATTGTTGGCCAACAGGTCAGCGTCGCCAGTGCCAATGCGATCTGGGGGCGGATGAAGGATGCGGGCATGACAACGCCGGACGCTTGTTGCGCGGCGTCAGAAGACCAGTTGCGCGCGATTGGCCTCAGTCGTCAGAAAATCCGTTATACCCATGAATTGGCCAATGCTGACATTGATTTTGACGGCTTGCGCGATCAGCCGACGGACCGCGTCATCAAAACCCTTGTCGCGGTGCCGGGCATCGGTCCGTGGACGGCTGAGGTCTATACGATGTTTAGTCTGGGCCACGCAGATGTTTTCGCGCCAGGTGATCTGTCGCTACAAGAAGCCGCACGCATTTTGTACGAACTGCCGGAACGCCCGAAAGAAAAAGCGTTCCGCGTGATGGCACAAGATTGGGCACCTTGGCGATCGGTTGCAGCGCGCCTGTTGTGGGCCTACTACCGAATTTCAAAGAACAGGGACGGCATCACATGACACGGGTTTTGAATTCACAGCGGCGCGAGCCTGCATCAGGTGAAATGCGATCAGCGGTAATTTTCCTTCATGGGTATGGCGCCAATGGGGCCGATTTGATGGGGCTCGCTGATCCGTTGGCCGAACACCTGCCCGACACCGCGTTTTTCGCGCCCGATGCCCCCGAAGACTGCGCAGGTGCCCCGATGGGGTTCCAGTGGTTCCCGATTCCGTGGATTGATGGTTCGTCCGAAGAAGAATCCAACGCCGGGCTGGAACACGCGGCGGCTGATTTGAATGCCTACCTTGACGGGATTATGGTCGACGAAGACCTGCTGCCCGAACAGGTGATGGTGCTGGGCTTTAGCCAAGGCACGATGATTGCGCTGCATGTGTTGCCGCGCCGCGAAGATCCGATTGCCGGACTTGTTGCAATTTCTGGTCGGTTGCTTTTGCCGGAAGCCTTGGAGGATGAGGCCGTTTGCCGCCCGCCAATATTGTTGATCCACGGCGACCAAGATGACGTTGTGCCCGTACAATCGCTGCCAGACGCGGCGCAAGCGCTGCAAACAGCTGGATGGAAAGAAGTGTTCGCCCATATCCAGAAGGGTACAGGCCACGGCATTGCGCCAGATGGGTTGGAAGTTGCGCTAGCGTTTATGCGGGAACGGTTGGGCCTGGCTTGATCTAGGCGACCAAGATAACGTGATCTAGTTCTCGGGCCAATATCTAGGGTTGCCCCTTTGCGGCTGCCATATATAGTTTATCTTATGGTAGGAGCGGGCTCCCGCTCTGATGCCTTGAAGGGGTGAACAGGGTGGATTCGGTTTTGCGAATTGGTAGCGAAAATGTTGGCGACTTTAGGACGGACTTTGTGCGCCAATCGGCGGCGCTGAAACATCGCCCCGCGTTGGTTTTGAATGCGGATTATCGCCCGCTGTCCTATTATCCGCTGTCGCTGTGGCCTTGGCAGGATGCGGTTAAGGCTGCATGGCTTAACCGTGTTGATATCATTGCCGAATATGACGAAGTGGCGCGATCCCCATCAATGGAAATTCGCATCCCGTCGGTGGTGGTGTTGCGCGATTTTGTCAAACCCCAGAAGAAGGTTGCGTTTACGCGTTTCAACTTGTTTTTGCGGGATGAATTTTCCTGCCAATACTGCGGCACTACGGGCGATTTAACCTTTGATCACGTGGTGCCCCGTGCGTCGGGTGGCATTACATCGTGGAAAAACGTTGTGGCGGCCTGTTCGCGATGCAATCTACATAAAGGATCAAAATCGCTGCACCGTTCGGGGTTGTCACTGCGCAAACCACCCCGCCAACCGGCCGCCGAACAGCTGCGCAATATGGGGCGTAAGTTTCCGCCGAACTACCTTCATGCATCATGGCTCGACTTTCTCTATTGGGATGCTGAGCTGGACGCGTAAGGTGGCGAAATGACATGGCCCACCAATAATACGCCCGAACATCTGCTTGAAGGTGATGCTGCCGCGGGCTTTGAGATCAAACGAGTTTTTGCTTGCTCTGATCAAATGAACGACATGTTCACCCGCGCGATATGAGATCATAGTTTGCGCAGCAAAGACACCGACGGGTTCTTTGCCAGTAACAAAATTGAAGCAACGCCAAGGCGTGTTTTGGGTATTGGGCTAAAATCAAAACTAATTGTGCGATTTGCATGCGGGTTTGCCCGTTCAATCACCACTACAAAGGGACGCTTTGGTATTGGTTGGCAACGTCGCGGTTGCGCCAAGTTGCAAAGTGGTGGGCCAAACGGTCAACGCCCGCACGCCTGAAACCGTCAATGTGGTGGGGATCGCGCTAGACTTAAGCCAAACGGGCAGCTAGTTAGGCTGCGTTAGCGCTAACCCTTTATTGGAGGTCCACATGGTCTCGCGCGTGATCCCAGTTGAAGAATTTGACCTCGTGATTTTTGGGGGTACGGGCGATCTGGCCCGTCGTAAAATCCTGCCCGGCCTGTTCCGCCGCTTTTTGTCGGGGCAGATGCCAAAGGGCGCGCGCATTATTGGTGCCGCACGGGCTGATATGAACAGTGATGGCTACCGCCAGATGATCCGCGATGCGATTGCGGAATTTGGTGGCGATGAAGCATCGGAAACCGACTGTATCGAACGGTTCTTGGCCCAGTTGCACTACATTCCAGTCGACGCCAAGGGCGATGGTGGTTGGAGAGAATTACACGCGTTGATCCGGTTTAAGGTCATCAACGCCTTTTATTTCTCGGTCGCACCCAGCTTGTTCGGGGACTTGGCCGAATGTTTGCACAGATTCAACATTGCTGATGAGAGTAGCCGCGTGGTGGTTGAGAAACCGTTTGGCCGTGATCTCACGACGGCCAAGGAGTTGAACGCGACACTTGCCGAACACTTTGATGAAGGCCAGATTTACCGCATCGACCATTACCTCGGAAAAGAAACGGTGCAGAACCTGATGGCCGTTCGGTTTGGCAACGTGTTGTTTGAACCGCTTTGGAACAACCACTACGTCGATCATATTCAGATTACGGTTGCAGAAACTGTCGGTGTAGGTGGGCGCGGGGCCTATTATGACACGTCCGGTG